>NZ_JACBXS010000006.1 GCF_013415485.1 Rhabdonatronobacter sediminivivens | reverse complement strand
TCAAGGCCGCGCTTCTGAAACATCGGGAGCCGGGCATCACCGTCGTTGACCAGACCGCAGAGGCCGCCTAACCATGACCCCGGCAGCGCTGCCCCGACCCGATTTCAACATTCATCGGGACATCCCCGCAGACGGCGCGCCTCCCCCATGCCCGCAATGGGCTGGCCTTACCGCTCAGGTCATCCAGACGAACCGAAAGAGCACCAGCCAAGGCGCGCAGGGCGTTTTCGCCGTTCTGCAGGCGGTTCGCATGGTCCGCTGGGATCAACGCCTCCGCGCCCGCCGCCAGCGCAGCATTGGCGCGATCGTAGGTCTGCAGATTGGCCAGCGTATAGCTGATCTGCTTCATGATGCAGCTTTAACAGGTTGCTGAAAAAGAAGATTGGGCGCGACAATGGCGACGGGTGGGCGCGTTGGGGCCTTGGGTTTGCTGCGGTTCATGCCAGCCAAGCCCCTCCATGCGCTAAGCTTTTTGCAGCGTTGCAATGCGCCCTCCCGGGATCAAGGGGACCGAGGCCCCGGCGGGGCCGCGTAAGCCCCTTGATGGTCGGCCGAGCTTGTGGAAAGCGTGCCGAGGAACAGTTTCCCGGTCGCTTGCCTGAAAAACAGGAGGTAGACGACTTCTTCAGCAGCCTGTTAACGCTGCGGCTGCAAGTCCCGAGTTGCCAGCAACACCCCGGCACCGATCATGAGGCTGCCGCAGACCTTGTTGACAATGTTGAACGAAAACCGTTTCAGCGCTGTGGCCGCACGAATACCTGTCCAGCCCCACAGCAGCAGGATCACGCCATCGACCACGATATAGGTCAAACCAAGGATGAAGAGTTGCGGCAAGACAGGGGATGCGGGATCGATGAATTGCGGAAACAGAGCGCCAAAGAAAACGACCGCGAACGGGTTGGCCATTGAAACAACAAAGCCTTGCTTGAAAAGATGAAACGCCCCACCGGACGCATTCGCCTCAGCCTCAGTGGAATGGTCCTTTGACAGGATCAGCTGCAGTCCGATCCAGACCAGATAGGCAACGCCGAGCCACTTTATCCAGATGAAAGCGGTCGCGGATGTTGCAATGATTGCAGCCAAACCGAATGCGGCCGCTGTCATCTGGAGGCAATTTGCGCTCAGGTCGCCCACAATGGTGTAGGCGCTTCGGCGCAACCCATGGCGAATACTGTTTGAAATGACAAGGAGTTGGCTGGTGTCGGGCGGTGTCGCAAAGAAAACGGCAACTGCGGCCAGGTAGATGAGATAGGTTTCCATCGGCATGTGCTTTCAATCCCTCTGCCCGCGCAAAAACGCCATTGCACCACCACTCTCCGGGCAATCAAGGCCTCTTGCAAGCAGGCAAGGCCCTGAGGTTCGGGAACGATGGCTTCGCCCGCAAACCCGCCCTCCGTTCCGGCCCGCAAACCGGGGTGTTACCCTCCGGACACGCGCGCCGCGCGGCCGCCGCGGCGGCGGGTTGGGGTGCCGGGGCTCTGACCTTCGCGCAGCAGCGCGGTCATCGGGTGGTCCGGTGCCTCGGTGCCGTAGTGTGCCAGCAGCGCGTCGATGGCGTCTGACTGGGCCGCGCCCGCTGGCAGGCTGAGCGCCCAGTCGATCAGGATCGACCGGCATTCGGCATCGGTGATCCCGTCAATCCTGTAGCTTTCGCGGATAAGCCCCTTGGGGTCGGCCTGTTGCGGGTCCATGGGCGGTCCTGTTGCCTGATGCTGCGGCGCTCAGGATTGCCCCGTGGCGGGCGCACTGTCCAGCATTTCCGCAATCACCGCCGCCGCGCCCCTGGCCTGCGCCTGCAGGGCCTGCGCCAGGGCCTCCAGATCGGCGGCGCCGGTTTCGCGAAGGATCAGCGCCTGCCCGCCCTGCCCCAGCGCCTGCGGGTCGCCCACGCGGTCGGCCAGCAGTCGGCTGGAGCACTGCATCCGCCAGCACAGGCGGTACGCCTCCAGCAACGCGGCTTCGGCGGTCGGGTCCAGCACCCCGGCGCGGCGTCCGGCCAGCAGTTGCGCCTCGACCCGGTGGGCGTGGCTACCGGCCAGCAGCGCGCAGGTCTGGGCGGCGAGTTCGATATCCTGCAACCGCCCGGGGCCGTCCTTGGCCTCCCAGCGGCTGTCGCCCGGCTTGGCCTCGGCCAGGCGGGCGCGCATGGCGGCGACATCGGCGCGCACCTCCGCCCCGCGCCCCTTCTCTGGCAGCAGCGCGCGGCGAAATGCCTCGACCTCGGCGCCCAGATCGGCGCATCCGGCGACGCGGCGCGCACGGGTCAGGGCCAGATGCTCCCAGGTCCAGGCCTCGGTCTGCTGGTAGTTGCGAAAGGCATCGAGCGAGGTCGCCACCGGCCCCTGCCGCCCCGAAGGGCGCAGCCGCATGTCCACCTCATAGAGCCGCCCACCGGCCATGGGGGCCGAGATCGCGGTGACAAAGGCCTGGGTCAGCCGCGCGTAATAGGGCCGCGCGCCCAGCGGGCGGGGTCCGTCCGAGCCTTCGGCGCCCGCGGGGTCATAGATCACGATCAGATCCAGATCCGACGCCGCATTCAGCCGCGCCGCCCCCAGCGAGCCCATGCCCAGCACCACCGCCCCCCGCCCCGGCGGCGGACCGTGCTTGCGCGCGAATTCGGCCACCACATGCGGCCAGAGCGCGGCAAGCGTGGCCTCGGCCAGTTGCGCATACTGGGCCCCGGCCTCGGCCGCGTCGATCAGCCCGCGCAGGTGGTGCACGCCGATGCGGAAATGCCATTCCCGCGCCCAGACCCGCGCGCCATCCAGCTTGCGTTCGTAATCATCGACACCCTTCAGCCGCGCCGACAGGTCCGCGCCAAGCGCCGCGGTGCCGGGCCAGGGCGCGAAGAAATCACCGCCGATCACCGCATCCAGCACGCCCGAATTGCGCGACAGATAGGCCGCCAGCCGGGGCGCGGTGGCGCAGATATCCACCAGCAGGTCGATCAGCTGGGGGTTGGCCTCGAACAGGGAAAATATCTGCACCCCCGCGGGCAGACCGCCCAGGAAATGGTCAAACTGGATCAGCGCCTCTTCGGGGTTTGCGGCCTGCTGCATTCGGCGCAGGATTTCGGGGCGCAGGCGGTCAAAGATCTGCTGCGCGCGGTCCGAGCGCAGCGCGGCAAAGGCGCGCCAGCCGGACACGATCTTCTGCGCGGACTCGGACAGTTCCGGTTCGGGCGCGGTCTCGGTGCCGGGGGCAAAGAACCCTTCGGTCAGGTCATGCACCCGGGCCAGACGGGTCTTGAGCCGCTTGCGCCAGCGGTCGGTATCCCCTGCGCCCATGAAACGCGCCAGCCGGTCGAACCCCTCGGGCGCGTTGGGCAGGGTCTGGGTCTGGGCGTCCTGGATCATCTGCAGACGATGCTCGACCTCACGGTGGTGGCGGTAGTTTTCGGCCAGTTCGCGCGCCACATCGGCGGGCACCCAGCCCTTTGCGGCCAGGGCGGCCAGCGCGTCCTCGGTCCGCGAGGATCGCAGGTCAGGGTCGCGCCCGCCGGCGATGATCTGCCGGGTCTGGGTGAAGAACTCGATCTCTCGGATGCCGCCGCGGCCCAGCTTCATGTTGTGCCCGTCCAGGACCAGCGCGCCGCCCAGCCCCTTGTGGGCGCGAATGCGCAGGCGCATGTCATGGGCGTCCTGGATGGCGGCGAAATCCAGATGGCGGCGCCAGACGAAGGGGGTCAGCGCCTGCAGGAAGCGCTGCCCGGCGGCGATGTCCCCGGCGCAGGGGCGGGCCTTGATATAGGCCGCGCGCTCCCATGTGCGGCCAAGGGATTCGTAATACCGCTCGGCGGCCTCCATCGACAGGCAGACCGGGGTGACCGACGGGTCCGGGCGCAGGCGCAGATCGGTGCGGAACACATAGCCATCGCCGGTGTGATCTGACAGCAGCGCGCACATCCGGCGCGTGGCGCGGATGAAGGCGGCGCGGGCGTCATGGTAGTCATCGGCATCGAAGCGGGTTTCATCGAACAGGCAGATCAGGTCGATGTCCGAGGAATAATTCAGCTCCCGCGCGCCCATCTTGCCCATGGCCAGCACCACCATGCCCGCGCCGGTGGCGGCATCTTCAGGGGCAGCGCCGGGCAGTTTGCGGCGGCGGATTTCATGGCCCAGCGCCGCCGCAAGGGCGGTCCGGGTGGCGGCATCGGCCAGATCGGTCAGCGCGCCGGTCACGCGGTCCAGGTCCCAGACGCCGCCCAGATCGGCCAGCGCCGCCAGCAGCGCCACCCGGCGCTTGGCCCGGCGCAGCGTGACGGCGAGCGCGCTGTCTTCGGGGTCCAGCGCGGCCAGTTCGGCGGCCAGCACCGCCGCCGGATCATCGGCCAGCGCACCGGGCAGCCAGTCGCGTTCATGGCCCATCAGGCCCTTCAGATAGGGGCTGCACCCGGCGGCACCCTCGATCAGCCCGGCCAGATCGGCGGGCAGGTCGGGGAACAGGGCGCGGGCCTCGGCCCCGGCTTCGGGGTCATGGGGAATCGGACAGCGTGTCAGGGACCAGTGCGACATGGCGGCAAGACTGCGCGCTGGGCGCGGCAAGGTCAATCGGGCGAGCGGGCAGCGGGCGGTGCCTCCATGCCGCACCGCAGCCCATTGCCAGGCCGATGCTTCGCGCATAGGCTTTGGCGCGAACAGCAGGAGCACTCATGCGGATCTTGTTTCTGGGCGATGTGATGGGCCGCGCGGGCCGGGCAGCAGTGGCCGAGGCCCTGCCCCGCCTGCGCGCTGCGTGGCGTCTGGATTTCATCATCGTCAACGCGGAAAACGCCACCGGGGGCATGGGAGTGTCGCCGGAACATGCCCAGTCCCTGCTGGAGGCCGGGGCGGATTGCCTGACGCTGGGCGATCACGCCTTTGACCAGCGCACCATGCTGGGATTCATCGACAGTGAACCGCGCATCCTGCGGCCACTGAACTTTGCCAAGACCGCCACGCCGGGCCGCGGCCATGGCGTGTTCGAGGCGCCGGGCGGGCGGCGTGTGCTGGTGGCGCAGGTGCTGGGCCAGGTGTTCATGAAACGCGCCTTCGATGACCCGTTTTCGGCGCTGGAACCGGTGCTGCGCGCCCATCCGCCCGGCGGGCGGGTGCAGGCCTCGGTCATCGACATCCATTGCGAGGCCACCTCCGAGAAGATGGCCCTGGGCCATTGGTGTGACGGGCGCGCCAGCCTGGCGGTGGGCACCCATACCCATGTCCCCACCGCCGATGCCCAGATCCTGCCGCGGGGTACGGCCTACCTCAGCGATGCGGGCATGTGCGGCGATTATGACAGCGTCATCGGCATGGCCAAGGACGAGCCCATGCGCCGCTTTGTCACTGGCATGGGCAAGGCCCGGTTCGAGCCCGCCAAGGGGCCGGTGACCCTGTGCGGCGTGTTCGTTGAAACCGATGACGCCACCGGCAAGGCTCGGCAGATCATGGCCGTCCGGGCGGGCGGGCGGTTGCCTGCCGAGGGGCCGGCACCGTTTGAGCCGGGCACCCCGGACCCGGCCGCCCTTGCCCCCGGGCCGGGGCGCGCATGACCACCGTGGCCCTGCGCCCCATGATGCCGGTGTTGCTGGCCCTTGCGGGGTTGCTGGCGGTGGGCGCAGCCTGGGGCGCCGGGGCGCCGCTGGTCCGGATTGCCCGGCTGGCGGGGTATCTGCCCCTGACCATCGTGCTGTGGCAATCGGTGCTGGGCCTGTTGGTGCTGGCGGCGGTTCTGGTGGTGCGGGGGCGCTGGCGCATCCCGCTGGACCGGTCGTCTCTGGCGCTGTATCTGGCCGTGGCGCTGCTGGGGATCGTGCTGCCGCATCTGGCCGCGTTCTGGGCGCTGGGGCATGTGCCTGCGGCGGTGCATTCCGTGATCATCGCGCTGGTGCCGATCTTCGCGCTGGGGCTGGCGCTGGGTCTGCGGATCGAGCGCTTTCGCTGGAAACGCTTTGTCGGCCTGACCCTTGGCGCGGGCGCCGTAGCGCTTCTGATCCTGCCCGAAGCCAGCCTGCCGCCCGGCACGGCCACCGCCTTTGTTCTGGTCAGCATGATCGCGCCCATGTGCTATGCGCTGGAGGGGCTGGTGATCGCCAATGTCTCGCGCGCGCAGGCGGGGCCGATGCAGACATTGCTGGGCGCCACGGCCATGGCGGTGGTGATGGTGCTGCCGCTGGCGGCGCTTAGCGGCGCGCCGGTCATGCCGGGCACGGCCTGGGGTGCGGCGGAATGGGCGATCCTGATCTCAGGCATCGGCGGATCGCTGGCCTATGCGGGCTATGTGGCCATTCTGCGCCATGGCGGGGCGGTCTTTGGCGCGCAGGTGGCCTATGTGGTGACCGCGTCCGGGGTGGTCTGGGCGATGCTCTTGCTGGGCGAGCGTCCATCGCCCTGGTTCTGGACCGCGCTGGCACTGCTGTTCGGGGGTCTGTTTCTGGTGCAACCCCGCCCGCAAACCGCGCCCGGCCCCGGCCCGGGCACCGACCCACCCGCGCCACCGGGCAAATCCGCTTGAATCGCAGGGCCAAACCGGGGTCAACTGCAGGTCACCGCGTGGCACACCGGCTGGAAAAAGGCGCAGAATGATCGGACTGGACCTCCCCCCCATGGTCGAAGCCGTGACGGCACTGCTCATTGTCGCCGTCATGTTCATCGCCTTCATGCGCGAGGTTTATCCGGTTGAGGTCGTGGCCATTTCCGGCGCCGCCGTGATGCTGATGCTGGGCATCCTGCCCTATGGCATGGCGCTTGAGGTCTTCTCCAACCACGCGCCCTGGACCATTGCCGCGCTCTTTGTGATCGTTGGCGCGCTGGTGCGCACCGGCACACTGGACTGGATCACCCAGATCGCCGCGCGCCATGTGAAACAGCACCCGGTGCTGACACTGGGCATGTTGACGCTGACAGCGCTGTTCCTGTCGGCCTTTGTGAACAACACGCCGATTGTGGTGGTGATGATCCCCATCTTCATCCAGCTTGCCCGGCAGATGCAGACCTCGGCCTCCAAACTACTGATCCCGCTCAGCTATTTCTCCATCTTCGGCGGCACGATAACGCTGGTGGGAACCTCGACCAACCTGCTGGTGGACGGGGTGGCGCAGAACGCGGGCCTTGCGCCTTTCACCATATTCGAGATCACGCTGGCGGGGCTGGTGATGGCGCTGGTGGGGGTGACATACCTGGCCACCATCGGGCGGTTTCTGCTGCCGAACCGTGATTCGCTGAGCACCTTGCTGTCGGATCGCTCGAAGATGAAATTCTTTACCGAGGTGGTGATCCCCGAGAACTCATCCCTGATCGGGCGGCCCATCGACACCATCGACCTGTTCAAGCGCGAAGGCGCGCGGGTGATCGATGTGCTGCGCGGCGATGCCTCCTTGCGCCGTGACATAGGGGCGGTGGAACTGGCGGCGGGCGACCGGGTGGTGCTGCGCACCGCCATGTCCGAAGTCCTGGGCCTGAAGAAGAACAAGGATGTGGCCACCCCCAAGGATGCCGAAGACCCCCGCGCCACCGAGCGGTCCCCGGATGCGCCCGCGCCAGAGACCATCCAGAAGCTGTCATCGGTCCGCACCAGCACGGTCGAGGCGCTGATCGCGCCCGGGTGCCGGATGGTGGGGCGCACGCTGGGATCGCTGCGGCTGCGGCGGCGCTACGGCGTCTATCCGCTGGCGGTGCATCGGCGCAACCAGAACATCGGCCGCAACCTGGATGAACTGGTCGTGCGTGTGGGCGACACGCTGCTGCTGGAAGGCACACCGGCGGATATCCAGCGGCTGGCCACGGATATGGACATGGTGGATATCGCCCAGCCTTCGGACCGGGCCTATCGGCGCAGCCATGCCCCCATCGTGATTGCCACGCTGGCGGCGATCGTGGCGCTTTCGGCGCTGGGCGTTGCGCCGATCCTGCTGCTTGCCGTAATCGGTGTGGCAGTGGTGCTGCTGACCCGCTGCA
Source organism: Rhabdonatronobacter sediminivivens (assembly GCF_013415485.1). Classification (GTDB taxonomy): domain Bacteria; phylum Pseudomonadota; class Alphaproteobacteria; order Rhodobacterales; family Rhodobacteraceae; genus Rhabdonatronobacter; species Rhabdonatronobacter sediminivivens. The sequence continues at coordinate 145,154 of NZ_JACBXS010000006.1, read as the reverse complement.
TCGATGCGGATGAGGCATTCGGCTTCATCGATGGCCGCCTGTTGGCGCTGATCTTCGGCATGCTGGCCGTCGGCGCGGGGTTGCAGGACTCCGGGGCGGTGGCACTGATCGTCAGTGCCGCCGTGCCCTTGCTGGGCGTGATGCCGCCGGTGCTGCTGGTGCTGTCGGTCTATGTGCTGACATCGGTCCTGACGGAGTTGGTAACCAACAATGCCGTTGCGGTGGTGATGACCCCCATTGTCATCAGTCTGGGTCTGGCATTGGGGGTGGACCCGCGCCCGCTGGTGGTGGCGGTGATGCTGGCGGCCTCGGCCAGTTTTGCCACGCCCATCGGCTATCAGACCAACACGCTGGTCTATGGCCCCGGCGGCTACCGCTTCACCGATTTCATGAAAGTGGGAATTCCGCTCAATATCCTGATGGCCCTGACGGCCAGCCTGGTGATCCCGTGGATCTGGCCGTTATAGCGCCGCAATCACCGAACACGAAGGAGGCGCCATGCGCATTCTGGTCTTCAACGCCGGTTCATCGAGCCTGAAATTCGGGGTGTTCGATCTGGACCCCGGCGCGCCCCTGAACCGCACCCGCCATGTGTTCAAGGGCAGTTTCGACCGCTTCACCCCTGGCGGCTGCGATACCAGTTTCAATGGCACGCGCGGCCGCGCACCCCATGCCGATCTGGGCGTCGCCATCGCCGCCGTGCCGCAGGTGCTGACTGATCACGGCGTGGAAGGACTGGACGCCATCGGCCACCGCATCGCCCATGGCGGCGCCCGCTTCACCGAGGCCACCGAGCTGACGCCCGAGGTCATGGAACAGATCGCCGCCCTCACCCCGCTGGCGCCCCTGCACAACCCCGCCAATGTCGAAGGCGTGACCCGCGCCCGCGCCTGCTGGCCGGACCTGCCGCAATGGGGGGTGTTCGACACCGCCTTTCACCTGTCCCAGCCCGCCCGCGCCACCACCTATGCGGTGCCAAAGGCATGGCGCGATGCCGGGCTGCGGCGCTTCGGGTTTCACGGCACCTCGCACAAATATGTCGCCCGCCGCGCGGCCGAGGCGCTGGATACGGACTTGCGCGAGCTGCGGCTGATCAGCCTGCATCTGGGCAATGGCGCCTCGGCCTGTGCCATCAACCGGGGGCAAAGCATCGACAGTTCCATGGGGCTGACCCCGCTGGAGGGGCTGGTCATGGGCACCCGCCCCGGCGATCTGGACCCGGGCGCCTTTGGCTATCTGCACCGCGAGCTGGGCCTGGAGATCGACGCGATCGAGGCCGCGCTGAACGGCGAAAGCGGGCTGAAGGGGCTTACCGGCAGTTCGGACATGCGCGATGTCGAAGCCCGCGCTGCCGAAGGCGACGCCGAGGCGCAGGCCGCCATCAACATCTATGCCTATCGCGCGCGCAAGTATATCGGCGCCTATGCGGCGGCCATGGGCGGGCTGGATGCGCTGGTCTTTACCGGCGGGATCGGCGAGAACTCGCCCTCCATGCGGCGGCGGATCTGCGACGGGCTGGAGTTCCTCGGCCTGAAGCTGGACCATGACCGCAACATGGTTGCCGATCTGGAGGGCTATGCCGCACCGCAGATCCAGGCCTATGGCGCGCGGGTGCAGGTGCTGGTCACCGAAACCGCCGAACAGCTGATGATCGCGCAAGAGGTCGGCGCCGCACGGAAGTCGCCCAAGCCCGCCCCGCAGCCGATCCCGGTGGCCGTATCCGCCCGCCATGTGCATCTGGATGCCGCGGCGGTGGAGGCACTTTTCGGCCCCGGCTACGAACTCACCCCCGGCAAACCCCTGCGCCAGCCCGGCAACTGGGCCGCCGCCGAGCGCGTGACCGTCGAAGGCCCCAAGGGCCGGTTCGACCGGGTGGCCATCCTGGGCCCGCTGCGCAACCGCACCCAGGTCGAGGTCTCGCGCACCGACAGCTTTGCGCTGGGCATCGACGCCCCCGTCCGCCAGAGCGGCGATCTGGACGGCACGCCCCATGTGCGGCTGGTGGGCCCGGCGGGCAGCATCGACACCGACGGGCTGATCATCGCCGCGCGCCATATCCACATGCACCCCGATGATGCGGCGCGCATGGGGGTGGAGGATGGCGATACGGTGGATGTGAACCTCAGCCATGCCGCGCGCGCGCTGACCTTTGCGCAGGTGCTGGTGCGGGTGCAGCCCCAGGCCTTTACCGAAATGCATATCGACACCGACGAGGCCAATGCCGCCGGGATCACCGGCCATACCGAGGGCGAGGTCGTCCCCGACATGCATGTGACCACCCTGACCGCGAAATCCACGGGCTGAGCGCGCCCCGGTCAGAAAAACGTCTGCGGATCGATATCCACCGACAGCCGCAGATCACCCGTCAGCCGGTGCGGGGCCAGCCATTGCCGCAGCGCCGGTTGCAGCCGGGCGCCGCGCGGGGCCTTGACCAGCAGCCGCACCCGGTGGCGCCCCCGGATGCGGGCGATGGGGGCGGGCGCGGGGCCCCAGACCTCGGCCCCTATGGCGTGCAGGGGGGCCGCCCCGGCCGCCAGCGCGCGGCCAAGGTCGAACGCCTCTTCCTGTCCCGGCGCTGACAGGATGATCCCCGCCAGCCGCCCATAGGGCGGCATGGCGGCGGCGCGGCGGGCCTGCGCCTCGGCCCGCCAGAAGCCCTCGTCATCGCCCGAGAGGATCGCGCGGATCACCGGGTGATCGGGCTGGCTGGTCTGCACCAGCGCCAGCCCCGGCTGGCCTGCGCGCCCGGCCCGCCCCGCCACCTGGCGGACCAGTTGAAAGCAGCGTTCGGCGGCGCGCAGGTCCGACCCCTGCAGCCCCAGATCGGCGTCGATCACCCCCACCAGGGTCAGATTGGGGAAGTTGTGCCCCTTGGCCACCAGCTGCGTGCCGATGATGATGTCACATTCCCCCGCCGCGATCGCCGCCACATGCGCCTTCAACGCCCGGGCCGAGGCGAACAGGTCCGACGACAGCACCATCACCCGCGCATCCGGAAAGACGGCGGCGGCTTCCTCGGCCAGCCGTTCGACCCCCGGACCCACCGCCGCCAGACGATCCGCCGCACCACAGGACGGGCAGGTTTCAGGCATCGGTTTCGTCGCACCGCACTGGTGACACATCAGCCGGTTCAGAAAGCGGTGTTCCACCATGCGCGCGTCGCAATCATCGCAGCCGATCTGATGGCCACAGGCCCGGCACACCGTCAGCGGTGCATAGCCCCGCCGGTTCAGGAACAGGAGCGCCTGTTCCCCCGCCGCAACCCGCTCCTGCACCGCCCCCACCAGCGTGGGCGATATCCAGCGCCCCGGGGGCAGTTCCTCGGCCCGCAGGTCCACCGCGCGCATGTCCGGCAGCACGCTTTCACCGAAGCGTGCGGGCAGGTCCAGCCGGGCGTATTTGCCGCTGTCGGCATTGGCCCAGCTTTCCAGCGACGGCGTGGCCGAGGCCAGCACCACATGCGCGCCCGCGTGGCTGGCGCGCAGCACCGCCATGTCGCGGGCGTTGTAGAGCACGCCCTCCTCCTGCTTGTAGGAGCCGTCATGTTCCTCATCGACGACAATCAGCCCCAGGTCCTGAAACGGCAGGAACAGGGCCGACCGCGCCCCCACCACCAGTTGCGCGCCCCCCTGCCCCACCATCCGCCACAGGCGCCGCCGCTCAGCCTGGGTGACGCCGGAATGCCACTCGCCGGGGCGGGCGCCGAAACGGGCCTCCACCCGGGTCAGGAATTCGGCGGTCAGGGCAATCTCGGGCAGCAGGACCAGCGCCTGACGGCCCCGGGCCAGACATTCGGCCACGGCCTCCAGATAGGCTTCGGTCTTGCCGGAGCCGGTGACGCCCTTCAGCAGCGTGGTGCCATAGGCGCCGCCCGTGACCGAGGCGCGCAGCGCCGCCGCTGCCGCCGCCTGTTCGGGGTTCAGCACCGGGCCGGGGCGGGCGGGGTCCAGCCGGGGCAACGGCCCATCGCGCGGGGTGTCGCATTCGACCAGCGCGCCCGCCTCGACCAGCCCGCGCACCACACCCGGCCCCACCCCGGCGGCCGCCGCCAGTTCCCCCGGCGCCAGGGCCGCGCCGCCAAAGTCATCGAAGGCCGCCAGCACCCGGGCGCGCGCATCGGTCATGCGCGGGGGCAGCGTGTCGCCCCGGCGCAACAGCTTGCGCATGGCCGGACCATCGCCCAGCCCCGGCGCGCGGGTGGCCAGCCGCAGCATCGCCGGCAGCGGTGTCATGGTGTAATCCGCCGCGCGCATCAGGAAACTGCGCAATTCCGCACGCAACGGTGCCGCGTCCAGCACCCGGATCGCCGGGCGCAGCTTTGCCAGCGGCAGATCGCTTTCCGCCGCCCCCCAGACCACGCCCAGCACGCGGCGCGGGCCCAGCGGCACCTCCACCAGCGCGCCCAGCCAGGCGCCGCCTTCAGGCGCGCGGTAGTCCAGCGGCCGGTCCAGCGGCTGCGTGGTCAGCACCGCCATCGGCCTGCCCTCGTCAAAGAAATCTGGGATCGCATCCGGCGCGGACATGGCAATCAGGGGTTTGCGGCTGACGGGCCTTAGGGTATGACGCGCCCAGAAACCTGCTGCAACCCAAAGGGGCATGGCGATGAAATTCTTTGTCGATACGGCGGATGTGGATGCCATCCGCGAGTTGAACGATCTGGGCATGGTGGATGGTGTGACCACCAACCCCTCGCTGATCCTGAAATCCGGGCGCGATATCCTGGAAGTCACCAAGGAAATCTGCGGCATCGTCGATGGCCCGGTGTCCGCCGAAGTGGTGGCGCTGGAGGCCGAGAAGATGATCGCCGAGGGCCGCCACCTGGCCGAGATCGCGCCCAACATCGCCGTCAAGCTGCCGCTGACCTGGGACGGGCTGAAGGCCTGCAAGGTGCTCACCGGCGAGGGGAAGATGGTCAATGTCACCCTGTGCTTTTCCGTCAATCAGGCGCTTCTGGCCGCCAAGGCGGGGGCGACCTTCATCTCGCCCTTCATCGGGCGGCTGGATGACATCAGCATCGACGGCACCGAGCTGATCGAGGATATCCGCGTGGTCTATGACAATTACGGCTTCGGAACCGAGATCCTGGCGGCGTCAATCCGCAGCGTGAACCATGTGGCCGATGTCGCCCGCATCGGCGCCGATGTGATGACCGCCCCGCCCGAGGTCATCCGCAAACTGGCCAGCCACCCGCTGACCGATGCGGGATTGGCAACTTTTATGAAGGATTGGGAAAAAACCGGTCAAAAAATTCTCTGACCTGGGGTATAGTGGCGCCCAAACAATAAACCTGAGGCAGCTTCGGGGCAGTCATGGCACCCACAAACACCGCGCGGACAGCCGCGATAGATGATGACTTGCGCGCCCGGATCCTCGCGGATCCGGCGCTTGTTCTGGATGACAGGGAGCTGATGCACGCCCTTGTCACGACTTCGGAATCGCAGATGGGCCGCAATATCGTGGACCTGCGCGGGCTGGCCATGGAGCGGCTGGAAGCGCGGCTGGACCGGTTGGAGGAAACCCATCGCGCGGTGATCGCGGCGGCCTATGACAACCTGTCGGGCACCAACCAGATACACCGCGCCGTCCTGCGCATGCTGGACCCGGATGAGTTCGAAAGCTTCCTGCATACGCTGGGCAGCGATGTGGCCGAGATCCTGCGCGTGGACAGTATCCGGCTGGTGCTGGAAAGCGCCGAAAGCGGGGCGGACCCGGCGCTGGCGCGCATCGGCGATGTGCTGCGCGTGGTCGAACCCGGCTTCATCGCCAGTTACATGAGCCAGGGGCGCAACCACCCGGCCCGCAACGTGGTGCTGCGCCAGAACATCCCGGCCACGGATCAGCTGTACGGCCCGGGCGCGGTCGATCTGCGGTCCGAGGCGCTGATGAAGCTGGACCTGGGGCAAGGGCGCATGGCGGGCATGCTCGCCATGGGCTCCGACGACCCGCATCTGTTCAAGCCCGGACAGGGCACCGACCTGCTGGCCTTTTTCGCCGGGATATTCGAACGCACGATGCGCCGCTGGCTGTCATGAGCCTGGCGCTCTCGGCGGGGATGCGCGATGCGCTGGAACGCTGGTGCGCGGGGCTGGTGGCGCTGGACGGGGCCGCGGAGAACACCATTGCCGCCTATCGCGCCGATGTGGCCGGGTTCCTGGCCTTCTGGTGCACGCATCAAGACGGGCCTGCGGGGCTGGCCAGCCTGGGCGCGGTGCAACTGGCGGACATGCGCGCCTGGATGGCCCGGGAACGCGCCCGCGGCGCAGGCGCGCGCAGCCTGGCGCGGCGGCTTTCGGCAGTGCGCAGCTTCGCGCGCTGGGCGGCCGAGCGTGAGGGGATCGACGTCACCGCCATCCTTTCGGCCCGCAGCCCGCGCCACAACCGCAGCCTGCCGCGCCCGCTGTCGCCCGAAGCCGCCCGCGACATGCTGGACACCGTGCCCCTGCAACACCGCGATGACTGGCAGGGCCTGCGCGACGCTGCGGTGCTGACGCTGCTGTGGGGCTGCGGGCTGCGCGTGTCCGAGGCGCTGACCCTCACCGGCGCCGACGCGCCGCTGCCGCCCGCGCTGCGCATCACCGGCAAGGGTGGGCGCGAACGTCAGGTGCCCGTGCTGCCCGCGGCGCAGGCAGCGGTCGCGGCCTATCTGCGCGCCTGCCCCCATCAGCAAGCCCCCGCCGCGCCGCTGTTCCGCGCCGCCCGCGGCGGCGCGCTCAGCCGCCGCCAGGTGGCCCGGGTGATGGAGCAGGCCCGCGCGCAACTGGGCCTGCCCGCCAGCGCCACGCCCCACGCGCTGCGCCATTCCTTTGCCACCCATCTTCTGGCTGCGGGCGGCGATCTGCGCGCGATCCAGGAATTGCTGGGCCATGCCTCGCTGCAATCCACGCAGGTCTATACGGCGGTCGATTCCGCGCAGTTGTTGCGCATCTATAACGATGCCCACCCAAGGGCCTGACCCGCTCACAGGAGCGATTGCACATACCCGCGTTTTCCCGCAAAAGACCGCCATGAATCAGACCGTCCGTGCCTATTCCGTCCATCTGTTCACAGCCACCGGCGCCGTCTTCGCCATGCTGGCCCTGCTGGAGGCCGCCAAGGGGGACTGGGCGATGATGTTCCTGTGGCTGGTGGTGGCTTTCATCGTCGACGGGATCGACGGCCCGCTGGCGCGGCGCTACCAGGTCAAGAAGAACGCCCCCATCATCGACGGCGGGCTGCTGGACCTGATCATCGACTATCTGACCTATGTGTTCATCCCGGCTTTCGCGCTGTTTCAGTCGGGGCTACTGCCGGGCTGGACCGGCTGGATCGCCATCATCGTGATCACCTTTACCAGTGTGCTCTATTTCGCCGACAGCCGGATGAAAACCGCGGACAACTCGTTTCAGGGGTTCCCGGCCTGCTGGAACATGGCGGCAGTGGTGATCTTCGCCACCCAACCCGGCTTCTGGCTGATCCTGTTGATCGTCGGATTGCTGGCGGTGTCGATGTTCACGCAACTGAAATTCATCCATCCCGTCCGCACCGAACGCTGGCGCAGCCTGTCGCTGCCGGTGGCGCTGGTCTGGACCGCGCTGGCCGCCTGGGCTGCCTGGGCCGATTTCGCCCAGCCCGCCGCAGTTACCTGGGGGCTGATCGTCACCACGCTCTACCTGGCACTCGTCGGCATCGTCCAGCAGATGTTCCCGGAACGCCGCTGATCCGGGCCTCCGCCCTGCAGCTTCATCTTGCCGGAAAATACTCCAATGGGGGCTGGCCCCCCTTCCCCGGCCGCCACGAACACCGCCTCAGTACTCCTCGACCGCCAGCACCCCATCGAGGGATTTCACCGCCCCGCGCAGTTGCGGCGTGATCGCATGGGCCTGCCCGGTCGAGACATCGACCTCTTGCCCCGTGGCCGGATCGGTGACGCAGAAACAGATCGGCCCCCGCCCGCGCGCCGGGCTTTCGCCAAACCGCGCCAGCAGACGCGCCACGGCGGAAACCGCCTCGGGCGCGTCGATATGGATGCGCAGCCCCGGCGCGCCCGCATCGGCCACCACCACATCCACCGGCTGCGCCCCGCGCGCCAGCAGCTTCAGCGTGTCGGCCTCCATCGTGGCCTCGACCGTCAGCACCACATTGGCGCCGGGCTCCAGATGCTGGCGCGCGGCTTCCAGCGTTTCCGAAAACACCGTCACCTCGAACAGCCCGGTGGGGTCCGACATCTGCACAAAGGCAAAGCGGTTGCCGCGCGCCGATTTGCGCTCCTGCCGGGCCGAGACCGACCCCGCGATCCGCGCCACCAGCGGCCCACGCTCGGCCCGGGCGGTCACTTCGGCAAGGGTCAGCACATCCTTGCGTTTCAACGCGCCCCGATAATCGTCCAGCGGATGGCCCGAGAGGTAAAAGCCCACCGCCTGATGCTCCTCGCCCAGCCGTTCGGTGGGTAGCCAGTCTTCGCAATCGCTCAGGCGCGGCTCGGGCAGGTCCTCGCCCGCCTCGCCGAACAGCGACACCTGCGCCGAGGCCCGCGCCTCATGGACCGAGGCTGACCACGCCACCAGCGTATCCAGATTGTTGAACACCCGGCGGCGGTTGCGGTCCAGCACGTCAAAGGCGCCTGCGCGCGCCAGCATCTCCAGCGGGCGCTTGCCGATGCGCTTCAGATCCACCCGCCGGGCCAGATCGAACAGGCTGACGAACTCCCGCCCGTCGCGGCCCGCGGCGATCATCTTCATCGCCTCCACGCCCACATTCTTCAGCGCCCCCAGCCCATAGACCAGCGCCCCGTCGGCCACGGTGAAATTGGCCTCGGACCGGTTCACGCAGGGCGGGACCACGGGGATACCCAGCCGGTCCACCTCGCGCTTGTAGACCGACAGCTTGTCGGTCAGGTGGATATCGCAATTCATCACCCCGGCCATGAATTCCACCGGGTAATTCGCCTTCAGATACGCCGTCTGATAGCTGACCACCGCATAGGCGGCGGCGTGCGACTTGTTGAAGCCGTAGTTGGCGAATTTCTCCAGCAGGTCAAAGACTTCGCCGGCTTTCTTCGCGTCCACCCCATTCTCGGTGGCGCCCTTGATGAATTTCGGGCGCTCCTTGGCCATCTCCTCGGCGATCTTCTTGCCCATGGCGCGGCGCAGCAGGTCCGCCTGGCCAAGGCTATACCCCGCCATGACCTGGGCAATCTCCATCACCTGTTCCTGATAGACGATGATGCCTTGCGTTTCCTCCAGGATATGGTCGATCGAGGGGTGGATGGATTCGAGCGCCCGCTGCCCGTTCTTCACCTCGCAATAGGTGGGGATGTTCTCCATCGGGCCGGGACGGTACAGCGCCACCAGCGCCACGATATCCTCGATGCAGGTGGGCTTCATCCGCCGCAGCGCATCCATCATGCCAGAGCTTTCCACCTGGAACACCGCCACCGTCTTGGCGCTGGCATACAGCTCATAGGTCCTGGCATCATCGAGCGGGATACGCTCGATATCCACCTCCACCCCGCGCAGCTTCAGGATGTCGATGGCATTCTGGATCACCGTCAGCGTCTTCAACCCCAGAAAGTCGAACTTCACCAGCCCGGCCTGTTCCACCCATTTCATGTTGAACTGGGTCGCGGGCATGTCGGCGCGCGGGTCGCGATAAAGCGGCACCAGCGCATCCAGCGGCCGGTCCCCGATCACAACCCCCGCGGCGTGGGTCGAAGCGTTGCGCAACAACCCCTCGATCGCCTGCGCATAGGTCAGCAGCCGGTCCACCACCTCCTCGGCCCGGGCGGCCTCGCGCAGGCGCGGCTCATCGGCGAGCGCTTTCTCGATGCTGACCGGCTTCACCCCTTCGACCGGGATCATCTTGGACAGCTTGTCCACCTGCCCATACGGCATCTGCAACACGCGCCCCACATCGCGCACCGCGGCCTTGGACAGCAGCGCGCCAAAGGTGATGATCTGGCCCACCTTCTCACGCCCGTATTTCTCTTGCGTGTAGCGGATCACCTCCTCGCGCCGGTCCATGCAGAAATCGATGTCGAAATCGGGCATGGAGACACGTTCGGGGTTCAGGAACCGCTCGAACAGCAGCTTGTAGCGCAAGGGGTCCAGATCGGTGATGGTCAGCGCATAGGCCACAAGCGAGCCCGCGCCCGAGCCGCGCCCCGGCCCCACCGGAATGTCCTGCTCCTTGGCCCATTTGATGAAATCGGCCACGATCAGGAAATAGCCCGGAAAGCCCATGCCTTCGATGATGCCCAGCTCGAACTCCAGCCGCTTCTGGTATTCCTCCACCGGGGCGGCATGGGGGATCACGGCCAGCCGCGCCTCCAGCCCCTCCTTGGCCTGGCGGCGCAGCTCCTGCACCTCATCCTCGGCAAAGCGCGGCAGGATCGGCGGGCGCTTCTCGGCCTTGAAGGCGCAGCGGCGCGCGATCTCCACCGTGTTTTCCAGCGCCTCGGGCAGGTCGGCGAAGAGGGCTGCCATCTCCTCGGGCGTCTTCAGGTAATGCTGCGGGGTCAGGCGCCGGCGCGGGGCGGCCTGGTCCACATAGGCGCCGTCCTTGATGCACAGCAGCGCGTCATGCGCCTCATACATCTTCGCATCGGGGAAATGGACGTCATTGGTGGCCACCAGCGGCAGGTCCATGTCATAGGCCATCTCCACAAAGGCGCGCTCGGTGGCGGCCTCGGCGGCCATCATCTGCCCGTCCTCATCGGCATGGCGCTGCAATTCCACATAAAGCCGGTCCGGATAGATCGCCGCCAGCCGCTCCATCAGCGCGCGCGCCTTCGGCATCTGCCCGGCTTGCACCAGCTTGCCCACCGCCCCCTCGGCCCCGCCTGACAGGCAGATCAGCCCGGCGCAATGGCGCTCCAGTTCCTCCACCGAGACCTGCGGGACCTGCCCGGTATCGGCCAGATACAGGCAGGAGTTCAGCTTCATCAGGTTCATGTACCCCGCTTCATCCTGCGCCAGCAGCACGACAGGCGCGGGCGCGCGCTGCTTTTCGCCAGGCAACGCGGGGTCGTAGGCAACCGAGATCTGGCAGCCGATGATCGGCTGCACGCCTGCACCCGCAGCCTGAACCGAAAACTCCAGCGCGGCGAACATGTTGTCGGTATCGGTCACCGCCACCGCCGGCATTCCATGCGATTCGCATTGCTTTATCAATTGCTTGAGCGGAACCGCCCCCTCCAGAAGGGAATATTCGGTATGCAGGCGCAGGTGGATGAATCGGGGCATCTTTGTCATGACGCCAGCTTAGCCTTGCCCGCGCCCGCGCGAAAGGGGCGCTGATTATCCCTGCGGCATTGAAACACTTTCAGCCAATCCCTGACAGAATTTCCTTGCCAGCGGCGGCATTGCCCGGTTTCCTGAACCGATGAAGAAGGCGCATGGATCGCTTTACGCCGCATCGGGCGGTCCGGGCAAAGCCTCACCAGGGGGAGAAGGCGGCGGGTTTTCGACATGACCGAAGTTGCGTTTCTGCTCAACGGAACGCCCATGCGCGTGGCCATCACCGACCCCACGCGCACCCTGCTGGACTGGCTGCGCGAGGATCGCGGCCTCACCGGCACCAAGGAGGGCTGCAACGAGGGCGATTGCGGCGCCTGCACGGTGATGGTGACCGGCACCGATGGCCCGCGCGCGCTCAATGCCTGCATCCTGTTCCTGCCGCAACTGCAGGGCAAGGCGGTGCGCACGGTCGAAGGCATCGGCACCCCGGACAGCCCCCACCCGGCGCAGACGGCGATGGTGGACCATCACGCCAGCCAATGCGGCTACTGCACCCCGGGCTTCGTCATGTCCATGGTCACGGCCCACGCCAGTGGCGCCACCGACCATGACGACCAACTCGCCGGCAATCTCTGCCGCTGCACCGGCTACGCCCCCATCCTCCGCGCGGCCCACGCCACCACGGCCGCCCCCGTCCCCGACTGGGTCGCGCAGGACCGCGCCGCCCCCATTTTCTTGCCCGAAATACTCCCGGGGGAGTCGCCGTCAGGCGACGGGGGCAGGCAGCCCCCCGCCCTCGCCTGCCACATGCCCCGCAGCACGGATGAACTTGCCACACTCTACGCCGCGCACCCTGAGGCCACGCTGGTCGCAGGGGCCACCGATGTCGGCCTCTGGGTGACCAAGGGGATGCAGGACATCCGCCCGGCGATCTTCCTGGCCCAGGTGGCGGAGCTGCGCGGCATCGCCATGACCGACACCGAAATCCGCATCGGCGCCATGGCCTCGCTGGCCGATCTGCGCGCCGCCATCGCCCCCCTGCACCCCTCCTTCGCCGAACTCATCCGCCGCTATGGCTCGGAACAGGTGCGCAACGCCGCCACGGTGGGGGGCAACATCGCCAACGGCTCGCCCATCGGCGACAGCCCGCCCCCCCTGATCGCGCTGGGCGCGACGCTGCACCTGCGCCACGGCACCACCCGCCGCACCCTGTCGCTCGAGGATTTCTTCATCGGTTACGGCAAGCAGGACCGCCGCCCCGGTGAGTTCCTCGAGGCCATCACCCTCCCCCGCCAGCCCGACCGCCTGCGCGTCTACAAGATATCCAAACGCTTCGATCAGGATATCTCGGCGCTCTGCGGGGCGTTCAACATCACCGTCATCGACGGCACCGTCACCGCCGCGCGCATCGCCTTTGGCGGCATGGCTGCCACCCCCAAACGCGCCGCCGCGGTCGAGGCCGCGCTGCTGGGCCAGCCCTGGACCGAAGCCACCATCGCCACCGCCCAAGGGGCCTTCGCGCAGGACTTCGCCCCCATCGACGACATGCGCGCCTCGGCCGCCTATCGGCTGGAAACTGCACGTAACCTGCTGCACCGCTACTGGCTGGAGGATCAGGGCATCCGCGCCTCAGTGCTGGAGGTCACGCCATGAGCCTGCAAAAACCCCTGCCCCATGATGCCGCGCCGCTGCATGTCTCGGGCGCGGCGCGCTATGTCGATGACATCCCTGTCCCCGCGGGGACAGCGCATCTGTGCTTTGGCCTGTCCGAAATCGCCCATGGCCGGATCACCGCAATGGATCTGGACGCGGTGCGCAGCACCCCGGGCGTGCTGGCGGTGCTGACCGCCACCGATCTGCCCTTTGCCAATGATGTCTCGCCCAGCGTGCATGACGAACCCCTGCTGGCCGATGGCACCGTCCATTACGCGGGCCAGCCCGTCTTTCTGGTGGTGGCCGACAGCCACCACGCCGCCCGCCGCGCCGCACGGCGCGCGCGCCTTGACATCACCCCCTTGCCCGCGCTGCTGACCATCGACGACGCGCTGGCCGCCGACGCGCGGTTCGAGGACACCCCCCGCATCTGGACCAGGGGCGATCCGGACGCGGCCATCGCCGCCGCCCCGCATCAGATCGACGGGACCATCGAGATCGGCGGGCAGGAGCATTTCTACCTCGAAGGGCAGGCCGCCCTGGCGCTCCCGCAGGAAGGCGGCGACATGGTGATCCATGCCTCCAGCCAGCACCCAACCGAAATCCAGCACAAGGTGGCCGAGGCACTGGGTCTGCCCATGGCCGCCGTGCGGGTGGAGGTGCGCCGCATGGGCGGCGGCTTTGGCGGCAAGGAAAGCCAGGGCAACGCGCTGGCCGTGGCCTGCGCCGTGGCCGCCCGCGCCACCGGGCGCCCCTGCAAGATGCGCTATGACCGCGACGATGATTTCATCATCACCGGCAAGCGCCATGACTTCCGCATCGCCTATCGCGCGGGCGTGGACGCCGAAGGGCGCATCCAGGGCGTCAGTTTCACCCAATACGCCCGCTGCGGCTGGGCGCAGGACCTCTCGCTTCCAGTGGCAGACCGCGCCATGCTGCATGCCGACAACGCCTATCACCTGCCCCATGTGCGGATCGAAAGCCACCGGCTGCGCACCAACACCCAAAGCGCCACGGCCTTTCGCGGCTTTGGCGGCCCGCAAGGCATGCTGGGGGTCGAACGGCTGCTGGACCATATCGCGCACCGGCTGGGCCGTGACCCGTTGGCGGTGCGCCGCGCCAATTACTACCACGACAGCCCCCCCGCCCGCAGCGGCCCCGGAACGGGTCGGCGCTTTGGGGCCGCCCACAGCCCCGCCGCGCCAGCGCCGCAAACCACCCCCTACGGGATGGAGGTCACCGATTTCATCCTCCACGCGATGACCGACCGGCTGGCCGAGACCGCCGATTACGCCGCACGCCGCGAACGGGTGGCGCAATGGAACGCCGCCAACCCGGTGCTGAAACGCGGGATCGCGCTGACACCGGTGAAATTCGGGATCTCCTTCACGCTCTCGCATCTCAATCAGGCCGGCGCGCTGGTGCATGTCTATCAGGACGGGTCCATCCACCTGAACCATGGCGGCACGGAAATGGGCCAGGGCCTGTTCCAGAAGGTTGCGCAGGTGGCCGCCGATGCCTTTGGCGTGGATGCAGGCCGGGTCAAGATCACCGCCACCGATACGGCCAAGGTGCCCAATACCTCGGCCACAGCCGCGTCCTCTGGCGCGGATCTGAACGGCATGGCGGTGCGCGCCGCCTGCCTGACCATCCGCGCCCGTCTGGCCGACATGCTGGCCGAAAAGCACCAGACCGCGTCCGAAGCCGTCCGCTTTGCCGAAGGCCGCGTCACCGTCGCCGGCGCCGATTACCCTTTCGAGGAGGTCATCGCCCAGGCCTATCTGGCCCGCATCAGCCTGTCCTCCACCGGCTATTACCGCACGCCCGGGCTGAGCTGGGACCGGATCAAGGGGCGCGGGCGCCCGTTCTTCTATTTCGCCTATGGGGTCAGTTGCACCGAGGTGGTCATCGACACCCTGACGGGCGAGAACCGCATCCTGCGCGCCGATATCCTGCATGACACCGGCACCTCGCTGAACCCCGCGCTTGATATCGGGCAGGTCGAGGGCGGCTATGTCCAGGGCGCGGGCTGGTTGACCATGGAGGAACTGGTCTGGGACGCGCAGGGGCGGCTGCGGACCCATGCGCCATCGACCTACAAGATCCCGGCCTGTTCGGACCGCCCTGGCGTGTTCAACGTGACCCTCTGGGGGGCCGAGAACCCGGCCGAGACGATCGGCAAGTCCAAGGCCGTGGGCGAGCCGCCCTTGATGCACGGCATCTCGGCGCTGATGGCGCTGTCGGATGCGGTGGCGGCCTGCGGTGATGGCAGCCTCTACCCGGCGCTGGACGCGCCCGCCACGCCCGAACGCATCTTGGCCGCCGTGGCCCGGCAGCGGGGGCGGCAATGGCCCTGATACCCGCCGCCCTGCGCGACGCCATCGGACGCCACGGCCCGGTGATCCGCGTGGTGATCGCCGCGCATCAGGGGTCCTCCCCGCGCGAGGCCGGGGCTTCAATGCTGGTCTGGCCAGGCGGCCAATCCGGCACCATCGGCGGCGGCGCGCTGGAATTCGCGGCGGCAGCAAGGGCGCGCGCGATGCTGGCAGCGGGCTGTGCCCGGCAGGTCGAACGCACCCCCCTGGGCCCGGCGCTGGGGCAATGCTGCGGGGGCGCGGTTACGCTGGTTTACGAACGGATGGACGCCGAGGCGCTGGCCGCCCTGCCCGAAACCGGCCTGCACGCGCGCCGGGTTGAGGGGCGGGCCGAGATGCCGCTGGCCGTGGCCCGGGCGTTGCGCGCGGCACGCGGACAGGGCGTTGCGGCAACGCTGTGGAAATCCGGCTGGCTGGCCGAACCCGTGGCCCCGCCCGCGCGCGCGCTCTGGGTCTGGGGGGCCGGGCATGTGGGGCGCGCGATCACCGCGACCCTCGCCCCCCTGCCGGATTTCGCCATCACCTGGGTGGACACCGCGCCGGAGCGCTTCCCGGCCGAGGTGCCCCACGGCGTCACCCCCCTGCCCGTCCCCACCCCCGCCGATGCGGTCCCGCGCGCACCGCAGGACGCCGAACACCTGATCCTGACCTACAGCCACGCGCTGGATCTGGAGCTGTGCCACCGGCTGCTGCACCACGGCTTCGGCCGCGCGGGGCTGATCGGCTCGGCCAGCAAATGGGCACGGTTCCGCGCGCGCCTGCGGGCGCTGGGCCATACGGATGCCCAGATCGCACGCATTGCCTGCCCAATAGGCACCCCGGCGCTGGGAAAACACCCGCAGGCGATTGCGGTGGGTGTGGCAGCCGCGCTATTGACCCCCTGCACCACCGCGATGGAGACGCCGGCATGTCAGACCAGCCCCTGCTGAGCCTCAAGGGGCTGACCAAGGCCTACCCCGGCGTGGTGGCCAATGATGATGTCAGCTTCGATATCCGCCCCCGCGAAGTGCACGCGCTGCTGGGCGAGAACGGCGCCGGGAAATCCACCCTGGTCAAGATGATCTACGGCCTTGTGCGCCCTGACAGCGGCATCATGGCCTGGAACGGCCAGCCCTATGCCCCCGACAACCCCGCCACCGCGCGCCAGACCGGCGTGGGGATGGTGTTTCAGCATTTCTCGCTCTTCGATGCGCTGGATGTGGCGGAAAACATCGCGCTGGGCATGGATGACCCGCCGCCCCGGCGCCAATTGTCGCGCAGCATCCGTGAGGTCAGCCAGGATTACGGCCTGCCGCTGGACCCGGGCCGCCTGGTGGGCGAACTGTCCGCCGGCGAGCGCCAGCGGGTGGAGATCGTGCGCTGCCTGCTGCAGAATCCCCGCCTGCTGATCATGGACGAACCCACCAGCGTGCTGACCCCGCAAGAGGTCGACATCCTGTTCGCCACCCTGCGCAAGCTGCGCGATGAGGGCACGGCGATCCTCTATATCTCGCACAAGCTGGAGGAAATCCGCGCGCTGTGCGACACCGCCACGGTGCTGCGGCAGGGGCAAAAGGTCGCCACCTGCGATCCGCGCCAGAAATCCGCCCGCGAACTGGCGGAAATGATGGTCGGCAAGACCCTGCACCAGCCCGAACGCGACACCAGCGCCAGCGACGATATCGTGCTGGAGATGCGCAACCTGACCCTGCGCTCGGCCCATCTGTTCGGCACCACGCTGAAGGATGTCAGCTTCGCCCTGCGCCGGGGCGAGGTTCTGGGCATCGGTGGCGTGGCAGGCAACGGGCAGGATGAGCTTCTGGCCGCCCTTTCGGGCGAGGCGCGCAGCAAACGTGACGCGCTGCGCATGCTGGGCGAGCCGGTGGGCCATCTGGGCCCCAATGCGCGCCGGGCCATGGGCCTTCTGGCCGCCCCCGAAGAACGGCTGGGCCATGCCGCCGCCCCGGACATGTCGCTGACCGAAAACGCCCTGCTGACCGCCGCCTGGCGCCAGAAACTGGTGCGCAACGGCTTTGTCAACTGGCCGCGCGCGCAGGGCTTTGCCGAAGCCGTGATCACGCGCTTTGACGTGCGCACACCGGGACCGCATGTCGTTGCGCGGGCGCTTTCGGGCGGGAACCTGCAGAAATTCGTCATCGGGCGCGAAATCTCGCAGGAGCCGGAGGTTCTGGTGGTCAACCAGCCCACCTGGGGGGTCGATGCCTCGGCCGCCGCGGCCATCCGGCAGGCGCTGCTGGACCTGACCGCGCGCGGGGGCGCGGTGGTGCTGATCAGCCAGGACCTGGACGAGATCATGGAGATCGCCGACCGCTTCGCCGCGCTGAACGAGGGCCGGCTGGGCACACCGCGCCCCACCCGTGGGCTGACCATGGAAGAGATCGGCCTGATGCTGGGTGGCGCAGGTGATATGGAGGTGGCCCATGCTCAGGCTTGAAAAACGCCCGCAGCCGTCAAAGGCCTGGACCTGGGCCACGCCATTGCTGGCGGTGGCGCTGACCATGGTGGCGGGGGGTATCCTGTTCGCACTGCTGGGCAAGGACCCGTTCGTGGCAATCCGGATGATCTTCTTCGATCCGCTGTTTTCCGAACAGTTCGGCGCCTATTCGCGCCCACAACTGCTGATCAAGGCCGCGCCGCTGATCCTGATCGCCATCGGGCTGGCCATCGGCTTTCGCGCCGGGGTCTGGAACATCGGCGCCGAGGGACAGTATATCATCGGCGCGCTCTGCGGTGCGGGCGTGGCGCTGGCCTTCTTTCCCACGCCGGGGTGGTATATCTTTCCGCTGATGATCCTGGCGGGCGCCGCCGGGGGTTTTGCCTGGGCCATGATCCCCGCGATCCTGCGCACGAAGTTCAACACCAACGAGATTCTGGTCTCGCTCCTGCTGGTCTATGTGGCCGAGCGCATTCTGGCGGCCATGTCGCTGGGGCTGATGCGCAACCCCGATATCGCGGGCTTCCCCGGGTCACGCAACCTGCGCCACTATCCATCCGCCCATAACGCCGAGATCATCGCCGGAACGGGGATGCACTGGGGCGTGGTGGCGGCCTTCATCGCGGTGATCTTTGCCTATATCCTGCTGCACCGGCATATCCTGGGCTTTCAGGTGCGGCTGGCCGGGCAGGCCCCGCGTGCGGCGCGCTTTGCGGGCGTGGCACCGACGCGGCTGGTGATCCTGTGTCTGGGGATTTCGGGGATGCTGGCCGGGCTGGCGGGGATGTTCGAGGTCTCGGGGCCCGCGGGGCAGGTGAATATCGACTTTGCCGTGGGCTACGGGTTCACGGCGATCATCGTGGCGTTTCTGGGCCGGTTGCACCCGGTGGGGATCGTGCTGGCGGGGCTGTTGATGGCGCTGACCTATATCGGCGGGGAACTGGCGCAATTCATGCTGCGCCTGCCCTCGGCCTCGATCCAGGTGTTTCAGGGGATGCTGCTGTTCTTCCTGCTGGCGGTGGACCTGCTGACCAACTACCGGATACGATTTGCCCGCAAGGAGGCCACCGCATGACCGGCGCCGAACTGTCCTCTATCGCGCTGGCGCCGCTGATTGCCGCGCTGATGATCGCCGCCACCCCGATCATGCTGGCCGCCATCGGCGAGCTGGTGGTGGAGAAATCCGGCGTCCTGAATCTGGGTGTCGAAGGCATGATGATCACCGGCGCCGTCTGTGGCTTTGTCTTTGCGGTGCAGACCTCGAACCCGTATCTGGCGATGCTGGGGGCGGCGGCGGGCGCGGCGGTGCTGGCGCTGGTCTTTGCGCTGCTGACGCAGGTGCTCATGGCCAATCAGGTGGCTTCGGGGCTGGCGCTGACGCTGTTTGGGCTGGGGCTGTCGGCGCTTATCGGTCAGGGCTATGTGGGCATCCAGCCACCGCGCACGCCGAAGTTGGACATCCCGGTGCTGTCGGACCTGCCGTTCCTGGGCCGCGCGGTCTTCAGTCATGACTACATGGTGTATCTCAGCCTCGCGCTGGTGGGGGCCGTCTGGTATTTCCTGAAATACACCCGTGCCGGGCTGATCCTGCGCGCGGTGGGCGAAAACCACGATGCAGCCCATGCGCTGGGCTACCGGGTGCGCCGGGTGCGCATCCTCGCCATCGCCTTTGGCGGCGCCTGCGCGGGGCTGGGGGGCGCGTATCTCAGCCTGATCCGGGTGCCGCAATGGACCGAAGGCATGACCGCAGGCGCAGGCTGGATCGCGCTGGCGCTGGTGGTCTTTGCCTCCTGGCGGCCCTGGCGCGTGGTGCTGGGTGCCTATCTTTTCGGCGGAATTCTTGTCCTGCAACTGACACTGCAGGTTGTCGGCGTGCGGATTCCGGTCGAATACTTGGCCATGTCGCCGTATCTGATAACGATCCTGGTGCTGGTCATCATGTCCTCGGGGCGCGCGCGCGCCTCGCTGGCGGCACCCGGCTCGCTCAACCGCCCGTTCTTTGCCTCGGGCTGACCCTTTGCCGAACCGTTTCAAACCAACCACAACAGGGAGTCTTCCATGAAACGTAGACATCTACTTGCCTCGGCCGCCGTTGTCGCCGGCCTTGCCTTCCCGGCCATGGCCGATGACCCCACCAAGGCCGGCTTCATCTATATCGGCCCCGTGGGCGATCACGGCTGGACCTTCACCCATGACCAGGCGCGCGAGGCGCTGGAAGAGCATTTCGGCGATGCCGTCGAAACCTCCTATGTGGAGAACGTCAACTACGGCCCCGATGCTGAACGCATCATGACCCAGATGGCGCTGTCGGGCACGGATATCATCTTCGCCACCTCCTTCGGCTATGGTCCGGATGTGAACAATGTGGCCGCCCGCTTCCCTGATGTGGCCTTCGAACACGCCACCGGCTACATTCAGGAGGCCGACAACGTCAGTCTCTACAATGCGCGCTTCTACGAAGGCCGCGCCGTGATCGGCCATATCGCCGGCAAGATGACCGAGACCAACACCATCGGCTACATCGCCTCATTTCCCATCCCCGAGGTGATCATGGGCATCAACTCGGCCTATCTGCACGCCAAGGCGGTCAACCCGGATGTGGAGTTCCGCGTGGTCTGGGTCTACAGCTGGTATGATCCGGCACAGGAGGCGGCGGCGGCCGAGGCGCTGATCGAACAGGGTGCAGACATCCTGATGCAGCACACCGATTCGACCGCCCCCGTCACCGTGGCGCAGGATCAGGGCATCTTTGCCTTCGGCCAGGCTTCGGACATGACCGCCTTCGCCCCGGAATCGCATCTGACCGCAATCCTCGATGTCTGGGATCCCTATTACATCGACCGCGTGCAGGCGGTGATGGACGGCACCTGGGAAGCGGGCGATATCTGGCACGGGATCGTCGATGGCATGGTCGGCTTCGCGCCGATGAATGACGCCATCCCCGAAGACATCCGCGCCGAGGCCGAAGAGATGATCGCAGCCATCTCGGCGGGCGAGTATCATCCCTTCACCGGCCCGATCAACCGCCAGGACGGCAGCGCATGGCTGGCCGAGGGCGAAACCGCCCCCGACGGCGACCTGCTGACCATGGATTTCTATGTCGAGGGCATGACCGGCGAAGTCCCCAACTGAGGCCGCCAGACACTGGCGGACCCTGCAACAGGATCGGGGGGGCAGCCCCCCGGACCGCGCCGAAAGCCGGGGGCCAGCCCCCCCGGTATTCGGAAATCTCTCGAAGGCCCGCACCGGCGGGCCTTCTCCTTTTGATCAATCCTTGCCACAACAGCGCCATGACGCATGATTTCCTCATCATCGGCGGCGGTATTGCCGGGATCTCGGCGGCGGCGGCGCTCGCCCCCCTCGGGTCAGTCCTGCTGCTGGAAGCCGAGGACGCCCTGGGCCACCACGCCAGCGGCCGCTCTGCTGCCACGTTCGAGCCTTACTACGGCGCCCCGGCCACCGTGGCGCTCAGCCATGCCAGCCGCGATATGCTGGAGGGGATGGGGGTCCTCGCGCCGCTGGGTGTGCTGGTGGTCGCGGGCCCTGAAGATGCTGACGCCTTCGCTGCGGATGCCGCTGCCTTTCACCTTGACCATCTGAGCCCCCGGGACGCGCAGGCGCTGGTCCCCATCCTGAACCCTGCCGCAATCACCCAGGCCGGGATCACCCAGGCCGCGCGGGACATGGATACCGATGCCATGCTCCAGCATTTCGCCCGTGATGCGCGCGCGCTTGGCGCCACGTTGCAGCCCCGCGCCCCGGTCACCGGCATCAGCCGCAGGCCCCATGGCTGGCAGGTGCAGGCAGCGGGGCAGACCCATGACGCCCGCCATCTGGTCAATGCGGCGGGCGCATGGGGGGATGCGGTGGCGCGGCTGGCCGGGATGGCGCCGCTGGGGCTGCAGCCCTACCGCCGCTCCATGGCGCGGCTGCCGCTGCCTGCCGGGGTGGATCCCTCGGGCTGGCCCATGTTCATGGGCGCGGGCGAGACATGGTATGCCAAGCGCGATGCCGGGGCGCTGATCGTCTCGCCCGCCGAGGCCGACCCCATGGACCCCCATGACGCCTGGGCCGATGACATGGTGATCGCCGAGGGGCTGGCGCGGTATGAGGCGATGGTGACCGCCCCCGTCACCCGCGTTCTGGCCACCTGGGCCGGGTTGCGCAGCTATCTGCCGGACGGGACGCTGGCCATCGGCCCCGATGCTGCCGACCCCGGCTTTCTGTGGCTGGTGGGTCAGGGCGGCCAGGGGTTCCAGTCTGCCTGCGCCGCCGCGCAACTGCTGGGGGATCTGGTGGCCGGGCGTGCGCCCGCCCTGCCCGCCGATATCGTGGCGGCACTCTCGCCAGGGCGGTTCGCATGAGCCGCAAGCTGGATCTGCCCGACAGCAACGCGCCCTCGCCTGATGGGCTGCCCTTCGCGCCCTCGGCCGCGCGCAACGCGCAGCCGATCGGCGATGTGCTGGCGCGGCACTTTCCGGCGACGGGCCGCGTGCTGGAACTGGCCAGCGGCACCGGGCAACATGCCGTCGCCTTCGCCGCGCGCTTCCCCGGTCTGATCTGGCAGCCGACCGACCTGGCCGCTGATCGCCTGGCGACCATCGCCGCCCGCGCCGCGCGTGCTGCCCTGCCGAACCTGCGCGCCCCGGTGGCGCTGGACGCCTGCGCCCCGGGTTGGGGGGCGGGCTGGGCCGGGCAGGATGCGGTGGTGCTGGTCAACCTGCTGCACCTGATCTCCGATCCCGCCGCCGCCACCCTGCTGGCCGAGGCGCCCCACGCCCTGGCCCGCGGCGGGTGCCTCTGCCTCTATGGCCCGTTTCGGCAGGAGGGCCGGCTGGTCAGCGCCGGGGACCGTGCCTTCGACGCCCATCTGCGCGCGCAGGACCCGGCCATCGGCTACAAGGATGTCGCCTGGGTCGAAGCGCAGCTCCATGCCGGGGGCCTTGGGCCGGTGGAGCGGACCGCGATGCCCGCGGGCAACCTGATGCTGGTCGCGCGCCACCCGGACTGACGCCATCGCGCAGCGGGTTGATCCAGATCAAGGCTGTTGCGGCGCACCCATGCGATGCACCCGCCGAAATATTCACACCGGAGAATACGTATGGACTACGCCGCCTTCATCAACGACACCCGCAACCGCAGCCGCACCCTTGCCAAGACCATCCCCGACGCCATGAAGGGCTTTGGCGCCCTGTCGCGCGGGGTCAAGGACGGCGGCACTCTGGGCATGAAGGAGAAGGAGTTTGTCGCCCTTGGCATTGCCGTGGCGGTGCGCTGCGAGCCCTGCATCGCCTTCCATGTCGAAGCCCTGATCAAGGCGGGCGCCACGCGCGAGGAACTGGGCGACGTGCTGGCCATGAGCATCCAGATGGGCGGCGGCCCGGCGGTGATGTATGCGGGCAAGGCGCTGGAATGCTGGGATCAACTGGCCGGCCCGCAACAGGGCTGATCGTTCCCGTGGCGGCGGACAGCCCCCCGCCACGGGCGCTATTTCGGGCAAGATGAAGGCACCTGCGGGCTCAGCGGATTTTCAACGTGGCAAGACCGATGAGCGCCAGCACCAGGCTGATGATCCAGAAGCGGATGACGATCTGCGGCTCGGCCCAACCCTTCTTTTCGAAATGGTGGTGGATGGGTGCCATCAGGAAGACGCGCTTGCCGGTCATCTTGAAATACGCCACCTGGATGATGACCGACAGCGTTTCGATCACGAAGATGCCGCCGACGATGGCCAGCACGATTTCATGCTTGATGGCCACGGCCATGGCGCCCAGCGCGCCACCCAGGGCAAGCGAGCCGGTATCGCCCATGAACACCGCCGCGGGCGGCGCGTTGTACCACAGAAAGCCCAGGCCCCCGCCCGCAAGTGCTGCGCTGAAGATCAGAAGCTCCCCCACGCCGGGGACGTAGTGGACATCCAGATAGGCGGTGAAATCGACCCGCCCCACGGCATAGGCGATGGCGCCCAGGGTACCGGCGGCGACCATCACCGGCATGATCGCCAACCCGTCCAGCCCGTCGGTCAGGTTCACCGCATTGGCCGAGCCGACGATGACGAAGGCGCCGAAGGGGATGAAGAACAGCCCCATGTTGAGGAGCACATCCTTGAACACCGGCACGGCCAGTTGCCCGGTGAGCGAATCCGGATGCAGATACCAGGCCGCCACCGATGCCAGCCCGCCGATGATGAAGCCCAGCCCCAGCCGCACCTTGCCGGGTACGCCCTTGTGCGAGTTGCGGCTGACCTTGGCCAGATCATCGGCAAAGCCGATCAGACCGAATGCGACCGTGACCAGCAGCACCAGCCAGACGTAACCATTGTCCAGCCGCGCCCACAGAAGGGTGGCGAAACACAGCGCCGAGAGGATCAGCAGCCCGCCCATGGTCGGCGTGCCCGCCTTGGTCAGCAGATGGCTTTCGGGGCCATCATCGCGGATCGGCTGGCCGTTGGACTGGCGCGACCGAAGCATGAGAATCAGGCGCGGACCGAAGAGGAAGCCGAACAGCAGCGCCGTG
Organism: Rhabdonatronobacter sediminivivens; assembly: GCF_013415485.1. Lineage (GTDB taxonomy): Bacteria > Pseudomonadota > Alphaproteobacteria > Rhodobacterales > Rhodobacteraceae > Rhabdonatronobacter > Rhabdonatronobacter sediminivivens. The sequence continues at coordinate 120,963 of NZ_JACBXS010000006.1, read as the reverse complement.
AAGAAGGCGCCGCCTGCCCGAAAGGTGATGTATCGGAACAGGTTGAATGCGGTGACAGTCTCGGCGAATTCGGTCAGCCAGAACAGCATGGGGTCAGGACCTTTCAGGGTGGTGGCCGGTCGAATGGCGTTTATCGGCCTGCAGGTCAAGCGCGCGGGCGCTGGTTCCGCGGCGGCGGCGCAGCGCGATCACACCCGCGGGCGCGCTCATGCCGTCCGCTCCAGGGCTGCCACGGCGACCGAGGCCTGTTCGACATCATCAAACGGATAGACCGTATCGCCGATGATCTGGCCGGTCTCATGGCCCTTGCCGGCGATGAGCAGGGCATCCCCCGGGCCCAGAGCATCCACCCCGCGCAGGATCGCTTCGGCACGGTCGGGAACCTCGTTCGCCTCGGGGCAGGCTTTCAAAATTTCGACACGGATGGCGGCCGGATCTTCGGATCTTGGGTTGTCATCTGTCACATATGCGATGTCGGCATGGGTTGCCGCGGCCTGACCCATCAATGGGCGCTTGCCCCGGTCGCGGTCGCCCCCGGCGCCAAACACCACCACCAGGCGGCCCATCACATGCGGGCGCAGCGCCGTCAGCGCGGTTTCCAGCGCCGCCGGGGTATGCGCGTAATCGACAAAGACCGGGGCGCCATTGCTGCGGCGTGCGGCCAGTTCCATGCGCCCGCGCACCCCTTCAAGCCGCGACAGCACGGGCAAGGCATCGGCGGGCGCGGTGCCGCAGGCCAGCACCAGCCCCAGCGCCACCAGCACATTTGCCGCCTGAAACCCGCCGATCAGCGGCAGATGAACCTGATGCACCTGCCCGTCATAGCTGAAACGCAACTCCTGCCCTGCAGCGTGAAACCGCTGGGCCAGAATACGCAGATCGGCATCCGGGTCCTGCCCTATGGTCAGTGTGGACTGCCCCCGGTCGGCGGCGATGGCCAGCATGTCGGCCCCGCGCGGGTCATCCATGTTGATCACCGCCGCCCCGTCCGGGGGCAGGACGCGGGCGAACAGCCCCGCCTTGGCGGCGAAATAGGCGTCGAAGCTGTCGTGATAGTCCAGATGATCCTGGGAGAAGTTGGTGAACGCCGCCGCGCGCAGCCGCACCCCGTCCAGGCGGCGCTGTTCCAGCCCGTGGCTGGAGGCCTCCATCGCGCAATGGGTCACGCCTTCGCCCGCCATTTCCGCCAGCAACCGGTGCAGGGTGATCGGTTCCGGCGTGGTATGGGCCAGGGGCGCGGAAAACGCGCCTTCGATCCCGGTGGTGCCCAGATTGACCGCCGCATGGTCCAGCATGATCCATATCTGACGCGTAAAGCTGGCCACCGATGTCTTGCCATTGGTGCCGGTGACGGCGGTCATGCAGTCGGGCTGGGCCCCGAACCACAGGGCTGCGGCATAGGCCAGCGCCATGCGCGGATCCTCGGCCAGGACCAGCGCGGCGTCAGACCCGTCCAGCGCATCGGCGGCAATCTGCGCGCCGGTCCGGTCCGTCAGGATGGCGGCGGCGCCCATGCGCAGGGCGTAGGAGATGAATTCGCCGCCATGCATGCGGGTGCCGGGCAGGGCCGCGAACAGATGGCCCGGGCGCGTGGCGCGGCTGTCCACACTCAACCCCGTCACCGAGGCGTCCCCGCCGCGTGTGGGGCTGAGCCCCAGATCCGATAGCCGCCGCTTTGCTTCGCTATCCATGCCCATGGTATCTCCCGTCCGGTTGGCCCGCATCTTGTTGGGCTGCGTTACCGGGCTGCTGCTAGCGCATTCTGCATGGCCTGTTCAATCTCGGACGCAGGGCGCGGGCGCAGATCCAGCAGCGGCGCGATACGGCGGACGATCTCTCCGGTCACCGGCACGGCTGTCCAGCCGGCGGTTCGGCGCGGCTCGGACCCTGTGGTGTCTTCGGGCTCATCCAGGGTGACGGCGATCACATAGCGGGGGTTGTCCATGGGAAACGCCCCCACGAAGGTGGCCAGCACCTTGCCCTCATAATACCCGCCGCCCGAGGCTTTTGGCTTGTCGGCCGAGCCGGTCTTGCCACCCACCGCATAGCCGGGGATGCGCGCGAAACTGGCGGTACCGCGCTCGACCACCTGATGCAGCATGTAGCGCATCTGCGCCGAGGTGCGCTCGGATATCACCTGCTCGCCCACGCCGCGTCCGGGCTGGCGTTCCAGCGTCGGCGTAACCAGATAGCCGCCATTGACCAGCGTGGAATAGCCCGCGGCCAGTTGCAGCGGGCTGGTGGTCAGGCCGTGACCATAAGAGATGGTCATGGCCGACAGTTCGGACCAGTTGCCGGGCAGCAGCGGGCGGGCGCGGAGGGTCTCGGCCAGTTCCACGGGCACGCCGCTCAGGAAACCCAGCTTGTCCAGAAAGTCGCGCTGGGACTGCGGGCCGATCTGCTGGGCCAGCCGCGCGGTCCCCACGTTCGAGGAGCGCACGATCACATCGGTGGCCGAAAGCTGCGGCCCGTAATTGCGAAAATCGCTGATCCGGAAGCGGCCGACCTGCATGGGGCTGCGGGTGTCCACCATGGTATCGGGGGTCAGCATCCCGTCGTCCAGCGCCTGGGCCACGGTGAAGGATTTCATGACCGAGCCAAGCTCGTAATACCCCTGCACCGCGCGGTTGAAGAGCACGCTGTCGGCGGGCTCGCCCTCGGTCGGGGGCGGGGGGCGGTTGTTGGGGTCGAAATCCGGCAGCGAGACAAGGGCGATCACCTCGCCGCTGTGGGGGTCCATTATCACCGCGCTGGCACCGCGGGCGCCCAGCATCCGCATCCCGCTGGACAGAACCTCGGTCACCACGGCCTGGATTGTCATATCCAGCGAGAGTTGCAGCGGGCGATCGAGCAGTGCGGGGTCGCGCAGGCGCTCGTCGAAATGGTGTTCGACCCCGGCGACGCCGATCACCTCGGCGGCGCGGACGCCCTGTTCGCCAAAGCTGGCGCCGCCCAGCACATGCGCGGCCAGTGTTCCGTTGGGATAGATGCGCATCTTGCGCTGGCCGAACATCAACCCCGGTTCACCGATGTCATGTACCGCCTGGCGCTGTTCGGGCGAGAGCCGCGCGCGCACCCAGACAAAGCGGCGGTTGGGGTCGGTGAACTGGCGCTCCAGGCGCGCGGCGTCGATATCGGGAAAGATTGCGCCAAGTTCACGCGCGGCGCGCACGGGGTCCACCATATGCCGGGTTTCCGCGTAGAGCGCATGCGTGGTCAGGTTGGTGGCCAGCACGCGCCCGTTGCGGTCCAGGATATCCGCCCGCTCGGACGAAATGGCTTCCGTCCGCCCCGGGGTCGGCGCCATGGGTTCGGTGGCCGCCAGCAGCGCCATCTGCGCCCCGATCAGCACGAACCCCGCCAGAAACACCCCTGCCATGACCAGCAGGCGGCTTTCGGCGCGGGCACGGGCGGTGTCGCGCATGGCCTCGATCCGCAGGCGCAGGTTTTCGCGTTCGATATGGTCGGGGTTTTCGCCGCGCTGGCGGGCCTGCAGGATACGGGCCAGAGGGCGCAGAGGGGTGCGGATCATGGCTGTTGCTCCGAGGCAGAGGTTCGGCCGGTTTCGGACAGGAATTCGATGTCGCCAAAGACGTCGATGCCCGCGTCGATGACTTCGCTCAGATCAGCCTCGGGCAGGGGATAGGCGATCTGGCCGATGGCGCCGAACTGGTCCGCGCTCATGGGCATCAGTGACAGACGCTCGAAATTCAGCGCCACCAGTTCCTGCAGACGCTGGGGGCGGTTCAGATAGGCCCATTCGGCACGCTGCACGGAAATCGCCTCGGTCAGGGCGGCGATGTCGCGGTTCAGGGCGTTGTTTTCGATCATCGCCTGGCGGGTATTGTGGTTTTCACGATACGCCCAGAAGGCCAGCGCGATCACCGCCGCCACGGACATCAGGAAAAGCGCGCTACGCATCACTCTCTCCGGTCATCATCCATCCCCCTGCAAGGCCGGTGCCGGAATGCCCAGCCCGGCGCGATCTACCGGCGCCGCAGGGGCGTCCAGCCGTTCGGCCACCCGCAACAGCGCCGAGCGCGCGCGGGGGTTGGTGGCCAGCTCCTCGGCATCGGCGCCGATGGCGCGGCGGCTGAGGAGGCGAAAGCGCGGGGCAGGCGCGACAATATCGGGGGCAAAGCGATTGGGGTTGCCGCCCTGCCCCGCGCGGTTCTGCAAGAAGCGTTTCACAATCCGGTCTTCGAGCGAATGAAAGCTGACCACCGCCAGCTTGCCGCCGGGCTTGAGCGCGCGCTCGGCGGCCTCCAGCCCGTCGATCAACTGCGAGAATTCGGCATTCACGGCAATGCGGATCGCCTGGAAGCTGCGGGTGGCGGGGTGGCTTTGCCCCGGCTTGGCGCGCGGCAGGCAGGCGGTAATGATTTCAGCCAGAGCGGCGGTGGTTTCAACGGGCGCTTCCGCCCGGGCGCGGATGATGGCGCGGGCAATCCGGCGGGCGGCGCGTTCCTCGCCGAAATGGAACAGGATATCGGCCAGTTGCGATTCGCTGGCGGTGTTGACGATATCGCGCGCGCTTTCGCCGGACTGGCTCATGCGCATGTCCAGCGGCCCGTCCCGGGTGAAGGAGAAGCCGCGTTCGGCCTGGTCCAGCTGCATCGAGGACACGCCCAGATCCAGCACCACCCCGTCCAGCGGTTCGCCCGCGTGGATGTCCAGCCGGTCGAAGGTGCCCTGCACCAGCCGCAGCCGGTCGCCATAGGCGCCTGCCCAAGCGCGGGCCATGTCGAACACCGCCGGGTCACGGTCCACGCCGATCACCTGTTCCGCCCCGGCCTCAAGCAGCCCGCGGGCATAGCCGCCCGCGCCAAAGGTGCCGTCCAGCCAGATGCCCTTCACCGGCGCCACCGCCGCCAGAAGGGGGCGCAGCAGCACGGGAACATGCGGCGCCGCGGGGTCTGCCATCAGCCGCCTCCGCCCAGCGATGGCAACAGGGTGCGGATGTCGAAATCCTCATCTTGCTGGTCCATCCAGGCCTCGGCCTTGGCGGCTTCGGTTTCGGCATAGGTTTCGGGTTTCCAGATCTGGAAGTAATCGCCCGAGGCGATGAAGAACGCCTCGCCCGCCAGGCCGATCTTGTCGCGCAGATGTTTGGGCAGGACGATACGGCCGTCCTCGTCGATCTGGGTGTCCAGGGCGCGGCCGTGGAAGATGCGCTCCATCATCTTGCGCTCGACCGAGCCGGGCTGCATCAGGGCGATGCGCTCCTCGATCTCGTCCATGGCTTCGATGGTGTAGCAATCAAGCTGGCGCTGCTTGTCCAGACCGTAGACGATGATCAGGTTGGGGCGCTGTCCGGCGGTCCAGTCGGGGTCACCCTTTTCGACCACACGGCGAAAGCTGGCCGGGATTGACACCCTGCCCTTGCTGTCCACCTTGAGGTGGCCTTCGCCTCTGAACCTGCGTGCCACTGTTGCGCGGCCCTCTTGTTATCGTTTCGCCCGCGAATGTCCGGCGCAAGGCCCGTTTGCGGACCCCTGAACGGACAACGGCGGACCGGGTTACTGCCACACCCGATCCGCCGCCCTGTCCCATCGCTGGGTGCCCGGCTGCGCAGGTCATCTGGGGGGATGCTGCTCGCTTGCGCGCCGGATCTCTTGTCGCGGATAAAGCGGGTTGCCTGTATGAAACCGTCTTGGGTGTTTCGGGGTCTTCTGCCCCTTTTCCTGTCCCGTTCTATCCTGAAAACAGGAATGACATGGGATTTCATGGGAAGCAACGGTTTTCTACCGCCCGAGCAGCCACGTCATGCGGGAAGCAAGGGCCAGATCACCACTTGATGCTGAGAATCCGCCTTCAGCGCTACCATATATTGTGGGAACAAAGCGAATACCCAGCGATATGCACGGAAACTGTCGTGCAGAGGCAACAGTGCCATGGTTTCCCGAAATCAGCACCACAAACCGCCATATCCCGCACCTCTGAGGCGTGAAAATCAGCACCTCATACCTCCGTGACGTGGGTTTCAGCCCGGAATCACCGCCGATTCACGACGAATCACACCGAGGTGATTCCCCCGCGCCAAACGCAAGGGGGGCCGGGATTCCATGAAATCCCGGCCCCCGCCATGCACTGTGCCATGATTTCCCGGAATCGCTCCGGGCAGGCAGCCCTAGCTGCAGCTTTCGATCAAACGGCGCGCCATGCGGCGATACGGCGCCGCCAACGGGCTGTCGGTCGCCGCCACCGGCACGCCACCATCCCCGGCAAGGCGCACATCCACCGCCAGCGGCAGCTCACCCAGGAAGGGAAGCTCCAGCCGCGTGGCCTCCTTGCGCACCCCGCCTTCGCCGAACACATGTTCCTCATGCCCGCATTTGGGGCATATGAACGTGGACATGTTCTCGATCAGCCCCAGCACCGGCGTCTTCAGCGTCTGAAAGGCGCGCAACGCCTTGCGGGCGTCCAGCAAGGCCACGTCCTGCGGCGTGGACACCACCAGCGCCCCGGTCACGTTGAACTTGGAACACAGGGTCAGCTGTATATCCCCGGTTCCCGGCGGCATGTCGATCAGCAGCGCATCCAGCTCACCCCATTGCACCTGGGTCAGAAGCTGCTGCAGCGCGCCCATCAACATGGGGCCGCGCCAGATCACGGCCTCATCCTCCTTCATCATCAGGCCGATCGAGATCATGATGACGCCATGAGCCTCGAGCGGGATGATCAACTTGCCATCGGGCGAGGCCGGGCGCTTTGACACCCCCATCATGCGCGGCTGGCTGGGCCCGTAGATATCGGCATCCAGCAGGCCGACCTTCCAGCCCTCACGCGCCAGCGCCACCGCCAGGTTTGACGACACGGTCGACTTGCCCACGCCGCCCTTGCCGGACCCGATGGCGATGATGCGCTTGATCCCCGGCAGATCCTGCTTGCCCTGCTGCGATGTGGGGTGGCGCCCGATCTTGAGCGCGGGCGGCTCGCCCGACGGGGCGGGGCGGGGCGGGGCTTTCGGCGCCGGGCCATGGGCGGTCAGCGCCACCGACACCCGCGTCACACCCTCCAGCGCGGCCACGGTGGCCTCGGCCTCCTTGCGGGCGGCTTCCAGCGCGCGGGCGGCCGCGGGGTCCTCGGCCTCGATCACGAAGCGGACCATCCCCTCCTCGACCACCAGCGCCCGGATCAGATCCCGGGACACCAGGGTTCCACCGTCAGGATGCGCGACAGATTCGAGCGCCTTCAGGATATTGTCGCGGGTTGGGGTCATGCCTGGCTCCTGTATTCTGCGCATATTACTTGTTCACTTTCGCACGCCAGACAAGCCCCGACGGTGTTACCGTTCACAAACTGCCACCGTTGTCAGCATTCGCGCCTGCAGCTGTAGCAAAATGACGCAAGGGAAACATGCACTTGCCGCATAGCTGCGTTGCAGCAAAACTTATTGCGCAGCCGCAGCATTTGCCTATCTTGAGGGTCAACCGAAGCGGTTTGGAAAAAACGCCGCCGGGACTGGAAAGACGGTGGACATGGCATACGTTATACATAATACCAGCGCCGGCGGCGAAGGGTTTGTGGCCCGGATGCGTGACCGCTGGTCCCGGTACAAGACATACCGGCGTACCTATGCAGAGCTGAGCAACCTGTCCAGCCGTGACCTGGCGGATTTGGGGATCAGCCGCAACATGATCAGCCGCCTGGCGCGCGAAGCAGCCGACGGCAAGTGAATTCGGTTTCGGGGACCGACCTCCTCCCAAGGTCCCTGAAATACGGCAGGCACATCTATCCTCCTCCCGGATGATGCCTGCTCCGACCTTGACCTGCCGCCGCATCGCGGTGGCAGGTCAGGGAAAAGGACGACGCGCCCCACCTCCTCCCGGGGCGGATCGTACGGATCGAACCGGTGCTCTCCTCCTCCCTGCACCGGGGCGGTTCGGAACTTGGGCTTCACGCCCCTGAACGGCCTGCGCCCCCTCCTCCTCCCTGGGGCAATGGCAGAAAAGACGCGGCAGCTTCCTCTCCTCCTCCCTGGAAGCTGCCGCTTTTCAGGGCAAGCCCCGCCTGCGCCCTACTCCTCCTCCCGGGGTGGCAGGCATAATGCGGCGGCGTCACCGACCTCCTCCCCGGTGGCGCCGCTTTGCATTTCATTCCCTGCATATTCGCCGGATCCCCCCCTTGCGCCGCGGAAACGGGCCGCTATAAAGGCGCATCCTTCCGCATGTATCGGAGCCGGCGCAACCTCTCGTGGGTGGGGCGCGGAAGGGTTTGCCCACCCTGTGAAGTTCGCCCTGAAGAACTGGAGAACCCATGCCTCTCTATGAGCATGTGATGATCGCGCGCCAGGACCTGTCCAACACCCAGGCCGAAAGCCTGGTCGAACATTTCGGCGCCGTGCTGTCCGACAATGGCGGCAAGCTGGTGGACAGCGAATACTGGGGCCTGAAGACCATGGCCTACAAGATCAACAAGAACCGCAAGGGCCACTATGCCTTCATGCGTTCGGACGCCCCGTCCGACGCCGTGCAGGAGATGGAGCGCCTGATGCGCCTGCATGATGACGTCATGCGCGTGCTGACCGTCAAGGTCGATGAACACGCCGAAGGACCGTCCGTGCAGATGCAGAAGCGCGACGACCGCCCCGAGCGCCGTCGCTGATCCCGCCGAAGGAGTATAGAACATGGCCGCAAGACCGTTTTTCCGCCGCCGCAAGGTCTGCCCCTTCTCGGGCGACAACGCGCCGTCGATCGACTACAAGGACACCCGCCTGCTGCAGCGCTACATTTCCGAACGCGGCAAGATCGTGCCGTCGCGGATCACTGCCGTATCGTCGAAAAAGCAGCGCGAACTGTCGCGGGCGATCAAGCGCGCCCGCTTTCTGGCGCTGCTGCCCTACGCCGTGAAATAAGGAGCACGCACCAATGCAGGTTATCCTTCTGGAGCGCGTGGCCAAGCTGGGCCAGATGGGCGACGTGGTCAGCGTCAAGCCCGGATACGCGCGCAATTTCCTTCTGCCGCAGGGCAAGGCCCTGCGCGCCAGCGAATCGAACGTCGAAGCCTTCAAGGCCCGCAAGGCCGAACTGGAGGCTCGCAACATCGAAACCCGCCGCGAGGCACAGGACATCGCCTCGCGCGTGGATGGCGGCACCCATATCGTGATCCGCTCGGCCTCGGATGCCGGCGCGCTCTATGGCTCGGTCAGCACCCGTGACATCACCGATGTCCTGACCGAAGCCGGCGTCAGCGTCGAACGCCGCCAGGTCGTGCTTGCGGCCCCCATCAAGACCCTGGGCATCCACGAGGTCACCCTTGTGCTGCACCCCGAGGTCGAGGCGACCGTCCGCATCAACGTTGCCCGGTCCCAGGATGAGGCCGAGCTGCAGGCTTCGGGCAAGACCATCCAGGAAGCGGCTGCCGAAGAAGAATCGGCCGCCGAATTCGAGATTGCGGAACTCTTCGACGATATCGGCGCCGCAGGCCTGGACGATGACGAAGATCCGCGCAACCTTGGCGAAAGCGAAGACCCGCGTGACAGCTGATCGCGCAGGCACCATGATCTGACAAAGGCCCCGCCCCCGGCGGGGCCTTTTCCATTTCACCGGATACGCGGCGCCCGGTCACGCGCAACGCCACCACCGGCCCCGCCCGGCCCACGGGGGCCGGGCGCGCCCCTCCGAGGGCGCAGGGTGGGTGGGCGGGCGCGCCCGAGGAGGGGCGCAGCGCGCCTTCAGCCGTCCTTCGATACCGCGTCCAGAATGCGCGCCCAGGACCGGATGCCGCCGTGAAAGCTCTCCAGATCATATTTCTCGTTCGGGGAATGGATCTGGTCATCATCGCGGCCAAAGCCGATCAGCATCGACTCCATGCCCAGCATCCCCTTGAAATACCCGGCAATGGGGATCGACCCGCCACTGCCGATAAAGGCAGCAGCGCGCGGCCATTCATCTGAAAGCGCCTGCCGCGCCGCCTCAAAGGCGGGGTGATCCGTCGCCATGACCGATGCCCGGGACGCCCCGTGGGGCGCAAATTCTGCCCGGCAATCGGCGGGCAACCGCTCCTGCACAAAGGCGCGGAAGCTCTCGCGGATCGCCAGCGGGTCCTGATCGCCCACCAGCCGGAAGCTGACCTTGGCCGAGGCCTGCGCCGGCAGCACCGTCTTGAACCCCGCGCCCGTATAGCCGGACCACATGCCGTTGATCTCGCAGGTCGGGCGGGACCAGATCATCTCCAGCGCGCTGCGCCCGGCCTCGCCCGCCGGTTCGGACAGCCCCACGCCGCCCAGAAACGCCGCGTGGTCGAAATCCAGCCCCTCCCATTGCGCGCGCAGCTCGGGGCTCAGTTCGGGCACCCCGTCATAGAATCCCGGCACCGTCACCCGGCCCTGATCGTCATGCAGATCGGCCAGGATACGCGCCAGCACCCGCGCAGGGTTCATGGCGGCGCCCCCGAACATCCCCGAATGCAGGTCCTTTGACGGGCCGTGGATGGTCACCTCCTCGCCCAGCAGGCCGCGCAGCATGGTGGTGATGGCGGGCGTCTGCGGGTCGAACATGCCGGTGTCGCAGATCAACGCCAGATCGGCGGTCAGCTCGGCTGCGTTGTCGCGCAGGAACGGCACCAGCGAGGGCGAGCCAGATTCCTCCTCGCCTTCCAGCAGGAAGGTGATGTTGACCGGCAAGCTGCCATGGACCGCAATCCAGGCGCGGCAGGCTTCGACAAAGGTCATCAGTTGCCCCTTGTCATCGGCCGCGCCCCGGCCCCGGATCACGCGGCCCGCAGGCGTATCCTCGATCGCCGGGTCGAACGGGTCGCGGTGCCACAGGTTCAGCGGGTCCACAGGCTGCACATCATAATGGCCATAGAACAGCAGATGCGGCCCCCGCCCGCGCAGATGCCCCACCACCATAGGGTGTCCGTCGGTGGCGCGCTTTTCCGCATTAACGCCCATCGCGGCCAGATCCGCCACCAGCCAGTCGGCAGCGCGGTCGCACTCGGCCTTGTAGGCGGGATCGGTCGAAATCGACGGGATGCGCAGCAGCGCCAGCAGCCGGTCCAGCGCCGCGTCCATGTCGCAATCGATCCGGTCCAGCACCGGGGCAAGTCGGTCGGTCATGGTGATCTCCACAAACAGGGTTGTTGCGCGCACCCTAGATCACCCCGGCGCCGGATTGAAGCGCGCTTCTGACCCTGCCCGCGCACGCAAGGTCACCGGCCAGCGGGGGCTGTCCCGCGGCGCCGGTTGTGCTAGAACTCCGCCGAACAGCGAAGGAGTATCCACCATGCGCGTGACCGCCCCCCGCCCCGCCATTGCGGCACTTTCCCTGACGGCCGCCCTTGCCGCCACCCCGGCCATCGCCGCCGAAACCGAAACCTACACCCTGGCCGACAGCACCGTCACCGTGCATGCCCATGAGTTCCTCACGCCCGAGGAACTGGACACCCTGCGCCTGGTGGGCAATGACCCGCAGGCGCTGGCGCTGTTCATGGGCGATGGCCCCGGCCATGGCGCCATCGCCGTGGCCCCGGCGCAGGGCTTCATCCGTGACGGCATGCCCGCGCAGGGCGTCGCCGCCCTGGCGCAACTGCCTGACCCCGATACCGCCCGCGACGCCGCCCTGTCCATGTGCGAGGCCGAGCGCAGCGGCGGGCCGTCCTGCGTGGTTGTGCTGGAACTGGCGCCTGCGGGCTAACCTGTGACGTGGGGGCCCGTGACGTGGGGGCAGGTGACGTGGGGGCAGGTGACGTGGGGGCAGGTGACGTGGGGGCAGGTGACGTGGGGGCAGGTGACGCCGCCCAAACCCCTGCGACACTGTCGACATTGATCCAGATCATGTTTTGCGCCACCTACGCCCTGTAACGCTTTCGCAACGCGCTGCGAATGGTATAAGGAACGCAGCCCAGCCTTCTGCCAGGGAGAATGTCTTGAACTACGCTGCCGCCGTCGATGCCGCCCTGACCCGCCTGCACGAAGAGGGACGTTATCGCACCTTCATCGATATCGAGCGGCGCAAGGGCCATTTCCCCCACGCGGTCTGGACCCGCCCCGATGGCAGCCAGCAGGACATCACCGTGTGGTGCGGCAATGACTATCTGGGCATGGGGCAGCACCCGGTCGTGCTGGATGCGATGCATGAGGCGCTGGACGCCACCGGCGCCGGTTCAGGCGGCACGCGCAACATCTCGGGCACCACGATCTACCACAAGCAGCTTGAGGCCGAACTGGCGGACCTGCACGGCAAGGAGGCCGCGCTGGTCTTCACCTCGGCCTATATTGCCAATGATGCCACGCTCAGCACCCTGCCGCGCCTGTTCCCCGGGCTGATCATCTATTCGGATGCGCTCAACCATGCCTCGATGATCGAAGGGGTGCGCCGCAATGGTGGGGCAAAGCGCATCTTCCGGCACAATGACGTCGCCCATCTGCGCGAGCTGCTGGAGGCTGACGACCCTGCCGCGCCCAAGCTCATCGCCTTCGAATCGATCTATTCCATGGATGGCGATTTCGGCCCGATCGAGGCGATCTGCGACCTGGCCGAGGAATTCAACGCCCTGACCTATATCGACGAGGTCCACGCCGTGGGCATGTACGGCCCCCGTGGCGCGGGCGTATGCGAACGTGACGGGCTGATGGGCCGGATCGACATCATCAACGCCACCCTGGCCAAGGCCTATGGCGTGATGGGCGGCTATATCGCCGCCAGCGCAAAGTTGTGCGATGCCATCCGCTCTTATGCACCGGGCTTCATCTTCACCACCTCGCTGCCGCCGGCGGTGGCGGCGGGGGCGCGCGCCAGCGTGCGGCATCTGAAGACCGACCAGGCCCTGCGCGACAAGCAGCAGGAACACGCCCGCATCCTGAAAATGCGCCTGAAGGGTCTGGGCCTGCCGATCATCGACCACGGCAGCCATATCGTCCCCGTCCATGTGGGCGACCCAGTGCATTGCAAGCTGATCTCGGACATGTTGCTGGACAGATTCGGCGTTTATGTCCAGCCGATCAACTTCCCCACCGTGCCGCGCGGCACCGAACGGCTGCGATTCACGCCCTCTCCGGTGCACAACCCTGGGATGATCAACCATCTTGTCCGCGCGATGGACAATCTGTGGTCGCACTGTGCGCTGAATCGCGCCGAACTTTCGGCCTGAGACACAAAATCCTTTAATTCGGGTTGCGATCTGCTACCATATAGGTATCAGAAAACAGAGGTGTGAGCGAAAGGCCCGAAGAAGGCACTCGGAGAAAAGCACCCAGAACAATGGCGGTTATCGGGGGCGGTTTCATGAATTGGCTGGGAAGAAAACCCGCTGAGGAGGGACGTGATTCGTCCTGGCCCATGGGGTTTGACGACTATGATCTGCGTCTGGGCGATGTCATGCGCGGGGAGCGCGCGACCCTGGGCAAGTCACTGCTGGACGTCCAGCGCGAACTGCACATCCGCGCAACCTATATCACCGCGATCGAAAACGGGGATCTGAGCGTCTTCGAGGCGCCCAGCTTCGTTGCCGGGTATGTGCGCTCCTATGCCAAGTATCTGGGCATGGACCCGGAATGGACCTACGCGAAATTCTGCGCCGAAACCGGTTTCGCCATTCCCAGCGGCATGGATGGCATGGCCCGGGCCAAGACCCCGGCCCGCCCGGCGGTCAAGCAGGTTCCGGACGGGCTGCTCAACCGTCTGTCCATCGCGCCCGAGCCTGAACCCTTCTGGCGCCGGATCGAACCGGGCGCGGTTGGCTCCATCGCCGTGCTTGTCGCGCTGATTGCAGGGCTGGGCTACGGCGGCTGGACTGTGTTCAACGAGGTGCAGCGCGTGCAACTGGCCCCGGCGGATCAGGCACCCAATGTGCTGAGCGAACTGGACCCGCTCGATGCCGTGCCCAGCGCGACCAGCCTGGATGTTGACACCAGCTTTGCGCTTGCCGAACCGGCGGCCATGGAGCCCCTGCCCTCGACCCGTGTTGCCGAAGGGTCGGTGCGGGTGCACCGCCCGCAGGGTCTGGATGTGCCGGTCATGGAATCGCGCGATGGCCCCATTGCCGCAATCACCCCGCGCCGGGACACCGAAGCCACCCCAGACGAGGATGACGCCATGTCGCGCGCCCTGGCCGAGGCTCTGGCCCCGGAAAACCGCTCCATCCAGGTGGTTGAGGAAGCGCCCGCCGCAGTGGAGCTTCTGGCCGTCCGCCCCAGCTGGGTGCGCGTGCGTGCTGCTGATGGCACCGTGCTGTTCGAAAAGATCCTGGACGCGGGCGAACGCTACACCGTGCCCCAGACCGAAGATGCGCCGATCCTGCGCGCGGGAAACTCGGGGTCGGTCTATTTCATGGTCAACGGGCAGGCCTATGGTCCCGCCGCCCCCGGGGCGCAGGTGGTGGATCAGGTGGCGCTGTCTGCCGAAGGGTTGCGGGAACGCTTTGAAACCGCGGACCTCAGCCGTGATGCCGATCTGGAACGTTTCATCGCCCTGGCCGAGGCCGGGAGCGACTGATCACAGCGCCGCAGGCGGTTTGCATTTTCCGGGGTGTCAGCCTATGCTGACACCCCTTGCGCATTGCCGCCACCCGGCTTCAAGGTTATCTCTATACCAAGCGCCCGCGATCCGTTTCCGCGACCGATGACAGGTGAACCGCAATGAGCCACAACCCCATCCGCCCCTGGCGCAATATCGAGCGGCGGAAATCACGCCAGATCATGGTTGGCAATGTCCCCGTGGGCGGGGATGCACCCATCACCGTGCAGACCATGACCAACACAGACAGCGGGGACGTCAGGGCCACGCTGGACCAGGTGATCCGCTGCGCCGAGGCCGGGGCCGATATTGTCCGCGTTTCCGCCCCCGATCAGGCCGCCACCCGCGCCCTACGCGAGATCTGCCGCGAAAGCCCGGTGCCGATCGTGGCCGACATCCATTTCCACTACAAACGCGCGATCGAGGCCGCCGAGGCCGGCGCCGCCTGCCTGCGCATCAATCCCGGCAATATCGGCAGCGCCGAGCGCGTGCGCGAGGTCATCAAGGCCGCCCGCGACCATGGCTGCTCCATCCGGATCGGGGTGAACGCGGGCAGTCTGGAAAAGCACCTGCTGGAGAAATACGCCGAACCCTGCCCCGAGGCGATGATCGAAAGCGGGCTGGATCACATCCGCATCCTGCAGGACAATGATTTCCACGAATTCAAGATCAGCGTGAAAGCCTCGGATGTGTTCCTGGCCGCTGCCGCCTATCAGGGGCTGGCCGATGCCACCGACGCGCCCATCCATCTGGGCATCACCGAGGCCGGGGGGATGCTTTCAGGCACGGTGAAATCCGCCATCGGGCTGGGCAACCTCTTGTGGATGGGTATTGGCGATACCATCCGCGTCAGCCTCAGCGCCGACCCGGTCGAAGAGGTCAAGGTCGGCTATGAAATCCTGAAATCCCTGGGCCTGCGCCACCGCGGCGTGAATGTGATCTCCTGCCCCTCCTGCGCGCGGCAAGGGTTCGACGTGATCAAGACCGTCAGCGCGCTCGAAGACCGGCTTGCGCATATCAAGACGCCCATGTCGCTGTCGATCATCGGCTGCGTGGTCAATGGCCCGGGCGAGGCGCTGATGACCGATATCGGCTTCACCGGCGGCGGGGCCGGGTCCGGCATGGTCTATGTGGCAGGCAAGCAAAGCCACAAGATGAGCAATGACCAGATGATCGACCATATCGTCGAACTGGTTGAAAAACGCGCCGCCGAGATCGAGGCCAGCGACGCCGCCGAAGCCGCAGAATAACCAGCCCGCGCCCCCCTGATCGGCGCCAGCCGATCAGCGCCCCCGAGGCGCGCGGGGTGGGCGGGTGGGCGCGGCTCGGGGGCGCTTCCCCCGCGCGCCAAAGGCACATCGGCTTGGCGTGCCCGTCAATCCTCAAACAACTCGCTCTGTCCGCGCCGGGGGCTTTCATCCTCCTCGTCGCTCTCTGCCACCTGCCCCGGCCGCGGGCGGCTGTCCAGCAACCCGGCGGCGCGCAATTCGGCCAGCCCGGGCAGATCGCGCGCCGATTCCAGACCGAAGTGATCCAGAAACCCCTCGGTCACCACAAAGGTCACCGGCCGCCCCGGCGTCATCCGCCGCCGCCCCAGCCGGATCCATTCCATGTCCAGCAACTGGTCGATGGTCCCGCGTGACACCGCCACGCCGCGGATTTCCTCGATCTCGGCCCGGGTGACGGGCTGGTGATAGGCGATGATGGCCAGGGTTTCGATGGCCGCGCGGGACAGCTTGCGGGTCTCCACCCGCTCGGCCTGCAGCAGCCAGCCCAGATCCGGCGCCGTACGCATGGCCCAGCCATCCCCCACCCGCACCAGATGCACCCCCCGCCCCGCGTAGCGCGAGCGCAGATGCATCAGCGCCTCGGCCGGGTCGCAGCCATGGGGCATGCGCGCGGCCAGATCCGATACCCGCAGCGGCTCGGCCGAGGCAAAGAGCATCGCCTCCACCATGCGTTCCTGCTCGGCCATGGGCGGGGCGGCAAACAGTGATGGATCGGTATCCGCGCTCATGCGCCGGGTTTCCGGCGCAGATGGATGGGGGCAAAGGTGTCCCCCTGGCGCAGTTCCAGCTGCCCCTGCTTGGCCAGTTCCAGCGTCGCCGCAAAGGTCGAGGCCATGGCCGAACGCTTCCGCGCCGGCGCCCCGCGCCAGCCCTCGGGCAGGAAGCGTTGCAGCGCCGTCCAGTCCGGGGTTTCAGGCAGCAGCGCGCCCAGCCGCTCCAGAGCGGCCTCCAGCGCGAAAATATCACGCCGTTCAAAGGCATAAGGGCGAAACTCATCACGCGTGCGCAGCCGGGCATAGGCCTGCATCAGGTCCAGAAGATTTGCCTGATACTGTGTCTTGCGGGTCCGGGCCACGGCCTCGGGCGCGCCACGGGCAAAGAAATCCTGCCCCTTGCGGTCGCGCGCCATCAACCGCGCCGCTGCCTCGCGCATGGCCGCCAGCCGCTCCAGCTGAAAGGCCAGATGCGCCGCCAGATCCTCGCCCGAGGGGCCGTCCTCGGTGGGATCGGGGGGCAGCAACAGGCGCGATTTCAGATACGCCAGCCAGGCCGCCATCACCAGATAATCCGCCGCCAGTTCGATCCGCAGCCGCCGCGCGCTTTCGACAAAGGCCAGGTATTGTTCTGCCAGTTGCAGCACGGATATACGGCGCAGGTCCACCTTCTGCGTGCGTGACAGCGTCAGCAACAGATCCAGCGGCCCTTCGAACCCGTCCACATCAATGATCAGCGCCTCGGCAGCGCGGCGTTCTTCGACGCTGGGCGTGTCTTCGGTGAATTCGGCTGCGCTCATGGTCCCTGCCCGCCGGTTGCGGGGCCAAGTCTAGGCGGTGCCGGGGATGCTGTCCACCGGCGCGGCATTGCGCCAATGTTCCGCGCCGCGCTTGTGGGGCCAGGGCAGATTGGTGGACACCCTGCGGTCATACGCTTCCTGCGACAGCAGCCGCACCCCCGGCGGCGGCGCATCGGCGCGCATCCGGGCCGCCACCGCGCGGGCAAGCTGCGCAGGCCCGGTATCCCACCAGGGACAGGGCCGGGCCGTGGCCTCAAGCGCCGCGCAGGCATGCTCCAGCGCCTGGGCGATCAATGCCTGCCCGGGCGCAGCAGCGATGAAATTATTGGCCACCGTGCCAAAGCCGCGCTCGATACAGAGCACGCAGTCCGCCCGCTCCAGCCACGGGGTGACCGGCAGGCGCGGGTATTCGTCCAGATCGGCAAATACGCCCCCCTCTTGCAGGATGATACACAGCCGAAATAGATCCGCCCGCAGGGCGGGGCCGGGCAGCGCAGCGAAGCGCGCGGCCAGCGTGTCAAACCCCCGCGCGCGCAGCCAGTGGAGCGCCTGGGCCGCATCGAACACGCGCTGCGCAAACCCCGGATGCAGCGCCGCCCAACGCGCGCGCGACCGGGCAAGTGCGGGGCTTTCCGGGCCCTCCCAGTAGTGAATCAGCTGCCGCGGGATCGCCCCGCCCCCGCCCGGCACAAAGGGCCAGAGCGCCCGCTGCACCAGCATATGCGCCGCCCACCCGGCCGAGCGCGCCGGCGTCTGCGCATCCGCGACGAGTCGCGCGCGGGGATCAGCCGCCGCAGCCTGTCCTGTCAGTTCCGAGCGGGCGCTCAGCGCAGCCTGTGCCGCGGCGAAGGCGCCGCGCGCGAATTCTGCCCGCGCCCGCAGCACCCAAAGCGCCGGCCGCGCCGAGGACCGCGACATGACCGGGTCCAGCACCGCCAGCGCCGCCCCCGGCTGGCGCCGCATAAGCGCCAATTCGGCTTGTAGCGCGGCGAAGTCAGCCGCTGCCGGTGCGCCGACAGGCGCAGCCCGCTCCAGCACCGCGGCGGCGGCGTCCAGGCGCCCGGCGCGCATCAATGCCTCGGCGCGCGTGGCCCAAAGTCGTTGCCGGAGGGCTGCATCCTCTGCATCACAACAGCGCAAGGCCACCCTGATCCGCCCCAAGGCGCGCGCCGGAAGGCCAATGCGCAGATCAGCCCGCGCCACCGCCAGGGACTGTTCCGGCGTCGCATCAAGCATGGCCCCCGGCACCAGAACGCGCCAATCGCAGGCCGCTTCACGGCACAGAAAATGCAGATGCAACAGCCCGTTATGCCGGGCAAACAGCCGATGCGCGCTAGCGGCATGGCGGGCCAGATCGGCGGCAGGCGCCGCGCAGGCCAGACCGCTGCGCAACCAGAGCATGTGATCCGCCGCATCCCAACGCCAGGGCGCGGACATATCCAACCCGGCTGCAAGCACATCACGCACGGCGTCGGCGCTGCCCCGTTCCAGCATCAGCCGCAGCTCTGCACGGTGCAGCGCCGATGCATCGCCGCCAAGGTCCCGCCAGGCTGCCAACGCCGCCTGTGCGCAGGTCAGATCCTGCTCGGCCATCCAGATGCGGAACATTGCTGCCCAGAATGCGGCTGTCCCCCTGCCCTGTTCCTTCGCATGCTCCGCCAGCGCGGCCGCCCCGTCCCGCAACCAGACCAGACGCGCGCCCAAAGCGGCGCCCTCCGCCCCCAGGGCGGCAATGTGCAGCGCGGCCTCCTCCAGCGCCAGGGCATCCAGTGCAAGCGCAGCCTGCAACGCCCGGTCCCGGTCAGACCCTGCCAGCACCCCCCGCGCGTCCGACACATGGCCATGACGGCGCCGCGCGCGGGCCTGCGCCGCCGCCCGTTCAGGCGCCGCTGCCACGCGCTCCGAGAGGACGGCAAACGCCGCTTCGCGCTCTGACGGCGATGACAGATCCACCGCCAGAACCGCCATGTCCACCGACGCGGGCCAACGCGCGCAGACCGCCTGCGCCACCCGGTCCAGCACCAACCCGGCACGGGCCAGAACCCGCAGGGCGCGCGCAACTTCGCCATGCCGCGCCCCATCGGCAATCGCGGCCTCCACCCCCGCAGTGCAGTCTTCAGGGCAGCCTCCGCCGACCCAAAGCCATTCGGTCAGCGCCTCGGGGGATAACCCGGGCCATGCGGCTATGCCGCCCCGCGCGCTCAATCAGATACCCCCGTCCGGCGCCCCGCGCCGAACAGCGCCCGCCGCAGGCGTGCGGGTTGGGCGGGAGGGCGCGGCTCGGGGGCGCTCCCCCCGCCTGCAAACAGCACCCGGGGCGGGTCCGGCAGCGCAGACCCGGGCTCAGACATGCCCGAGGATCTCGCGGTATTCCTCGAAGTTGAAGCCAAAGAACCGCTCGGCCGCTTGCCGCTTCGGCCACATCAGCCCGTGCAGGAAATGCAAGGCCTCAGGCGTCAGGGCATAGGGCACACTGGCCCAGACACGCTTGGCCATACGCGCATCGAACTCGGCCTTTGCCTCGGGCGGCATGGTGTCGATCTCCAGCCCGCAATGGGCAAAGACCCGGTCGATCACCTGATGCCGGTCGCGGCGGATATCCTCGTAATTGAGCACCAGAATGTCGTCATAATGCTTCGCCCAGCGTTGGAAATTGGCCACATAGGAGCCCATGGACACAATTCCCGCCCGCGCCACCAGCTCCAGAAACGCATCGTCAAACGGAACCTGCACCGCATCGGCGGCGGCATCATCCGTGGCCCATTTGGTGTGCATCCGCACCGCCGAAACCGCCCGCGCCAGCGGATCACGCAGCACATAGATCACCCGCGCATCGGGGTTCAGCCGCTTGCACTCCGCGATATCGCCTTCGGACAGGGTGGAATACTCCGGCGTGAAATCCAGCGACAGCATGGTCGGGTCCGGGGGCGTCATCAGGGTGCGATACCAGTCGATCCCGCGCTTGCGGTTCCAGTCCCAGAAATGCGCCTCCTTGTTGGTCGAGGTGACGGGCCGGGAATTGGGAAACGCATGGGTGCGCGGATGGGCGTTGAGCACATGATGCAGCCAACTGGTCGAGGCTTTCTGCGCCCCGATGCACAGGATATCGGTGATATTCGCGCGCGCGGCAGCTTCCTGGCCAGGCGCTTGGGCGGGCTGGGTCATTGAGGGTCTCCGGCTGTGGTCTGGGGCGCAGTGTCGGCGCGCAGCTGCGCCAGATCAGCGGGCAGCGGCCAGCGGCGTGCGAACAGTGCAAGATGCCGCTCCAGGGCGGGGCGGTCACCTGCGGCCAGGGCCGCTGCAATCGCGCGGCGGCGGCGAAAGCGGTTCTCACCCATCATCACCGCCGCTTCATGGGCGTCCAGTGCACGCGCGGGATCGCCCGCGCGCAGCAGCAGATCGCCTGCCAGCCGCAGCGCATAGGCCAGGTTCGCGTGACGGTCCGAACGCGCAGCCCGGGGCGTGACCTGTCCGATCAGCCCTGGCAGCACGGCGTTGCACAGCGCCCGCCCACGGCCAAGGCGGTTGAAATCCAGCAACAGGCGCAGCGCGGTGGACAGGGTCGCATGATCCGGCATCTCGCCCGCCGCAAGGGCGCTTTCAGTGCGCGCGATGGTCATGTCCGCCACCAGCCAGGCCCGCAGGAAATCGAGATAGACGAAACTGTCAAACCCCGCTGCCGCCGCGCCGGGAAAGCTGCGCAGATCGCCCAGCCGCAGCGGTTGCATCCGCGCTTCGTGATCCTGCAGCCGCGCAAGGGCGGCGCGCAGGGCGGCGCGCAGGTGCGGATTGGGCCGGATGTGAAAGACGGCACCGGCATCATCGCGGGGCAGATTGCTGTCATCCGACCATGGCAGGCTGGCGATACATTCGAAGCGGTGGCGGCGCTTTTCCGGTTCATCAACGCGGCGAAAGAGGTCGATCCCCCCTTCGCCCCGGATCGCGAATTCCGCGATGGCGCCCATCTCCATCTGCCTGAACCCCGTGTCCTGCCCTGCGTAACCTCAACCGGCTTCTAGCACGAAACCCGCACAGCAGAAACGGAAATTCCGGGCCTGCCGCGGCAGGATCACCGACAGGCGCGGCGCCTGTCCCACGGCCAGGGCGCCAGAGTCGAAATGGCGCGTCACGCGGCACCCGGCGCCGGGGCGACAGGCATGGACCCAGGGTTCATGGAACTGATGACGGACCTGGCCGTCAGCCTCGGCAAGGCGCTGGCAAAGGGCGGTTTCGAACAGAAAGCCCGTATCCCCATGCAGGGATAACTCCCACCGCAGCCCGGCGCCGCGGGGGATCAGCCCGTCGAGCAGGAATTCAACCGCGGCCCAGTCGCGGGTTTCGGGGATCTGCACCTCGAACCGCTGGTCAGGGACGGACAGTGCGAACATTGTCCCAGGCTGTGAAAACCCCTGCGACAGCACAAAACGGTCCGCAAAGGGCGTATCCGGCGCGATCACCCCGGCCTGCCATGGGCCTGACGCCCTGTGCCACAGGTCGAACAGCGCCGCCTTGGGCCGTTTGGCTGGGGCGGCGGGGGGGGCGGGTGCGGGACGGCCCGGTGCCGCCTTGGCCATGCCGGCTTCCAGCGCGGCCAGGCGCTGGCGCAGGTCCGAGGCCTCGCCATCGATCTTCTGCCAGATGGCGCTGGTTTCGTAGTTCACCTCGCGCAGCAATTCAAAGGCAGGGTCAAGCCCATCGGGCGACAGCGCCAGATCCGCATACATCCGCCAGTCATAGGACGGGTTGTCCAACGTGTTCATCGCCACTGTGCGCGCGGTATCGCTGCGCCGCGCGGCGCGGCGATGGTGCCGGGCCAGCGGCTTGTCCAGGATCGCCAGGCGATGGTCGCGCAGGAACCGGTTCATGAAGGCGCGATCCTCCATGACGTCAAAGGCCTCGGGGAAACCGCCGGTCCGGAGCACCGCTTCGCGCCGCAGCATCCATTGCACCGGATACAGATCCTGCCGGTAACAGGCATAGGCCAGCGGGTTCAGGAAGAATTCCGACCGCTGAAAGGCGCGGGGCAGCGGTTCCTCGCCCAGTTCGCGCAGGGTGCCGTGAAGGGGGTCCGCGGGGTCGGGCAGAAATTCCTCGATCACGGCGCGGGCCAGCGCGGCCACCCCGCCGAGGTCCCGCACCAAGGGGGCGATCTGCGCATGAAACGCCACAAGTGCCGCCATGAAGCCCGGCTCCCAGGTGTCATCATCATCAAGGCAGGTGATGAAATCGGTCTGCAGGGCCGCCACCCCACGGTTGAAGGCCGCCGCGCGCCCCACACCAGGGTCCAGATGCAGCAGATGCAGGCGCTCTGGCGGCACCGCCGGGGCGCCCCCCGCGGGGGCCAGCAGCGCATCCACCGGGCCGGACGCCCCCCCGTCATTGACCAGCGCCACCTGCCAGGTGCCATGGGTCTGTGCGCGCACCGAAGCCAGCGCCCGGGCCAGAAACACCGGCCGGTCCCGGGTCCGGATGACAACACCGACCGAAGGCTCCGAATGCTCCATGTTCCCCTGCTCCCAACCCGGCGAGACCCGCCGTTTCACATCACGCATGTCCGCAGGACCCCGTTTTGCGCTGCGATCATCCGCCGCGCAAGGGTCCGGTCTGATAGAGCCGTATCTTCAGCGGCCCATGCGGCACCGGCGGCCCCGGCGGGCCAAAGGGCAGCCCGGTCGAGGCCGCCAACCCCCCGTCCGAGGTCACCACCCCCACGCGCCAGCCCGCAAAGCGCGCGCGCAGGGTCTGGCCCAGCGCGCCATAAACCGCGTGCAGCATGTGCCGCGCCCCGATCCGCGCGCCATAGGGCGGGTTCACCATAACCAGCCCGGACGGCCCCGGCGGGGGCATCAGTGCGCTGACCGGGGCTTGCTGAAAGCTGCAGAAATCGCCCACACCGGCGCGCGCGGCGTTGTCCTGCGCCATGGCGACCGCCCCCGCATCGCGGTCCGCGCCATGAAACCGCAGCGCCGTCTGGGCGGCGGCGGAATGCTGCGCGCGCAGGGCCTCCCACGCGCGCGGGTCAAACCCGGCCAGCCCTTCAAAGGCGAAACTGCGCACCCCCCCGGGAGGCAGGCCGGCGGCGATCGCCGCAGCCTCGATCACGATGGTGCCCGAGCCGCACATCGGGTCCACCACCGGCTCTTGCCCGTCATAGCCGCATTGACGCAGGAAAAGTGCCGCCAGCGTTTCACGCAAGGGCGCCTTGCCCACCGCCAGCTTGGTCCCGCGCCGGTGAAGCGGCGCCCCCGAGGTATCGATGCTGAGCGTGCAGAGGTCATCCTCGATCCGCACCATGACGCGCAAGGGGGCCTCGGGGTCCTGGGGGGCGCCCACGCGGTCCGCGATGGCCCCGGCCACACGCTGCACCGCCGCGCCTTCGTGATAGACGCGCGAGCGCTGGCAGGTGGCCTCGATCCGCACGGGCGTATCCGGGCGCAGGAACTCTTCCCAGGGCACGCGCCGCGCGCGCTTGTCCAGCTGCGCCAGATGCAGCGCCCGAAAGGCAGCGACGCGCAACAACACCCGCCCGGCCCCGCGCAGCAAAAGATTGGCGCGCATGGCCTGCGCCAAGCAACCGGTGACCAGAACCCCACCCGGCACCACCTGCGGGGCTGCGAAACCCAGCGCCGCGGCTTCATCCCGCAAGGCATCTTCCAGCCCTGGCGGCGCGGTCAGGAACAGCTCTCCCTGCGCCGGGGCGGGCGTGTGCGGCGCGGGGTCGCGCGTGCTCTTGCGGTGATGATCGCGCCTGCCTGCCACGCCGTGCCTTCCCCTTGCAGCCCTGTCAGCCTATGGCCCCGGCCCTACACCAGCCCGGCGCCGCGCGCCAGCGCTCAGGCTGCGGCGTCCAGCAGCGCCTGCACCCCGCCGATATCCTCCAGCACGATATCCGCATGCGGTGCCAGCGCGTCCCGCCCGGCCACCCCGGTCAGCACCGCCACCGTGGTCATTCCCGCCGCGCGCCCCGCATGCAGGTCATGGGTGCTGTCGCCCACCATGGCCACCGCGGCCGGGTCCAGCCCCAGATGCGCCGCAAACCCCAACAGCATGTCCGGCGCCGGTTTGGGCGTGAACCCTGAATCGTACCCCAGGATCATATCAAACCGCGTGTCGATCCCGGCGGCGCGCAGTTGCTGCCGGGCGGCGCTTTCGGCATCATTCGTGGCCACCCCCAGCCCCAGCCCGCGACCACGAAACCCGTCCAGAAGCGGGGCCAGCGGGAGGGGCGGGATCATCTCGGCTCCGGCGGCCTCGTCCACGGCCCAGCGCCGCAACGAGTCGGCACTCCATTCCCCGGGCAGATGCGGCAGCAGCAGATCGCATGTTTCAGCCAGGGTGCCGCCGATGAACTGCGCCCCGGGGCGGAAGCGGGCGCCGCCGCGGTCAAAACCGATCAGATCCGCCAGCCGGTCCTGCTGCCCGCGATCCCCCGGCGCCAGTTTCTCCAGCACGCCAACGGTCCAGGCCGACCAGCTGCGCTGAAAATCGAACAGCGTGCCGTCCTTGTCGAACAGCAGCGCGCGCACATGCGCCAATGTGGTGGTCATTCCATGCACTCCGTTACCCTGGCGCCCCGGGCGTTCAGGACTTCATGGCACCCGAAAAGCGGCCTCACCGGGGCGCATGTGCCACTGCGCGCCAGGCATTCGCCCTCACAATCGCCCCGGGCGCGGCACTGGCGCCCGGCATCGCGCGTGTCGCGCAGGCAGGACAACCGTGCCCCGCCCACCGGCACCAGCCGCCCCCCCTCGGCGGCGCATTCTGCCCGCGCACGGACAAGCGCGGGGTTGATCGGGGGCGCAGGGGCCTCGGCCTCCTCCTCCGTCCCTGCAGGCAGGGCCTCCGCTTCGGTGCCTTCGGCAAGCGGTGCGTCGGCAGCCCCCGGCGCCTCCTCTGCGGCGTCGGCGCCCGCCTGCCCGTCACCCTCGCCGCCATCTCCGTCGCCGGGTCTGCCCTCTGTGGGTGGGGGCAGCGCGCTCACCTCGATCGCATCCTCGGCGCCCTGTTGCGTCAGCCCGCCAAGGCAGCCCCCCAGCCCCAGCAGGGCCGCGGCAATCAGCAAGGCGGGGCGCAGGCGCATGGGCGGGCCTCAGTAGGGCATCGGATGGATGCGGTGCATCCGGTCGATATCTTCCAGCACCTCTGCCGACAGCTCCAGCCCAGCGCCGCGCAGGGCCACCTCCAGTTGCCCAGAGGTGGTGGCGCCCAGAATCGGGATCGTCACCGCCGGGCGCGACCGGGTAAAGGCCAGCGCCAGATGCACCGGGTCCAGCCCGTGCCGCACCGCCAGCCCCAGATAGCCCGAGACCGCCTCGAACACCCGCGGCGTGATGCGCCCGCCCAGTTCCGGGTTGCGTTCCCGGCGCGAGCCCTCGGGGATCACCCCGCCTGCGTATTTCCCCGTGAGCAACCCCGCCGCCAGCGGCGAGAACGCCAGCAGCGGCACATCTTCATGCACGCTCAGTTCCGCCAGATCCGTGTCAAAATGGCGGCACAGCAGGGAATATTCGTTCTGGATGCTGACCACGCGCGGCAGGTCGTGCTCCTCGGCCAGGCGCAGCCAGAGCGCGGTGCCCCAGGTGGATTCATTCGACAGCGCCAGATGCCGGATCTTGCCTGCAGTGACCAGCTCCTGCGCGCAGCGCAGGAGCTCCAGCATATGCGCCTCCACCTCGGCCCGGCCTTGGCCGCGCGGGTCATAGGTCCAATGCTTGCGGAAATGATAAGATCCACGATTGGGCCAGTGCAACTGATAGATGTCCAGACATTCGGCCCGCAACCGGGTGAGCGAGGCATCGACCGCCGCGCGCATCCGCGCGGGCGTGATCGGCGCGCCATCCGCAATGGCGGCGCTGCCCGCGCCGGTGATCTTGGTGGCAACAATCATGTCCGCAGGCTTGCGCGCGGCCAGCCAGCGGCCAACGATCTCCTCGGTCACGCCGACAGTCTCGGCGCTGATGGGATTGACGGGATACATTTCGGCGGTGTCGAGGAAATTCACACCGGCCTCCAACGCCATGTCCAGCTGACGATGGGCATCGGCCTCATCGGTCTGGGTGCCAAAGGTCATGGTGCCCAGGCAGTATTCGGACACGGTCAGGCCGGTGCGGGCCAGGGGGATCTTCTTCATGCGTCGGCTCCGGATCACGCTGCGGGGCATGGCAGGCGTCACGCTCGGCCCACCGGAACACCCATCTCTGAATTTGCGCGAAGCCTAACGCGGATGCGACCGGGGGCAAGGGGAAATGCGCGCAGGCATATCGCTTGAGAACAAATGCGGAACAAACTATATCCCCGCCATGCAGCCCCCGCGCCATGGAACCGACGCCATGCCCCCGCAAGACCCCGCCCTGCCCGTCATGCCCGCATCGCAGCCCCCCGGCAGCGACGCGGCGGCCCTGACGCTCCTGCCCGGCATCGCCCTGCGCCAGGGGCGGGTGCATGAAGCCTGCGGCCCGGCCCGCAGGCTGCTGGCGGCCTGGGCCATGGGGGCCACCGGGCAGCACGACACCACCGCCGCCACGGTCTGGATCCGTCCCGCCTGGAACGGGGACCGGATCAACCCGCATGGGCTGGCCCCCTGGGCGCACCCCGGCCCGCTGGTGATGGTGGACTGCCCCCAGGGCATCGACCTGCTCTGGTGCGCCGAGGAAGCCCTGCGCGGCGGCAGCGCCGCGCTGGTGGTGATTGACCTGCCCGAACCACCCGAACTGACGCCCGTGCGCCGGCTGCACCTGGCCGCCGAAACCGGCGCTGCCCGCGCCCGCACCCACCGCCCGGGCCAGGACCGCCGCCAGACCCGAAGCCGCGCCCCACTGGGCCTGCTGCTGACCCCGGGCACAGGTGGCGGCGCCGGGGTCGAAAGCCGCTGGCACCTGGACAGCCTGCCCCCGCCCCCCGACACCTACGGTCGCTGGCAACTGACCCGCCTGCGCGCCCGCACTGCCCCACCCGCGGCCTGGACGATCACCAAACCCACCGCCTATTCGCCGGGGCTGCGAATCGCGGCCGCGGGGGGCATCCGGGATCCGGTTCTCTGCTGACCATACCGGCCACACCCATCACGGGCCTGCCCCCATTGCCAGACAGCCAGAGACACCCGGAAATCGTCAGAACGCACCAACAGCGCGGCAGGGGGCAGCATGCCCCCTGAACCGCACGCAGTGCCAGAAGGCTTGCGCGCGGAACGCGCGCTCCGCCTGGAACACCTGCCAGACCGCGCCGCCCTCAGCCGGACGGCACCCCGGCCTCAGCGCTGCGCGCTGCGCGCGTTCTGCGCCCCGCGCACGACAATGCTGCGCACCCCCTCCAGGCGCCGGTCGGAAATCCGCACCGCCGCCGAAACCGTGCGCGACTGCGGCGTGGAGACCCGGGTCGGCGTCCGTGGCGCGGCAATGCGGAATTCATAGGTCAGAACCCCGTCCACGGGGCGCCCGTCATTCAGCGCCACCAGTTCCGCATCCCACCAGCCCTGGGTGGGCGTGATCCCCGCGGCACGGACGATCGCCCCCCCGGGGAAACGCTCCACCGCCATCTCGCTGACCTCGGCCACCAGCGCGCGATTGTCCACAACACCGGACCAGCCCCCCCGCGGGGCAAGGGTCACCTCTTCCTGGGACTGGCCGAACCAGTTGAACGGGTTCACGCGCGACTCGCGCACCGTGCCACACCCCCCCAGCACCAGTGCCAGCGCCAGACCGGCCAATAGCGGTTTGCTCATCCTGCGCCCCTTTCGCTCGCCTGTCTTCGGGTTAGCGCAATATGCGGCCCTTGAAAACCCGCCACCGCTCTGCCCCGGGGCTGGACCCGGCGCGCGCCAGCGCCTACATCCCCTTCAGCATCAACAGGACACCCGCATGAGCACCGAAACCTTCGAAGAGCTGGCCGAAACCTTCGACTTCCTGGACGACTGGGAGGACCGCTACCGCCATGTCATCGACATGGGCAAGGCCATGCCTCCGATGGAAGAGGCGCTGAAGGTCCCCGCCACCAAGGTCGAAGGCTGCGCCAGCCAGGTCTGGATCCAGCCGGTGATCGACGGCACCGGACCGCAGGCGCGCTTCGACTTCCAGGGCGACAGCGATGCCATGATCGTGCGCGGCCTGATCGCGGTCCTGCATGCACTCTACGCCGGCCGCCCCGTGTCCGAGGTCGCCACCATCGACGCCCAGGCGCAACTGGCCCGCCTGGGCCTGGATGAACACCTGTCCTCGCAGCGCTCGAACGGGCTGCGCGCCATGGTCGGCCGCATCCGCGCCATCGCCACCGAAGCCGCCGCCTGAAGGCGCCTGGACACTGGCGCGGGCGCCGCTCAGACCTCCACCGCCATGGCCTCCTGCGCGCCCACACCGAACACGCGCTTGTAGCGCTCAACCTGATCCTGCGGCCCCATGGCCTTGAGCGGGTTGTCCGACAGCTTTACCGTGGGCCGCCCATCCGCCGCCACCGCCTTGCAGACCAGCGAAAACGGCGCCAGCCGGTCGCCGGGGCACAGGCCGCGGAAATCATTGGTCAACAGGGTCCCCCAGCCGAAACTCACCCGCACCCGGCCGGAAAACCGCGCGTGCAGAGCCTCGATCCGGTCCGCGTCCAGCCCGTCCGAGAAGATGATCAGCTTCTCGCGCGGGTCCTCGCCATGGCGCTTCCACCAGTCGATGGCACTCTCGGCCCCCTCCTCGGGGCGGCCGCTGTCAACCCTGATCCCGGTCCAGCCCGCCAGCCAGTCCGGGGCGCGCTCCAGAAACCCGCGGGTGCCAAAGGTATCGGGCAGGATGATGCGCAGATTGCCCGAATGCTCGGCATGCCAGTCGGCCAGCACCTGATAGGGCGCCTGCGCCAGTTCGGCATCGCTGTCGGCCAGCGCGGCGTAGACCATGGGCAGTTCATGGGCATTGGTGCCGATGGCCTCGACCTCGCGCCGCATGGCGATCAGACAGTTCGAGGTCCCCGCAAACCGTGCCCCCAACCCTTCGATCATCGCCTGCACGCACCAGTCCTGCCACAGGAAGCTATGCCGTCTGCGCGTTCCGAAATCGGCGATGCGCAGATTTTCAATGGGCTGCAAGCGCTCGATCTTCTCCCACAGCTTGGTCATGGCGCGGGCATAGAGCACCTGCAACTCGAACCGCTTCATCTCTCCCAGAACCGCGCGCCCGCGCAACTCCATCAACACCGCCAGGGCCGGGATCTCCCACAGCATGACCTCCGGCCAGGCGCCTTCAAAGGTCAGTTCATACTGATCGCCCACCCGCTCCAGATGATAGGGTGGCAGGCGCAGCCCCTCGAACCACTCCATGAAATCGGGGCGGAACATCTGGCGCTTGCCGTAAAACGTGTTGCCCCGCAGCCAAGTCGATTCGCCCCGGCTCAGCGAAAGGCTCCGGATATGGTCCAGTTGCTCACGCAACTCACCCTCATCGACCAGACGTGCCAGCGGCACATGGTCCGACCGGTTGATCAGGCTGAACGTCACCCGCGTATCGCGCCGGTTGCTGAACACCGACTGACACATCAGCAGCTTGTAGAAATCCGTATCGATCAGCGACCGGACAATCGGGTCCAGCTTCCATCGATGATTGTAGACGCGGGTGGCAATATCCATCGGCCCGATCCCTCAGCGACAATCCACACCGGCGGCGCGCATCGCCTCCAGCGCCGCCGCCATGGAGCCATCCAGATCGATCCCCCGGCACAAATCCCCCAGCACCCGCACCGAAAACCCCAACCGCGCCGCATCCAGTGCCGAATACTGCACACAGAAATCCGTGGCCAGACCGACCATGTCCAGCGCCACAATACCGCGCGTGCGCAGATATCCCTCCAGCCCGGTCGGCGTTTCATGGTCATTCTCGAAAAACGCCGAATAGCTGTCAATCTCGCGCCGGAACCCCTTGCGGATGATCAGATGCGCCCGGTCCACAGCCAGATCCGGGTGGAACGCAGCGCCCGCACTGCCCTGCACACAATGGTCGGGCCAGAGCACCTGCGGGCCATAGGGCATCTCGGTGATCTCCAGCGGTGCGCGCCCCGCATGCTGGCTGGCAAAGGAACTATGCCCTGCCGGATGCCAGTCCTGCGTCAGCACCACCGCATCGTAATCCCCCATGAGCGCATTGATCCCCGGCACGATCACGTCACCATCGGCAACCGCGAGCGCCCCGCCCGGGCAGAAATCATTCTGCACATCGATCACGATCAGCGCCTTGCCTGTCATGGGCCTTCTCCCTCGCCGCTGGCACACCAGAGCTACGCCCGCGCGCATCGGGCGTCAATGCCGCATCCCCCTCGCCCCACCTTGCCCCGCCGCCCGCATGGCGCTAAACGCCGCTCATGTTCACCGTGGCCGCCCTCTACCACTTCACCCGCTTCGACGCCCCCGCCACCCTGCGCGCGCCCCTGCTGGCCCTGGCTCGGGCCCATGGCGTGCGCGGCTCGCTCCTGCTGGCGGGCGAAGGGATCAACGGCACCATCGCAGGGCCGCGCGCAGGCATCGACGCCATGCTGGCCCATATCCGCGCCCTGCCCGGATGCGCGCAGCTCGAATGGAAGGAAAGCACGGCCAGCGCCATGCCCTTCGGCCGCATGAAGGTCCGCCTGAAGCGCGAGATCGTGACCATGGGCCAACCCCATGTGGACCCGCGCGCGGGCACCGGCCATTACGTCGACCCAGCCGACTGGAACGCGCTGATCACCGCCCCCGATGTCGCCGTGATCGACACCCGCAATGCCTATGAGGTTGCCATAGGCAGCTTCGAAGGCGCCATCGACCCCGGCACCGAAAGCTTCCGCGAGTTTCCCCGATGGTGGGCCGAAAACCGCGACCGCTTCCACAACAAGCGTATCGCCATGTTCTGCACCGGCGGCATCCGCTGCGAGAAATCCACCAATTTCCTGCTCGAACAGGGCATCGAGGAGGTCTACCACCTCAAGGGCGGGATCCTGAAATACCTCGAAGATATCCCCGAGGGCCAAAGCCTCTGGCACGGCGCCTGCTTTGTCTTCGACCAGCGCGTCTCGGTGGAACACGGGCTGCGCGAAGGCCCGCACCACCTCTGCCACGCCTGCCGCCGACCGCTGCACCCCGCCGACCGCGCCCGCCCCGAATACGAGGAGGGCGTGCAATGCCACCAGTGCCAGGGCGAATTCTCCCCGCAGCGACGTGAGGCCTTCCGCGAACGCCAACGCCAGATCACCCTCGCGCGCGCCCGCGGCACCACCCATCTCGGCGCCTGTCCCACCGCGGACGCCCCCCCCTGAACCGCACATCCCCTCACCCTTGGAGAAATATCCTCAGGGGGTGAATGCGCGCCCGCGCGCAGAGGGGGCAGACTGCCCCCTCAACCGCACGCAGTGCCAGAAGGCACGCGCGCGGAACGCGCGCTCCGCTTGCTGATCCGCGCGGTTCCGCGCGTCAGTTTCCGAAAATCCCACCCAGAACGCCCCGGATCGCATCCTCGATCGCCGAACCCCGCTCCGGCGCCCCGCTCCGGGTGCCGCCTTCCGCTCCGCGATCGGTCACCGGTGCGTCCCATTCCGGTGCGACAGGTTCCTCCATGGGCAGCGGACGGGGCTCCAGGCCGCGATGCACACGGGTCATCGTCTCGGCCCAGATCGTCGCCGGCAAACCGCCCCCCGTCACCCCGGTCAGCGGCGAGTTGTCGTCATACCCCATCCAGACACCGGTAACATATTCTGCGGTGAAGCCCAGAAACCACGCATCCCGCGCCGCCTGGGTGGTGCCGGTCTTGCCCGCCACCTGCCAGCCGTTCAGCTTTGCCCGCCCGCCGGTGCCGGTTTCCACAACCTGATGCATCATCCAGGTCAGGGCGCGCGCCGTTTCCTCGGAGACCACCCGGTCACCCAGCCCCCCGGGACGGCCCATCAGCGGCTCATGGTCGCCCAGCAACCGCAGATCGGTCATCCCATAAGGGCGCACCGCACTGCCGCCATTCAGGATACCCGCATAGGCCGCGGTCATGTCCAGAAGCGATGATTCCGAAGACCCCAGCGCCAGCGCCGGGCCATCGGCCAATTCACTGCGTATGCCGAAACGGTTGGCCACATTGCGCACCTGTTCCCGCCCCATGGCCTCGGAAACGCGCACGGCGGGAATGTTCAGCGAATGTGCCAGCGCCTCGGTCAGGGTCACCATGCCCTTGAACTCGTTCGTGTAGTTGCGCGGAGACCATGCACCGGACCCCGGGATATGCAGCGTCAGCGGCGCATCCTCCACCATGTCAAAAGGCTGGAACCCGTTTTCCAGCGCGGCGGCATAGACAAAGGGCTTGAAGGCCGACCCGGTCTGGCGCTGGGCCTGGATGGCGCGGTTGAACCCTCCGATCGCATTCTCGCGCCCGCCCACCACAGCGCGCACGGCGCCATCTGCGGACATGACGATGATTGCCGCCTCGGCCTCCGAGCCCGAACGCACGCGGGTTTCGAACACATATTCCAGCGCCTCTTCGGCAGCGGCCTGGATACGCGGGTCAAAGGTGGTGCGGATCAGCACATCCTCGGTCGTCTGATGCGTCAGATAGGACGGGGCCGAAGACATGAGCCAATCGGCAAAGTACCCGCCTCTGGGTTGCCGTGCGCTCTCCGACAGGGTGGCCGGATGGGCGCGCGCCTCGGCGATTTCGTAATCGGTCAGAAAGCCCTGCTCGGCCATCAGGTTGATGACCACATTGGCCCGGCGCTGCGCACGCTCCAGGTTGCGCGTGGGCGCGTAATAGGACGGCGCCACCAGCAGCCCTGCCAGCATCGCGGCCTCGGGCGCGCTGACCTCATTGGCAGAGCGGCCGAAGTAGCGCCGGGCGGCGGCCTCGAACCCGCGCGATCCGGCACCCAGGAAGGCACGGTTCATGTAGATCGTCAGGATCTCGTCCTTCGAGAACTTCGCCTCCAGCGCGAAAGCATAGGGAAGTTCCTGCAATTTGCGCCAGACGGTGCCGCGCCGGCAGTCGGCCTCATAGGCGGCCTCGGACGCCCATTCATCCGGGTCAAAGGGCACGCCCAGACACAGGAGTTTTGCCACCTGCTGGGTGATTGTGGACCCCCCGGCCCCGGAAAACGCCCCCCGACCGGCCGCCGTATTGGCCCGGATCGCCCCCGCGATTCCGCGCGGCGAGACACCGAAATGGTTGTAGAAGCGGCGATCCTCGACCGCGACAATGGCGTTCTTCAGATGCGGAGACACCGTATCAGCGGTGATGGCACCGCCGAAACTGTCACCGCGCCAGGCAAACACCTGCCCGTCGATATCCATCATCGTCACCGACCCGCGCGCCCGCCCGTCCAGCAGTTCACTCAGATCCGGCAGGGTCGAATGGAAATAGAAGGTCGCCACCGCCAGAATGGCGGCCACAACCGCTGTGGTGCGCCACACCACCCCCCAGACAATACGCCAGACCATGCGAAAGATGGCGCGGAAGAAGCGCGTGATCACATTCCCGCCCCCGGCCGGGGGCTTGCGCTTCTTGTGCGCGGGCGCCTTGCCCTTTGCCGCCCGCGCCGGCGCGGGCTTGCGTGCCTGCGCCGTTTCACGCTGCGCCACCAGCGCACCGCGCCGCTGATTGTTCCTGCTCATCCGAAGCTCTGCTCTGTCTTGCTGTGCAAGTTTGCCCTTGGCGCGCAGATTACCCCATGCATCGGGCCCTGTCGACACCGCGCCCCGCGTCAGGGCGTGGTGTGACTTCGCGGTCATGTGATGGCCGGGCCACGCCTGGAACCCGCCAGCGCCCGGGCCGGTTCCGCGAATGGCGGAAAGGCGCCGATTCGTATCAGCTGTTTGCCTAATTACTAAGCGAACTGCGCGTTTTGTGCAAATTTTGTGCAACTTTTCGCGTTCACTGCCGCGCACACCGCTGTGAATTCTTGCCCAGCCCTTCTTCCGCGCCCTGAATGCTGCCTGTGCGACCCACGAGGTCCCGGCTGAACAGAAGGGGAAACACGTGAAATTCATCATCGCCACGGTCAAGCCGTTCAAGCTCGAGGAGGTGCGCGAGGCGCTCACCGCCCTGGGCGTGCGCGGCATGATGGTTACCGAGATCAAGGGCTTCGGCGCGCAATCGGGGCATACGGAAATCTATCGCGGCGCTGAATATGCCGTGAATTTTGTCCCGAAGGTGAAGCTGGAAATCGCCACAAGTGACGCCATGGCCGAAGAGGTTGTGGAGACGATCCGCAAGTCCGCGGCAACCGGCAAGATCGGGGACGGCAAGATCTTCGTGCTGGACCTGCAAAAGGCCATGCGCGTGCGCACCGGCGAAACCGATGACGACGCGCTCTGACCGTCGCGTATCAATCTGATCCAACAGACAAGGACTCTCATCAGATGAAACTGACAAGATACCTTCCGCTGGTGGCCGCGGCGGCACTTGTGCCCAGCCTTGGCATGGCCCAGGAGGCCGAGGAGGCCGCCAACGGCATCGAGGCCATTGAAATGCTTGGCATGGAGATGGTGTTCATCTTCAACACGTTGCTGTTCCTGATCGGCGGCTTTCTGGTGTTCTTCATGGCCGCCGGCTTCTGCATGCTGGAAACCGGGCTGGTGCGGTCGAAGAACGCGACCATGCAGTTGACGAAGAATGTGGCGCTGTTCTCGCTGGCGGCCATCGCCTATTACCTGGTCGGCTTCAACCTGATGTACCCGCTGGGTGACTGGGTGGTCGAAGGCTGGCTTGGCGGGGTTGCGCCCACGGTTCTGGAACCCGTTGGCGTTCCCTTCGACGAACTTGACGATGTGGAATACGCTTCCATCGGGTCGGATTTCTTCTTCCAGCTGATGTTCTGTGCGGCTGTCGCCTCGATCGTGTCGGGGGCTGTGGCCGAGCGGATCAAGCTGTTTCCGTTCCTGATCTTCGTGGTCTTCATCACCGGCATCCTGTATCCCATCCAGGCTTCCTGGAGTTGGGGCGAGGGCTGGCTGGACGAGTTGGGCTTCCTGGACTTCGCCGGGTCGTCGATCGTGCACGGCGCGGGCGGCTGGGCGGCTCTGGCCGGTGCAATCGTGCTGGGTGCGCGCTACGGCAAATACGGGACGGACGGCAGAGTCAACGTGATGCCGGGGTCCAACCTGCCGCTGGCGACGCTGGGCATGTTCATCCTGTGGCTGGGCTGGTTCGGCTTCAACGGTGCCTCGCAGCTTGCCATGGGCACCGTGTCCGACGTGGCTGACGTCAGCCGCATCTTCGCCAACACCAACACCGCCGCGGCGGGTGGTGCCGTCGCCGCGCTGATCCTGTCGCAACTGCTCTACAAGAAGCCGGACCTGACCATGGTGCTGAACGGCGCGCTGGCCGGTCTGGTGTCGATCACCGCCGAGCCTCTGACCCCCGGTCTGGGCATGGCCACGCTGATCGGCGCCGTGGGCGGTGTGATCGTGGTGCTGACCATTCCGATGCTGGACAAGCTCAAGATCGACGATGTGGTCGGCGCTATTCCAGTGCACCTGTTTGCGGGCATCTGGGGCACGCTGGCCGTGGTTCTGACCAACCCGGACGCAAGCATCGTCAACCAGATCATCGGGATCGTCGCCATCGGTGCGGTGATGTTCTTCGGCTCGCTGATCCTGTGGCTGATCCTCAAGGCGGTCATGGGCATCCGCGTCGGCGACGAGGAGCAGATCGCCGGCCTGGATACCACTGAACTGGGCATGGAAGCCTACCCTGACTTCTCCAAGGGCTGATCCTTTCCTCCTCCCTCATGAAAGCCCTTGAAAGATGGCCCGGACCGGCAACGGTCCGGGCCTTTGTTTGGCGGCAGGGTGCCGCAGGAATGGCCAATGGCGCTGAAGCAACCCCGCCCGGGCCCAGACATTTCCCCCGCCCCGGCAACGCGACACCGGGACCCGGCTCACGAAGGGACATGGACACGCCATCGCCGTCCAGCTGTTGCAGTGTCAGCGCCCGGTGCACCGGAGCAGCCATGCGACAGCGGGGGGCTGAATGACCTTTGCCACCGCCACGGCGCCGCAGCATGTGGCATCAATCAGCAGCAGGGCCGGTCACACGGATGCCATCGGGCGCGTTATTCCTCCTCGGGCTGCACCAGCTTGATGTCACCCGCCTGCGCCATGGCGCGAACGGTCGCGACGATCCTCTTGAGCGCAGAATCCAGATCACGCGGATTGACCGAGCCGCTCATCTCTGCCTCTTCGCGCAAAGTGGCGCCGAGGCGTTGCGAAAGATTGGCGAGCATGAACTCGGAAGCGGCCTCATTGCGCGTGTCTTTCTGGCCCAGCGTGCCGGAGAGCGCGATCAGCAACACCTCCTGATCCAGGTCCCGCACCAGACGCGGCACATCCAGGGGCGCGAGCCTTTCCGGAAGGTCGCCATAGGTAAATATTGCCCGGCGGACGCCACGGGCAAATTCGGCGTCCTCGGCCTCGATCCCGCTGAGCATGCTGTCGCGCAAGGGCGCCGGGCTGATGTCCAGAATCTCGCCCACCCGGCGGCTGGCATCGCTGACAAAGGCGCGCTTGGGCCGCGCGTCGATCTGCCTGGCCAGCGCCTGCCCGATGCGATGCACCACCTGGGGCGAGATCCGCTCGGTATGCGCCATGGCCAGCGCCACCCGGCGGGCCAGCCCCCCCTCCATCAGCGACAGCACGGCCGATGCCTTTTTCGTCGATAGCCGCGAAAGGGTCACCGCACCGATCTGCGGGCTTTCCCCATTCAGCAATTCGGACAGAACCTGATCGGATGCGGCTTCCACATGCCCCCATGGATTCGACTGATCCGATTGCGCCAACATCGCGCGCAACCGCTCCGAGGCGTCCTCGCTGATATGGTCGCCCAGAAGCGACAGCGCCCCGTGCAACCCGTCGCTGAAGGCCAGACCCACCTGATCCAGCGTGTCCAGAAATTCCTCGACCACCGCGTCAAGCGTGGCGCGGTCAATCAGCCGCATGGCAGCGATCTGCGTGGTCAATTCCGTCTGCAGGGATTCCGGCAGGCTGGTCAGCGGCAGCTGCCCGCCTTCGGCCAGAAGCAGGCGCACGATCACCGCGGCCTTCTGCTGCCCCGTCAGATGCGCCGTTGCGGCGTTCTGCGGGCGCTTCGGCATCAGCGCCAGACCTTCGGCAAGCGCCATCTGCTTCACGCGCAGCGGGTCCCGCCCTGCCCCTGCCCGAACTATCTCCTGCCCCATGCGCCACCCCGTGCTGTTCCTGAAGAGCACCATATCCGCCGCGGGTTAACGCGGGCTGAACGCAGGTCATTCCGAAACGGGATCAGCGCCTTGGCGGGCGGCTCTTGTAGACCGGCAGACACCAGCCAAAGGCCATGGAGCCTGCGCGCAGGGCAAAGGTCACTGCCGCGCAGGACAACAGCGCCACCCATTGCGGCCCGCCTGCGGTATCTGCCAGCACGGCCACCCCCGCCCCGGCCAGGGCGGCGGTGGCATAAAGCTGGCCCTGCTTCAGGATCAATGGCACCTCATTGGCGACCACATCGCGCATCAACCCGCCAAAGGTTCCCGTGGCCACCCCCATGATCAGCACGATCGGCCAGTCCTGCCCCATGCCCAGCGCAACGCCGACCCCGGCGGGCACTGCCACCGACAGCGCCATGGCATCGAACCATTCCAGCGCCCGCAAGCGCGATTCGAGCAGATGCGCGGTAAAGAACACCAGCACCGCGGCCAGACAGGCCGACAGGATCATCCCCGGATCGGCCACCCAGAACACCTGATCGCGGCCCAGGATCATGTCGCGCAGGGTGCCGCCGCCCACCGCCGTCAGGCAGCCCAGAAACAGGAACCCCACGATATCGAGCTGCGCCCGGCTGGCAGCCAGCGCGCCGGTGACGGCAAAGACAAAGACCGCAGCATAATCCAGCCATTGCAGGAGGCTCATGTCGGCGCCTGCTGCGCCCTTGCCGGTTTGAACGGCGCCATGCCGGCACGGGCCAGTTCGTCGGCGCGCTCGTTCTCGGGGTGGCCCGCATGGCCCTTCACCCATTCCCAGGTCACGTCATGGGGCGCCCGTGCCGCGTCCAGCCGCTGCCACAGTTCGGCATTCTTTACCGGTTTCTTGCTGGCGGTGCGCCAGCCATTGCGCTTCCAGCCGTGGATCCACTGGGTGACGCCATTCTTCACATAGGCGCTGTCGGTGACGATGGTAATGGCACTGGGCCGGGACAGCGCCTCAAGCGCCATGATCGCGGCCATCAGTTCCATGCGGTTGTTGGTGGTTTCAGCCTCACCGCCCGAGAGGGAGCGTTCGCGGATCACCGCGCCATCACGCTCGGCCTGCATCAGCACGCCCCAGCCGCCAGGGCCCGGATTGCCGGAACAGGCACCGTCCGTGTAGGCCACGATCCGGGTCATTCCAGCCCCCTGTATCCGGGCAAGGCCCGCACGCGCGCAATCCAGGCCTCGATCGCGGGAAAACGCGCCATATCAAACCCGCCGCGCGGACCCGCGCTGTGGGTATAGCCGAACAGAGCGATATCGGCGAGGGATGGCCCCTGCCCCACCAGCCAGTCGCGCCCGGCCAGATAATCCTCCATGATCTGCAACAGGGCATGGCCGCGCGCCAGCAAGTCCGCCATGCGCGCGGGCGTGGCCTCGGCCCAGCGATGGGCATAGTGGCGCAGCGAGGCGCGCACCGCAATCACGCCTTCGTGCTGGTTCTGTTCCCAAAACATCCAGGCCAGCATGCGGGCACGGACGGCGGGGTCCGCAGGCATGAAGGGCGTCCCCTCGCCCAGCCAGCACAGGATCGCGTTCGATTCGGGCAAGAGCGTGCCATCGGGCATCTCCAGCACCGGCGCCTTGCCAAAGGGCAGGCGGCCTTCGGCATGGGCCTTCGCCAGAGCCGGAGACTGTTGCTCGACATCGATCAGGCGAATGTCGCTGCGCCCCAGAAGCGCCAACAGCAACCGCACCTTGTAACTGTTGCCCGAAGACGGCATCGAATACAGGATCATGGGCGCTTTTCCTCACATGGGTTCCGGCCCGCGTTTAGCCCAGCACCAGCCCCAGCGCCAGACAGGCCACCACCCCGGCGGTCAGGATCAGCCGCAAGCGCATCCACCAGCGCGGGGTCAGCCCCCATTGCCCGAACTGCATGTCCATTACCAGCAACACCACGAACCCCGTGAGCAACGCCCAGAGCGCCTGCACCGCCCCGCCGCCGACGAAGAAGAACGCCCATAGCGCAGGCAGCACCGACAGCGCATAGCCGCGCCAGCGCCCCGCCTCGCCCCGGGCCGCAAAGCCCCAGAGCACCCCGGACATGAAACACAGGATCACCGTGCCGTAAGCGATCAGCACATAGGGGCCCACGAAACGCGGCCCGATGCTGCGCAGGGTCACCTCGGCCAACGCGGGCGAGAGCAGCGTGCCCACCCCCCACAGGAAGGGCAACAGCCCCGCCAGCCCCAGCCAGAGCGCCGGGCGCGGGATCATGCAGGCTCGCGCAACACGCGGGGGACTTTGAATTCCACCCGCTCGCGCGCGGTTTCCACCAGCTCCACCGTAGTGTCGAACCGCGCGCGGAAGGCCTCGATCACCTCATTCACCAGCTCTTCGGGGGCCGAGGCCCCGGCCGTGATGCCCACGCTGCGGATACCCTCCAGCGCGCGCCAGTCGATTTCGCCCGCGCGCTGCACCAGCTGGGCATAGCTGCAGCCCTTCGCGCGCCCGACCTCGACCAGGCGTTGCGAGTTCGACGAATTCGGCGCGCCGATCACCAGCAGCGCGTCGATATGCGGCGCAATCGCCTTGACGGCTTCCTGGCGGTTGGTGGTGGCGTAGCAGATGTCTTCCTTGTGCGGGCCGATGATGGCGGGAAACCGCGCCTTCAGGGCCGCGACGATACCCGCCGTATCATCGACCGACAGCGTGGTCTGGGTGATGAAGGCCAGCTTCTCCGGGTCGCGCACCTCCAGCCCCGCCACGTCTTCCACCGTTTCCACCAGCAGCACCTCGCCCGCGGGCAACTGGCCCATGGTGCCCACGGTCTCGGGGTGGCCTTCGTGGCCGATCATCACCATCTGCAGCCCGTTGGCGTGGTGGCGCTCGGCCTCGATATGCACCTTCGAGACCAGCGGACAGGTGGCATCGACATAGAGCATCTGGCGGGCCTGCGCCTCGGCCGGGACGGATTTTGGCACGCCATGGGCGGAAAAGATCACCGGCCGGTCGGTCGGGCAATCCTCCAGTTCCTCGACAAACACCGCGCCCTTGGCGCGCAGCCCGTCCACCACGAATTTGTTATGCACGATTTCATGGCGGACATAGACCGGCGCGCCCCATTTCTCGAGCGCCATTTCCACGATCTTGATGGCCCGGTCCACACCGGCGCAGAACCCGCGCGGGGCTGCCAGATACAGGGTCAGGGGGGGCTTGTCAGTCATCGGCCGGTCCTTTGTGTCCTTGTCCAGACCTAGACTTTCAGCCCCCGCCGGTCCAGCCCCCAGGTGCCGTGAAATGGAAAAGGGGCCGCCCGCGCGGCCCCTTCCAGGGTGCCTCGATGCTCAGCCGCGCGCACATTCGGCGATATCGCGGGCCATGTTGCGCATCAATTCGGCATAGAGCCCCGCACCCGGTTCCAGAAGCACACCGGCGGGGTCCAGTTCGGCCCCGACACCAACGCCGGTGCCCTCGACCACCACATCCACATAGCGCGAGGAATGGTTGACCTCGGGGAAGACGCAAGCGGCGCCGGCGTCGGCCAGCTGCGCGCGCAGATCGGACAGGCGCTGCGCGCCGGGGGCCGCGGCATCGCCCAGCGCGATGGTCCCGGCGATGTTCAACCCGAACTGGTCGGCCAGATAACCATAGGCATCATGGAACATCACCAGCGGCGCGGCACCCACGGGCGCCAGCATCTCGGCCACCTCTTCGGCCAGGGCGGCGATCTGTTCACGGCCGGCTTCGGCATTGGCGGCGTAGGTTTCGGCGTTGTCGGGGTCGATCTCGGACAGATGCGCGGCGATGGCGTCCAGCCACAGCTTGGCATTCCCGGTGTTCATCCAGGCATGCGGGTCCAGCCCGTCATGGCTGTGGCCATGGTCATGCGAATGGCCGTGATCATCGTGGCCGTGACCGTGGTCGTCATCACGCGAATGGCCGTGGTCATCATGGCCGTGCCCTTGGTCGTCATCATGCGAATGGCCGTGATCATCATGGCCATGCTCGTGGTCGTCATCATGCGAATGGCCGTGGTCATCATGGCCATGCCCGTGGTCGTCATCATGCGAATGGCCGTGGTCATCATGGCCGTGCCCGTGGTCGTCATCATGCGAATGGCCGTGGTCATCATGGCCATGCCCGTGGTCGTCATCATGCGAGTGGCCGTGGTCATCATGGCCGTG
Organism: Rhabdonatronobacter sediminivivens; assembly: GCF_013415485.1. GTDB lineage: Bacteria > Pseudomonadota > Alphaproteobacteria > Rhodobacterales > Rhodobacteraceae > Rhabdonatronobacter > Rhabdonatronobacter sediminivivens. Next base: position 79,382 of record NZ_JACBXS010000006.1, on the reverse strand, counting down.
CCCGTGGTCGTCATCATGCGAATGGCTGTGGTCATCATGGCCGTGCCCGTGGTCGCCGTCATGCGAGTGGCCGTGGTCATCATGGCCATGCCCGTGGTCGCCGTCATGCGAGTGGCCGTGGTCATCATGGGCGTGGTCATGCCCAAAGGCATACTCCATCCGGTGCAGGCCCTCGACCTCGATCAAAGTCACAACCGCGCCCGAAACGCCCACACCGTCGATGGCCCGCTGCAGCCAGGGGCTCAACTCCTCACCAACCCAGAACAGCACATCCGCCTGCTCCAGGGCGCGGGCCTGGGTGGGGCGCAGCTGGAAGCTGTGCGGGTCCCCGCCGCGGTCCAGAAGCAGGTCCGGCGTACCAAGATCACCCATCACCTGCGCGGCCAGCGAATGGACCACAGGCATATCGGTGATGACGCGCGGTGCATCGGCAAAGGCGGGGACAGCCAGACTGGCGCTCAGCAGCGTGATGGTGTAACGCATCTCAAACCTCTTGTTCCTGTTCCATGCGGGGATAATATGTTATACCATCACAAGTCAAGCGAGGTTTCCCATGCCCGCCCCTTCGGATCCGGCACGCGCCTTCGAAGCCCATGACCACGCCCATTGCGCCCGCGAGGGCATGGCGCGGGCCGAAGAACTGGCCCGCCAGCGCGGGTTGCGCATGACGCCCGTGCGCCGCCGGACGCTGGAAATCCTGCTGGAGGATCATCGCGCCCTCGGCGCCTATGAGGTGCTGGAGCGTCTGGCCCAGGACGGGTTCGGTCGCCAGCCGCCGGTGGCCTATCGTGCACTGGATTTCCTGGTGGACAATGGTCTGGCCCATCGCATCCAGCGGCTGAACGCCTTTACCGCCTGTTCCCACCCGGGCGAGGCTCATCAGGCCGTGTTCCTGATCTGCCGCCTGTGCAACAGCGTGGCCGAGGCCCCCTCTGCAGCCCCGCGCCAGGCGCTGGAGCGGACCGCGGGCACCGTGGGCTTCAGCGTCGAACGCGCCAGTATCGAGGCCGTGGGCCTCTGCCCCCAATGCGCGACGTCATGACCTCCCCGCACCCGCTGATCGAAGCGCAGGGGCTGGCCGTGGCCTATCGCGGGCGGCAGGTGCTCGGCGGCGTCGATTTTGCCATTGACCGCGGCGAGATCGTCACCGTTGTGGGGCCGAACGGGTCGGGCAAGTCCACGCTGTTGCGGGCCCTGCTGGGGGTTGTGACCCCTTCGGCGGGGCGGGTCAGACGGGCGCGCGGCCTGCGGATCGGCTATGTGCCGCAGCGGCTGCATATCGATGCCGCCCTGCCCCTGCCGGTGCGCCGGTTCCTGTCGCTGCCCGTGCGACAGAGCCCCGCGCGCATTGCCACGGCCCTGGCGCAGGTGGGCGTTCCAGATATCGCCGGGCAGGACATGGCAACACTGTCGGGCGGGCAGTTCCAGCGCGCGCTTCTGGCCCGCGCCCTGCTGTCGGACCCTGATATCCTGATGCTGGACGAACCCACCCAGGGGCTGGACCAGCCCGGCGTCGCAGCCTTCTACAAACTGATCGAGGAGGTGCGCCAGACGCTGGACTGCGCGGTGCTGCTGGTCAGCCATGACCTGCATGTGGTGATGAGCGCCGCGGACCGTGTGATCTGCCTGAATGGGCATATCTGCTGCCAGGGAGCGCCAAAGGTGGTCGCCCGCGCGCCCGAATACCGTGCGCTGTTCGGAATGGGGACCGGGGGTGCACTTGCACTTTATCAACATGAGCATGATCACAGCCATGACGAGAACTGCGACCGTGACCACCCGGCACCCGTCGAGGAGATAGATCAAGAAAAGGCCTCAACGCGCTGATGCTGGATGATTTTCTGATACGCGCCTTGCTGTCCGGGCTGGCAGTTGCGGTGGCGGCGGGACCTCTGGGCTGTTTTGTGGTCTGGCGCCGAATGGCATATTTCGGCGATGCCACGGCCCATGCGGCGATTCTGGGTGTGGCGCTGGCACTCGGGTTCCAGATTTCGATCTTCATCGGCACCAGCATGGTCGCGCTGATGATGGCGATGATTGTCTCGGCGCTGGCGGGGCGCGGATGGGCCATGGACACGACCTTGGGCGTGCTGGCGCATTCGGCGCTGGCGCTGGGGCTGGTGGCGGTATCCTTCCTGCCCAATGTGCGCGTGGATCTGACGGCCTATCTCTTTGGCGATATCCTGGCGGTGTCCCGCTTTGATCTGGGGGTAATTGCCTGCGGCGCGGCATTGGTGACGGCGCTGATGGCCTGGCGCTGGCGGGCGCTGCTGACCGCCACCCTGAACGAGGACCTGGCCCATGCCTCGGGGATTGATCCGGCGCGCGAACGGATGGTGCTGACCGTGGCGCTGGCCATCGTGGTGGCGGTGGCGCTCAAGGTGATCGGCGCGCTGCTGATCGCGGCCATGCTGATCATCCCCGCCGCCGCCGCACGCAACATGGCCCGCAGCCCTGAAGCCATGGCGCTGCTGGCCATTGCAATCGGCATGGTTGCGGTCTGGGGCGGGCTGCAGATGTCGCTGCGGCTGGATACGCCTTCGGGGCCCAGCATCGTGACCGTGGCCGCCGCAGTGTTTGCCGCCTGTCTGGCGGGGGCGGCGCTGGCGGCGGCCGCTCAGAAACGGCTTGGCAGATAGGGCGCGGCCACGCCCCCCCGCCCGGCCACCAGATCCGCCACCATCCGCGCCGTCACCGGCGCCAGGGTAAGGCCCAGATGCCCGTGGCCATAGGCATGGATCACATCATCCCCCGCGCGTGACGGCCCGATCACCGGCACACTGTCGGGCAGCGACGGGCGGCAGCCCATCCAGCTTCGGCTGATCGCAGGCAGGTCCGGCAGCACGGCGCGGGCGCCCTCCTCCAGCACCGCAACCCGGTGGGGAGAGGCCGGCGCCCCCAGCCCGCCAAGCTCTACCGTGCCGGCCACGCGCAGCCGCCCTTCCATGGGGCAGAAATAGAAGCCGCGTGACACCGGGGTCATCTGGCGTGTGATCGGCTGCTCCTCCATGTCGAATTCGATGTGATAGCCGCGTTCGGTGTCCAGCGGCACCCGGTCCCCGGCCATGCGGGCCAGCGGGCGGGACCAGGCGCCCGCGGCCAGCACCACGCGGCGCGCGCACAGATGCGTGCCGTCATCGCAGCGGATGATCACGCCATTGGCCCCCCGCTCCAGCCCCGTGGCGCGGGCAGTGATGCGCGCCACCCCCGCGCCGGGCACGGCTGCCGCCAGCAGGCGCAGCATCCGGCCCGGATCGCTGACGGTCATGGTGTTGGGGAAATAGGCCGCACCGACAGCCGCTTCGCCAGGAAGGCCCGGTTCGAGCTGCCCCAGTTCATCGCGCCCCAGGCGCTCAACCTGCACCCCCAGATCCCGCTGCCACTGCAGGGACGCCTCCGAGATATCCGCAGCGCTTTCATAGAGGTAAAGCGAGCCACGCCGCCGCAGCACATCGCTGCCGCCGATCCGGTCCGCCTGATCGCGCCATTCGGCGGCAGCATCGGCCAGCAGCGCGGCAATGGCGCGGGCATTGCGCCGCGCGGGGCCGGGCAAGGATTGCAGGGCAAAGCGGGTCAGCCAGGGCAACAGCGACAGGACTGCCGAGCGCCGGATCGCCAGCGGGCTGAGCCGGTCAAACAGCAGCGACGGCAGGTTGCGCAGCACATCGGGCGTGCCCACCGGCAAAACCGCGTAATCGGCAATCACCCCCGCATTTCCATAAGAGGCCCCGTCGCCCCTGTCCTCGGGCGCGATCAGCGTGACCGCGTGGCCTTCATCGGCCAGGCGCAGCGCCACCGAAAGGCCGACAACCCCTGCTCCCAGAACCGCAATCTCGGATGAATGCATGTCAGCCCCCTGATCAGTTACGCCAGCGGACCCTAGGGCATGGCCACGGGGGATTGAAGCGACCGCGCACCGGCAACCGGGGGAAAATGCCTCAGCGCCGACCCTGGTATTTCTGCCAGACCCAGATCAGCCCCATCGAGGCCAGAAGTGCGATCACGAACATCACCACCCAGCCCGCCGAGGCCATGAGGAACCGAAACGCCATGCCGCCCAGCACCGCGCCGATCACCCCCACCACCATGGCGGTGGGCATGTCCACATTGACGCGCATCAGCCGCGTAGCCACATAGCCCGCCGCCGCGCCGATTACGACCAGTAGGATGACGGGCATCAGCCCCCTGCCCCGCCCGCAACCTCGGCCGCGATCTGAGCGCGGGATTTCCGCGCCCGTTCGGTTTCCGATTTCAACTGCCCGCAGGCGGCCATGATATCCTCGCCGCGCGGGGTGCGGATGGGGCTGGCATAACCGGCCTTGTGGATGATGTCGGCAAAGGCCTCGATCCGCGCCCAGTCGCTGCGCACATACGGGGCGCCGGGCCATTCGTTGAAGGGGATCAGGTTGATCTTGGCCGGGATCCCCGCGATCAGCTTCACCAGCCGCCGCGCATCGGCATCCGAGTCATTCACCCCCTTGAGCATGACATATTCAAAGGTGATCCGTTCCGAGTTCGACAGCCTTGGATACTCGCGCAGGGCGTCCAGCAGCGCGGCGATGTTCCAGCGCTTGTTGATCGGCACCAGCTTGTCGCGCACCGCGTCGGTGGTGGCATGGAAGGACACCGCCAGAAGGCAGCCGATTTCCTGCGCCGTGCGCGCGATCTCCGGCACCACGCCGCTGGTGGAGAGCGTGATGCGGCGGCGCGACAGCGTCAGCCCTTCATTGTCCATCACCACCTGCATGGCATCGCGGACATTTTCGAAATTGTAGAGCGGCTCGCCCATGCCCATCAGCACCAGATTGCTGACCAACCGGGTTTCATTCTTCGGCGCGCCCTGCACCGGCCATTCGCCCAGATCATCGCGCGCGACCATCAACTGGCCGACGATTTCAGCGGCGGTCAGGTTACGCACCAGCTTTTGCGTGCCGGTGTGGCAGAAGGAACAGGTCAGCGTGCAGCCTACCTGGCTGGACACGCAGAGCGTGCCGCGGTTTTCTTCGGGGATGTAGACGGTTTCGACCTCATGCCCGCCGGCGATGCGCAGCAGATACTTGCGGGTGCCATCGGCGCTGGCCTGGCGGCTGACCACCTGCGGCAGGTCGATGGTGAAATGGTCCTCCAGCAGCGCGCGGTAGTCCTTGGCCAGGTTGGTCATGGCCGCGAAATCGCGCACGCCCCAGTGATAGAGCCATTGCCAGACCTGGCCCAGGCGCATCTTGACCTGCCGCTCAGGCGTGCCGATGGCGCGCAGTGCCTCGGCCAGTTGGGAGCGGGTCAGGCCGATGAGGTTGGTCTTGCCCTCCTGCGGCGGGGTGCGCCGGATGGTCAGCACGTCCTGGGTGATGGGCGCGGTGGCGGTCATGGGGTCTTCTCCGGGCGGGGCATGGCCCCTGTCATATAGCAAGAAACGCCGGGCATGACAGCCCGGCGCAGCAATTCATCGTCTGGCCCCCGGCTGGGGGCCGGTGTCACTCGGCGCAGCGCTCGGCCGCGGTTTCGGTCGCCGCCGTATAGCCGAAGAGCGAGAACGTGTCCCGCGTGTCCGTCCCGCGCGAGGAGCGCGCGGTCAGCACAGCCTCGGCCCCGCCACGCATGGCGGCCATGATTGCGGCGTCATCCTCGGCCGAACCGGCCCAGGCCCATTGCCCTTCGACGAACAACTGAAACTCGTTCGAGCCGATGGTCAGCCCCACGGTGGAGTCCGGGTCGAACGGATAGCCGCCGGTGAACGACACCTCGCCCGGTGTGCCACCGGCGCGATAGGTGGTGAACAGCAGGATATCGCCGCGCCGCACACTGGCCGGTTGCCCGCCCCGGGTGTTGACCACCTCCTGCGGCGAGGAGACGACCCAGCATTCCCGCGGATCGCCATCGACGAACACGCTCCAGGCGGTCTCCACCGCAACGCGGTTGGTGGAGTCCTGTGCATATGCCTGCGCTGCCGCGCCAAGGGCCATCGCCACGCCCAGCGCAAGGTTCATTGGTGCAAAGGGTCTACTTGTTGCGATCATCTGTCCCACAGCCTCCAGCCTGCTCTGTCCGCCCGCCATTCCATCCGCGCCCTGACCCGATCGGTGCCGGGCGTCTTGTCTGTCGCGGGCGGTCGTGCTCTAACCGGACCCGTAATAGCGCGAACAGGCGGCGGTCGGAAAGGGCCGTTCGCATAAAATCGCGCAGCCGTGAGCAGGAGCAGGCAATGCTGCGCGAAAATTCCGCCCCGCAGGCCCACCGGATGATCGAGCTTTGGCGCGGCGAGATGGTGGAAAGTGTCCATGCCGGGCATGCGGTGATCTGCGATGCCAGCGGCGCCGTGGTGGACAGCTGGGGCGATGCGGATGCGCCGATATACCCGCGCTCCTCGGCCAAGATGATCCAGGCGCTGCCGCTGCTGGAAAGCGGCGCAGGCGCAGAGCTGACGCCGCAGCATCTGGCGCTGGCCTGCGCCTCGCATCAGGGGGCGGCGATCCATACGGACGCCGTGGCGCGCTGGCTGGCGGATATGGGCCTGGGCGAAAGCGACCTGCGCTGCGGCGCGCATGACCCCTATGACAGCGACAGCCGCGACACGCTGGTGCGCGCAGGCGATGCGCCGTGCCAGTTGCACAACAACTGTTCCGGCAAGCATGCGGGTTTTCTGATGCTGAACCGCCACCTGCGGGGCGGGGCGGAATATGTCGAGGCCGATCACCCAGTGCAGCGCGCAGTGCTTGAGGCGTTCGAGGCGGTCACCGGCGAAACTGCGCCCGGATACGGGATCGACGGCTGTTCGGCGCCGAATTTCATCACCACCGTCACCGGGCTGGCACGCGCCATGGCGGCTTTTGCCGCTGCCAGCGACAGTGGCGATGCCCGCGCCCGCGCCATGGTCCGCCTGCGAGAGGCGATGATGCTGCACCCCGAACTGGTCGCGGGCGAAGGCCGCGCCTGCACCGAACTGATGCGCGCCATGGGCCAGCAGGCGGCGATCAAGACCGGGGCCGAGGCCGTATTCGTGGCGATCCTGCCACAGCAGCGGCTGGGAATCGCGCTCAAGATCGTGGATGGCGGCACCCGCGCCTCGGAGGCCGCGATTGCCGCGCTGCTGATCCGCGCGGGGGTGCTGGACGCAGGCCACCCGGCGGCGCAGGCGCGGCTGGGCGGGCCGATCCATAACCGCCGCGGGCTGCTCACCGGGTATCTGCGCGCCGCGCCGGGCTTTCCGGGCTGATCCGGGCGCTCAGCCGGGCAGCTTGCCGGTCAGCACATAGCGCAGGACATCGACCACCTGCTCAGGCTCCTGCGCCACCGCCAGGGCTGCGGCATCGACTTCCTTGAGCGCATGGGCATGTTCGGGCGGGTGCAGGATGATCAGCGACTTGCCCAGCGCGCTGGCATACCCGGCGTCGAATGCGGCATTCCACTGCTTGTATTTTTCGCCGAAGCGGACCACCACCACATCGGCATCGGCGATCCCCTTGCGGGTGCGGATGGCATTGACCATGGCGCCCTTGTGGTCATGCCAGTACTTGTTCTCCTCGGCCCCCAGGATGGCGACCCCGCAATCATCCGAGGCCGCGTGATCCGTCACCGGGCTGTTGAAACTGACCTCCAGCCCCTTCGCGCCCTCGATGATCCGCTCGCGCCAGTCGGTGTGGATCTCACCGGACAGATAGACCTTGAGCATGTTCTCTCCTTCCGTTTGTGCCGTAACGCCGGGGGCACAACCCCCGCCGAAGGTGCTGCGCCTTGTTGCCCGCCCCGCGTTTATGTGGCAAGAGTTATCGCGATACAGCAAAGCCGAGAGTTCATTCCATGACGGACTATCCCGCCCGCCGCATCATGATGGTCGATACCCAGGTGCGGCCTTCGGATGTGACCAAGTTTCCCATCATCGACGCCATGCTGCGGGTGCCGCGCGAAGCCTTTGTGCCCAAGCCCCTGGCCGAAGCGGCTTATGTCGGCGAAAACCTGAACCTGGGCGATGGCCGTGTGCTGCTGGAGCCGCGCACCCTGGCCAAGTTTCTGGATGCGCTGAACATCGGCGAAACCGATCTGGTGCTCGATGTCGCCTGCGGGATGGGATATTCCACCGCCGTCATCGCGCAGATGGCCGAGGCCGTGGTCGGTATCGATGACAATGCCACCATGGTGGCCGAGGGCCAGGCCGCGCTGAGCGCCATGGGCGCCGACAATGCCGATATCCGGCAGGCCGAACTGACCACCGGCGCCCCGGGCAGCGGCCCCTATGATGTGATCATGGTCCAGGGCGGGGTCGAAACCTTTCCCCAGGCGCTGGCCGATCAACTGGCCGAAGGTGGCCGCGTGGGCTGCCTGTTCATGGATGGCGCGCTGGGCGTGGCCCATATCGGCGTCAAGACCGATGGCCGGATCGCCTGGCGCGATGCATTCAACGCCGCCGCGCCGGTGCTGGAAGGGTTCGCGCGCGAACGCGCATTCAGCTTCTGACGGGCCCGGGCCATGCGTGCGGGCCAGACGGGCAGGAAAAGGCACGCCAATAACCGGGCAAACGCCCCCATGCAGGAGGCAGGCAGAATGCAGGGACTTCACGGAACGGGCGGCTGGATCAGGGGCGCGCGCAGGGTCGCATTGGCAGGGTTGGCGGTGCTGGCCCTTGGCGCTCCGCCGCTGTCGGCACAGTCGCTGACGGACACCCTCGTTGCGGCCTATCGCAACTCGAACCTGCTGGACCAGAACCGCGCCACGCTGCGCGCGGCCGATGAAGACGTGGCCCAGGCCGTGGCCAGCCTGCGCCCGGTGGTCAATTTCGTCGCCCGCAGCCAGGCGCAATTCAACCAGGATTCGCTGCGCGGCGACAGCAGCCAGTTGTCCGCGTCGCTGAACCTGTCGGCCACTGTCACGCTCTATGATTTCGGGCGCGGGCAGTTGGGGGTGCAGGCAGCGCGCGAACAGGTGCTGGCGGTGCGCTCGGCGCTGGTGGGGCTGGAACAGCAGGTGCTGCTGAATGCGATTGCGGCCTTCATGGATGTGCGCTCGGCCACGGACACGGTGGCTTTGCGCGAATCGAACGTGCGGCTGATCACGCAGGAATTGCGCGCCGCGCAGGAGCGGTTCGAGGTCGGTGAGGTCACCCGCACCGATGTCGCCATTGCCGAAGCGCGTCTGGCGGGCGCACGCAGCCTGCTGGCCGCCGCGCAGGGCGATCTGCAGATCGCGCGTGAGGCCTATCGCTTCGCCACCGGCACCGCGCCAAGCCAGTTGCGCCAGCCCCCGGCCCTGCCCGCCACCGCGCGCAACCTGGACGCCGCCCAGCAGGTGGCACGGGTCACGCATCCCTCCATCCGCCAGGCCCAGCATGAGGTTGCCGCCGCCGATCTGAACGCCGAACGCGCGGCGGCGCAACGGCTGGGATCGGTCACCGGCTCGGCCAGTGCCGGGTTCGGCACCTCGCGCAGCCTTGACGCTGCCCCGCAGGGGGTGCAGCGTAGCGGCACCAACCAGTCCGCCTCGCTGGGGCTGGAGTATTCGCGCCCCATTTACAGCGGCGGGGCGCTGTCATCACAGAACCGCCAGGCCATTGCGCGCCGTGACGCGGCGCGGTCCAACCTGCACCAGACGGTGGCACAGGTGTTGCAGAACGTGGCCCAGGCCTGGTCCCGGATGGAGGTCGCCAGCGCACGGATCGATGCCAGCGAACGCCAGATCCGCGCCGCGCAGACCGCATATGACGGGGTCCGCGAAGAGGCGGCGCTGGGCGCGCGCACCACGCTGGATGTGCTCAACGCCGAGCAGGAGCTTCTGGACGCCCGCGCCGCGCTGGTGTCCGAACAGGCGCAACTGCAGGTGGCCGCCTATTCGGTTCTGGAAGCGATGGGGCTGCTGACAGTCGATCACCTGAACCTTGGCATTCCCACCTATGACCCGGAAGCGTATTTCAACGCGGTGCAGAACGCCCCCGCGCGCTCTGCGCAGGGTGAGGCGCTGGACCGGGTGCTGCAATCGCTGGGTCGGCAGTAACCCTGCCAGCGGACAGGGCCGATTCCGGGATTCCATCGGACGGGGTTTCGGGTTAGGCTGGCACAACAACAAGAAACAGCAGGGCAGGCATGTCGGATTCATTGTCCCCGCGGGAAATCGAGGATGTGCTGTCCTCGATCCGCCGCTTGGTATCGCAGGAGGCCGCGCTGGCGCGGGCGCCATCGGATCGGCTGTTGCTGACGCCATCCCTGCGCGTGGTCAACACGAACGGGATGCCCGAAGCGGCCAACGGCCCGGCATCACCGCAACCGACGGCAGCGGATGCGGGGCAGCCTGACGGCGAAAGCGTGAACGCGGCCGTGCGACGCATTGCGGCGGAGAACCGGGGCGCAGCGGGGTCCGCGCCGGGCGGGGCGGACGCGCAGGATGCCGAAGCCGGCGCCCCTTCGATGCCCCAACCGCGGCCCGATGCGGAAGAGGCCCCGGCCGATGTGGTGATCGACGAAGCCATGCTGCGGGATCTGGTGGCGCAGATCCTGCGCGAGGAATTGCACGGCACCATGGGCGAGCGGCTGACCCGGTCCATCCGCAAGCTGGTCCGCGCCGAAGTGGCCCGCGCGCTGAGCGAACGCGAGTTCCTGTAAACCCCCTCTGCCTCCTTTGGCCGCGACAAGCGCCGCCCCTGCGCGCCTGTCGCGTGCCGTCACACCCGCGCCAGCAGCCAGTCCAGTGCCCGCCCCGGCAACAGGCGCCTTGCAGCGGCCATGCCATGCGTGGGCAGGGTCACGAAATAGCGCGGACGGGGGGCGCGCGCCTCAAGCGCGCGGATCAGAACCCGGGTCACGGCATCGGGGGGCAATTCGAACCGGTCCGGGGCGCGATCTTCATACAGCCGCGCCAGCAACTCCCCTTCGTATTGCGCCCGGCGCGGCGAGGCGCGCCAGTCGATCCAGCGTTCGAAATGGGGGATCGAGTTCTGCCGGATACGGCTGGTCACCGGGCCGGGTTCGATCAGCACCACATGCACCCCGGTTCCGCGCATTTCCAGCCGCAGCACATCCGTCAGCCCTTCGAGTGCGAATTTCGTCGCCACATAGGCCCCTCGCCAGCGCAGGGCCGCCAAGCCCAGCACGGATGAATTCTGCACGATCCGCCCGCCGCCCTGCCCGCGCATCACCGGGATCACCCGGCGGGTCAGGTCATGCCAGCCAAAGAGGTTTGCCTCGAATATGGCGCGCAGGGCATCGGTGGGCAGATCCTCGGCCGCGCCGGGGATGGCATAGGCACCATTGTTGAACAGCGCATCCAGCCGCCCGCCCGTGACGGTCAGGACATGGTCCAGCGCAGCGCCGATGCTTTCGGGGTCGGTGTAATCCAGCGTGCAACTCTCCAGCCCCTCGGCCTGCAGGCGCGCACAATCGGCGGGCTTGCGGCAGGTGGCAAAGACCTGCCAGCCACGCGCGGCCAGGGCATGGGCAGCATGGTAGCCGATCCCCGAGGAACAACCGGTGATCAGGATGCTGCGCATGAAGGGCCTCCGGGTATGGGCTGGCGGTTGTGCGGCGCCGCAGCGCGCAGCCATGACTTTGCAAAATCAGCGATGGCACTGGTGTTCTTTTGCAGAAATGCGGGCTTTGCAAACTGATTCCAGATTCCGGGGAAAAATTTGCAAATTTCCACAAGATAGCCCTCGTTGGTGCCGGTAACAGCATTGCGTGACGCCCCGTCACTCGCGTAACAAAATGCCAATGTGGCCGGAGGAGATGTACATGGGTTACGCCGAGATCTACAAGCGCTCGATCACCGATCGCAATGCTTTCTGGATGGACCAGGCCGGGGCGATCGATTGGGTGACACCACCGACGCAGGCGCTGTTCGATGACCGCGCCCCGATCTATGAATGGTTCGCCGATGCCGAGGTGAACACCTGCTTCAACGCGCTGGACCGCCATGTGGCCGCAGGCCGCGGCGATCAGGTGGCGGTGATCCACGACAGCCCGGTGACCGGCACCAAGACCCATATCACCTATGCCCAGATGCTGGACCGCGTGTCACGGCTGGCCGGTGCGCTGGCCGCCAAGGGCGTGTCAAAGGGCGACCGGGTGCTGATCTACATGCCCATGGTCCCCGAGGCGCTGGTGGCCATGCTGGCCTGCGCACGGCTGGGCGCGATCCATTCGGTGGTCTTCGGCGGCTTTGCCGCGCGCGAACTGGCCACGCGGATTGATGACGCGCAGCCCAGGGCAATCATCGCGGCGTCTTGCGGGATCGAACCGGGGCGCGTGGTCCATTACAAACCGCTGCTGGACGGCGCCATCGACATGGCCACGCACAAGCCTGATTTCTGCGTCATCTTCCAGCGCGAACAGGAACGCGCCGAACTGATCCCCGGGCGTGACCATGACTGGGATGCGTTTCAGAAAGACGCCACCCCCGCCGATTGCGTGCCGGTCAAGGGGAGCGATCCGGCCTATATCCTTTATACCTCAGGCACCACGGGCCAGCCGAAGGGGGTGATCCGCGCCACGGGCGGGCATCTGGTCGCCCTCGCCTGGACCATGAAGAACCTCTACAACGTCAACCCGGGCGAGGTGTTCTGGACCGCCTCGGACGTGGGTTGGGTCGTGGGCCACAGCTACATCTGCTACGGCCCGCTGATCCACGGCGCCACCACCCTCGTGTTCGAAGGCAAGCCCGTGGGCACGCCGGACGCGGGCACCTTCTGGCGGGTGATCGAGGAACATCGCGTCGTCAGCTTCTTCACCGCCCCCACCGCCTTCCGCGCCATCAAGCGTGAGGACCCGCAGGGCAAGCTGGTGGGGGACTATGACCTGTCCTCGCTGCGCGTGTTGTATCTGGCCGGCGAACGCGCGGACCCGGATACGATCCTCTGGGCGCAGGACAAGCTGGGCGTGCCGGTGATCGACCATTGGTGGCAGACGGAAACCGGCTGGGCTATCGCCGGGAACCCCATGGGGTTGGAGCCGCTGCCGGTCAAGATCGGCAGCCCGTCGGTGCCCATGCCGGGGCATGAGATTCACATTCTGGATGAAGGCGGCAACCCGCTGCCGCCCGGGGAACTGGGCGCCATTGCCATCAAGCTGCCGCTGCCGCCGGGGACGCTGCCGAATCTGTGGAACGCCGAAGACCGTTTCCGCAAATCCTATCTGACCACGTTTCCAGGCTACTATGAAACCGGCGACGCCGGGTATCTGGACGAGGACGGCTATGTCTACATCATGGCGCGCACCGATGACGTGATCAACGTGGCCGGGCACCGCCTGTCCACGGGCGCCATGGAGGAAGTGCTGGCCAGCCACCCGGATGTGGGCGAATGCGCGGTGATCGGCGTTTCGGATGAATTGAAGGGCCAGTTGCCGCTGGGCCTGTTGTGCCTGAATGCCGGTGTCACCCGCGACCATGCCGAGGTCACGGCCGAATGCGTGAAACTGGTCCGCGAAAGAATCGGCCCTGTTGCCGCCTTCAAGCACGCGGTGGTGGTGGATCGCCTGCCCAAGACGCGCTCGGGCAAGATCCTGCGCGCCACCATGGTCAAGATCGCCGATGGCGAACCCTTCAACATGCCCGCCACCATCGATGACCCGGCCATCCTGGACGAGATCACCGCCGCGCTGAAACCGCTTGGTCTTGCGGCCCGGGACTGAAGCCAAGCGCCTGCCCCCGGCCCCGGCCGCTGGGCAGGTCGCTTCTTGCTTGCGCATCACATGCCAGGACGCGAGCCAGTGCTTTTTTCACAACTTCGTGTTGCTTTTCCGTGTATACCTGTTCATCGTTATGGCGTGCTGGCGGTGCATGTTCCGCAACCGCAACGTGTTTTGGAATGTGTTTTTCGGGAACCCAAGTGACGTGACTCTCTATCCCCCTGTGTCAATCGCGGGCCGCTTTCCGGAAAGAATGCGCCTGTATCTCAGTAACCCGTGCAGATATCCCGAATCCCCAAGGACGCCGGACGACTGGCGGCAAGCGGGCGCGTCATCGGTCTGCAGGTGCTGCAATGGCCGCTGACGCATCGCATGGTGGTGGCACGGGGTTTCCGCTTGTCCTTCTGGTAGAAGACACAGCGTCATTGCGGCTGACCTACAGCGCCGTCCTGAAGGCTGCAGGGTTCGAGGTGGAGGCCGCCGAGACGGGGGCCGAGGCGATCGAGAAGCTCCGCAGGTGCCGGCCGGTGCTGGCAGTCATGGACCTGATGCTGCCGGATCGCGACGGGCTGGATCTGTTGCAGACCTTTCAGCAGATCGCGCCGGACACGCCGCTGGTGGTGGTCACCGCCCACGGGTCCATTGACCGCGCCGTCAGCGCGATGCGCGCCGGAGCCCATGAGTTTCTGGTCAAACCTGTGGACCGGGCGCGCCTGATCGAGGCTGTCACCCATGCCCTGAAGGCAAGGTCCTGCGTACCCGCCGCAACACTCGGCGGCCAGCGCGATACCCTGCCCCCGTTCATCGGCGCCTCCCCTTCCATGCAGGAAACCTATCGCCTGATCCGCTCGGTGGCGCGGTCCATGGCGACGGTTTTCATCACCGGCGAAAGCGGCACCGGAAAGGAGTTGTGCGCCGAAGCCGTGCACCGGCTGTCCACCCGGCGGGAAAAACCGTTCATCGCCCTGAACTGCGGCGCGATCCCCGGCGACCTGCTGGAATCCGAGGTCTTCGGCCATCTGAAAGGTTCTTTCACCGGGGCGATTTCCGACAAGCAGGGCGCCGCCGCAGCAGCGGATGGCGGCACCCTGTTCCTGGACGAAATCTGCGAGATGGACCTGAACCTGCAAACCAAGTTGCTGCGGTTCCTGCAGACCTCGACCATCACGCCGGTGGGCGCCACCCGGGCGCGCAAGCTGGACGTGCGCATCGTCTGCGCCACCAACCGCGACCCCGAGGACGAGGTCCGCCACGGCCGCTTCCGCGAGGATCTGTTCTATCGCCTGCATGTGGTGCCGATCCACATGCCCCCCCTGCGCGACCGGGGCGAGGATGTGGTCGAACTGGCGCAGACCCTTCTGGAACGCATGGCCGCCGAGGAAGGAAGCACCCTCAACCGGATCGCCCCCGCGGTGCTGGACCTGTTTCGCGCCCTGCCCTGGCCCGGGAATGTCCGGCAACTGATCAATGTTCTGCGCAATGCGGTGGTCCTGAACGAAGGTCCGGTTCTGACGCCGGACATGCTGCCGAAACGGCTGCAGGAACAGTCGGCCAGCGAAGCCTGCGCAGCGCCCTCGCCCCCCCCTGCAGGCAACGCAACCGCGCCGGAAGATCCGTTCAGGGGCTGGACGCTGGCGCGGATCGAACGCATGGCGATCGAGGCCGCGATCCGGCGCAATGACGGGTCGGTTCCGCAGGCGGCGCGGGAACTGGGCGTGTCACCATCGACCCTGTATCGCAAGCGCCAGCAATGGGGCGAGTGCGGCTGAGCGCCACGCGCCTGCGCCCGCCCGGGGTTGCCACCGCGCAGCTTTCGGCCAGACTGCGCTCCGGATCGGATACCGGAGGATCGCATGCTGACCGAATTTCGCAATTTCATCGCCCGCGGCAATGTCATCGACCTGGCCGTCGGCATCATCATCGGGGCGACCTTCACCGCCATCGTCAGTTCCCTGGTGCAGGATCTGATCAACCCGCTGCTGGGGCTTGTCGTCGGCGGTGTGGACTTTTCGGAACTCAGCTTTGGCGTCCGTGATGCGCAATTCATGTACGGCAATTTCATCAATGCCGTCATCAAGTTCCTGATCACCGCCTGGGTGGTGTTCGTGCTGGTCAAGCTCGTCAACCGCTTGCGCAGCATCCGCCAGCGCCCCCAGCCAGATCCGGAACCCGCAGCCCCCAAAGGCCCCACCACCGAAGAGCTGCTGATCGAAATCCGGGACGCGTTGCGCGCGCGCTGAGCGCCAGCCAGACCCTTGCGCGCGGGCCCCGGGCGGTGTAACGCACCGCCTGCCGTGCCCGAACGGGTGCGGCCAAGTCTCCGCAACCTTGTCAAAACGGATAGATCCATGACTCGCGCACATCTGCCCGGCATCCTTGCCATGGCGGCGATTGTCGTCGCCTCGAACATCCTTGTCCAATTCCTGTTCGGCAACTGGCTCACCTGGGGGGCCTTCACCTATCCGCTGGCCTTTCTGGTCAATGACCTGATGAACCGCTTCTACGGCCCTTCGGCCGCGCGCAAGGTCGTCTGGGTCGGCTTCGCCGTGGGCGTTGCCTTCTCGCTGGTGGCCACGGCCTTTGACGCCACCACCTTGCGGATCGCGCTGGGGTCCGGCATCGCCTTCCTGACGGCACAGATGCTGGATGTGGTGATCTTTGACCGCCTGCGCGAAGGCCGCTGGTGGCGCGCGCCGCTGGCCTCGACCCTGGTCGGCTCCACGGTCGATACCGCGCTGTTCTTCACCATCGCCTTTTCGGCCTCGCTCGCCTTCATCAACCCTGCCGATGATGTCAGCTGGGCCGCCGATGTGCTGCCGCTTCTGGGCGTCGGCCCCGAGGTTCCGCTCTGGGTCAGCCTGGCCGTTGCGGACTGGATGGTGAAACTGGGACTGGCGCTGCTTGCATTGGTGCCATTCCGGATCATCGTGGGGAAATTTTCGCAACCCATCGCATGATTTCTTTTGACATACACAAAATATGTGCCACCTTCGGTATCAACAGCAACGTAATGAAAGGAGGTGGTCCAGTGTCTAGAGTGATGTTGGAGAGAGGTGCGAAGACAGTCGAAAGGGAAGCGTCCTGACGGCAGCCCGGACGGGCGATCCTTTCGATTGAGCCAAGGCTCTAACTGGCTCCATCTCCTGAAGCTCGCTTGGGCCGCCCCGTATCGGGGCGGCCCTTTCGATTGGCGCTTCCTCGCATCGATCCAAGATTCCCGTTCGCTTTTTCCGCCGGAACCATTACATGCCCTTGAGGCGACGGCAGGAGGTGTTCATGCTCAACGATCCGCTCTTCATCCTTGGCGCGATTGCGTCCCTTGTGGTGCTGGGAATCCTGCTGGTGGGCGTCGGCGGCTTTGCGCGCGGTGGCGAATTCAATCGCAAACACGCCAACCGCCTGATGCGCTGGCGGCTGGGGGCGCAATTCGTGGCCGTGATCCTGATCGTCGCCTTTGCATGGTTCAAGGCACAGACGGGGTAACCGATGGTCGTTCTCAACAAGATTTATACCCGCACCGGCGATGCCGGTCAGACCGCTCTGGGGGATGGCACGCGCGTCTCCAAGACCTCGGCCCGGGTGGCGGCCTATGGCACGGTCGATGAGCTCAACGCCACGCTGGGCATGGCGCGGCTGCACGCAACAGGCGACATGGCCGAGGCTCTGGCCCGCATCCAGAATGACCTCTTCGATCTGGGCGCCGACCTCTGCCGCCCGGATATGGAACGCGACGCCGAGGCCGAATACACGCCCCTGCGCATCCTGCCCGCCCAGGTGGACCGGCTCGAATCCGAGATTGACGCCATGAACGCCGACCTGGAGCCCCTGCGCAGCTTCATCCTGCCCGGCGGCAGCGCGCTTTCGGCACATCTGCACCTGTGCCGCACGGTGGCCCGCCGGGCCGAACGGCAGACCGTGGCGCTTGCCGCCCTCGAAGGGATCAACGAATCAGCCCTGCGCTACCTCAACCGCGTCTCGGACTGGCTGTTCGTTGCCGGGCGCATCGCCAATGACAGCGGCCGTGCCGACGTGCTTTGGGTGCCTGGCCTCACGCGCTAGACGCCCTGCCCCGCGCCATGGCCGCAGAAATCCGCGGCCGTGGCCCACAAAGCCCGGGAACGCGACGTCCGGGCGCAGGGTTTCGTCGGATTTGGCCTGTTTTCCGGCCCACCAACCCGCTAGACATCGGCGCAGAAACCCGTCCGGGCACCCCGCCCGGACCCTCAGAAGCGGAGAGTCACGCCCATGAAGGTCCTTGTACCCGTCAAGCGCGTGATCGACTACAACGTCAAGGTCCGGGTCAAGACCGATGGCAGCGGAGTCGATCTGGCAAACGTCAAGATGTCCATGAACCCGTTCGACGAAATCGCCGTCGAAGAGGCGATCCGCCTCAAGGAAGCCGGCACGGTGTCCGAGATCGTGGCCGTGTCCATCGGCGTGAAGCAGGCGCAGGAAACCCTGCGCACCGCGCTGGCCATGGGCGCCGACCGCGCCATCCTGATCGTTGCAGCCGATGACGTGCACACCGATATCGAACCCCTGGCCGTGGCCAAGCTGCTGAAGGCGGTGATCGACGCCGAAGACCCCGGCCTGGTGATCGCCGGAAAGCAGGCGATCGACAATGACATGAACGCCACCGGCCAGATGCTGGCGGCGCTGACCGGCTGGGCGCAGGCCACCTTTGCCTCCGAGCTGAAGGTCGAGGGCGAGCACGCCCTGGTCACGCGCGAGGTCGACGGCGGGTTGCAGACCATCAAGGTGAAGATGCCCGCCATCGTCACCGTGGACCTGCGCCTGAACGAGCCGCGCTACGCCTCGTTGCCCAATATCATGAAGGCGAAGAAAAAACCGCTCGAGGAAAAGACCCCCGCCGATTACGGCGTCGATGTCACCCCCCGGCTGGAAGTGCTCAAGACCTCCGAACCGCCTGCCCGCGCCGCCGGCGTCAAGGTTGGCTCGGTGGATGAGCTGATCACGAAACTCAAGGATGAAGCGGGGGTGCTCTGATGTCCGTTCTGCTGCTTGCCGAAGTCACCGATGGCGCGCTCAACCGCGATGCCACCGCCAAGGCCGTCACCGCCGCCCGCGCCATCGGGCCGGTGACGTTGCTCTGCGCAGGCGCCCGCGCCGCCGATGCCGCTGCCGAAGCGGCCAAGATCGACGGCGTGACCAAGGTCCTCTGCGCCGAGGATGACAGCCTCGGCCACCGCCTGGCCGAACCCACCGCGGCCCTGATCGTCAGCCTTGCGGGCGACTACAGCCATATTCTGGCCCCCGCCACCACCGACGCCAAGAACGTGCTGCCCCGTGTGGCCGCGCTTCTGGACGTGATGGTGATCTCCGATGTCTCCGGCGTGGTCGATGCCGACACATTCGAACGCCCGATCTACGCAGGGAACGCGCTGCAGACGGTGAAATCCTCGGACGCGCAGAAGGTCGTCTCCATCCGCACCTCCACCTTTGATGCCGCCGGCGAAGGGGGCCCCGCCCCGGTCGAAACCATTGCTTCTGCTGACAACCCCGGTCTCAGCGAATGGGTCGAGGACAAGGTTGCCGCCAGCGACCGGCCCGATCTCACCTCGGCAGGTGTCGTGGTTTCCGGCGGGCGCGGCGTCGGCTCCGAAGATGACTTCAAGCTGATCGAGCAACTGGCGGACAAGCTGGGCGCCGCCGTCGGCGCCAGCCGCGCCGCGGTCGATTCGGGCTTCGCCCCGAATGACTGGCAGGTGGGCCAGACCGGCAAGGTGGTCGCGCCCGAACTCTACATTGCCGTCGGCATCTCGGGCGCCATCCAGCATCTGGCAGGGATGAAGGACTCCAAGATCATCGTCGCCATCAACAAGGATGAGGAAGCGCCCATCTTCCAGGTGGCAGACTACGGTCTGGTGGGCGATCTCTTCACCGCCGTGCCGGAACTGATCGAAAAACTCTGAACCACATGATGACGCAGGCGAACGGCGCGGCCTCAAGGGCCGCGCCGTTCCTGTTTCACCAACAGCCGACGCGCGCCCTCCCCTTCATCTTGCCGAAAATACTCCGGGGGTGAATGCGCGCTTGCGCGCAGAGGGGGCAGCGCCCCCCAACCGCCCGCAGGGCCAGAAGGCGTGCGCGCGGAACGCGCGCTCCGCTGGATCACCCGGACGCGGCCTCCTCGCGCAGCGCTTCGATGACCACAAAGGCCTGTGCCCAGGGGTGGTCATCGGTCAGGCTGACATGGATGCGCGCCACATGATCCGGCGGAGTCATCGCGGCCAAGCGCTCGGCCGCCCAGCCTGTGACCGCCATGACCGGTTGCCCGCTGGGCAGGTTGGCAACGCCCATGTCCTTCCACGCGATCCCCATGCGCAGCCCGGTGCCAAGCGCCTTGGAACAGGCCTCCTTGGCGGCCCAGCGCTTGGCCAGCGTCGCCGCCTCCTGTCCGCTGCGGCGGCCCGCCTTGCGCAGTTCCGTTTCGGTGAACACCCGCTGGCGGAACCGGTCGCCGAACCGCGCCAGCGTGCCTTCGATCCGGTCGATATTGGCCAGATCGGTACCGACCCCCAGGATCATTCGCGGGCAGCGTCCATCTGGCGGCGCATCTCGGCAATCGCGGTCCGCAGCCCCACGAACAGCGCCTCCCCCATCAGGAAATGCCCGATGTTCAGCTCCACCACCTCGGGCATGGCGGCGATGGGACCGACGGTGTCATAGGTCAGCCCATGCCCGGCATGCACCTCGAGCCCCAGCTGATGGGCCAGCACGGCGCTTGTGTACAGCTTGCGCAGCTCGGCGTCGCGCGCGTCATGCTGCCCTTCGGCGTGCAGGTCGCAAAAGGCGCCGGTGTGCAGTTCGACCACCGCCGCACCCACACGGGCGGCGGCCTCGATCTGGGCATCATCGGCGGCGACGAACAACGACACCCGGCACCCCGCCTGGGCCAATGGCGCGATATAGTCGCGCAGCCGCGCCTCGTCACCCAGAACATCCAGCCCGCCCTCGGTGGTGCGCTCCTCGCGCCGTTCGGGCACGATACAGACCGCATGGGGCCGGTGCATCAGGGCGATGCGCTGCATTTCCTCGGTCGCCGCCATCTCGAAGTTCAGCGGCAGTTCAATCGCCGCCATCAGCCGGGCGATATCCTCATCGCGGATATGGCGGCGATCCTCGCGCAGATGCGCGGTGATCCCGTCGGCCCCCGCCTCCTGCGCCATCACCGCCGCGCGCACCGGATCCGGCATGTCCCCGCCCCGGGCATTGCGCAGCGTGGCCACATGATCGATATTGATCCCCAGCCGCAAGCGCTCATCCCTGCGTTCGATTGCCATGTCCGCCCCCTGCACCGTTTCGGCTCTTCCGGCACAGTTGTAACCTTTTAGCCTGCGAACTCAATCGGGCTTTTCGGTTTTGCCCGCAACCTCCGCCGCGCGGGCGGCATCCTGGCGCCGGGCCAGTTCAAACCGCGCGCGCAGCCGCGCCCGGCGCCGCGCCTGATACGCCCGGATCACCGGCAGCGAGGCAAAATAGCCGATCACACCCACGACAGTCCCCAGGATGACCCCACCCAGCAGATAGGGCAGGAAGACCTGATACAGGAACCGCAGGAAATGCCCCCAATAGACGGGCTTGTCGCTGATGAGCGCGCCCAGATTGGCCGTTACCTCGGCCGAGGCCGCGCCAAAGGCCTTCATCACTTCGGGCGCGGTCATGGTCCGGTCCAGCCCCAGAAGCAGGCTGCCCAGTTCGATACTGCTGACCACGATGATGGGAAAGGTGACCGGATTGCCGAAGAAGGTCGACAACAACGAAGCAAAGATATTGCCCCGAAATATCCACGCCACCGTAGCCGCCAGGAAGAAATGGAACCCGAACAGCGGCGTGAACGAGGCGAAGATTCCCGCCCCCACACCGACGGCGATCCGTTCCGGCGCATCGGGCAGCCGACGCAGACGGTGCAGCACATAGCCCGCCGCACGCCACCACCCGCCGCGTGGATAGACCAGGCTGCGAAGTTTCTGGCCGGTGCTGGGAGCCGTGCGGCGCTTGAAAACCAATTTCAGTCCCCTTGCCCCCGGCCCGCCGGTGCCATCCGGCGCAGCATGCGCTCAGGGGCGGCGGTTCGGGTCCCGGTGACGGGCGATCTGGGCAACGTCATTCTCGGCCTCCAGCGCGGTCATCAGCTGATGCAGATGCTCCACATCGCGCAGCTCCACCTCGATCAGCAGCCGATAGAAATCCGGCTTGCGGTCCACGAAGCTCAGATCCGAGATATTGGCCTTTTGTTCGCCGATCAAGCTGCAGATACGGCCCAGCACGCCGGCATCATTCGATATGGTCATCTCCAGCGTCACCACATGGACGGCTTCATGCCGACCTTCATGCCATCGCAGGTCGATCCAGCGTTCGGTCTGTTCCTCGTAATCGGCCAGGGCGTCGCAATCGATGGCATGGGCGACCACACCCTTGCCCCGATAGGTGATGCCCACGATCCGCTCGCCCGGCAAGGGCTGGCAGCAGGCGGCACGGCGAAAGGACTGTTCGGGTTCCAGCCCCACAACGGGACGGCGGGCATCGACCAGTTCGCCGGTCTGATCGGCGAGTTCGGGATAGAGCACCTCGACCACCGCGCGCGCACTCATTTCCGCGGCACCCAGCCGGGCCAGCAACTCCTCGCGCCCGCCGGGAATGCCCAGCGCCTTGGCCGCCGTGGCCAGGGCCTTGTCGCTGACTTTCCGGCCCACATGCTCGAACGCCACCCGCGCCAGTTCGGCGCCCAGGCGGATGAAGCGTTCGCGGTCTTCCTCACGCAGGGAGCGCCGGATCGCGGCCTTGGCCCGGCCCGTCACCACAATATCGATCCAGGTGCCCTGGGGGCGCTGACCCTCGGCGGTGATGATCTCCACCGACTGGCCGTTCTTCAGCCGGGTCCAGAGCGGCACGCGCAGCCCGTCCACCTTTGCGGAAACACAGCTGTCGCCGATCCGGGTGTGGATGGCATAGGCGAAATCCAGCGGCGTGGCCCCGCGCGGCAATTGCACCACATCGCCCTTGGGCGTGAAGCAGAAGACCTGGTCGGAATACATCTCCAACTTGACATGTTCCAGAAAGGCGTCGTTGTCATCGCTGGCGCCCAGCCCTTCAGTCAGGGTGCTGACCCATTTCGCCGGGTCCACGGCAAAGGGATTGGCGGTGCGCTTGCCGTCCTTGTAGGCCCAATGCGCCGCCACCCCGGCCTCGGCGACCTCGTGCATCTCGCGGGTGCGGATTTGCACCTCGACCCGCTTGCCGTCGCGCCCCGACACCGTGGTATGGATGGAGCGGTAGCCGTTGGTCTTTGGCTGGCTGATGTAATCCTTGAACCGCCCCGGCACCGCGCGCCAGCGCCGGTGGATCAGGCCCAGCACCTGATAGCATTGCGCCACATCACCCACGATGACCCGGAAACCATAAATGTCGGACAGGCGCGAGAATGCCAGTTCCTTGTCCTGCATCTTGCGCCAGACAGAGAACGGCTTTTTCGCCCGGCCATAAACGCTGGCTTCGATCCCGGCATGAACCAGTTCGGTGCGGATATCGGCGGTGATCCGGTGGACGACGTCACCAGCCTCGCGCTGCAGGGTGATGAACCGGCGCAGGATGGAGTTGCGCGCCTCGGGGTTGAGCACGCGGAAGGCCAGATCCTCCAGTTCCTCGCGCATCCACTGCATCCCCATGCGCCCGGCCAGGGGGGCATAGATATCCATGGTTTCGCGCGCCTTCTGCGCCTGTTTGTCCGGGCGCATGGAGCGGATGGTGCGCATGTTGTGCAGCCGGTCGGCCAGCTTGACCAGAATCACCCGCAGGTCGCGGGACATGGCGATCAGCAGCTTGCGGAAGTTCTCGGCCTGCTTGGCTTCGGAGGAGGAAAGCTGCAGATTCGTCAGCTTGGTGACACCATCAACCAGTTCGGCGATATCCTCACCGAACAGCCGCGCGACCTCGGCATAGGTGGAGCGCGTGTCCTCTATCGTGTCATGCAGAAGCGCCGTGACGATGGTGGCATCGTCCAGCCGCATTTCGGTCAGGATGGCAGCCACGGCGGCGGGATGGGTGAAATAGGGCTCACCGGAATGACGGCTCTGCCCTTCGTGCATCCGTTCGCCGTAGTCCCAGGCGCGGCGCAGCAGGGCCTCGTCGGTGCGCGGGTTGTAATTGCGCATCAGCGCAATCAGGTCATCCACCGTGATCACTGGGCCCGCCTATCGCTTCTAGGTGCCCGCGACCGGGGCGCGCGGACACCGCAAGGGGAAATGCCGCCCCGGGTCAGCCCGGGTTGCCCTGCGCTTCCATCAGGGCGCGCAGCATCTGCTCCTCGGACATTTCGTCGGCTTCGGGGCGGTCAGGTTCGGACCCCATCAGCAGCGACATGTTGTCATCCTCGGGCAGGTCAACCTCGATCTGCGTCTGCAGGCTTTCGATCAGCCGCTCACGCAAGGGGTCCACAGCCTGGGTTTCGTCGGCGATCTCGCGCAGGGCAACGACGGGGTTCTTGTCATTGTCCCGGTCCACCGTGATGGGCGCCCCCGAGGCAATCTCGCGCGCGCGATGCGCGGCCAGGGCCACCAGTTCGAACCTGTTGGGAACCTTGTCAACGCAGTCTTCAACCGTCACGCGGGCCATGAGCACTCCAATCCAGTCAATAGCGGGGGGTCATCGGCGGTACATACAGGCATCGGACGGGGTTTTCAAGCACCAGCAGTGCGGCTATCCGCTTTCCGCATCCAGCGCCACCACCTCGGCGCGGGCGGTCGGTGACAGGGCGGCGCACATCCGGCGAACGTCTTGGCCGAACACCGGATGCACCCAGTCCGGCGCCACATCCGCCAGCGGCACCAGCACAAAGCCGCGTTCGTGCAGCCGCGGATGCGGCAGGATCAACTGCTGCGGCGCACTCTGCCCGGCCAGATCCACCGGCAGGTCCGCCCAGGCGCGAAATCCCGCCACATCCGGGCAGACCAGATCGTCCAGGGCCAGCAGATCCAGATCCAGCGTGCGCGCGCCCCAGCGGTTCCGGCGCTGCCGCCCGGCCCTGTGTTCGATCTCATGCAGCCGCTGCAGCAATTCCGGGGCGGCAAGCGTGGTGCGGAAGGCTGCCGCTGCGTTGACAAAATCCGGACCGGACCCGGGCGGAAAGGCCGGGGTCCGATACAGGCGGCTGGAGCGCACCGGGCCAACCGCCAAAGCCTTGAGCGCACCGATGGCCCGGGTGATCACCTCATTCGGGCTACCCGTTTGCGTCGGCATATTGCCACCGAGTGCCACCAATGCGTTGTTGTAATTTTCCCGGTTCAACTTATTTTCTCACCTACAAGAGTATTATTCCAAGCCCGACTGGCAGACATGATCTCTGCCTCTGGCAAAGGCGCACGGCAAGGTATTTCAGGCGCGCGCCGAAGAAAGGAAGCGGAACATGTTCTACAAGGACGAACGGCTGGCGCTGTTCATAGATGGCGCAAACCTGTATGCAGCGGGCAAGGCGCTTGGTTTCGACATTGATTACAAGCTGTTGCGCCAGGAATTCATGCGCCGTGGCAAGCTTCTGCGGGCGTTCTATTACACCGCATTGCTGGAAAACGACGATTATTCCCCCATCCGCCCGCTGGTGGATTGGCTCCATTACAACGGCTATTCCATGGTGACGAAACCCGCCAAGGAATACACCGACTCCATGGGCCGCCGTAAGGTCAAGGGCAACATGGATATAGAACTGGCCGTGGATGCGATGGAACTGGCCTCCAGACTGGATCACGCGGTGTTGTTTTCCGGTGATGGCGATTTCCGTCCGCTGGTGGAAAGCCTTCAGCGGCAGGGGGTACGGGTGTCGGTGGTGTCGACCATCCGCAGCCAGCCGCCGATGATCGCGGATGAGCTGCGCCGTCAGGCCGATAACTTCATCGAACTGGATGAACTGCGCGAGGTCATCGGTCGCCCCCCCCGCGAACCTCGCGAAGCCAGGACCGAGGCGGAAGCCCCCGTCGCCGGGCGCTGATCGGCTGCCATCATGGCCAGACCGGGCGGCGCATGCCGCGGCGCCCGGGCCAGGGGTCATGCTGCGTTCAGCCGATGACCGCCCGGCGCAGCAGGTTCAGCCCCGTCAGAACCAGCAGCACCAGTGTCCAGCGCCGGAAGCGGGCAGCATCCAGCCGGTCCTGAATGCGATAGCCCAGCCACATGCCCAACGCCGCCGGCAGGACCAGCAGCGCCGAAAACGGGATGCTGGAGGCGTTGAGCACCCCTGATTGCAGATGCGCCCCCAGCAGCACCACCGCGCCCATCAGGAACACCACGCCCTGAACGCGCACCATCTCGCGCGGTTCGGCCCCGGTGGACAGCAGATAGACAATCAGCGGCGGCCCCCAGACGCCTGAGACGCCTCCATAAAGCCCCCCGATCATCCCCAGCCCCCATTCCGCGCGCCGCCGCCGCTCCACCCGGATGCGCAGCGGAATGCCCAGCAGCTGCACCACGGCAAAGGCCACGATCGGCCCCCCCAGCAGCCCCAGCATCAGCCGTTCGGGCATATAGGGCAGCAGTTGTGCGCTGATCACCAGGAACACGGCAATCGCCGTCATCATCCGCCAGTACTTGCGCACCGAGCCGATGGCCTCGTCCACGCCCTGGCGAAATGCCTGGCTCAGGTTCGTGACCAGCGTGGGCAGGATCAGCCCTGCCAGCGCCAGCTCAACCGTCATGAACCCGGGAAAGGCGGAAATCATGATCATCGGCATGGCAAAACCCAGCGCGCCCTTGATGGTGCCGGCAAACAGCGTGATGCCCATGGCCAGCGCCAGCGCCCATAATTCCAGCCCGCCGAAATCCATGCTGTTTTCCCTCTGTCCCTGACCTGTCTGGCGGTGATGCGTCAGCTATACCGGCTTCGCCCGGGGGCTGCATCGGCAAAATCCGCCGCGACATTTTAGTAAAGCAATGCGCTGTATCAGGGATTTTTTGTTGCGCTGCAGGTGCGAAGGCCCTATGTCTGCTGCATGTGCAAAATGACCGGAGTCCTTCATGCCCCATGATGGCCAGACCCTGCCCGAAATCCTGCTGCCCGACCTGCTGGCACTGACCCGGCAGGCGCTCTCCCCGGTCGAGGCCGCGCTTGATGCCGCCACCGAAATCCTGCGCCAGCGCACCGCGCCCGGTGGCCGGATCGATGCGGCCGCGCTGGAGGCGGATCAGCATGCGGCGCATGCGCTGGCCTGGCTGGCCACCTATGTCGAATCGCTGCGTCAGATGCAGGGCTGGGCCGAACGGCTGAACACCGAAGGCACGTTTGGCGAACTGGAGGCGTTGCTTCATCAGATCGCCTTTGGCGAGTATCTGAGCCAGATCATCGGCGGCATCTCCATGAGCCAGGGCGAGGTCGCGCGGCTCTCGGATATCGGCATCGCACCCGCCCTGGACGATCCGGCCATCACAACGCTGCGCTTGGGCGCAAACACAAGTGCCGCACGCATGCGGCTGGTGGAGCTCATGCGCGACAATGGCGGGCGCGCAACCTTTGGCGCCACCGGCCTGGATCAAGAGCTGGAAATGATCCGCGACCAGTTCCGCCGCTACGCCGATGAGCGTGTGGCCCCGGATGCCCATGGCTGGCACCTGCGCGATGAACTGATCCCCATGGAGATCATCACCGAGCTGTCCGACATGGGCGTCTTCGGCCTGACCATCCCCGAGGAATTCGGCGGGTTGGGCATGTCCAAGGCCGCCATGGCCGTGGTGTCCGAGGAACTCTCGCGCGGGTATATCGGTGTGGGCAGCCTGGGCACCCGTTCGGAAATTGCGGCCGAGCTGATCCTCTGCGGCGGCACGGCTGATCAGAAGGCCGAATGGCTGCCCCGCATTGCCAGCGGCGAGGTGCTGCCCACAGCCGTGTTCACCGAACCCAATACCGGGTCGGACCTGGGCGCGCTGCGCACCCGGGCCGTGCGCGACGGCGATGACTGGTCCATCACCGGCAACAAGACCTGGATCACCCACGCCGCCCGCGCCAATGTCATGACCGTTCTGGCCCGGACCGAGCCCGAGACCACCGACTACCGCGGCCTGTCGCTCTTCCTGGCCGAGAAAACCCCCGGCGATTGCGCCCATCCCTTCCCCAACGAAGGCATCTCGGGCGGTGAGATCGAGGTGCTGGGCTATCGCGGCATGAAGGAATACGAGCTGGGCTTTGACGGCTTCACCGTGCCGGACGCAAACCTGCTTGGCGGTGCGACCGGGCAGGGTTTCAAGCAGTTGATGCAGACGTTCGAATCGGCGCGGATCCAGACTGCGGCGCGCGCCATTGGCGTTGCGCAGAACGCGCTGGAGGTGGCCATGCAATATGCCGAGGATCGCAAGCAGTTCGGCAAGCCGCTGATCGCTTTCCCGCGCGTCTCGGGCAAGCTGGCGATGATGGCGGTCGAAATCATGGTGGCGCGGCAACTGACCTATTTCAGCGCCCGCGAGAAAGACGCCGACCGCCGTTGCGACCTGGAGGCCGGGATGGCCAAGCTGCTGGGCGCGCGCGTCGCCTGGGCCGCCGCCGACAACGGCTTGCAGATCCATGGCGGCAACGGGTTCGCACTGGAGTATCAGATCAGCCGCATCCTGTGCGACGCGCGGATCCTGAACATCTTTGAAGGTGCGGCCGAGATCCAGGCGCAAGTTATCGCGCGGCGGTTGATCGACATAGCTTCGGGTCGCGGGAACTGACGCAGGCGCGCGCCGGGCGGGCTGGTCGCAGGGGGGAACGGCGCGGGATGCGCACTGCCTTTTTCACTTTGTGCGAATGTCCCGGCCAGAAGCGCCCACGAGCCGCGCCCCACCCACCCACCCGCGCGC
Organism: Rhabdonatronobacter sediminivivens; assembly: GCF_013415485.1. GTDB lineage: Bacteria > Pseudomonadota > Alphaproteobacteria > Rhodobacterales > Rhodobacteraceae > Rhabdonatronobacter > Rhabdonatronobacter sediminivivens. The sequence goes on along the minus strand of NZ_JACBXS010000006.1, from coordinate 50,937 downwards.
CTCGTGGGCGCTGACCGACGCCATGGCGTCGGTCACGGGTCAGCGGTTGGGGCCAGGCGCATCCGGGCCCGGTCGCGGCGGGGCACGATATCAGCCGAATTCGCTCATATGGCCGGTCAGTATGCCGGTCATCTGCAGATCGGAGATGGGCTCATCCACCCTATCCAGCGCAATCCCGCGGTCCTGGCTGACCGAAGCGCGATCCATCGGCTCCAAGGCATCGCCGTCCACAAAGACCCATTGCGCGCCGTGGGCGCTTTCAATGCCAACGGCGGCGCGCAGCACCTCCAGCGCGTCCTGTGCATTGATCTGGCCGTTGCCGTCCATATCCGCCGCGATGAAGGCTTCAGGTGTGGCGGCCCCAAAGCTGGGGGTCAGGCCAACGGCCATGCGCAGCACCTCAAGCGCGTCCCCGGCAGAGGGGCGGCCATCGGCGGCGGAAATGTCCCGCGTGCCATGGATCGTGCCCGTGGCGCCAGCACCGAGGTCAAGAGCAAAGCCGCCATCCGCGTCCGAGATGACGGGATCACCGGCCGCCGATCCGCCATGGGGGGTGAACTGGACACTGACGCCATCCAGCGCGGCGCCACTGACCGAGGTCACGGTCCCGGAAACAGCAACGGTTCCCGGATCAGGATCGGGGTCTGGATCGGGGTCTGGATCAGGGTCTGGATCGGTCAGGCTGACGACCCCATCGGCAAAATGCAACTCCTGCACGCTGCTGAGCGTGTTGACCCCCTGCGCGGAGGTATCGCTGCGCAAGTCCGTGACGGTCACGGTGCCGCCGTTGACCGAAACCTCGTAATCGGCCTCGGCCCCGGTGAAGACCACGGCGTTGAACCCGCCCGCACCGTCGATCACAGTGTCACCGCGGCCCACATGCAGCGTGTTGTCCAGCCCGTTGCCGGTCAGCGACAGATCGGCCACGCCCAGCAGACCGGCCTCGATCACACCATCACCCAGCACCAGATCGCCCGAGGACATCAGCCGCAGACCGTCCACCAAATCCAGCTTCACATTCCCGTCCGACAGGTCCACCTGCGCCGATAGCGGCTGCCCTTCGATGCTGAAGCTGACCTCCACAGTGGTGGTTCCGCTGTCAAACGCCAGGGCATAGCCCCCGGCGGCGGCGCTGGTGGTCATGGCTCCGTTCGCGGAAAGCTCAACCCCCTCCCGCCCTTCGTCAACCGAATAGAACCCATCCCCGTCGGCGTCGTCATAGACAACCCCGGTCAGGAAAACCGAATTGTCGCCGGGATTGCCGAATTTCGAAGTCACGGCGGAAACGGTCACATCGCGCATTTCAAGCGCGGTGCTGCCGTCGGAATAGGTGACCTCCAGTTCGCGCTCCACCTCCAGCACCTGCTGGCCGGGGCCGATCTCGCGGTAATGGTCCCGCAGCATGTTGACGCGGTGGCCAACGCTGTTGAACAGCCCTTCGTGATGATTGGGCACGGCCTCGGCCGCAGTCAGATTGGCGGTGGTGGTTGTCTGCGCAAGGTTCTCGCCCACCCCGCCGACATAGCCCGCCGCCTCGCCGCGCTGCTGCGCAGTGACCCCTTCAGGCGTGTCATGGGCAAAGTAATCCCGAAGGATCATGTCTTCGGAGTGATCGCGCGCCGCCTGCAAGAGCGCGGCATTGGGCGCCAGCGCCTGGCGCGCGTGGTCGGCCAGCGGGTCGCCCGTGACATTCTGATTGAGGTCGATCCCGAAGCGATCAGCCTCGGCCAGGGGATCAAGCCGGGTGCGGTTCACGAGTTCCAGGAAAAGCTGTTCGGCTGGGGTCATGGAAATACCGTTCAGGTCGGGGCTGTCATCAGGCTCAGGCTCGGGATCTGGTTCGGGGTCCGGATCCGGGTCTGGGGGCGCGACGGGATCGGGCGCGGGGTCCGGATCCGGGTCCGGGCCCGGCGCAGTCAGGCTGACGACCCCATCGGCAAAATGCAACTCCTGCACGCTGCTGAGCGTGTTGACCCCCTGCGCGGAGGTATCGCTGCGCAAGTCCGTGACGGTCACGGTGCCGCCGTTGACCGAAACCTCGTAATCGGCCTCGGCCCCGGTGAAGACCACGGCGTTGAACCCGCCCGCACCGTCGATCACAGTGTCACCGCGGCCCACATGCAGCGTGTTGTCCAGCCCGTTGCCGGTCAGCGACAGATCGGCCACGCCCAGCAAACCGGCCTCGATCACACCATCACCCAGCACCAGATCGCCCGAAGACATGATGCGTAGTCCGTCCACCAGATCGAGCTTCACATTCCCGTCCGACAGGTCCACCTGCGCGGAAAGCGCAGTGCCGTCCCAGTCGAAACTGACCTCGACCTCGGCGGCATCTGACGCGAGAGCATAGCCACCAGCCGCGGCGCTGGTCACGCTTTGGCCGCCTACGGAGATCGTGACCCCCTCACGCCCTTCTCCGATACTGTAAAAGCCGTCTGTGTCGGCATCATCGTAGATGACACCGGTCAGGAAATTGGGGCCGCCGGAGTCGGTGCCGAACTTCACGGTAACAACCGATCCGAAAAACTCCTGTTCGGGATCTGCACCAAGGCGTTCGACAAAATCCGGCGGGATCTGGTCAATTTCCTGAGCCACCCCAGTCTCGCGGAAATCACCGTTCAAGGTGTTGATTCGATGGCCCGGGCTGAGGAACAACCCTTCATGATGCTTCGGCGGTCCGTTGGGCAGACCCATCATCGCGTCGTCGGCATCCCAGGGTTCGGACAGGAACAGGCCGCTCAGGTTTTCGCTGACAAAGCTTGATGGATAGCCGGCATCCTGGGCGCGTTCGAAAGGTCTGGAGCCATCCGAACCGATATGGCCGTCAATGACTCCGCCGGTCAGGTAGTCGAGCGAATGCCAATGCGCCGCCTCTTTCAACATCGCGTTCAAAGCCAGCGGCTGGCGCGCTTCGCCCGTCATCAGATCATCGTCCGAGACACCTGAATTCAGATCGATGCCGTAACGGGACGCTTCGGCCAACGGATCAAGGCGGGCGCGGTTGAGCTGTTCAAGAAAAAACTGTTCAGCCGGGGTCATGAGAGCGTCCTGATACCTGTCCAATCACTGCGTATCGCCGCGCGGCACCATTGCAGGCGCGGGGGCACGGGTTTCAGGGTGCCGCCCCCGGGGGTGCAAAGTCAATGACGCAATAGCGGAAATTCGACCTGAACCGCCTGGCCCAGTCAGGCGCGCTTGCCCATCCGAGCCACACCAAGAAGCGACAGGATGCGCGCCTCGATATCCTCGGCGTTCATGGCGGCGGCAGCATACATGTCGCGCGGGCTGGCCTGATCGATGAAGGTATCGGGCAGCACCATGGAGCGGTACTTCAACCCGCTGTCAAAGACGCCTTCCTCGGCCAGAAGCTGGGCGACATGGCTGCCGAAACCGCCGATGGCGCCTTCCTCGATGGTGATGAGCGCCTCATGCCCGGCGGCGAGTTGCAGTATCAGGTCACGGTCCAGCGGCTTGGCGAAACGGGCATCGGCCACGGTGGGGGTGATGCCCCGCGCGCCCAGCGCCTCGGTGGCCTTCATCACCTCGGCCAGGCGGGCGCCGAAGGACAGGATCGCCACGCGGCTGCCCTGCTGGATGATCCGACCCTTGCCGATCTCCAGCGGCTGGCCGCGCTCGGGCATCTCCACGCCCACGCCTTCGCCGCGCGGAAAACGGAACGCGATGGGGCCGTCATCATGGGCCACGGCGGTGGCGACCATATGGACCAATTCAGCCTCGTCCGCCGCAGCCATGACCACGAAACCGGGCAGGTTGGCCAGATAGGCCACGTCGAAAGCGCCCGCATGGGTGGCACCATCCGCCCCCACCAGCCCGGCGCGGTCAATGGCAAAGCGCACCGGCAGGCGCTGGATGGCCACGTCATGCACCACCTGATCATAGCCGCGCTGCAGAAAGGTGGAATACATGGCGCAAAACGGTTTCATCCCCCCCGCCGCCAGCCCGGCGCAGAAGGTCACGCCATGCTGTTCGGCGATGGCCACGTCGAACATGCGCTTGGGGAAACGCTCGGCGAAGAGGTCCAGCCCGGTGCCATCGGGCATGGCGGCGGTGACTGCGACGATGCGTTCGTCGCGCGTGGCCTCATCAATCAGCGCCTGCGCAAAGACCTTGGTGTAGCTGGGCGCGTTCGACGGCGCCTTGTGCTGCTTGCCCGAGATCACGTCGAATTTCGCCCGCGCGTGGCCGCGGTCTGGCGCGTCCTCGGCAAAGCGGTAGCCCTTGCCCTTCTTGGTCAGTACATGCAGCAGGATCGGCCCCGTGGCGCGGTCATGGGCGGCGCGCAGGACGGGCAGCAACTGGTCCAGGTCATGCCCATCGATGGGGCCAAGATATTTGAAGCCCAGTTCCTCGAACAAGGTGCCGCCCATGGTGGCGTGTTTCAGCAGGTCGCGCGCGCGTTTGGCGCCCTCCTGAAAGGGCGGGGGCAGCAGGCTGATGGCGCCCTTGGCGGCCTCTTTCAAATCATGCAGCGGCTGTTCGCCATAAAGCCGCGAGAGGTAGCTGGACATGGCCCCGGTGGGCGGGGCGATGGACATTTCATTGTCGTTGAGGATCACGAACAGCCGCCGGCCCAGATGGCCCGCGTTGTTGAGCGCCTCGAACGCCATGCCGGCGCTGATGGCGCCATCGCCGATCACCGCAATCGCATCGCCCAGCGCCGGGTCCGGGGCGCCGCCCAACTCGCGCGCCATGGTGAACCCCAGCGCGGCGGAAATGCTGGTGGAGCTGTGCGCGGCGCCGAACGGGTCATAGGGGCTTTCCGAACGTTTGGTGAAGCCCGACAGCCCGTCCTTCTGGCGCAGGGTGCGGATGCGGTCCCGCCGCCCGGTGAGGATCTTGTGCGGATAACACTGGTGGCTGACATCCCAGATCAGCCGGTCGCGCGGGGTGTCGAACACGGCATGAAGCGCCACGGTCAGTTCGATCACACCCAGGCCCGCGCCCAGATGCCCGCCGGTTTCCGACACGGCGCTGATGGTCTCGGCCCGCAGCTCGTCGGCAAGCTGGCGCAACTGCCGGTCGCTCATGGGCTTGAGGTCGGCGGGGCTGTGCACCTGATCCAGCAAGGGCGTATTCGGTCGGTCAGTCATGCAATGTCCCTGTTCCGGCGCGTCAGCTGTCGCGGGCAATAACGAAGCGGGCGGCCTGCCGCAAGCTGTCGGCGGCATCGCCGTAGGGGGACAGTGCGGCCTCGGCCTGCCCGACCAGGACCCGTGCCCGGTCCCGGGCCCCGTCCAGCCCCAGCAGCGACACGAATGTCGCCTTGCCTGCCGCTTCATCCTTGCGCAATCGCTTCCCCGTCTTCTCGGTGCTTCCTTCTATGTCAAGAATGTCATCCGCGATCTGAAAGGCAAGGCCCAGCGCTGCAGCATAGGCGGCAAGCGGCGCAGGATCAGCCCCGACCATCCGCGCCCCGGCGCAGGCGGCCCAGCCGATCAGTGCCCCGGTCTTGCCGGCCTGCAATTCGGTGATCTGCTCCAACGTCAGGGGGGAGGCGGCGGCTTCGGCGGCGATGTCCAGCGCCTGGCCCTGCACCATGCCCCGCGCGCCTGCCGCCTGCGCCAGCGCGCCGATCAGCGCCACCCGCGCGGCATCATCCGGCGCGGCCGATGCGCGCGACAGTAGCTCATACGCCAGCGTTTGCAGCGCATCGCCCGCCAGCACGGCCGTTGCCTCGTCCCATTTGACATGCACCGTGGGCTGGCCCCGGCGCAGGTCATCGTCATCCATGCAGGGCAGGTCATCATGCACCAGCGAATAGGCGTGCACAGCCTCGATCGCGGCGGCGGCGTCCAGCGCCTGTGCATCCGACAGCCCGTGCAGGCGGGCCGACTCCAGCACCAGAAAGCCGCGCAACCGCTTGCCCCCCCGCGCGGCATAGGCCATGGCATCGCGGATTGTGCCAGGGGGATAGGCGGCAATCGCGGCCAGCAGATGCGCTTCGGTCAGGGCCGCGGTTTCGGCCAGGCGCGCCGCAAAGCTCATCCGGCGTTGAACGGCTCGGTCCCCGCAGGCTCGCCCGATTGCGCCAGGCGGATGGCCTCGACCTTCTCCTGCGCGGCATTCAGGCGGGCCTCGCAATGGGCCTTGAGCTTCGCGCCGCGCTCATAGAGCGTGATCGACTCTTCCAGCGGCACATCGGCGCTTTCCAGCCGGGTGACAATGTCCTCCAGCGCCTTGAGCGCGGTTTCGAAGCTCATCTCCTCAACGGGGGTATCAGTCATGCAGCCCAGGCCCTTCAGGATTTGTCCATCAGCATCAGAACATGCGCGCGCACCGAAGCCGCCAGCGCCTCCAGGTCATAGCCCCCTTCCAGCACCGAGACCAGGCGCCCGCCACAGCTTTCGGCGGCGATGTCGCACAGCGCCCCGGTGATCCAGGCGAAATCTTCCTCGACCAGCGCCAGATTGGCCAGCGGATCATCGCGATGCGCATCAAACCCGGCCGAAACGATAATCAGTTGCGGCGCAAACTCCCGCAGTCGGGGGAAGGCGCTGGTCTCCCATGCCTCGCGGAAGGCATCGCCGCCACTGCCCGGCGGCAGCGGCAGGTTCAGGATGTTGTTGTGGGCGCCGCGCTCCCCCGGTGCACCGCTGCCCGGAAACAACGGCATCTGATGGCTGGAGATGAAGAGCGCCCGCCCTTCGTTCCACAGCAGGTCCTGCGTGCCGTTGCCGTGGTGGACATCGAAATCCACCACCGCCACACGCTCCAGCCCGTGATGGTCCAGCGCGCGTTTGGCCGCGATGGCGGCATTGCCGAACAGGCAGAACCCCATCGGCGTGCTGGTTTCGGCATGATGCCCCGGCGGGCGCATGGCAACAAAGGCGTTGGTCACCGCGCCTTCCAGCACCAGATCGACCGCGCGGCAGGACCCGCCGACCCCGCGCATCACCGTGCGCCAGGATCCGGGCGAAAGATGGGTGTCCGCGTCCAGCTGGTAGCTGCCCGCCACCGGCACGGCCTTGCGGATGCGTTCGACATATTCCGGCGGGTGGCAGCGCAGCACCTCTGATTCGTCGGCCATGGGCGCCTCGTGGCGCTGAAGGGCGTCGAATTCCGGATCGGCAAGGGCGGCTGTCACGGACTCGATCCGCGCAACCCGTTCGGGGTGGCCGTCCGGGGTGACATGGGTGGTGCAGTCAGGGTGTGAAATCAGGGCTGTTGTCATGCGGGCAACCTAGTGCATCGGCGCGCGGGGGGGAAGCCGAAACTGCACAAAACTCCGGCAGATGGCACACTGATACAGGCGGGCCAGACGGCGGTGTTATCCGATAACCGCAGCACCGTCATGGGCTGACAACGCAGCGATATTGCGTGGCGGCGCCCCGCGGCCCGAGGGTGCAGGGGCGGATCACACCAAGGGCGCCCGGCGCCGATCCGAAGCGCCCATCACCCATGCAGGAGAGACCCGATGACCCACCGCCCCTTCCGCCCCGCATTCCTTCTGGCCGCACCGCTGGCGCTTGCGCTGGCGCTCACCGCCCTGCCCGCCGCAGCCGGGTCATCGGTCTCGGTCAGCCAGTGGGGCAATGCGAACGAGGCCGCCGCCGCTCAGGGCGGGCACCGCCAGCGCATGTCCATCACCCAGCGCGGCCGGGCGAACCTGACCATCAGCACCCAGGACGGGGCGCGCAACCGCGTCTCGGTCGGGCAGACCGGCTGCCGGAACGTGGCCGATCTGGACCAGAGCGGGCGGCGCAACATCGTTGGCGTGGCCCAGAACGGCTGCCGCAACGATGCCACCGTCACCCAGAGCGGGCAGCGCAACGCCGTGGGCGTCATCCAGAACGGCAGCGGCAATACCGCCAGCACCCGGCAGTCCGGCAGCGGCAATGTGCTGCTGATTATCCAGGACTGACGCCGCTGCACCATCTGCGGGGGGCAGTCCCGCCCCCCGCCTGCCACAGGAGGGTTCCATGCCCCGCATCCTTATGGCCGCCTCGGCCCTGATCATCACCGGCGCCGCCTGCGCCAGCACCGTCATGACCCCGGCGCGCAGCGTCACCAAGGCCGATGCGCCCCTGCGCTGCGAATTGCAGCTGACCGAGACCCGCGACGGCACCGAACTGGTCGCCCGTGCCCATGCCGATCGCGCGCTCAGCGGCACCTATGCGCTGGACATCCGCCAGCGCAGCGCGGGCGGGTCCGCCACCATCCGCCAGTCCGGCGATTTCGAGGCCGACCCCGGGAAACCCGCCCTGCTGGCGGAAAGCACCCTTGGCGGCACCCGCCGCAGCATCGAGGCCGAGCTGACCCTCACCGCCGACCAGATCACCCGCCGCTGCCACAGCGCCGATCTGTAAGCCATCCCGTTCCCCCGCACCCCTGGAAGGAGGTCCCCATGTCCCGTTTCACACGCCCCGCCCTGCCCCTGGCCGCCGCATTGGCCCTGTCGCTGACCCTGCCGCTGGCCCCGGCCATGGCGAATTCGCTCAGCCTGTCCATCACCCCCGGCAATACGCAGGAGGCGCGCCTTCTGGGTGCCCTTGTCACCGCCTATGCGATCCACCGTGACATCCGCTCGGGCGCCGATGTAACGCAGGTGGGCCGCAACCACGCCGCCGCCCTGCGCCAGTCCGGCGGGGGCAATCTGGGCATCATTCGTCAGCGCGGCGCCGACCATTCCGCCGACCTGACCCAGCGCGGCGCCAACAACAGTCAGGCAATCCTGCAATTCGGGCGCGGCGCCAACGCGCATGTCACCCAATACGGGGGCGAGTCGGGGCTGCTGCTGCAATACGGCTGGTAAGCCATGTTTCGCACCGACCCGGGGCGGGGCAGGATTTGTCCCGCTCCGGCCCGCATTGCGGCATTCTGTTTTAAAGGAGCCTCGGGGCAAGGCATGATTTCCTTATTGACCCGCCCATATTGCGCCCATACAGAACAAAATTCTACTCTGCGCATGAGAAACCCGGAGGCTCCTCATGCGTCACTACCCAATCTTCATGGATCTGGCAGGTCGCCGCGTCGTGGTGTCCGGTGCGGGCGACACCGCGCTGGCCAAGCTGCGGCTGCTGCTGAAGACCGAAGCGCATGTCACCGTCTGCGGCACCGATCCGGCGCCTGAGATCACGGGCTTCGCGCAGGCCGGGCGGCTGGAGCTGCACCCCCGCCCCCTGCGCCCCTGCGATGCCATGGGGGCCGCGCTGGTCTATGGCGCCAATGCCGACCCGGCGCTGGATGCGCGCGCCGCCGCCATTGGCCGGGCCGCCGGGGCGCTGGTCAACATCGTCGATGACCTGTCCTCGGATTTCATCACCCCCGCCATCGTGGACCGTGACCCCGTCACCGTCGCCATCGGCACCGAAGGCGCGGCCCCCGTGGTCGCCCGCCACATCAAGGCGCGGGTCGAGGAGATGCTCCCCGCCACGCTGGGCGCCTTGGTGCGCGCGGGGCAAGGGTTCCGTCACCGGGTGGCCGCGTGGGACAGCAAGGCCCGGCGCGTATTCTGGACGCGCTTCTATTTCGGCACCGGCCCGCAGGCGCAGGCCGCAGGCCACGTCCCGCAGGAACTGGAGCGCCTGCATGGCGAAGGTCCCGCAGCGCAGCGCGGTGTGGTCCATCTGGTCGGCAGCGGCCCGGGCGATCCCGAGCTTCTGACGCTGCGCGCCCGGCGTCTGCTGCACGAGGCCGATGTGGTCATCCATGACCGGCTGGTCCCGCAGCCGATCCTGGAACTGGCGCGGCGCGAGGCGCTGATCCTCGATGTCGGCAAGACCCCCTATGGCCCCGCCTGGAAACAGGCCGATATCAACGCCCTGATCGTCGAACACGCCCGCGCGGGCAACAGCGTGGTACGGCTGAAATCCGGCGATCCGGGCATCTTTGGGCGGCTGGATGATGAAGCCCGGGCGCTCGATGCCGCCGGGATCGACTGGCACATCACGCCCGGCATCACCGCCGCCAGCGCTGCCGCCGCCAGCATCGGGCAAAGCCTCACGCAGCGCGGGCGCAACCCGGACCTGCGGCTGCTGACAGGCCATGATGTTGATGGCTTCGCCGAACATGACTGGCGCGCGCTGACCCGCCCCGGCACCTGCGCGGCCGTTTACATGGGTGTGCGGGCCTCGGAATTCCTGCGCGGGCGGCTGCTGATGCATGGTGCCGACCCGCAGACGCCCGTGACGGCGGTGGAAAACGCATCCCGCCCGGACCAGCGCGTGATCGAAGCGCGGCTGATCGACCTGCCCCAGCGGCTGGCCGAGGCCGCGCCCCGCGGCCCGGTGGTGCTGCTCTATGGCCTCGCCCCCCGCGCTGCCGCCGCTGCCCTTTCCCCCGATCTGCAAGAGGCCCTGTGACATGACCAAAGCCCCCCACCCCCAGATCGTGACCGCGAACCACCTGCTGGATGGCGATGTGATCTACCTGACCGAGGCGCTGGACTGGACGCGCCAGATCACGGCGGCTGCCGTGGCGCATGACGCCCTGCGCGCCCACACCCTGCTGGACGAGGCCCAATCCCGCCCGCACGAAGCCGTCGGCCCCTATCTGGCCCCCGTCACGCTTGACCCGCAGGGCCGCGCCGCGCCGCTGCATTTCCGCGAGCTGTACCGCACCACCGGCCCCACCTTCCTGCGCGACGAGGCCCCCCATGTATGACTACACCGCCTTCGATGCCGCCTTCGTGCGCGACCGCGTGGCCCAGTTCCGCGATCAGGTGGAGCGCCGGATCAGCGGCGCCCTGACCGAGGATGAATTCAAGCCCCTGCGGCTGATGAACGGGCTGTATCTGCAACTGCACGCCTATATGCTGCGGGTGGCGATCCCATATGGCACGCTGAACGGCGCGCAGATGCGCCAGCTTGCCATGATCGCCGACCGCTGGGACCGGGGCTATGGCCATTTCACCACCCGTCAGAACATCCAGTTCAACTGGCCGAAGCTGCGCGATGTGCCGGACATGCTGGACGCGCTGGCCGATGTGGAGATGCACGCCATCCAGACCAGCGGCAACTGCATCCGCAACGTGACCACCGACCAGTTCGCCGGTGCCGCCGCAGACGAGATCGCCGACCCCCGCCCGGTGGCCGAGCTGATCCGCCAATGGTCCACCGACCACCCCGAGTTCACCTGGCTGCCGCGCAAGTTCAAGATCGCCATCACCGGCAGCCCCCATGACCGCGCCGTGACCCGCGCCCATGACATCGGACTGCGGATGCTGCGGAACGCTGCGGGCGAAGAGGGCTTCGAGGTGCTGGTCGGCGGGGGTCTGGGCCGCACGCCGATGCTGGGCAAGGTGGTGCGCGACTTCCTGCCCCGCGCCGATCTGCTGCCCTATCTGGAGGCGATCCTGCAGACCTATAACCTGCTGGGCCGACGTGACAACAAATACAAGGCACGGATCAAGATCCTGGTCCATGAAACCGGGATCGAGACGCTGCGCGCCATGATCGAGGACGCCTTCGCGGAAAACCGCCGCAGCTTCGCCCCCGTGGACCCCGCCCTGCTGGAGCGGCTGGAGGCCGCCTTTGCGCCCCCGGATTTCGAACCGCCCGCCGCGGTGCCGCAATTCCTCAGCCCGGCACTGCGGTCCTTCATGGACACCAATCTGCATCCGCACCGGCTGGGGCATTATGCCTCGGTCACGGTGTCGCTGAAACCCGTGGGCGGGGCGCCGGGGGATGCGACCAGCGACCAGATGCGCCTGCTGGCCGATCTGGCCGAAACCTATGCCCATGACGAGCTGCGCGTGAGCCATGAGCAGAACATCATCCTGCCCCATGTGCCGCGCCGCCACCTGCCCTCCCTGTTTGCGCGGCTGCAGGCGGCCGGACTGGCGACGGCGAATGTGGGGCTGGTGTCGGATATCATCGCCTGCCCCGGCATGGATTACTGCGCGCTGGCCACGGCGCGGTCGATCCCGGTGGCGCAGCGGATCGCGCGGGCGTTCGAGGATATCGACCGCCAGCACGATATCGGTGCGCTGAAGATCAAGATCTCGGGCTGCATCAACGCCTGCGGGCATCACCATGTGGGCCATATCGGGATCCTGGGGCTGGAAAAGGCCGGGGTGGAAAGCTACCAGATCACGCTGGGCGGCGATGGCACGGAAACCGCGGCCATCGGCGAGCGCGCGGGCCCGGGGTTTTCCTGGGATGAGATCGTGCCCGCGGTGGAGCGGCTGATCGGCGCTTATCTGGACCTGCGCCACGGGCGGGCCGAGAGCTTTCTGGAGGTGTATCGCCGTCTGGGCGCCGCGCCGTTCAAGGCGGCACTTTACCCTGAAGCGGCGGAAAGGCGGGCCCATGCTGGATGACGGGACCGATTACGCCGCCCGTGCAGCCTGGATGAACCGGCTTTACGCCGATGCCCCGGCAGCCGAGGTGATCCGCGCCACGCTGGCAGCCTTTCCCGGCCAAGTGGCGGTGGTGTCGTCATTCGGGGCAGATTCGGCGGTGCTGCTGGATCTGGTGGCCGAAGTGGACCGCGACACCCCGGTGCTGGTGGTGGACACGGGGATGCTGTTTGCGGAAACGCTGGAGTATCTTCGCGCGCTGGCCGCGCATCTGGAACTGGCCGATGTGCGGCTGTTGCGCGCCGAGGCCGCGGCGCTGGCCACCGCCGACCCCGATGGCATCCTGCATGAAACGGCCCCCGACCGGTGCTGCACCCTGCGCAAACGCGCGCCGCTGGATGCGCTCCGCCCACGCTTTCCGGTGCTGATCAACGGGCGCAAGCGCCACCAGGCCGCCACCCGCGCGGCCCTGCCGGAATTCGCGCCCGATCATGCCGGAATGGCGGTTACGCCGCTGGCGGGATGGTCCGCGCAGGATCTGTTGGACTATCGGCAACGCCGCGCCCTGCCCGGGCATCCGCTGGTGGCGCGGGGGTTTGCGTCCATCGGCTGTGCACCCTGCACCACGCCGGTTGCCGCAGGCGAAGACCCGCGCGCTGGCCGCTGGCGGGGACGGGACAAGACCGAATGCGGGCTGCATTTCGGCGCCGACGGCGCGGTGCGGCGGGCCGGGTAAGGGGGCCGGGTAAGGGGGGCCAGGCCCCCATCGGCCGTTCCGGCTGGTTTCCCCCGGAGCATTTTTCGGCAAGATGAAGGTGAGGATGAAGATATGCTGATAACCTCGGACGGCATGGCGGCGGCTGCGGCGGACGGCGGGGCGGTGCTGACCCTGGCGCCAGAAAGTGACGGATCGGCCCTGGAGGCCGCGGCTCGGCACAGCGGGGTGGTGCGGATAGCGTTTTCCGCCATGGGGGACGGGCGCGGTTTCTCGCTGGCGCGGAGATTGCGCGCGGCAGGATTTGAAGGGCGATTGCGCGCCGCAGGCCCGTTGATCGCCGACCAGTTCGCAGCCCTTGCCCGTGTGGGGTTCGACGAGGTTGAACTGGCCCCCGAGGCGGCTGTGCGCCTGCCCGCGGGCGCATCTCTGCGGGCGCCCGCGGGGTATCGGGAGCGGCTGTTGAACAGCGGGTGACGCCATGCGACCCGCGTCATCTGCACGGGCCCGCGGGGGGCTGCGCGCGCCGGGGGTCTGGACGCGCGTGCGGCCCACCCCCGGGGAGTGATTGAACCCGGACCCGTCACGTTCTATGACCGCACGGGACGGCCCCGTTGCGGGGCGCCAGGGGGACGGGCGCGTTGAAGACCAGGATCGGACTATCCCAGAGGGATCTGGAACTGGCGGGCTGGCTGTGGCGCGACTTCATCCGCAAGCGCGCTTGGTGGCTGGCCGTGGCGCTGGTCCTGATGACGATCGAGGGCGCCATGCTGGGCGCCTTCAGCTTTCTGATCCAGCCGCTTTTCGATGATGTGCTGATTGCCGGGCGCGCAGAGCTGGTGGTCTGGGTGGGTCTGGCCATGGCCGCGGTCATCCTGCTGCGTGGCGCGGCACGGCTAAGCAACCGGATCATCACTGCGCATCTGGCCAAGAAGACCCGCGCCGAAATGCAGGAGCATGTGCTGGCACATCTGCTGCGCCTGGACCTGGGGTTTTATCAGAACCATTCGCCGGGTCATCTGATCGAGCGCGTCCAGGGGGACAGCCAGGCGGTGCATGCGCTGCTGCGCGGGTTGATCACGGGGGTTGGCCGCGACGGGGCGTCGCTGATCGGATTGCTGGCGGTGGCGCTTTACATGGACTGGCTGTGGACGCTGATCGCCGTGATCGGCATTCCGATGCTGGTCATGCCCATGCTGGCCCTGCAGCGCCGGATCCGCGCCAAGAGCGCCCAGGCCCGGCGCAATGCCGCCGAAGTCTCGAACCGTCTTGACGAGGTCTTTCACGGGATCTCGACCATTCAGCTGACCGGGACCGAGGCCCGCGAAAGCGGCCGCTTCCACCAGGTGGTGGAAAAGCATCGGCGCGCCGCGACCCGCACGGTCATCGCCCAGGACGCCGCACCCACGGTCATGGATGTTGCCGCCGCGCTGGGGTTTGCAATGGTGATCACCTATGGCGGGATGCAGATCATTGATGGCGACCGCACGGTGGGCCAGTTCATGGCCTTCTTCACCGCCATCACGCTGATGTTCGAACCGGTGCGCAAGCTCAGCGCGCTGGCCGCGCAATGGCAGAATATCCTGGCCAGCGCCGAACGGGTGTATGAGCTGTTGCAGATCCAGCCGCATATCACCTCGCCCGCGCCGCCGCATGCGCCGGTGCCAGGGCGCGCGGCCTGCGACATCGACATCCGCGGGGTGCATTTCGCCTATGGGCGCGAACCCGTGCTGCGCGGGCTGGACCTGCGGGCCGAGGCCGGGCAGACCACGGCGATCGTCGGGCCTTCGGGGGCGGGCAAGACCACGGTGTTTGCGCTGCTGGCACGGATGGTCAGGCCGCAAGAGGGGCAGGTGCTGATCGGCGGGCAGGACACGGCGCAGATGGATCTGGCGGCCCTGCGCGGGTTGTTTTCGGTGGTCAGCCAGGACACGGCGCTGTTCGATGACAGCATCCGCGACAATATCCTGATGGGGCGGCCCGATGTGCCGGATGCGGAGTTGCGGGCCGCCTGCGAGGCCGCCCATGTCACGGAATTCACCGATCAGCTGCCCGAGGGGCTGGACACCCGCGCCGGGCCGCGGGGCTCGGCCCTGTCAGGCGGGCAGCGCCAGCGCGTGGCCATTGCCCGCGCCATCCTGCGCGACGCCCCGATCCTGCTGCTGGACGAGGCCACCAGTGCGCTGGACGCCCGGTCCGAGGCACTGGTGCAGGCGGCACTGGAGCGGCTGGCCAAGGGGCGCACGACCCTTGTGATTGCGCACCGCCTGGCAACGGTGCGCAAGGCCGACCGGATTCTGGTCATGGATCACGGTCAGGTGGTGGAAACCGGCACCCATGCGGAACTCCTGGCCCTGGGCGCCCATTTCGCACGGCTGCATGCGCTGCAATTCGCGGACGGCTGATCGCGGGCTGGTGGGTGCAAGCCGCGGGGCGGGCACTACCCGATACCCGGTCCTGAGGGCGCGCAGTCGCCCGCCCCGGATCAGGCGACGGCGCCGAGGCTGCGTCCCTTCAGGGTATGCGTATCCGGCCAGTGGACATATGAACCGCCGAACCGCCGATCCGCACCGCCGCCAGTTTCCCGCCCTGCATCACCAGGCGCGCCCCGATCTCGGAGCGGCGGCCCATTTCCACGCCTTGCGTGACCCGGATGCGGGTGTCCCCCTGCGCGCTGCAATAGCCATGATGCGCCAGCAGCCCGGCAAAGGTGACGACGGCGGACCCGGTTGCCGGGTCCTCGGGCGTCCCACCGGCGGGCGAGAACATGCGGGCGCGGAAATGTTGCGCGCCGTCATCGACGAACAGCCAGGTGCTGATCGTCCCGGCGCGTTCGGTCAGCCTGTCCCAATCGGCGCCTGCAGGCCGGGCGCGCGCGAGCGCGTCACGCGTTGAAACGGGGATGAGCAGATAGTCGGGCCCCGCCTGCCAGACCTCGGGGGCGGCCACAACGGGGGTGCTGATATCGCCGGGGTCCAGCCCAAGGGCGCGCGCCGTCAGGCCGATGTCGGGGATTTCGCCAAGTTGCTCCGGCAAAACCGGGGCGGTGAATTCCGCCGATACCCGGCCATCGACCTTTCGGACCGAGACCGGCACGGGACCGGCGTTTTCTTCCAGGACCATCTCGACCGCGCCGTCCCCGGCCATGTTGACCAGCCCGGACAGATGAATCGCGCAACCAATGGTCGGATGCCCGGCAAAGGGGATCTCGGCCTTTGGAAAGAAGATGCGGACCTTTGCCCGGTGCGCCGGAGTGTCAGGGCGCAGGACAAATATCGTTTCGGACAGGTTGAGCTCCTGCGCCAGCACCTGCATCTGCGCGGTCGAAAGGCCATCCGCATCCGGTATGATCGCAAGCGGGTTGCCCAGAAAGGGCGTGTCGGTGAAGACATCATAAGTGATCAGCTCAAGCACGCGCGCCCCCTTCACTCCGGAAATCCCGTGACGCCAGGTAGCAGGGCGCGGGTCACGAAAAGCGCGCCCCTGAACCCTGACAGCTGCGTGCGCGCGCGTTGGCGACAGGGCCAGCGCGCCGCATGATCGTCAGTTCAGCAGCCCCGCATGGCGCATGGCGGCGTCAATCCGTGCCTTGGTGGGATCGGTCAGGCCGACCAGCGGCAGGCGCACCTCATCACTGCATTTGCCCAGCCGCGAGAGCGCGTATTTCGCCCCCACCAGCCCCGGTTCGATGAAGATCGCCTCGTGCAGGGGCATCAGACGGTCCTGATAGTCCAGCGCGGTGGCGTAATCGCCGGCCAGCGTGGCCTCCTGAAACTCGGCACAAAGCCGCGGCGCCACATTGGCGGTGACGGAAATGCAGCCCACCCCGCCATGGGCGTTGAAGCCCAGCGCGGTGGCATCCTCGCCCGAGACCTGGATGAAGTCGGCCCCGCAGGTGGCGCGCTGCTGGCTGACACGCTCCAGCTTGCCGGTGGCATCCTTGACGCCGATGATCCGCGGCAGGCGGGCCAGCTCGCCCATGGTTTCGGGGGTCATGTCCACCACCGACCGCCCCGGAATGTTGTAGATGATGATCGGCAGGGCGCAGCAATCATGAACGGCGCGGAAATGCGCGATCAACCCGGACTGGGTGGGCTTGTTGTAGTAGGGGGTCACCACCAGCGCGGCATCGGCGCCCACCGCCTCGGCGTGGCGCATGAAGCGGATCGCCTCGGTCGTGTTGTTGGACCCGGCCCCGGCGATCACCGAGATCCGCCCGGCAGCTGCGGCGACCACTTCCTCGATCACCTGCTCATGTTCTTCATGGCTCAAAGTGGGGCTTTCGCCGGTTGTCCCCACGGGAACAACCCCGTGGCTGCCTTCGGCAACATGCCATTCGACAAGATCGCGCAGGGTCTTGTAATCGACCTTGCCATCCTGCATCGGGGTGACAAGTGCGGGCATGGACCCTCTGATCATGGCGCGTCTCCTCCTGCGCGTGGGGGGGGCGGGGAGCGGGCATTTGCGGCACGGCTCCGCCTGCGGGCGGCGACTGTCTGTTTTGTGTGTTGCGGCCCACGCCTGCGCGCTTAGACTCGTGGCGTCCTGTTTTCAAGCCGAAAGAAATCTCATGCCGCGAAATCCCCTGCAATGGCGCCCGGGTCCAGCCTGCTTCGGTCTGATCGCTCTGGTTGCGCTGTGGCTGGTGCCCGCCGCACCGCTGGTGGCGCAGGACCGCCCCCCGCCGTCGCGCGCAGCGGGGCTGACCGCACTGGCGCTAGACATGGGGCAACGGGGCGACTGGGACGCAGCCCGTGCCAGCCTGCGCACCGCCGATGTGCCGCCTGAAGCCACGCATCTGCTGGATTGGTTCCGGCTGCGCGCGGGCGAAGGGACGCTGGCCGAGTTTGACGCCTGGCTGACGGATATGGCGCATTGGCCGCTGCCGGTCACCATCCAGCGCGCCGCCGAGGCCTTGCTGGAGGATGCCCCCGCCGCCGAAGTGCGCCGTTTCTACGCCGACCGCACCCCCCAGAGCGCAGCCGGGGCCATGGCGCTGCTGCAGGCGCTGGACCCGGGCGCCGAGGCCGATGATCTGGCCCGCAGCCTCTGGCTGGAACACAGCCTGAACGCCCGGCAGGAAGCACAGCTTCTGGAGCGGCACGGCGAGGCGCTGGCCGATCTGCACGGCACGCGGCTGGACATGCTGCTGTGGCGCGGGGCAGGATCAGCCGCCGAACGGATGCTGGAGCGGGTCCCGGCGGAGGTGGCGCGGCTGGCGCAGGCGCGGCTGGGCCTGCAGGCCAATGCACAGGGGGTCAACGCCCTGGTCAACGCGGTCCCTGCGGCGCTGGCCGATGACCCGGGCCTGGCCCATGACCGGTTTCAGTGGCGCATGAATGCCGGACTGACCGACAGCGCGGGTGATCTGCTGATCGAACGCTCGGCCACCGGGGCAGATGCGCTGGGCACCCCCGAGGCCTGGGCCCGCTGGCGCATCTTTCTGACGCGCACAACCCTGGGCGAGGGCGATGCCGAACGCGCCTATGCGCTGGCCACGCCGCACCATCTGGAGGATGGCGCCCAATTCGCCGATCTGGAATGGCTGGCCGGGTTCATCGCCCTGCGGCATCTGGACCGCCCCGAGGATGCGCTGCGCCATTTCCGCGCCCTGCGCATCCGCGTGTCCAGCCCCATCAGCCTGGGCCGCGCCGGGTATTGGGAGGGGCTGGCCCATGAGGCCCTGGGCGATCACGGCGCCGCCGAGGCCGCCTTTGCCTATGCCGCCGAGCATACCACCAGCTTCTATGGCCAGCTTGCCGCCGAACGCGCCGGGCTGGGCATGGACCCCGCGCTGGCCAATGGCCCCACCTATCCGCACTGGCAGGAAAGCGGTTTTGCCGGGTCCGACCTGCTGGCCGCCGCATTGCTGCTGCGCGATGCCGGCAACTGGCTGGAAGCCCGCCGCCTGATCCTGCACCTGGCCTGGCAACTGGACAGCGCCGATGACCTGGGCGCGCTGGGCGATCTGCTGCTGGGCCTGGAGGAACCCAACAAGGCGCTGAACGTGGCCAAGATTGCCGTGCAGAAGGGGCATGTGCTGCCGCGCGCCTATTTTCCGCTGACGGGGCTGGAAGCGGTCGATCTGCCCGCGCCCGCCGATCTGGTCATGGCAATCGCCCGGCGCGAGAGCGAGTTCGACCCGGCGGTGGTCAGCCACGCCGATGCGCGCGGGCTGATGCAGGTGCTGCCCGGCACGGGCCAGATGATGGCACGCGAATTGGGGATCGAGGGCTTCGACCCGGCGAGCCTGACCACCGACCCGGCGCTGAATGCCCGGCTGGGCGCGGCCTATCTGCGCGGGCTACGCGAAGAATTCGGCCCCTCGCTGGCGTTGGTGGCGGCGGGATACAATGCCGGGCCGGGCCGCCCCCGCGCCTGGATCGACCGGCTGGGCGATCCGCGCAACGGGGATGTGGATATCGTGGATTGGGTGGAAAGCGTCCCCTTTGCCGAAACCCGCAACTATATCATGCGGGTGGCGGAATCGCTGGTGGTCTATCGCACAAGACTGGCCGGGGAACCGGCGCCGATCAATCTGGAGGCCTTGTTGCGCGGCTCCTGACCTCTCCTGCTCCATGCGACGTCTGGACGGTGGCGCAAAACGCCCCGCCCCGTGGCCGCGCCCGGTGCGCAACCGGGGTTCAGCTGCCCTTGCGCTGGCGCGCCCGCCACAGGGTGAACAGCCCCGCCCCCACCACGATCGCCGCACCTATGGCCACATTGGCGCGCAGGGTTTCGCCAAAGACCGCCATGCCAAGTGCTGCGGCAAAGGGCAGTTGCAGATAGGCAAAGGGCTGCACGGCGCTGGCCTCGGCCACTTCATAGGCCTTGATCAGCAGCCAGTGACTGAAGGCCGAGGTCACGCAGAGCGCCGCCATCCAGCCCCAGTCCGGGGCGCGCATCGGTTCCCAGAACCAGATGCCGACGGCGGTCATGAACACCGCGCCGACGGTTCCGGTCCAGAAGAAACTGACCGCCGCGCTGTCCTGCCGCGCGGCATAGCGGGTCAGCAGCCCGTAAAGCGCGAACATGGTGGCGGCCAGCAACGGCACCAGCGCCGCCGGATCGAACACACCATACCCCGGCTGCAGGATCACCAGCACGCCGACAAAGCCCACGCCTATGGCCGCCCAGCGCCGCCAGCCCACCCGCTCACCCAGCAACGGGCCGGACAGGGCGGCGATGAGCAGCGGATAGACGGCGAAGACCGCGTGGCTTTCGGTCAGACCCAGCAGCACAAAGGCCGTGACCATCACGCAGACCTCGCCCGCCAGCAGCACCCCGCGCCCGATCTGCAGCCAGGGCTGGCGCGTGGCCGCAGCCTGCCGGATGCCCCCCGCCTGCCGCGCGGCCACGGCCACCACAAAGGCGGCAAAGAACCAGTAGCGGATCATGATCACCATCAGCACGTTGTATTCCGTCGCCAGATGGCGCGAGACACCGTCCTGCAGAGCAAAGACAAGGGTCGTGGCCACCATCAGCCAGATGCCCAGAGTGGTGTTCTGAACGGCGGGCATGCGCTGGGTCATGGCATCCGCCCCCGGCTCATGTGGCGCTTGTTGCCAAAGCCCGGGACCCGCTCCACCATGAACCCGGCAGCCGCCAGGGCGCGGCGCACCGCCCCGGCGGCGGTATAGGTGGCAAAACTGCCGCCCCGCGCCGTATGGGCACCGACCTGCGCCAGCAGCGCGGGCTCCCACAGTTCGGGGTTCCGGGCCGGGGCGAAGCCGTCCAGGAACCACGCATCGGCGCGCCCGGACCAGCCGGGCAGCTTCTCGCGCGCGTCCCCGATGATCACCTCGACCTCGAACGCCCCGAGTGCAAACCGCCGCCGCCCGGCGCCCCAATGCGCCAGCAAGGGCGCTGCGGGCAGATCCGGAAACACCGCCAGGGCGCGCGCCATGTCTGCGGGCGCCATGGGGAACGCCTCGAACGCGGTGTAGCGCATGGGGCCGGGGCAGTCGCCTGCCGCCGCCAGCGTGGCCAGCAGGTTCAGCCCCGTGCCGAAGCCCAGTTCGGCAACATGGAAACCCGGGCGCAACCGCCCTGGCAGGCCGTTGCCGTCCAGAAACACATGGCGGGTTTCGGCCAGGCCATCGTGCAGGCTGAAATAGGGGTCGTCAAACCCCGTTGCCACGGGCACATCGCCCGCGCGCCACTCCACCCGCGCGTGCTGGTCAGCCATTGCATCATGCCCTAAGTAGCCGTCGCGGGCACCATGGCGGGCAGCACGGAGAATGGCAATGGCCACAGTCACAATCATGGGCGGCGGGGTCTTCGGCCTGGCGCTGGCCTGGGTCTGCACGCAGCGCGGGGCGCGGGTGCAGGTGGTCGAACGCCGCCACATCGGCGCCGGGGCCAGCGGCGGGCTGGTGGGCGCGCTGGCCCCCCATGTGCCCGAGAACTGGAACCCGAAGAAGGCGTTCCAGTTCGATGCGCTGATCATGGCCGAAGGGTTCTGGGCCGAGGTGGCGGCGGCCTCGGGGCAGGATCCGGGCTATGCGCGGCTTGGCCGGTTGCAACCGCTTCCCCCCGAGGGCACGGATCTGGCGCGCGCGCGGGCGACATCGGCGCAGGCGCTGTGGCAGGGGCAGGCAAGCTGGTCCGTTCGTCCGGCCGCCGACGTCTGCGGGCTGGTGCCGCACAGCGCCAGCGGGCTGGTGATCCATGACACCCTCAGCGCCCGGCTGCACCCGCGGCAGGCGCTTCGCGCGCTTGCGGGTGCCGTGACCGCCCATGGCGGGACGGTGATCGAAAGGGCCGAGGCCGCACCGCGGACTGCCGGCCCGGTCATTTGGGCGAACGGTCATGAAGGGCTGGGCGATCTGTCCGTCGCGCTGGGGCGGCGCATGGGGGCGGGCGTGAAAGGCCAGGCGCTGCGGCTGGCCCTTGCCGCGCCGCACAGCCCGCAGGTCTTTGCCGAAGGGCTGCATATCGTGCCCCATGCGGATGGGACGGTGGCCATCGGTTCGACCAGCGAGCGGGAGTTTGACCACCCCGATACCACCGACGCCCAATGCGACGCGCTGCTGGACCGCGCGCGCGCAATCTGCCCGGCACTGGCCGGTGCGCCGGTGCTGGAACGCTGGGCCGGGGTGCGCCCGCGCGCCCGCAGCCGGGCGCCGATGCTGGGCGAATGGCCCGGGCGCCCGGGTCATTTCATCTTCAACGGCGGGTTCAAGATCGGCTTTGCCGTAGCACCGCTGCTGGCACAGGTCATGGCCGATCTGGTGCTGGACGGGGCCGAGCGCATCCCTGAAGGCTTCCGGGTGGCGGATAACCTCTGACCCCGGCGCGCCGGATCAGGCGGCAGGCACTCGCGCGGCCTCGGTGCGCAGGGCGGCCATCAGATCCTTCAGGGCAGAAAGATTGATCTCGTTCACCAGCTTGCCACCTTCATCGAACTGGTCCGAGGCCGTCCCCACCAGCACCTCGGGCCCCTGCAGCAGGCGCGGGCGAAAGGGCACCATCATCAGCCGCAGCGCGAATTGTGTCCGCTCGCCCCCGGCGCGCCCACCCGTGGCCGAGACAATCGCCACCGGCTTGTCCTTCCAGGGGTTTCCCTTCACCCGGCTGACCCAGTCCAGCGCGTTCTTCAACGCCCCCGGCGGGGCCTTGTTGTATTCCGGGCAGGCGATGACCACGGCATCGGCGGCGGCGATCTGCCCGGCCAGGGCGGCCACCGGCTGCGGGATGCCTTCGGCGGACTCCAGATCCTGATCAAACAGCGGAAAACGCAGGTCGCCTTCGACGAAGCGCCCGCCAAAGGCGCCGGCCGCCTCGTGCATCAACTTGCGGTTGAACGACTCGCGGCGCAGGGAGCCGCACAGCCCCAGCAGGGTAAGTTCCGACATAGAGGTCTCCTTTCGAGCCCTCAGATAACCCGCGCGGCCCATCCGGCAAGCATCCGGCTTTGTTAACCATTCCTAAACACCTGTCGGTCATGCGTTAACCAAACCGATGTTACAGGGGTGATCCATGGTCGCGCGGGCCCATACCGTCGCCTTCGAAGGGGTCGAGGCGCGCCCTGTCGAAGCGCAATGCGCGCTGTCGGCGGGGCTGCCGGCGTTCCATATCGTCGGCCTGCCGGACAAGGCCGTGTCCGAAGCGCGCGAGCGGGTGCGCGCCGCGCTCGCGGCGCTGTCCATTGCGCTGCCGTCCAAGCGGATCACCGTGAACCTGTCGCCCGCCGGGATGCCCAAGGAAGGGTCGCATTTCGACCTGCCGATTGCCCTGTCCCTGCTGGCAGCGCTGGAGATCATTCCCGCCAGTGACGCCGCTGAAACCCTGGCCCTGGGCGAGTTGTCGCTGGACGGCGCGCTGCTGCCCGTGGCCGGTGCCCTGCCCGCCGCCATGGCCGCCGCCGCCGATGGGCGCACGCTTCTGTGCCCCGCCGCATGCGGGGCCGAGGCCGCCTGGGTCGATGCCGCCCGCGTGCTGGCGCCGGGCAGCCTGATTGATGTGATCCGCCATTTCAGCGGCCAGGCCCCCCTGGCCCCCGCCCGCCCCGGCGAGGTGCACAAGGACGCACACTTGCGGGACCTGTTCGACGTCAAGGGCCAGGAGCGCGCCAAACGCGCCCTGGAAATCGCCGCCGCCGGGCGCCACCATATGCTGATGGTCGGCGCACCGGGGTCCGGCAAATCCATGCTGGCCGCCCGGCTGCCCGGCATCCTGCCGCCGCTGACCCCGATCGAGGCGCTGGAAACCTCGATGGTGCAATCCGTTGCAGGGTTGCTGGATGAGGGCGGCATCTCCCGCAGCCGTCCGTTCCGCGAACCCCATCACACGGCGTCGGTTGCCGCCATCGTGGGCGGTGGGCGCGGGGCCAAGCCGGGTGAGATCAGCCTGGCCCATAATGGCGTGCTGTTCCTGGATGAATTCCCGGAATTTCCCCGCCAGGTGCTGGAAACCCTGCGCCAGCCCATCGAAACCGGCGAGGTCATGGTCGCCCGCGCCAATGCCCATATCCGCTACCCCTGCCGGTTCCTGCTGGTGGCGGCGGCCAACCCGTGCAAATGTGGCTATCTGACCGAACCCGGCCGGGCCTGCGGGCGCGCGCCGGCCTGCGGCGAGGATTACATGGGCCGCATCTCTGGCCCGCTGATGGACCGTTTCGACCTGCGGGTCGAGGTTCCGCCCGTGGCCTGGGCCGATCTGGACCTGCCGCAAGCGGGCGAGGCCTCGGCCAGCGTCGCCGCCCGGGTGGCGGCCGCGCGCCGGATGCAGAGCGACCGTTTTGGCGGCCATGACCGGGTGCGCGTGAACGCCGATGCCGAAGGCGCGCTGCTGGAAGACATCGCCACCCCGGACGCCGAGGGCCGCGCCCTGATCGCGCGCGTCGCCGAGCGTTTCGGGCTGAGCGCGCGCGGCTATCACCGGGTCCTGCGCGTGGCGCGCACCATCGCCGATCTGGACGGGGCGCCCGATGTCCGCCAACCCCATGTGGCCGAAGCCGTCAGCTATCGGCTGCTGACCAGCGAAAAGCGCGTCACAACCTGATCAGGCGGCGGCGCCGAACACGTTTTCACGGTGCCAGCGCAGAAATTCAGGGTGCGGATGATGACGCGGGTTTTCCGGCAGATGCAGCCGCCCGCCGGGGCAGATCAGACGCTGGCGCACATCCGGCGCGACCTTGTTGTCCGAGACCAGGATTTCATGCCGCGCCCCGACAGCGATCAATCCGCGGTCAAACATCCAGTGCACGGTGCCCGAAAGCGCCAAGCCGTTCTGCACCGTGTCCGGACCATCGGCATGCACGGGGCGGATATGGGCCGCCTGCACCTCGGCCCGGCCCCCGCCGTTGCGCAAATCCAGCCCGGAGATGGCGCAGCGCCCCTTGTAAGCCATCCTGACCATCCGGGCAAAGGACGCGTCCCGCGCCGCGCGGGAAACCAGAACCTCGGGTCGCAGGGGGCGCAGCGCGGCATCACCGAAGGGGGCTTGCACTTCGGCAAAGCCAGAGAGCTGGTGCGCGGCCTGATCCCGCGGCAGGGCCTCGGGCGCTTGAAGCGGTTCCAGCCCTGCGGTGACGATGGCGGTGAACTCGGCAAAGCTCAGCAGGCGCACCGCCGCGGCATTGGCGCCGCCTGTGATCGGCCGCCCGTCGGTGCCGCGCAAGCTGGCCTCCCAGGCGCTGCCCGTCAGATCGGCCCTTGGCACGATCCGCTCGAAATCCCAGCGGGTTGACAGATCCAGGAACGCATAGAAATGGTCCTCGCGCGCGGGATCGGGTGCAACCGAGGCCACACGCTGGATACCGACATATCCCTTCGCCCCGCGCTTGCCTTCATAGAAGATGACCCAGTCGCCCACGGTCCGCTTTACCCGCCGCAAGTATGACCGCGGGAAGTGATAGGCCAGCCCGGGACGATCATCGTAGATCGAGTCCGGGTTCTGGATGAAAACAGCATTGGCCATGACACCATTGAAGGCGTCATGGCCATGGTCTGGCAAGTGAAAATGCCGCGCCCTGCCCTATTCTGCGCCCTATTCGGCAGCAACCTTGGCTTCGGCCGGCTCAACCCGCACGGCGGCGAACTTGAACTCGGGGATCTTGCCATAGGGGTCGAGCGCGGGGTTGGTCAGCACGTTCGCCGCGGCCTCGACAAAGGCGAAGGGCACGAAGACCATGTTTTCCGACACCGCGCGGTCGGCGCGTGCCATCAGTTCGATGCTGCCGCGCCGGGTGATCAGCCGCACCATGCCGCCGGGTTCCACGCCCATCATCTTCAACGTGCGCGGATGGAGCGAGCAGTTGGCCTCGGGCTCGACCGCATCAAGCACCTTGGAGCGCCGGGTCATCGACCCCGTATGCCAGTGCTCCAGCTGCCGCCCCGTGGTCAGGACCATCGGATACTCGGCATCGGGCAATTCGTCCGGCGGTATCACGTCGGCGGGGGTGAAGCGCGCCCGGCCGCCTTCGCGCGGGAAGACGTCCGAGAACACGATCGCCTGGCCCGGATCCTCGGGCGACAGCGACGGATAGGTCACCGCGTTCTCGCGTTCCAGCCGCTCCCACGTGATGTTGTCGAGCGACTTCATGCCCTTCTTCATCTCGGCGAACACCTGGCTGGGATGGGTGAAGCCCCAGTTCAGGCCCAGCCGCTCGGCCAGAGCCACCGTGATTTCCCAATCCTCGCGCGCCTCGCCCGGGGGTTGGGTGGCGGGACGGCCCATCTGCACCTGACGGTTGGTGTTGGTGACCGTGCCGGACTTCTCATAGAAGGCCGCCGCTGGCAGGATCACATCGGCATAGTTGGCGGTTTCCGTCAGGAAGATGTCCTGCACCACCAGATGCTCCAGCTTCGCCAGCGCCTCGCGGGCATGGTTCAGGTCCGGGTCCGACATGGCCGGGTTTTCACCAAGGATATACATGCCCTTGATGTGGCCTTCGTGCACCGCGTCCAGGATCTCGGTCACGGTCAGACCCTTCTGGTCCGAGAAATCGCCCGAACCCCAGATCTCGGTGAAGTGGTTGCGGATGCTGTCTTCGGTCACACTCTGGTAGTCGGGCAGGAACATGGGCACCAGACCGGCATCCGAAGCCCCTTGCACATTGTTCTGACCACGCAGCGGGTGCAGCCCGGTGCCGGGGCGCCCCACATGCCCGCACATCAGCGCCAGCGAAATGAGGCAGCGCGAATTGTCGGTGCCGTGGATGTGCTGGCTGATCCCCATTCCCCAGAAGATCATGCCTGCCTTGGCGCCCGCGAAGTCGCGCGCCACCGCGCGCAGCGTGTCGGCGGGAATGCCGCAGATGGGCTCCATCTTCTCGGGGGTGAAATCCTTCAGCCGCGCGCGCATCTCGTCCCAGTTTTCGGTCATCGCCTGAATGTACTGGGTGTCGAAAAGCCCTTCCTCGACGATCACGTGCATGATCGCGTTCAGCATGGAGACGTCGGCGCCCGGCTTGAACTGCAGCATGTGCGTGGCGTGGCGTGCCAGCGCCTGACCGCGCGGGTCCATGATGATCAGCTTGCCGCCGCGCTTGGTGAACTGCTTGAAGAAGGTCGCGGCGACGGGGTGGTTTTCCACCGGGTTGGCGCCGATGACGATGGCCACGTCTGCATTCTCGATCTCGTTGAACGTGGCGGTAACCGCGCCCGAGCCCACGTTTTCGATCAGCGCCGACACCGACGAGGCATGGCACAGCCGCGTGCAGTGATCGACGTTGTTGTGCTTGAACCCTTCGCGGATGAGGCGCTGGAACAGATACGCCTCCTCGTTGGTGCACTTGGCCGACCCGAAGCCCGCAACGGCGGTGCCGCCGTGGGTGTCGCGCAACCCGCCCAGGCCATTGGCCGCGGCGTCCAGCGCTTCGTCCCAGCTGGCCTCGCGGAAGAATTCCTGCCAGTTCTCGGGGTCTACGTTTAACCCCTTGGCGGGCGCATCCTCGCGCCGGATCAGCGGCTTGGTCAGCCGGTGCGGGTGGTGGATGTAGTCGAAGCCAAAGCGGCCCTTGACGCAAAGCCGCCCTTCGTTCGCGGGGCCGTTGATGCCGTCCACATACTTGACCTTGCCGTCCTTGACCTTGAGGCTGACCTGACAGCCCACCCCGCAGAAGGGGCAGATCGACTCTACCTCGGAATCGATATCCTTGCTGTCGCCCTGCTGGGCGTCGTCCAGAACGCTGGCTTCCATCAGCGCCCCGGTGGGGCAGGCCTGGACACATTCGCCGCAGGCCACGCAGGTGCTGTCGCCCATCGGGTCATTGAAGTCGAACACCGGCCAGGTGTCGTGCCCGCGCCCGGCCATGCCGATCACGTCATTGACCTGCACCTCGCGGCAGGCGCGCACGCACAGCCCGCACTGGATGCAGGCATCCAGGTTCACGCGCATGGCCACATGGCTGTCATCGAGCAGCGGAATACGCTCGCGCTCCAGCGCCGGAAAGCGGCTTTCGCTGACGCCATTGCGTTCGGCCATGTCCCACAGATGGGCGGACTTGTCGTGCGCGACTTCCTGCTTCGGCTGGTCGGCGACCAGCAGTTCCATCACCATCTTCTGCGCGGCCTTGGCGCGGTTTGATGCCGAAAGCACCACCATGCCATCCTGCGGTTCGCGGATGCAGCTGGCAGCCAGCACCCGCTCACCTTCGATTTCCACCATGCAGGCGCGACAGTTGCCATCAGGGCGATACCCCGGCGCAGGCTTGTGGCACAGATGCGGGATGACCAGGCCACGGCCGTTGGCAACTTCCCAGATGGTCTGGCCGGGCTCGGCGGTCACTTGCTTGCCGTCAAGGGTAAAGGTGATCTTGTCGGTCATTGGCTCAATCTCCGAATTTCATGGCAACAGGCCGCGACGCCCCCGGCCCGGGACGGCGCCGGGGCGCGCGCGGGTGGGCGGGTGGGAGCGCGGCCCGGCGGTGTCCCGGGCCGGGAAACCCCCGGGCCGTTATGGGACAGGCAGGCATCAGACTTCCTCGGGGAAGTGTTTCATGGTCAGCAGGATCGGGTTCGGCGCCGCCTGCCCCAGCCCGCAGATCGAGGCATCAACCATCGTCTGGCACAGCTCTTCCAGCAACGGCTGGTCCCATGTGTCGGCCTGCATCAGTTTGACCGCCTTCTCGCAACCCGAGCGGCAGGGCGTGCATTGCCCGCAGCTTTCATCCTCGAAAAACCGCAGCATGTTCAGCGCCGCGGCACGGGCACTGTCCTTGTCCGACAGCACCACCACGGCGGCGGACCCGATGAAGCTGCCATGCGGCTGCAACGTATCGAAATCCAGCGGGATGTCGTCCATCGACGCGGGCAACAGCCCCGAAGACGGCCCGCCCGGCTGATACGCCTTCAGCGTGTGGCCTTCGGCCATGCCGCCTGCGGCCTCGATCACGTCGCGGATGGTGGACCCGGCGGCCAGCAGGTACACGCCCGGCTTCGCCACACGGCCACTGACCGAATAGCTGCGCAGGCCCTTGCGTCCGTTCAACTCGGTGCTGTTCAGCACCTCGGGGCCTTCGCGGCAGACGCGGGCCACCCAGTGCAGAGTTTCGACATTGTGGACCAGCGTGGGGCGGTTGAAGATGCCCACCTGCGCCACATAGGGCGGGCGGTGGCGGGGCAGGCCGCGCTTGCCTTCGATCGATTCGATCATCGACGATTCCTCGCCGCAGATATAGGCGCCTGCGCCGCGGCGCAGGTCGATGTATCCGGGCGCCACGATCCCTGCCGCCTCCAGCGCGGCGATCTCCTCGGCCAGGATATGCAGCACCGCAGGGTATTCATCGCGCATGTAGATGAAGCACTTGTCGGCTTCGACCGCCCATGCGGCGATCAGCATGCCTTCGAGCATCAGATGCGGCACGCGCTCCAGATAGTAACGGTCCTTGAAGGTGCCGGGCTCGCCCTCATCCCCATTGACGGCCAGATAGCGCGGGCCGGGGTTGGCGCGCACGAAGCCCCATTTCTTGCCCGAAGGGAACCCGGCGCCGCCAAGCCCGCGCAGCCCGGATTCGAGCACTTTTTCCTGCACCGCTTCCCAGTCGCCGTTCTGGCGCAGCTCTTCCAGCGCGGCGTAGCCGCCATTGGCGCGATAGGCCTCCAACCGCTCGTAATCGGGGATCACGGCGTGGAAATCGCCCGCGGCGATGGTTTCGGCGATAGTCTCGGGCGTGGCGTGGTCCACATGGCGGTGGCCGATCTCCACCACCGGCGCGGTGTCGCAACGGCCCATGCAGGGCGCGCGCAGCACGCGCACCTTCGAAGGGTCATGCCCGGCCTCCAGCGCGTCCTTCAAAGCCTGCGCCCCGGCCAGTTCGCACGACAGCGAATCGCACACCCGGATCGTCAGGTCCGGGGGCGGGGTCTCGCCTTCCTTCACCAGATCGAAATGCGCGTAGAAGCTGGCATCCTCCCAGACCTCGGCCATCGAAAGACGCATCTCATGCGCCAGCGCACGCAGATGCGCCGCGGACAGATGCCCGTAACGGTCCTGAATCAGATGCAGGAATTCGATCAGCAGGTCGCGGCGGCGGGGACGCTCGCCCAGCAGGGCCTGCACCTCTTCCAGCGCCTGGTCGTCATACTGGCGGCCCTTGGGGGTGCGCCGTCCGCGCCCGCGCCCCGACTTCCAGACACCGTTTCCTTCGTCCAAGGCCATGTTCCTGGCTCCCATATCGCTAGTTTGCTTGGTTGGTATACAATGTAACGGGGCATTTGTCGCTCGGTCAATATCAATTATCCGTAATTCGATAGGCAGCAGCTATCAACCTGCCCGACCGCGCCCATGACGCCCCGGCGCAATGCAGCTACACTGGGCGCATATGAAATTGCACAAGGCCACGATGATGACACACCCTTTGCTCCCCCCTGCCCTGACAGCCGCGCTGAGCCTTGCGCTTGCGCTGCCGGCACTGGCCGACACCCGCACGTTGGCAGGCGCCATCACCTATTTCGAACGCATCGCCCTGCCCGAGGGCAGCCTGCTGATGGTCGAGGCGCTGGACGAAGAGGAGCGCGCACTGGCTGCGCTGCGCGTACCCACGGACGGCGCACAGGTGCCGCTGGCGTTCGCGCTGGAGGTCCCAGCCGACCAACTGCTGACCCTGCGCGCCGGGTTACGCTGGCCCGACGGCGCGCTGTGGTTGACCCTGCCGCAGGGGGTTGTACCCGGCGAAGACGATCTGGACCTGGGCGAGATCCGCGCGCGCCACAGCGACCCCATGGGCTTTGCCAGCCTGTTGCGCTGCGGCGACAGCTTGCTGGAGTTCGGGATCATACCCGAAGGCGCGCGGTTGCGGGGCAGTGACGGGGTCTGGCTGCTGGAGGCAGCGCCCGCGGCCTCGGGCGCGCGGTTCGAGGATCCGCAGGATGCCGATACCTGGGTCTGGAGCCGGGGCGAAAGCGCGCTGGTTTCCATCGCGGGAGAGGAATTGCCCGAGTGCAGCCTTCTCTCGTCACAAGCGGATCTGGTGCAGCTTTGGGATATCAGGACCCTGAACGGTGCTCCGGTGTCAGCGCCCGAGGACGCCACGATCGGGTTCACCCCGGATGGCCGGGTCAGTGCCGGGCTGGGCTGCAACCGGATGATCGGAAGCTATACCCGTCATGGGGGAATGCTGGATTTCCGTCAGATGGCATCGACCCTGATGGCCTGCCCGGATGATCTGGCGGCCGAGGAACGGAAACTGGTCGAGGTTCTGGCCAGCGTTGACGGCTATCGTCTGGACGATGCAGGCGCGCTGGTCCTGACGGCACGGGGCGCGCCGGTGCTGGAGGCGGCGAAGGTGGCCGACTGAGCGGTCTGGCAGAGGCTGGTGGCGCGCTTCCCTTCCATGCCGGGTGCAACCTGGGGCCGGGTACAGGCAGCGCCCATGCGTCGCCCCACCCACCCACCCGGCGCCGCATGGGCGCTGCCCCGGCGCCAGGGCGCCGGGGCGTCTGTCTGCCTGGCCTAGGGCTCAGCCCCGGGACTTGCGCCGCAGGGCACTGCGGAAATCGGACAGGTTGAATGCGCCCAGGACAGCGCCCGCGACGAAATAAACCACTGAGCCACCGAGGATGAGCGCGGCCAGCGCAAGGTAGCGCACCCCGCTCTGGATCAGCCAGGGGTCTAGCACCAGCATCAGCGCCCAGAGCGCCATGCCCATGGCCAGCGATGCCGCGACTTGCCGCCAAAGGCGCCGGGTGAAGCGCGCATCGGGCTGCGCCGCCTCGCCCAGAGGCCGTGCCCCGCGCCAAAGTTGCCAGACCATGACCCAGCCCGCCACCGATGTCGCCAGCGCCGCCGCGATATATCCCATGACCGGGGCCAGCCCCACCGCCAGCACTGCGTTCACCACCATGGCCACCACCGCGTAGTTGAAGGGCCGGCGCGTGTCATGGCGGGCGAAATACAGCGGCTGGAGCACCTTTTGCAGCACGAAGGCAGGCAGGCCCGCCCCGTAAACCGCCAGCGCCAGCGCCGTGGCCGCCGTATCCGCCGCCCCGAACTGGCCGCGTTCGAACAGGACGGAAACGATCGGCCCCGCAATCACCATCAGCGCCACCGCCGAGGGCAGGGTCAGGGCCAGCGAAAACTCCAGCGCGCGGCTGAAGGACCAGCGCCCCCCCGCCGTGTCGCCATTGCCCAACCGGCGCGAAAGGTCCGGCAGCAGCACCACACCGATGGCGATGCCCACCACCCCCAGCGGCAGTTGATAAAGCCGGTCGGCGTAGCTGAGCCAGGCCACCGCGCCTTCGAAGAAGCTGGCGACCTGGCGGCCCACCAGCAGGTTGATCTGCACCACGCCGCCTGCCAGGATCGCAGGCCCCATGATGCGCAACAGGCGCTTCATCTCGGGCGTGATCCGGGGCCATTGCGGGGCGATGACAAAGCCCGCCCGCGCCGCCGACCACCACAGCGCGCCCAGTTGCGCCACCCCCGCCACCGGCACCGCCCAGGCCAGCGCATCCCCCACCGGCCAGTCGCGCCAATCCGCCAGCACCAGCGCGGCGATGAACACCACGTTCAGCAATGTCGGCACCGCCGCCGCCACGGCAAAACGCCCGATGGAGTTCAGCACCCCCGACAGCAGCGCCGCCAGCGAGATGAACAGGATATAGGGAAAGGCGATGCGCCCGTAGAGCACCGCCATGTCAAACCGCTCATCCCCGCGGAACCCGTAGGCCATGGCCATGACCAGCCAGGGCATGGCCAGATGCGCCAGCACCGAAAAGCCCAGCAGGAACATGCCCAGCGCTGCGGCGGCATTGCGGGCAAAGCCCAGCGCGTCCTCGGACTGTTCCAGCTTCTTGGCGAAGATGGGCACGAAGGCCATGTTGAACGCGCCTTCGGCAAAGAAGCGGCGGAACATGTTGGGCAGGGCAAAGGCGATCAGGAAGGCCTCGGCCACCGGGCCGGCGCCCAGATAGGCGGCGATGGCCACATCGCGCACAAAGCCGAAGATACGGCTGAAGAGCGTCCACAGCCCCACGGTCAGGAAGCCGCTGATCAGTCGGATGGGTGTCACTGGCGGGCCTTTCGCGCCTCGGGCGGGTTCCAGGGCATGCCCATGTAGCCATGCCCCGCGCGCAAGTCGCCGATCATGCCGTCAATCCGGCGGGCGCGGGTCTGGGGGCGTTTGGCCTCTGAAAACCAGCCCAGCCAGTCGTTGCGCTGATAGGGCGGGCGCGCGTCATAGGCGGCGCGCAGCCCTTCGGCCTCCAGCCGCCGCACCACGTCCTCGGGCATGGGGTGGCGGGGGCGTTTCATGCCTGCGCACGCTCGGCCCCGGCGCGGATGGCCGCGCGCAGCTTGCGTTCCAGCGCCTCCTGGCGGGATTTGGTGTGCAGCTTCAGCCCGAACATGTCTTTCACATAGAAGGTGTCGACCACCTGCGCGCCATAGGTCGCAATCACGGCGCTGGCAATATAGATGTTGTTCTCGGCCAGCGTCCGGGTCAGATCATGCAGCAGGCCCGGGCGATCACGGGTGTCCACCTCAATGATCGTGTAGATTTCGGAGCCTTCGTTGTCGAAGCTGATGTTCGTGGGGATGTTGAAGCGGCGCTCGCGCTTGCGGATCTTGTCGCGGTCCTCCAGCGCCTTCTGGGCCACGACCTCGCCGGCGAAGGTGCGTTCGATCATCTTGCGCAGGCGCGGCAGGCGGGCTTCCTCATAGGGGTGGCCCTCGCCGTCCTGAATCCAGAACACCGCCGTCGCGAACCCGTCCTTGGAGGTATAGGTCCGCGCATCGACGATATTCGCGCCCACCAGCGCCAGCGCGCCCGCCAGACGGGCAAAGGCGCCGGGGTGATCGGACAGGGCAAAACAGGCGCGGGTGGCATCGCGCGCCGGGTCCGGGTGCAGATCGATGCGTATTTCACAGGTGCAGATGCCGCGCAGCAGATGGGCGAAAACCACCTGGGTTTCGGTGGGCAGGCCCTGCCAGTAGGGGCCATAGTGGCGGGCGGTTTCGGTGCGCAGATCGGCGCGGGACCAATCGGCCAGCGCTTCGCGCAGGGCACGCTTGGCCGCACCCTCGCGTTTCTCCAGGTTCAGCGCCTCCAGCCCGTTTTCCAGCGCATCGGCCGTGTCACGGTAAAGCTGGCGCAACAGCATGGCCTTCCAGTTGTTCCAGGTGCCGGGGCCGACGCCGCGGATATCGCAGACCGTCAGCACCGTCAGCAGGTCCAGCCGCCGGCGCGATTTTACCGCGCGGGCGAAATCGCGCACCGTGCGCGGGTCCGAGATATCGCGCTTCTGGGCCGTGTCGGACATCAGCAGATGGTGGCGCACGAGCCATTCCACGGTTTCGGCATCCTCCGGGGTCAGGCCGAAGCGCGGGGCCAGGCGCCGGGCGATCTGGGCGCCGATGATCGAGTGATCCTCGGGCAGGCCCTTGCCGATGTCATGCAGAAGCAGCGCCACATAGAGCACGCGCCGGTTCACCCCTTCCTCCAGGATGCGCGAGGCGATGGGCAGCTCCTCGATCAGCTCTCCGCGTTCGATCTGCGCCAGGGTGCTGATGCACTGGATGGTGTGTTCGTCCACCGTATAGTGGTGATAGACGTTGAACTGCATCATCGCCACGATGCGTTCGAACTCGGGGATGAAGGCGCCCAGAACGCCGACCTCGTTCATGCGGCGCAGGGCGCGTTCGGGGTTGCCGCGTTTGAGCAGCATGTTCATGAACAGCATGTTGGCCCGGCGGCTGGCGCGCAGCCGGGCATCGATCCGGTGCAGATTGGCGGTGATCAGGCGCATGGCATCAGGGTGCAAAAGATGCCCGGTGCGCAAGGCCTCGTCAAAGATGCGCAGCAGCGCGATGGGATCGTCCAGCGCGGTGTCAGGCTCGGCAAAGGTGATGCGGTTGTTTTCGATGGCAAAGCCGTCACGCAGCTTGCGGCGGCGGCGAAAAAGGCCGCGCAGCAGTGGCTCGCGCTTGACAAGGCGCGCCTCCAGCCCGGTCAGGAAGATGCGCGTCACCTCGCCCACCCGCGTGGCGTGGCGGAAATAGGCCTGCATGAAATGCTCCACCGCGCGCCGGCCGCTGTGATCGGTGAAGCCCATGCGCTCGGCGACCTCGGGCTGCAGGTCGAAGGTCAGCTGCTCCACGGGGCGGCGGGTGATGTGGTGCATATGGCAGCGCGTGGCCCAGAGAAAGGTCTCGGCGTCATGGAAAGCGCTGTATTCCTCGGGGCGGAAGACGCCCAGCTCCACCAGTTCGGCGGCCTGTTCGACCCGGTGCAGGTATTTGGCGATCCAGTAGAGCGTCTGCAGGTCGCGCAGCCCGCCCTTGCCCTCCTTCACATTGGGCTCCAGCACATAGCGCTGGCCGCCCTGCTTCTGGTGGCGCTCGGCGCGCTCGGCCAGCTTGGCTTCGATGAAATCCCGTTCGGTGCGGGCGAACAGGCCGGACCACAGCTCATCATGCAAATTGTCTGCCAGGGGTTTGTTGCCGAACAGGAACCGGTGTTCCAGCAGGGCCGTGCGGATGGTGTAGTCTTCCTTGCCCAGGCGCAGGCAGTCGGCGACGGTGCGGCTGGAATGGCCGACCTTCAGCTTCAGATCCCACAGGATGTAGAGCGTGGATTCGATGACGTTCTCCACCCGCCCGGTGATCTTCCACGACCCCAGGAACAGCAGGTCCACATCCGAATGCGGCGCCATTTCCGCCCGCCCGTAGCCCCCCACGGCCAGCACGGCGATGCGCTCCGCCTCCGAAGGATTGGGGTTGGGATGCAGGTGGTTTTGCGCCACCCGAAGGGCGGTGGTGACCACCAGATCCGTCAGCCAGGTCTGCGCGGCAACATAGGCGCGGGCCTCCAGCGGGCGGGCGCGCAGGGCGGCTTCCAGCGCGGCGTTGCCGCGGGCCAGCACCTCGGACAGGACCGCAACGACCGCGGCGCGGGTTTCCCGCGTGCCGCGGCTGCCCTGCAGCGCGTCCAGCAGGCGGCGCTCCATTGCGGGCACGTCAGCCAACTCTGCCGGGGGCAGGATCAGGCCGTCTTCCTGCGCGGGCGGGGCCGGAAAGACCGGCCCCGGCTGCGGTGCGTCAGGCGAGATATCGCGCGGGAGCGGCTCAGAAACCGGTTCCGGCAAAGCTTCGCGGGGCTGGGGCAATGACGACAACCTCGTTGTTCTGGATTTCGGCAACGGCCAGCCCGCGTTCATTGGTGCCGTCCGGCCGCAGCCGCAGGATACCGCTGACCCCCGCAAAGCCCGACCCCTGGGTCAGGTTCGCGCGCGAGAACCGGTCCGACCCGCGGCTGCGGGCCAGCGCACCCACCGCAGCAATGCCGTCATAGCCAAGCGCTGCAATCGGATGCGGATCTGCCCCGAAACGTGCCCGGTAGCGGGTTTCAAACTGGCGCATCATGCTGGGGTCCGGCAGCGCGAACCACCCGCCCTGCAGGCCGCTCAACTCCAGCGTTTCACGCGGGATATCCCAGCGGGTCAGCCCCATGAACTGATAGTCCGAGGGCGACACCCGGTTTTCCGGCAGCAACTGCGCCAGCAGCGGCAGCGCACCGGCGGAATTGGCGGTAAAGAAGACCGACTGCGCCCCCGAGGACCGCACCGCCGAGGAGATCCGCGGCAGCGCATCCACCACCCCCTGCTGCGAAAAGGAGTAGCTTTCGGTGGCCGCGATGGTGGCATTGGTGCGCGCGGCGGCGCGCTGGATCGCGCGCTGGGCGACCTCGCCCTCCTCGTTGCGCTCGGAAACCACCATGACCCGGCCCTTGCCCTGCTCCGCGGCATGGGCCAGCAGGCGCTGGGCGGTGTTTTCGAAGGTATGCCCCAGTACGAAGACATTGCCGCCCGCGATCTCGGTGTTGTTGGAAAAGCTCAGCACATTGATATTGCGCTCGGCCACGGTGCGCCCGACCGCCGCGGCAGAGCCGGAAAACACCGGCCCGAGGATGATCTGTGCACCGTCATTGACCGCCCGTGCGGCCTCGGAGGCAGCGCGGTCGGCATTCCCGGCGGTCTGATAGACCCGCAGATCGATCTCGACCCCCTGCAGATCACCAATCGCAAGACGTGCCGCGTTCTCCAGATTGGCCGCCAGCGCATTGCGCCCCGAGTCCGAGGACTCGCCCGGCACCAGAAGCGCCACCTGCACCGGGCCGCTGGCCGCTCCCCGGTCGGCGGTCCCGCCAGGCTGCATGGCGGCCGGATCACAGGCCGCCAGCGCCATGCTGGCCGAAAGCGCCACCGCCGGAAGCGCCACATGCCGACAGGCGATAAAGCTGCGCGCCGAAGACAGAACGGGCAGGAACCGGGACACTCTGTCCGCGATTCGCGTAAACAAGGGTTTGACCATGGCACTCTCCCGGCTTGCAACAGGCGTGAATGCCCGCGACACTACGCAGTTGCCCCCCCGAAGTAAACTTGCGAATAGGAGACAGGCGGATGGCCGCAAACCGATCCGAAGACGCGCAGCCGTCCCGGGCCAGCCCCACGCCCAAGGCGCCACCCGGGCTGCATCTGATCGCCACCCCCATCGGCGCCGCCCGCGACATTACCCTGCGCGCACTGGACCTGCTGGCCGGCGCCGACATCCTGGCCGCCGAGGACACCCGCAGCCTGCGCCGCCTGATGGAGCTGCACGGCATCGCGATCGGCCAGCGCCCGCTTTTGCCGTATCACGATCACAACGGCCCGCAGATGCGTCCGCGGCTGATTGCAGCACTCAAGCGCGGCGAATCGGTGGTCTATGCCGCCGAAGCCGGCACGCCCATGGTCGCCGATCCCGGCTACCAGCTGGTGCGCGAGGCACTCGCCCAGGGGTTCGCCGTCCACGCCGCCCCGGGCCCCTCGGCGCTGCTGGCCGCGCTGGTGGTCTCGGGGCTGCCCAGTGACCGGTTCTGCTTCATGGGCTTCGCCCCAGCACAGGCAGGCGCAAGGCAGAAATTCCTGAAAGAGGCGGCAACAATACCCGCAACACTTGTCTTCTACGAAAGCCCGCATCGGATTCAGAAAATGTTAGGGGATCTTGTGGCAGTCTTCGGTGCTGAGCGGGAGGCAGCACTGTGCCGGGAACTGACCAAACGCTTCGAAGAAGTGCTCCGCATGCCCCTCGGCGCCCTGGCTGAAACGGTGTCCGGGCGGACGCTGAAGGGTGAAATCGTGGTGCTGGTAGATCGCCAACGCACGCAGACATCCGGCGCCGAGGTTCTTGAGGAGAGATTGATGCAGGCAATGGAAAAGCAACCGCTCAAGGCCGCCGTGGCCCAGGTGTCCGAGGCGCTGGGCCTGCCAAGGCGCGATGTCTATCAGACCGCGCTGCGCCTACGGGACGCGCCATGAGCGGGGCGGTTTCGTATCATGCGGGGCTATGTGCCGAAGAGGGGGTTGCTGCCTCCTATCTGCGCGCGGGGCTGGATCTGGTCGCGCGCCGCTGGCGCGGCGCGGGCGGCGAGATCGATCTGATCCTGCGCGACGGGGACATGCTGGTTTTTGTCGAAGTCAAGAAAAGCCGCGACTTCTCACGGGCGCTTGCGCGGATCACCGAGCGGCAGGCAAACCGTATTTTCGCCGCCGCTGGCGAGTTTCTGGCCGGCGAACCCACTGCCATGAACACCGAAACACGGTTTGACGTTGCGCTGGTGGACAGCATGGGGCGCATTCAGCTGATCGAAAACGCCTTTGGCCCCTGATCTGGCCAGCATCCCGGGCGCCCGGTCCCGAACGGCACCGGGGTGCGCGCGCACCCCGGTGATACCGTGCAGATCATTGCATCTGACCGCGAAGGGCGTCATCTAGGGGATCGGGTCGCGTGGGCGATCCTTCACTGCGCAGCCGGAGCGGACCATGAGCTTGAAGATCGCCTTTCAGATGGATCACATCGGGGGTGTCGATATCGACGCCGACAGCACCTTCCGGCTTGCCGAGGAAGCGCAGGCCCGCGGACATGAACTGTTTCACTACACCCCCGATCACCTGCGGTTCAATGAAGGCCGCG
This sequence comes from Rhabdonatronobacter sediminivivens, assembly GCF_013415485.1. Lineage (GTDB taxonomy): Bacteria > Pseudomonadota > Alphaproteobacteria > Rhodobacterales > Rhodobacteraceae > Rhabdonatronobacter > Rhabdonatronobacter sediminivivens. The sequence continues at coordinate 12,067 of NZ_JACBXS010000006.1, read as the reverse complement.
TAAGCGCCTGGGGCCAACCGATGGAGGTTCGGCGCGAGCGGGGCAATCATGTGACCCTGGGCGCCGCGCGCGCGCAGGACCTGGGCGCGGTGGATGTGGTCTGGCTGCGCCAGGACCCGCCCTTTGACATGGGCTATATCACCACTACGCATTTGCTGGACATGATCCACCCGGGGACACTGGTGGTGAATGACCCTTTCTGGGTGCGCAACTACCCCGAAAAGCTGCTGGTGCTGAAGTTTCCGGAACTGACACCACCGACCATGATCGCGCGCGATCTGGCCGCGCTGCGCGCCTTCAAGGCCGAACATGGGGACATCATCCTGAAGCCGCTCTATGGCAATGGCGGGGCGGGCGTGTTCCGGCTGGACCCGAATGATCGCAACCTGGCGTCCCTGCACGAACTGTTTGCGGGTCTGAGCCGCGAGCCGCTGATCGCGCAGAAGTTTCTGCCGGCCGTCGAAAAAGGCGACAAGCGGGTGATCCTGGTGGATGGAGAGCCGGTGGGCGCGATCAACCGCGTTCCGGCGGCGGGTGAGACGCGGTCCAACATGCATGTCGGCGGGCGCCCCGAAAAGGTGACCCTGACCGACCGTGACCGTGAGATCTGCGCCGCGATCGGTCCGCTTCTGCGTGAGAAGGGGCAGGTCTTCGTGGGGATCGACATCATCGGCGACTGGCTGACCGAGATCAACGTGACCTCGCCCACCGGCATTCAGGAGTTGGAACGGTTTGACGGCATCAATGTTGCCGCCCGTATCTGGGAGGCGATCGAGGCCCGGCGCCGGGGCGGATGAGCTGGCAACTCAAGGCGCTGCGGGTCTTCCTTCGGCTGGGGGTCAAGCGGTCCCTGCGTCGGCAGCGGGACAGTTACAGCGCGCGCCGGGCCTTTGCCTTCGGGGCCTGGCTGAACGCGCGCGGGCGGCCCTGGCGGGAGTTTCACGCCGAGGCCCTGGGTGCGTTGCCCGCGCTTTGGACAGCCTGCCCCGAGCCGGGGGCGCCCGTGGTGCTGTATTTCCACGGCGGCGGCTATGTCACCGGCAGCCCGCGCACCCATGCGCCGCTGGCGCGCTACCTGGCGCGGCGGGCGGGGGTGGCGCTGTGCCTGCCCGCCTACAGGCTGGCGCCGGAGCATCCGTTCCCTGCCGCATTCGAGGATGCCTGCGCCGCCTGGCACGCCTTGCTGGCGCGAGGACATGCCCCGGAGCAGATCATCCTGGGCGGTGATTCTGCGGGCGGGGGGCTGGCGCTGGCGCTTCTGTCGCATCTGTGCACCACGAGAGCCGCACGGCCGGCGGGGGTGTTCGCCTTTTCTCCCTTCACCGATCTGACGCTGTCTGGCGCTTCCCTGACAGGGAATGCGCGGTCCGAGATTTTGTTGCCTGCAGAACGGCTGGAACGGTTGCGCGCGCGGATCCTGCAGGGTGCCGATCCGGCGGACCCGCGCATCTCACCGCTGTTCGGGCAATTCGATGACGCCCCGCCGGTGTTCCTGCAGGCGGCACGGACCGAGATCCTGCGCGACGACACGCTGCGCATGGCCGAGCGGCTGCGGGCGCAGGGTGTTCGCGTGGATTGCGACATACGCGGCAACCTGCCCCATGTCTGGCAGTTCTTTCCCGGCTGGCTGCCCGAGGCGCGCGAGTCGCTGCGCCAGACCGGGGATTTCATCCGCGCGTGCCTGTCACGCTGACCCCGTAGGTTGCGCTGCGGTGCGCGGGGGGCTCCCGCCCGTCTTCGCCCGCCTGTCGGCGCGGCTCATCCCGTTGGGCATGGCCGTTGTTCCGGCTGCATGCGGTGCGCTTCAGCGCAGGCGCGGGCCATCAGACGCGAGCCATGCCGGCGCGTGCACGGATGCCGGATCGGCGCAGTGCGGTCTTCGCGCCACACCCACGACCGGGGGGAGATGGGGCGGCGAAAAGGATTGTCAAACCCGGTCATGGCGGATAAGCGGGAAAGGCTTCGGTCCGGGCGCTTTGCGCTTCGGTAAAAGGGAACACGGTGCGCGCCTTTCGGGCGTCAATCCGCGACTGCCCCCGCAACTGTAAGCGGCGAGTGATGTCGGCACATGCCACTGTGGTGCAAGACCATGGGAAGGCCCGGCAAAGCGCAGACCCGCGAGTCAGGAGACCTGCCGAGGTGATCACCCTATCCGGGCGCGGGCGGCGCCATGGGTAACGGTTTGGCCGTAGCGGTGACATCCTTCGCCGTCTGCGGTGCGCGAGCATCCGCCAGACATTCCACGTTCCAAGGCCCGCATGGGTCTTTCAAGGGTGTTGCAGATGCAGAAACATCCCCTGGGGCTTTGCGCCTCAACCGCATTGATAGGCGTTTTGGCTTTCTCGGCCAGCGCTCAGCAGGTCATCGACCTCGATGAAATCACCTTCTCGGCCAATCTGACGGCAACCGAGATCCAGCGCTCGGGCGCGTCGGTCAGCGTGTTGACGCGCGAGGATATCCGCGACAGCGGCGCAAACGACATGACGTCGTTGCTGCAGCGGCTGCCGGGGGTCAGTGTGACCCAGGCCGGGGGCACCGGATCGCCCGCCAGTCTGCGCATTCGGGGCGCGGATGCCCGCTACATCGCCACCTTCATCGACGGGATCCGCGTGGATGATCCGTCGAACACGCAAACGCAGACCGATATCGGCCAGATCGGGCTGTCGAATGTCAGCCGGATCGAAGTTCTGCGCGGCTCGCAATCGGCGCTCTATGGCGGGTCCGCCGTGGGCGGGGTGGTCAATATCACCACGCTGCGCGCCGACGAGGACGGGTTCGTGCAGAATATCGAGCTTGAGGGCGGCAGCTACCGCTCCCTTCGGGCAAACTATGGGCTGGCCTATCGCATGGACCGGCTGGAACTGGCGCTGGGCCTGTCGCATCAGCGGACGGGCGGGCATACGGCCTATGAGGGCACGCCTGGGGGCGTCGTCTATGACCCGGATGCCGAACGCGATGGCTACCGGCAATCGCGGCTGAACCTGGCGGCCCGCTATCAGGCCACCGATGTGCTTGCGCTGGGGGTGACGGCCTTCGTGCAGCGGTCACGGACCGAATACGACACCAATGAGCGCTTCGGCTTTGCCGCGACCGACCCGGAATCGGACGCGGTGGCCGACTGGCGCCAATGGGGCGCGCGCGCCTTTGCCGAGCTTGACCTGGAGATCGGGCGGCAGGAGATCGGGGTCACCCGCTACCATGTGGAGCGGCGCTATATCGAGGATGTCTCCAACCCTGAGGAATTCATCTCTCCCAGCGACAACACCTATACCGGGCAGCGCACGCGGCTGGACTGGAAAGGGGTGAGCGAGATCGCGCCGGGCTATACCCTGGTCTACGGTGCCGATTGGGAGCGCGAGGAATACGACCAGACCGGAAACTTTGGCGATCTGGATGCGCGCACGCGGATCATGGGCGCCTTCGCCCAGCTTGTGGCGCGGCCCAGCGACGATCTGGATGTGACCGTGGCGCTGCGTCAGGATGACCATTCGCGCTTTGGCGGGTTCACCACCGGGCGCGTCAGCCTGGCCTGGCAGGCGACCGACAGCGCCACCCTGCGCGGGCAGGTCGCGCGCGGCTTCCGTGCGCCCTCGAATTTCGAGTTGTTCAGCAATTTCGGCGATCCGGATCTGGAGCCGGAAACCAGCCTGTCGTATGAGCTGGGAGCGGATGTCTCGCTGATGAATGGCGGGCGGCTTTCGGCCACGGCCTTCCAGGTGAAGATCGATGACCGGATCGACTATGATTTCGCCACCAACCGCTATGCCCAGATCGAAGCCACCCGCAGCCGGGGGCTGGAGCTGGAGGCGATGCTGCCCGTGACCGACACACTCGAAGGCACGCTTTCCTACACCTACACCCAGGCAAAGATCACCGAAGGGCCGAATTCGGGTGAGCGGGTGGCGCGGGTGCCGCGCCATGACCTGACGCTGGGGGCAACCATGCAGCTGACCGAGGATCTGCGCGGCTCGGTCTCGGCCAGCACTCTGGCCGGGCGCACCGGGGGGCTGGGCAGCTTTACCACGGTGGACCTGGGGCTGCGCTATGCGGTCAGTGACAGCACCGATCTGTCGCTGCGGGTCACCAACCTGCTGGACCGCGATTACCAGCAGATCCAGGGCTACAAGACCCCCGGTCGGGCGGTGTATGTTGGCCTGGCCGCACGTTTCTAGGGCCATGGCCGCAGCCCTCGCCCTGTGGGCGGGGGCCGTGGCCGCCGCACCGCCCGAACGGGTGGTGTCCATCAACCTGTGCACCGATCAGCTGGCCATGATGCTGGCCGCGCCGGGGCAGTTGCTGTCGGTGTCGCATATCTCGCATGATCCGAATGTGTCGGTCATGCTGGACACCGCGCTGGGATACCCGGTCAACCATGGCCAGGCCGAGGAGGTGTTTCGCCTGCAGCCGGATCTGGTGCTGGCGGGGGAGTTCACCTCGGCCTACACGGTGGGGCTGTTGCGGCGGTTGGGGGTGGAGGTTGCGGTGCTGCCGGTGGTCACCAAGCTGGAGGGCATCCCAGGCAACCTGCGCGCGGTCGGCGCCCTGCTGGGGCGCGAGGCCGAGGCCGAGGCGCAGGCCGCCAAGTTTACCGCCACCCTGGAGCGGTTGCGCCGCCATGGCAGCACCGCCCCCCGCGCGGCCCTGCATTATGCGAACAACTATACCTCGGGCGAGCATTCGCTGGCCCATGAAATCCTGACCGCCGCCGGGTTTCGCAACATCGCCGCCGAGGCCGGTCTGGCGGGGGGCGGCACGCTGGCGATGGAGCGGCTGGTGATGCTGATGCCGGATCTGGTGATCTCGGGGCAGGCGTATCCTGGCGCCTCGCGCTCCGAAGAGGTGTTGCGCCATCCGGCGATGGAGGCTCTGCGCGACCGCCATGCCGCCGGCGCGCTGTCGGATGCCGAATGGATCTGCGGCACCCCGGCAGTGCTGGGGGCGGTGGCGCGGCTGGTCGATCTGCATGACGCGGCAGATACGCCATGACGCGGTTGCTGTTGCCCATATTGTCGCTGCTGGTGGCGGGGCTGTTTGCGGCCTCGTTGCTGATTGGCCCGGCGGGGCTGTCGCCGGTGGACTCGCTCGCGGCGCTGATCCGGGGCGACAGGCTGGCCGAAACGCTGGTGATGCGTGAAATCCGCCTGCCGCGCGCGCTGCTGGCGGTGCTGGTAGGGGCGGCGCTGGGGCTGGCGGGGGCGGCGATGCAGGGCTATCTGCGCAACCCGCTGGCCGAGCCGGGGCTGATCGGGGTTTCGGGCTCGGCCGCGCTGGGGGCGGTGCTGGCGTTGCAGACGGGCTTTGCGGGGGCGTATCTGTTTGCGCTGCCGCTGTCGGCGCTGGCGGGCGCGGTGGTGGCGGTGCTGCTGATCCTGATGCTGGCGGGCGCGCGCGGCGGGTCGATCACGCTGATCCTGGCGGGGATTGCCGTGTCGGCGCTGGCGGGGGCGCTGACGTCACTGGTGCTGAACCTCTCGCCCAACCCGTTCGCGGCCTCGGAAATCGTGTTCTGGATGATGGGCTCATTGGTGGACCGCTCCATGGATCATGTGCTGCTGGCCGCGCCCTTCATCGCGCTGGGCGCGTTGGTGCTGTTGACCCAGGCGCGGGCGCTGGACGCGCTGACGCTGGGCGAGGATGCGGCGGCCTCGATGGGGGTGCATCTGGCGCGGCTGCGGTTGCTGCTGGTGCTGGGGGTGGCCTCGATGGTGGGGGCGGCGACGGCCGTGGCAGGCGCGATCGGCTTTGTGGGGCTGGTGGTGCCGCATGTGCTGCGCCCGCTGGTGGGGGCGCGGCCCTCGGCGCTGCTGCCGGCCTCGGCCATCGGGGGGGCGGCGCTGGTGCTGATGGCCGATATTGCGGTGCGGCTGATCCTGCCGGAACGCGACCTGAAGCTGGGGGTGCTGACCGCGCTGGTGGGGGCGCCGCTGTTCCTGCATCTGATCTACAAGACACGGGCGCAGGGGCTATGAGCGGGCTGGAGCTTCAGGATTTTGCCGTGGCGCGGGGGCCGTGCGACGTGCTGCGCGATATCTCGCTGTCGGTCCGGGGGGGCGAGTTCGTGGGCCTGCTGGGCCCCAATGGCGCGGGCAAGACCACGCTGATGCGCGGCGCGCTGGGGCTGATGGCGCATCGGGGGCAGTCCTCGCTGTCGGCGCTGGCGCCGGCGCAGCGGGCGCGCACCGCCGCCTGGCTGCCGCAAGCGCGCGAGATCGCCTGGCCGGTGACGGTGGACACCCTGATCGCGCTGGGCCGCCTGCCGCATATGGGCAGCGGCCAGCGCCCCGGCCCTGCCGATCAGGCCGCCATCGACAGCGCCATCGACCGCATGGGGCTTCAGGCGTTCCGCAGCCGCATCGCCACCCAGCTTTCGGGCGGGGAGCAGGCCCGCGTGCTGATCACCCGCGCCCTGGCGCAGGCGACCCCGCTGCTGATGGTCGATGAGCCCGCCGCCGGGCTGGACCCAGCGCATCAGATCGGCCTGATGGAGACGCTGGCCGCCGAGGCGCGCGACGGGCGCACGGTCATCGCCTCGATGCATGATCTGGGGTTGGCGGCGCGGTTCTGCACCCGGCTGGTGGTGCTGTGGCGCGGCGGGATCGCCGCCGATGGCCCGCCCGAACAGGTGCTGACCCCAGACCTGCTGGCCCGCGTCTTTCATATCCGCGCCTATTACGCCCAGACCGATCACGGCCCCATCTGCCAGCCGCTGGGGGTGGTGCCATGAGCCTGCATCTGGACCCGCCCTGGCTGGCGTATGACCTTGGCGCGCCGCATCAGGTGCTGAGCTGGGCGCCCTATCGCCCCGGGTTTCAGACCGCCCGGCGCATCCTGTGGCGGCAGGTGCGCAATGCCGATCTGCCCGCCGATCTGGATGTCCCCCGCTGGCTGGCACAGCAACTTGGCACGCAGGAGGTCGTCTGCATGTTGACCTCGCGCGATCTGCGCGCGCACAGCACTGCCCGCGCCTGCGTCGAAGGCATCACGGTCGAGGCCGTGGCGACCGTGGGCCTGTCGAATTCGGAACAGGTGGGGCATCGGTTGGACCGCTCGGGCCGCGACTGGGACCGTGAGGTGGCACCCGCCCGCTTCGGCACCATCAATCTGGCGGTCAAGCTGGGCGCGGCAATGTCGCAAACCGGCCTGCTGGAGGCGCTGAGCATCGCGACCCAAGCGCGCACCGCCGCCATCCTCACCGCGCGCCACCCCCTGCCCGATGGCAGCGGCCATGCCACCGGGACCGGCACCGACTGCATCGCCATTGCCGCGCCACCGGGGGCGCAGGATTACGCCGGGCTGCACACGCCCCTGGGCGAGGCGCTGGGCCGCGCGGTCTACACCGCCACCCTGGCGGGCGCGCGCGACTGGCAGGCCACAATCGGCCCGGCAAGCGGAGGATAAGCCATGGATCTGTCGCAGCTTGTGCCCTTTCTGGAACGCGGCGGCCCTGCGCTGTGGGTGATTGCGGCGCTGTCGGTAGTCACGCTGGCGCTGATCCTGTGGAAGTTCTGGGATCTGGCGCGGCTGGGGGCGTGGTCCCGCCGCCCGGCGGAACTGGCCGTGGCCGACTGGCAACGCGGCGCGCGCGTTGCAGCGCTGGACCGACTGGCGCGCCGGCGCGGGCTGCGCGCGCGCATCAGCCGCCGCGCCATGGAAACCAGCACCGACCGCACCATGCCCGAGCCCGCCGCGCGCGAGGAAACCCTGCGCATCGGCAAGCGCGCCCTGATGCAGGCCCGGCGCGGCTTGCGCGCGCTGGAGCTGATCGCCACCATCGCCCCGTTGATCGGCCTTCTGGGCACGGTGCTGGGCATGATCGAGGCTTTTCAGGCGCTGCAGGCCGCGGGCAACCGCGCCGACCCCGCAGCCCTGGCCGGTGGCATCTGGCAGGCGCTGCTGACCACCGCCGCAGGCATGGCGGTGGCGATCCCGGCCGCGATGGCGCTGAGCTGGTTCGAAAGTATCTGCGACCGGGTGCAGGGCGATATGGAGGATCTGGCCACCCGCGTCTTCACCACGCCCCGGGGGGTGGCCTGATGTTCCGACTGGCCAACCCGCGCCCCGCGCGCCGTCCCAGCCTGACCCCGATGATCGATGTGGTGTTCCTGCTGCTGGTCTTCTTCATGCTGGCTGCGCGATTCGGGGCGGATGCGGGGATCGCGCTCAGCCCCGGCGCAGGCGGGGGCGCCACCTATGAAGGCCCGCCCCGGCTGGTGGAATTCGGCGCCGAAGGCGCGCTCTGGCTCAACGGGGTCGAAACCCCTGCGCAGGCATTGCCCGATGCCCTGACAGCGCTGATGCCCGCGCCGGATGCGCCGGTCATCCTGCGCCCGCGTAAAGGCGCCGATGTGCAGGCGCTGGCCGATGTGACCGCGCTGCTGCAGGGCGCCGGGATCGCGCAGCTTGTGGTGATGGAGCCCTGAGCCGATGGATCTGTCCCCCCCTCGCCCGCCCCGCCCGATGCGCGAAAGCGTGGTGCCCATGATCAATGTGGTGTTCCTGCTGCTGATCTTCTTCCTGATGACCGCGCAGATCGCCCCGCCGGACCCGGTGGACACCACCCCGCCGGTAGTGACACTGGACACGGACCCGCTGGACCCCGTCACGCAGGCGGCGTGGCTGGGGCCGCAGGGGATGGTGCTGGCGGATGGCACGGGGGGCGATGCGGCACTGGCCGCTCTGGCCGAGGCGCGCGCCCCTGTCACCCTGCATGCCGATGCCGCACTTCCGGCGGCAGATCTGGCCCGGGCGCTGCGGGATCTGGGCGCTGCTGGCATGTCGGATGTCACCCTTGTCGTGCGCCCGGGGGCGACGACGCCATGAAGGCGGGGATGGAGTTTCTGGGCTTCACCTCGGTTGCGCTGGTGGCCCATCTGGCGATGTTCTCGCTGGCCCAGCCCGAAAGCGGGCAGGATGCCGGGGGCGCAGGCGGCAGCACCGAGGGCGGCGCGGTGTCCATCCCCCTGACCGGAGCCGATCCGCAGCTTGCCGCGCTGGTCCGCCAGTGGGAAGAGCCGCTGGTCCAGCCCCCCGCGCCCCCGGCCCCGATGGCCCCGCCCCAGGCCGCACCCCCGCCCGACATGCCCCGCCCCACCGAAAGCGCCCCGGCGGCCTTGCCCGCGCTGCCGCAGGCCATGCAGGCGCCCCGGGACCATGCACCCCCCCCGCCGGCAGAAACGCAGACACCGCAGCTCTACGCCACCCCTGAGGAGCTTCCACAGACCCGCCCGCGCCCCCGGCCCGAACGCAGCGCCCCCCAACAGCGCCCGCAACCACCTGCGCAGGCCAGCCCCGCGCAACCCGTGGCCCCCAGCCCCACCCCCAGCCCTGCGCCCAGCGCCCCCTCCAGCCGCGCGCAGGGGGCTGACCAGGGCCAGGGCGGCCAGGGCCGGGCCGAAACGCGCAGCGGCAGCGACAATGACGCAACGCTGCTGGCGCAATGGGGCGGCAGCATCCGCGCGGCGATCCAGCGTCAGCAGCGCGGTCCGGGAACCTCGGCCCGGGGGACCGTGCAGGTGCAGTTGCAGGTGTCCAGCGACGGGCGTCTGGTGGGGGCACGGGTGGTTTCGGGCTCGGGCAATGCCGCACTGGACCGGGCGGCCATGCAGGCCGTGCAAAGGGCCCGCCTGCCCCGCGCGCCGTCGGGCATCCGCGGCACCCATGGGTTCAACCTGCCGCTGACATGGCGCTGACCCGGCGCTGACGGTTACGGCGCGGCGGCGCAGACCGATGATGACCCGGACGGCGCAGCGTGGCATAGAGGCCCCCGTCACCGGAAACACGCAGCATGTGGAGTCGCCCCGAATGAACAAGCCCGACTGGATCGGCGCAGAGATCGATGAGGCCCGGTTGCGCATCTGGGCGATGGCCGGACCCACGCCGGTGCATGCCGCGGAAACCACCCTTGGCGGGGCCACGCCAGCCGCCACCGCCAGCACGCTGGGACAGGCGGTGATCGAGGCACTGGGCACGCGGTTGCCCGGCGACCGAACCCTCCCGGTGGTGGCCTGCGGTCTGGCCCCTGCCCGGGGCGCCGCCGGTTTCCGCCCCGTGCCCTGCACCCCTTTGGGCGATACGCTGCGCCCTGCCCCGCTGCGCGACCTGCGCCTGTCCCTGCATCTGGTCCCCGGGCTGTCGCAGGCGCAGCCCACCGATGCGATGCTGGGCGCTGAAACCCGGATCGCGGGCTTTCTGGCGCGCAATCCGGGCTGGGACGGGGTGCTCTGCCTGCCCGGCGCCCAGAGCCGCTGGGTGCATCTGAGCGCGGGCGAGGTGGTCAGCTTCCAGACCTTTCTCACCGGCGCTCTGACAGCACTGCTGGAAGGGCATTCGATCCTGCGCGATTCTGTTTCAGGCTGGGAAGATGCGGCCTTCGTGGACGGGGTCCGCGCCGGGATGGAACGGCCCGAGCGTCTGGCCGCGCGCCTGTTCACACTTCATGCAGAGGCGCTGATCCAGGGCCAGCCCCCCGCCGGAGGGCGGGCGCGGCTCTCCGGGCTGCTGATCGGGGCGGAACTGGCCGCGGCGAAACCCTATTGGCTGGGCCAGCGGGTGGCCGTGCTGGGCGCGCCAAGCCTGGCGGAGCAGTACGCCCGGGCGCTGGCCGATCTGGCGGTGCCGACCAGCACCTGTGATGACACCGAAATGACCCTTGCCGGGCTGGCGCGCGCGCGCGCACTGATCGCCCCCGGCCCCGCCCCGGGGACCGCCCATTGACCGGCCCCGGCGCTGCTTGCCCATACCGATCCCCGGCGCGAAGCGGTGGCCAAGCGTCACGAAGCGCGCTACTCTCCGCGCCGGAACGACACGCAGGCAGGCAATGACCGAAGCGCAACAGGCACCCCCCAAACCGGCCTATCAGGTCCTGGCCCGGAAATACCGGCCCGAAACCTTTGCCGATCTGATCGGTCAGGATGCCATGGTCCGCACCCTGAAGAACGCCTTTGCCGCTGACCGGATTGCCCATGCCTTCGTGATGACCGGCATCCGCGGCACCGGCAAGACCACCACCGCGCGGATCATCGCCAAGGGGTTGAATTGCATCGGTGTCGATGGTCAGGGCGGCCCCACCACCGACCCCTGCGGACGGTGCGAACATTGCCGCGCCATCAGCGAGGGGCGGCATGTGGATGTGCTGGAGATGGACGCGGCCTCGCGCACCGGGGTGGACGATATCCGCGAGATCATCGCCTCGGTCGCCTACCGCGCCGCCAGCGCGCGCTACAAGATCTATATCATCGACGAAGTGCACATGCTGTCCAACAACGCCTTCAACGCGCTGTTGAAGACGCTGGAAGAGCCGCCCGCGCATGTGAAATTCATCTTCGCCACCACCGAGATCCGCAAGGTGCCGGTGACGGTGCTGTCGCGCTGCCAGCGATTCGACCTGCGCCGGATCGAGCCTGAGGTGATGCTGTCCCATCTGCGCCGCGTCGCCGATGCCGAAGGCGGACAGATCAGCGACGACGCGCTGGCGCTGATCACGCGGGCGGCCGAAGGCTCGGTGCGCGATGCCATGTCGCTGCTGGATCAGGCGATCAGCCACGGCGCCGGCGCGGTGGAGGCTGAACAGGTGCGCGCCATGCTGGGCCTCGCCGATCGCGGGCGGGTGCTGGACCTGTTCGACGCGATCATGCGCGGCGATGCCGCGGGCGCACTGGCGGAACTGGCCGCGCAATACGCCGATGGCGCCGACCCGGCGGCAGTCCTCCGGGACCTGGCCGAGATCGCGCATTGGCTGAGCGTCATCCAGATCACGCCCGATGGCAGCGATGACCCCACAATCGGCCCTGATGAGCGCCAGCGCGGGGCCGATATGGCCGCACGGCTGCCGATCCGGATCCTCAGCCGCAGTTGGCAGATGCTGCTCAAGGCGCTCGAAGAAGTGCAGATATCCCCGAACGCCATGATGGCGGCGGAAATGGCGGTGATCCGCCTGACCCATGTGGCCGACCTGCCCAGCCCCGAAGACGTGGTGCGCAGGCTGCAGGACAGCCCCCCGCCGCCCGGCAACGGCGGCCCCCCGGCACCGGCGCCCGGGGGCAGCGCAGGCGCCGCCGGGGCGCGGGCG
>NZ_JACBXS010000069.1 GCF_013415485.1 Rhabdonatronobacter sediminivivens | reverse complement strand
CCGTAACAGAGGCCGTGGGATAAGTCTGTCCGGGGAAAGGGGCAGCTCGGCCATCAGGCGATTTGTGCAACAGAGCCTTGATGACGGATTGTCGCAGTCAGATGATCGCGTGGCGGACCTTGGCCGAGACCCACTCGCTGACCACCACGGTGCCAAGAATGGCGATGAAGATCACCGTCACCTGCCCCCAGGCCAGCATGTTGACCGAGGCCTGAAGCTGCACGCCGATCCCGCCCGCGCCCACCAGGCCGAGAATTGTCGCCTCGCGGATGTTGATGTCCCAGCGGTAGACGCTGATCCCTGCGAACGCCGGCAGCACCTGCGGCCAGACCCCATAGGACAGCACTTGTCCGGGCGCGGCGCCGGTGGCGCGGATCGCCTCGACCTGGCGGGTGTCGATCTCCTCGATCGCTTCATAGAGCAGCTTGCCGATGAAGCCGATGGACCGCAGTGCGATGGCGATGATCCCCGCCAGCAACCCGGGGCCAAGGATCAGCACCAGCAGCAGCGCCCAGATCAACGAGTTAATGGAGCGCGAGGCCACGATGATCGCCAGCGCGATGGGGCGGATGAGGTAGACGCTGGGCGTGGTGTTGGACGCGGCCAGAAACGCCAGTGGCGTGGCCAGCGCCACCCCGATAAGCGTGCCGAGCGTGGCGATGTTGATGGTGTCCCACATCGGCGCCCAGATCCGGTCGAAATAGCTCAGCGGCGGGTTGGACATGCGCCGGGCCATGTCCCAGGCCTGCTGCGGGGCGTCCAGCACGAAGATCCAGATGGTCTGCGCGCTGATGAACTGCCAGCAGACCATGAACAGCACGCCGCCGCCCAGCCATGTCAGCCAGATGCGGAACTGTTCGGCACGGTCGCGGCGCTGCCAGACCTTGCGGCCATCACTCTCGAGAACGGGCATCAGAGGAACCTTCTGCGGATGAAGCCGGAGCTGTATTCGGCGATGAACACCACCGCGATGATGCACAGCAGGATCGCCGCCGCGCTGTCATAGTCGTAGCGCGACAGCGCCGTGTTCAGCGTCGCGCCGATGCCGCCGGCACCGACGATGCCGATCACCGCCGATTCGCGGAAATTGATGTCCAGCCGGTACAGGCACAGCCCGATGAAGCGCGGCGCGACCTGCGGCTGGATGGCGTAGTTCATCTGCTGGGGCCAGCTGGCGCCTGTGGCGCGGATCGCCTCGACCTGGCCGCGGTCGATATCCTCGATATCCTCGGCCAGCAGCTTGCCCAGAAAGCCGATGGTGGCGAAGGCCAGCGTCATGGCGCCTGCGAAGGGGCCGAAGCCGAACATCGCCACGAAGACGATGGCGATCACCACCTCCTGAAACGCCCGGCTGACGGCGATGATCGAGCGGCAGACGTAGTAGATCGGCCAGGGCGCGATGTTGCGCGCCGCCCCCAGCGCGATGGGAATTGACAGGAGGATCCCGAAGACGGTCGAGATCACCGTCATCGTCAGGCTCTCCAGCAGGCCCTGACGGATATCGGTCCAGCGGGTGGTGAAATCGGGGGCGAGGAAGGCCGAGATGAAGGCCTGTCCGCGCTCCATCCCCGCAATGGCGCGCGACCAGTTCACCTCGACCGACCCGATGGCCACCACCAGATAGATCAGCGCGCCCGCATAGATCGCATAGCGCAGGGGCGCGTTGGCGATGAAGGGCGGTCTCTTCCAGCGCCGCGGCGCGGCGGGGGTGTCGGCAAGCGTGGTCATCGCTGCGCGACCTTCTTCAGTTCGGGGATGTCCACGGCGGCGGCGACCTTCTGGTGCGCAGGCTTGTCGCCCTCATCTTCGTCGCCGTCGCCGCGGGTGCCGGACCAGTCTTCCTCGCCGTAGATCTCGGTCAGGCGGTCGTCGGTCAGCCCCTTGGGCGGGCCGTCATAGACGATCACCCCCGCACGCAGCCCGACGATGCGCTCGACGAACATCATCGCCAGCGGCACGTCATGGATGTTGATGATCGCGCCCAGACCGCGCTCGCGGCACAGCTCGATGATCAGCCGCATAATTTGGCGCGAGGTCTTGGGGTCGAGGCTGGCGGTCGGCTCGTCCACCAGCAGGATCTCGGGGTTCTGGATCAGCGCGCGGGCGATCCCCACCCGCTGGCGCTGCCCGCCTGACAGCGCGTCCGCGCGCTTGTCCACCATGTGGTCAAGGCCCACGCGGCCGAGCAGGCGGAAGGCCTCGTCCACCGCGGGTTGCGGGTAGCGGCGCAGGTAGCTGCGCCAGAAGCCCACGTTGCCCAGCTGCCCCGACAGCACGTTTTCCATCACGCTCAGCCGTTCGACCAGCGCGTATTCCTGAAAGATCATGCCCATCTTGCGCCGCGCCCGGCGCAGATCGGTCCGTCCCATGGCCACAATGTCCTGCCCGTTTAGGCGGATGCTGCCAAAGGTCGGCTCCACCAGCCGGTTGACGCAGCGGATCAGCGTGGACTTGCCCGCGCCCGAGGGGCCGATCAGGGCGATGACCTGCCCGCGTTCGACCGACAGGCTCACGGAGTCCAGCGCCAGATCGCCTGTGGGGTAGCGCATGGTCAGGGAATCGATTTCCAGCATGGGGAAGCTCCGGACAAAAGAAATGGCCCGGCGACCGAGTGGTCGCCGGGCGGTCGATGTGGCCAGCGGGTCAGCTGCACTCGAGCGTATCGCCCGCTTGTGCGGCGATGCGGCGGATGATGTCCCAGTGCTCCTGGTAGTCGATCTCGATGAAGCCGTCGGCGTCGCCGAACTCCTCGGCCAGCGCGCCGCCCCATTCGAAGGTCAGGAAGGCTTCCTTGATCGAGTCCCGCAGTTCCGGGGTCAGGTTGTAGACGGCGCCGTAAGCGGTGGTGGGAAAGGTTTCCGACCGATACAGCACCCGGAAATCGTCCAGATCCACCACACCGCGGTCGGCCATGCGGCCCACGACCGAGTTGGCGATGGCGGCGAGGTCATAATCGCGGTTGGCGACACCCAGGATCGAGGCGTCATGCCCGCCCGAGAACGCGGTCTGCAGGTCGGTTTCCACGTCGATCCCGAATTCCGAGGCCAGCAGCGCCGAAGGCGCGCGGAAGCCCGAGTTCGAGGCCGGGTTCACAAAGGCCATCTGACGCCCGTGAATATCGTCCATCGACATGATGTCGCTGTCGACATGGGTGATGATTTCCATCTCGTAGCCGCGGATCACGCCCTCGTCGCTCATGGTGACGTAAGGGTGCAGGCCCGCGCAGTTCACACCCAGCGGCACCGAGCCGGTGGCGAAGCCGCCCACGTGGAGCCGTCCGGCGCGCATGGCTTCGACCATGGCAGCGTAGGAGTTGACGCTGAAATACCGCACCTCGCGGCCGGTCACCTCGGACAGGTGCTCGATGAACTCGTCCCAGATGGCGGCGTATTGGGCCGGGTCTTCAACCGGGGCGTAGGTGAAGATAAGGGTCGCGGGGTCGATCATCTCGGACGGATCGGTGGGCGAATCCGCCAGCAGGTCGCCGGTGGTGTCGGTGAAACGATCGTCAAGCTGGCTGGCGAGCGCGGCGGGGGCCACCAGCGCGGCGACGGCTACGGTCGTGAGGAAGCTGCGGGAAGTCTGCATGGATGCTCTCCGGTTTGAACAGAAGCGGCGGCGGCAGAGTGAGTCGCCATCGCGGGTCGTCGAACACGGGTTCCGTAACGACGCCGCATGACCCGGCGGTTACGATTTCGTGAAGGTCGCGTGACATCCTTGCTCCCGGGAGCTGGTCCGGGTTCGGGTCTTGGGGCGGGCCGCGTCGCGTGCAAAATGCTTCGGGCGGCTTCGCCGGTCGTTATCGCGCGCCCGTCGGAAGCAGGGACACAACGACAGCAAACCGCGCGATGGGTTGTGCTTCCCCGAGGATCGGACTATCAAACGCATATCGTCGATCAACGAAGTAGTATCTATGCTCTCGGAGCCGACCCTTGCAGAAAAGCCCGATGACGCGCGGCTTGCGGCGCTGGCCAAGGCGCTCGCCCATCCCGCGCGGTTGCGGATACTGGCGCTGCTTGCGCGCACGCCGGGCTGCATCGGGGGCGATATCGTGCAGGCGGTGGGGCTGGCGCAGTCGACCGTTTCCGAACACCTGCGCATTCTGAAGGCGGCTGGCGTGATCGAGGGGCAGATCGACCCGCCGCGGGTCTGCTATGCGCTCGCCCCCGGTGCGCTGGCCCCGCTGGCGGCGCTGATCGGCGCGCTAGAGGCGGCGTCAAGTGACCCCGCCTGCTGTGTCACCCCTGACAAGACCTGAAAGCCCGCACATGTCCACATTCGAACGCTATCTCTCGGTCTGGGTGGGGCTGAGCATCCTCGCCGGGCTGGCGCTTGGTGCGCTGTTCCCCGATCTGTTCGCCATGCTTGCCGGGTGGGAGGTCGGGCAGATCAACCTGGTGATCGCGGTGCTGATTTGGGTGATGATCTACCCGATGATGGTGGCGGTGAACTTCGCCGCTTTGGCGCGGGTGCATGAACGCCCCAAGGGCTTGATCATCACGCTGGCGGTGAACTGGGCGATCAAGCCCTTCACCATGGCGGTGCTGGGGATCATCTTTTTCGAGTTCGTCTTTGCCCCCTTCATCGAGCCTGGCACGGCGGGCGAATACATCGCCGGGCTGATCCTGCTGGGCGCGGCGCCCTGCACGGCGATGGTGTTCGTCTGGTCGCAACTGACCCGCGGCGATCCAAACTACACGCTGGCGCAGGTGTCGGTGAACAATGTGGTGATGGTGGTGCTCTATGCGCCCCTTGTCGCGCTGCTGCTGGGGCTGACGGAACTGACCGTGCCCTGGGACACGCTGCTCTTGTCGGTGGTGCTGTTCGTGGTGGTGCCGCTGGTGGCGGGGGTGCTGACGCGGCTGGTCCTCACCCGCCGCGCGCGCGATGCGGCGCAGGCCGAGGCCACGGTCACGGGATTCACGGCGCGGCTCAAGCCGTTCTCGGTTCTGGGGCTGTTGGGCACGGTGGTGCTGCTCTTCGGCTTCCAGGGCGATGTGATCATCGAGCGCCCGCTCTTGATCGCCATGATCGCCGTGCCGATCCTGATCCAGTCCTATGGCATCTTTGCGCTGGCCTATGCCGCCGCCTGGCGCTGGGGCGTGCCGCATAACGTGGCAGCACCATGCGCGCTGATCGGGACATCGAACCATTTCGAACTGGCGGTCGCCGTGGCCATCGGGCTTTTCGGCCTGAGCTCGGTCGCGGCGCTGGTCACCGTGGTCGGCGTGCTGGTGGAGGTGCCGGTGATGCTGTCGCTGGTGTGGTTCGCCAACCGCACACGGGCGCGGTTCGCGGACACGACCCTGTCATCAAACCGTGTCTGACCTGCGGCAAATCGGTTGCGAAGGCAAAGGGCCATGCCGCCAGCCCCGCACCGCGCTCGATCTCCTCGCACGCATCCAGCGCCATAAAGCAAGGATCGGTGAACGCGCGGTGGGCGGCCTGTCCACCACAATCCCCGATCAACTGGATCTCTTCGACACCCTGAGCCTGCCCAAACCCGCCTGACAGCGCCCGCCCCGCCTGACAGCGCCCGCGTAGTCACAAAATGGCCCATCCCGCTATAACAGAATCAATCACTTAGCGGTTTTGCCGTCGAACTTGGGGAGCCTAGCTAGCTTTGCTTGCCGCAGATGGCCGGTTCGGTTTGGAGGAAACAGCGGTTCATCGAGCGGGCGGCCAAATACATTCTCACGGTGCCACCGGAGGTTTTCGGGGGGCGGGGCATCTCGTGGGTTCGTAGGGCGAACCAGCATTCCATCCCGCGCCAGCAGCCTCGTCACGACCGCTCCCGGCGCTTTATTGTGAGCGACGAGGATCGATTCACAATCGTTGGCGACAGAGAACAAGCCCCGGCCGAACATCCAATACAAGGTTCCTGGCAGCACGAGGCCGTCGTGCACTGCGCTGCTGCTGCGGTTGCCTTCGGGGCGGATATACGCCGTTTGCACCTCCTGTCGCCCGCCACCATTACGCAGCATCAGGGCCGACATCGCACAGCGATACCCGTAAGCCTCGGGTACCTTCGGCGGAATGCAACGTCACGGTAGGGTCTCAGGGTCAGGCGATCGAGCACCGGACGTGCAAAAGCCGCCGCCCCATCACCCAGCCCGGGCAGGTGTAAATCGCAGCGCGTTTCCTCCAAGACAGGCAATACCGGTCCCCTGCAGAGTGCTGCTTGGTATTGATCGGTTTCAAGAACTGTGACCATGACGCGTCGCCAAGGCCCTTGTCGGTGGCAGCGATGCATGGCGCGGCTTATCCGGGCGAGCGCGATCCTGTCTTGCGCCTGGCCTCCGCAACGCTTCCGCAAGGGAATTCGATGGCTATGTCGCAGGTTAATGCAGTCGATTCGGCGCGCAGGCAGGGTGGCGATGGCCCATGTGGCCCGATTCTGTCCGGAGTTTGCTGCCATGCCGCGCTATTGTCTGATTGTCGAACCGATCCCGCTCATCGGCCATGATCTGGCCCTGACCGCGCAGGAGTATGGGCTGACGCCGGTGGTTGTCGGGGACGAAGCAGAGGCCCTGTCATGGCTCGGAAACGACGAAGGCGCTGCGACCGGTCTTGCCTTTGTCCATCAAAGGGCATCGGATTTTTCGGAGAGCCTCCTCAATCGAGTGTTGCGGGACTTGCAGGTTCGGGTCGTCCTGATGGGCAATGAGGCTGCGGATATGCGCGAAGCCCAGGAATGGGCCTTCCTGGACTGGCCCTTCACAACCACGCATGTCATGGCGCTGCTCGATTCCCTTGGTGCGCGCCGCCCAAGAACCTGCGGCTCCTGAGCGCGCCGTCATCTTACAAGAAGAAGATCCAGATCAGGATGACAAGGGGCAAGGGGATGCCGATCAACCAAAGCAGAAGCGGGCGCATGGAGGTGTCCTTTCCTTTGTGGGCAGCACCATACGTCACATGTGGCGCCGATTTGGATATCAAACGCCTCGAATGCGCCGTGGTTCCGGGCCCGATCAAGCGGGCCTCGACCCTGGTGGTGGCCCGTCGACGATAGTCACCAGGATTGGCGCGACCTTCATCGGCCAACATGCCCTCCGAGAGATCCCGGGCGACGCCCTGCCACGACAGTCGCCCGCCGATCGTTCGTCCGGCAGAAGCAACGCCAGCAGTTCCGCGCCAGGCACCAGCAGGGCAAGCGCATGCAGGGGTAGGGCAGAGGGCGCGTCGCGTGGGGCGTGCGCGTCCCCTGGACGTCAGGAACCGGCTTCGGCCCCGGGCGATCAACGGACAAACGCTGGCGTCGGGGGGGCGTAGGTCGGCCGCTTCGTGACACGATACCGCCACGCGCAGGAGGGCGCGGGCCGCCACCGTTTCGTCCCGCCGCTGCCCGCGCTGCCGCTGGTGTCCATGGCGGTGACGCTGTGGCGGATGCTGGCCAATGCGTTGGGCTTCGGCGCGCTGGCCTGGCTGGCGACGGGGGCGGTGCAACTCTTGGTGCTGCCTGCTGCCGGACCCGAGGCCGGACCAAACGCCAGGTTGCGCCGCGACCTGCCGCGCGCCGGAGCCTGGACAGGACTGGGGGCAACGACGTTCACCCTGCTGCCGGTCGCGGTAGCGACCAGTTGCCGAATGCCGGGCGCGACGCCCGGACAGCGCCGGGATGGGCGCGCAACCGCTTCTTGATGTCTAGCAGGCTGCTGAAAAAGAAAATCGGCCAGTGCCTGTAAGGAAAACTGTTCCTGTTCTTGCATCGAACCCCGGAGCGAAGGGTCGCGCCTGACCCTGGGTGGGCGCGTTGGGACCTCGGGTTTACTGCGGTTTATGCCAGCCAACCCCCTCCATGCGCTGAGCTATTTGCAGCGTTGCAATGCGCCCTCCCGCGGGAGGGTCGGGCGCGTCCCGGGCTGGTCGCCCGGAACAGGGCTTGTGGAAAGCGTGCCGAGGAACAGTTTCCCGGTCCCTTGCCTGAACATTTGGAGGCGGGCGACTTTTTCAGCAGCCAGCTAGATACCGAAAACGGGGCACTCCCGCCCCCGCGCAGCGCGGCAAAGCCGCGCGTCTTGGGGTTGGGCCGGGCGCACGCTGACGCGCGCGCAGTGGGTGCGGGGATGACACGCCGCGCACCCGTGACGGTGCCGAGAGTGCCGCCGGCGTCTTGCGCTGCCAAGCTGTTTTCCGAGATGCCGTGCTGGCCGGCCTCTGGCATGTCTCGGCGATCAACGCCGCCGGGCATGGATGGACGGAGGCCCGCCATCACCGCCTGTCCGGGCACCCTGCCAAAGTGAAGGGGGCATCGAACGATTGGATCGTTCGATGCCCCCGGCTGCGCGTTGATCAACATGGATCAAGCTACGTTGCTACATCAGCAGAGCGATCAGAATGACAATCGTCAGCGGCGCGCCAAGCAGCCAGGCAATGAGAGCGGGCATGGTGCAAGTCCTTTCGTCGGTGTGGAGCAGCGGGCCGAAGGTGCCCGCTGCGAGGGAGGAGGAGCCCGGAAACTCTAAGAGTCCGATTCATAATGGTCTGAATGATTTCAGGTTCTTGCGATGAGGCGGGTGAGGCGACGGATGTGGGC
>NZ_JACBXS010000068.1 GCF_013415485.1 Rhabdonatronobacter sediminivivens | reverse complement strand
CATCTCTGTCAAGTCACCTCATACAGCGCCGCATCATACCGGGCTACACGAATGCCCGTAATATTTGCGACAGAACCCGAATGCGTCACACTTAGACATCGGCATCCATGATCGGCAATGCACATCGGCAAAAGCTTGAAATTCATGACGTATAATGCTAACAGTTGCTCGAAAATCTGTACAGTCAAGATCGGCAAAGAATGTTAGAAACACCCGGCAGGATCGAGCCATGCTTCTTCGAGGAGCACATCCCCGCCAGCCTGGCGGACCTGTCGGTTGATATCCAGCGCGAGGCAGCAAACCTCGGTCAGGGTCTCCACCCGAACAGCGCGGCCGAATTGGCCGACCTGGTCAGGGTGATGAACTGCTACTACTCGAACCTGATCGAGGGGCACAACACGCGCCCGCGCGACATCGAACGCGCCCTCGCCGGGGCCGAGTTGGATGCCGAGACCCGGCCCCTCGCACTCGAAGCCCGCGCCCATGTCATCGTACAGCGCTCGATCGACAAGATGCATCGGGAAGGCAACTTGCCACGGCCCACGTCCGTCGCGTTCCTCACCTGGGTGCACAAGACCTTCTACGAAGAGATGCCCGACGAGTTCCGGCGCATCGAACACCCGGATGGCACGACCGAGCCGATCATTCCGGGCCGCATGCGGCAGGAGGGTGACAGCGAAGTCGCTGTCGGACGCCATCTGCCCCCCTCCTCCGGTCGGGTCGCGGCTTTCATGGACCATTTCGACAAGCGGTTTCAGATCGCAGCTCGCTCGGCGAGCGGGCGGATCATCGCGATCGCCTCGGCGCACCATCGGCTCAACTACATCCATCCGTTTCCCGACGGAAACGGGCGGGTCAGCCGCCTGATGTCCCATGCAATGGCGCTTGAGGCCGGCATCGGAGGTCAGGGACTTTGGTCTGTCTCGCGCGGATTGGCACGTGGGCTGGCGGACCGGGACGAATACAAGCGCATGATGGACATGGCCGATACCCCCCGTCGCGGGGATCGTGATGGTCGAGGCAATCTGTCCGAGGCCGCTCTCAAGACCCATTGCGAATGGTTCCTCAAGGTGACGCTGGATCAGATCACCTTCTCGGCCAAGCTTTTTGACCTTCCGGGTCTGGAAAAGCGCTATCGGCGTCTCGCCCTCGACACGATCGATGACAAGCGTGCGCCCGACCTCATTTCGGCGGTCCTTCGCTATGGCACGCTGGAACGCGGCGAGGCACAGATCGTGCTCAAGACGTCCGAGCGCACGGCGCGCAACACGCTGAGCAAGCTGACCTCAGCCGGCTACCTGTCATCCGCCTCGCCGAAAACGCCCGTGCGACTGGCATTCCCTCTCGACTACCGGGAACGCCTTTTCCCGAACCTGTTCGCAGACGGGGATCTGCCCGAGTAGCGAAACGACTGACCAGATGGTCATTCAGTAGGTCACTGCGATCTTCAGTTTGTCGCCTTCCACATCCTGAACCGCCCCTGTCCTGTCACCTCGCGGATCAGACCCCGCGCTTGCATCCATGCAAGGTTGCGCTGGACGGCGGCGCGGCTCGCGCCAGTCAAGGCCTCGGCCATCGGCGCAGAGACGAGCGGCCATTCGGCCAGCACCGCGCGCAAGCCCGGGGGCGTCCTGCCCGAAAGCGGTGTCATTTCGGCTTCCGCCCGCGCCGACCATGCCTCGATATCGTCAAGCTGCCGCATCGCGGTCAAGCACGCCGTCTCGATCCCGTCGAGCCAGCGCGCCAGACGTTCGAACGATGAACCACCGGCTCGTAACCCCCCTGCCCCGCCCATGGCCAGAGGCGCGAAGACTGCTCCTCTCCCCTCGCTGGCAGCGATCCGCGCAGCCGCGACCGCCGCTTCCATCCGACAGCCCAGCTGCCCCAGCCCGGCGAGGCGCCAGAGGTGAAAGCCCATCGCGGCGCGGGTGATCGTGTGCAGTTCTGCGGCTTGCCCCATCAGATCAAGCCAACCGCTCGCACGATCCACGAACGGCTCGGTCTCATCACTGAGGTTCTCGGGGTCGCGACGGTCGAGAAAGGCGGAAAGGTCCTGCTCCGGTCCCGGTCCACCCGTCAGCCGCCGAACCGCCCATCCGACCCGCGCCAGCGCCGCCATGTCGTCCTGGACGCCGGACAGGCGCAGCGAAATCCAGAGCGCCAGCCGATCCTGGCTGATGCGGTCACCGCCCTGCCAACTCAGATCTGCGGCCTCCATCAGCGCCAGCCGATGCCGCCATCCTTCCGGTCCGCGCTTCAACCGGTCGTCCAGCGCGCCGATGCGGCCGGCCACACGGGCAAGACGCGCGGCCTGACCCCCCTCTGCCTTCCGCCAATCGTCGAGGACCTCGGTTTCACGCGGTACGGCCCGTGGTCCCGGCGTCAAATAGTCCGGCTCGTCTTCCATCGGACCGGGTAGGAACCACAGGTCGTCCTCGGACGCCTGTTCGACCTCCTCCGCATCGATTACGAAGGCGTCGGACTCATCATACACAGAAGGGGTTCTAGGCTTCATATGCGCAAAATATAGCTAATTTGCACTTTACCCAAGGGTTTTCTCAGAGCGCGTCTTTATACCTTACATAGCACGCGCGCGCGATGGCCTGCGAGAACTCTCTGATCGCGCTCAGCGTATCGAAACAAAGGGCATTCTGCTGAAAAGCGCCACCGAGAGCGCCCTTGCATTCGTTTATAAACGGTCGTTTATTAATCGTATCCGAAACTGCAAAAGGCAGGATTTGATGCCCCTGATAGGCTACGCGCGCGTTTCAACAGAGGATCAAACCCCCCTGCCCCAGTCGCAGGCCCTGAAATCCGCGGGTTGCGCTGAGATCCATGAAGAACAGGCCTCAGGCGGAAATCGCGCGCGGCCTGTGCTGGCGCGCGTCCTGGAGCGGATCGGCAAGGGCGATACGCTGGTGGTGGTGCGTATTGACCGTCTTGCCCGGTCATTATCGCATCTGCTGGAAGTGATCGAGCGGCTGGAGGCCAAGGGTGCTTTCTTCCGCTCGATCCAGGACCCCATCGACACCGGATCCCCGCAGGGCAAGTTCACGCTGCAGGTCCTGGGCGCTGCGGCCGAGTTCGAGCGCGCCCTGATCCGGGAACGCACCAAGGCAGGCTTGGCAAGTGCCCGGACGAAGGGCCGGATCGGCGGCAACCCGGGCTTGCGCGCACGTGACCCGGCAGCGCTGCGCAAAGTTCGACTGGCGCGACAGGACGGCTACATGGAGCGCCTGAACGAGACGGCACAAGACTGGGTGCCTCATGTGCGCCGGTTGCGCCCCGACTTGGCCTGGGAAGACGTGGTGCGCATCATCAACGGCCCCTTGCCCGAGGCGCGTCGCTGGAACCAAAGCCGCCTTCTACGCGCCGTGAAGGCCTATGTCCGCGACGGCTTCCTGCCTACCGAGGTGCTGGCCCGCGCCGGGCGCCGCGAAACGGACGATCGCCTGCCCGCCATCGTCGCCGGCATCAAGGGCGCGGACCCCGACATCACGCTCCAGGCGATCTGCACCCGGCTGGAAGCGATGCGCGAACGCACACCACGTGGCCGCACGAGATGGCAGCCTTCTTCGGTGAAAATGCTACTGGAGCGGGCTGAGAGGCTGGGGCTGCTTGAGTAGCCCAGAAACCCCGCAAATCATGCACGACATGGAAGGATTACAAGGCTAAGGCAAGCACCAGACTCAGTAGCTGTCCGCTCATGCAAAGGGGTTGACGATGCGAAGCTGGCCTTCCACCAGCAGGCCATCTTGCATGTCCTCGCTCCACAGCGTGGTACACCCCGCAACCAAAGCGCTGGCCACGATCATCGCGTCGTAGATCGAGAAGCCGTAGCGTTCCGCCAAAGCGCGGCCGACGTCATGGGTCTGCACGGTGAGATCCTCGACGGGACACAAGGCGCGCACGCCTTCGAGAAAGGCCGCTGCTTCCTCCCAACTGAGGCCAGCTTTGCGGCGGCAGTTCACCAGTGACTCGTTTAGAACCTGAACGCTGATCCGGGGCCCCTGCCCCAGGATGACCTCGGCGCGATCGGCCTTCGGGCCGTCGTCGAGCAGGTAAAGAACGACATTCGTGTCCGCGAACTCAGCGCTCATGCGCTTCGTCGCGGCTCAGACGTTCTGCTGCGGACAACTTGCCCCGGAAGCGGCGCAGGCCGGTCAGCACCTCATCCGCACGAGCAAGGCGACGGACTCTGACCCGTCCGTCGTCCTTGACCAGGTCGATCTGATCACCCTCCTTGAGACCAAGCTCTCGGACGAGCTCTGCGGGCAAACGGACGGCCAGCGAGTTACCCCATTTTGCGACCTGCATCTTGACCTCCCATGCGGATATACGCCTTGTAATGTATATCCGAAAGGTTCCGAAGACAAGCCTGCCCCGAACCCGAGCCACTCTTGTACATGACGCAGCGAATGACACCAAATCTAGAAAGAGCTTGCACGAATCTGATAGCTCGGGCAATAGTCTCGATAAATAACGCGCGATCACATAAAAAACGCGCCCACGAATCGAGGCAGAGATGAGCGAAGCCGAGCAGGACCTGGACATTGCCATCGGGCACTACGCAGAGCTTCTTGCGTCCAATCTTCATGCGCAACGTGCTGCCCACTTCCCTCCCGACGCCAAAAAAGTCATGCGCAGCCTGACCAGCGGCGAGGCGGCCGAGTTGCTTGGCGTCGATCATACCTACCTTCGCAAGCTTCATCGAGAAGGAAAGATCGCTGACGTCGAAACCACCGCGGGCAGCCACCGGCGATATACCCTCGATGATATCTGGGAGATTCGCCACGCCCTTGAGGCAAACGCGAAGAAGCCTGGAACCTACGTTCCGGGGCGTCGTGCCGGTGACGAGCTTCAGATTGTTTCTGTTGTGAACTTCAAAGGCGGGTCCGGGAAAACGACAACATCCGCTCACCTTGCACAGCGCTTGGCTCTCAAGGGATATCGTGTCCTTGCAATCGATCTGGATCCCCAGGCATCCCTTTCCGCCCTGCATGGCATCCAGCCTGAGCTGGACCTGATGGAGGGTGGTACGCTGTATGATGCAGTTCGCTACGATGAACCGGTCCCGATCTCGGACGTGATCCGCAAGACCTACATCCGTGGTCTTGACCTGATTCCCGGGAACCTCGAGCTCATGGAATTCGAACATGAGACGCCGGCAGCCATTCAGCGTGGCGGCGCCCGCGCATTCTTCGCCCGTGTGCGCGACGCGCTCGACAGTGTCGAAGCGGACTATGACGTCGTCGTCATCGACTGTCCGCCGCAGCTTGGTTTTTTAACCATGTCCGCCCTCTCAGCATCTTCAGGGGTGCTTGTTACCGTTCACCCGCAAATGCTCGATCTGATGTCCATGTCGCAGTTTCTGCGAATGACCGCTGATCTGCTTGGCGTCATCCGGGATGCTGGCGCAAACCTTCGCTTCGACTGGCTGCGCTTTCTGCCGACCCGCTACAAGGTGGGTGATGCCCCGCAGACCGAGGTCATTGCTTTCATCCGGGGTCTGTTCGGCAGGTCAGTCCTGACCAACCACATGGTTGAGTCGACTGCGATCTCTGATGCAGGGCTGACGAAGCAGACGCTCTACGAGGCCGACAAGAAGGACTTCACGCGTCAGACTTTCGATCGTGCAATCGAATCCATGAACGCCGTCAACGACGAGATCGCGGCGATCATCCAGAACACGTGGGGACGCAATGGCAAGAAAGCCTAAACTGGGACTGCCACTGCAGACCCTGCGCAACGCGCCCGACGCTCTTGAGGGGCGCAGGCTGCGCGGCGGCGTTTTCGAAATCGAGCCTGACCAAATCGAAACCACAGGTCGGCTCGATGACCGGCTGCAGATCGAGACTGAGGGCCTAAAGGCGTCAATTTTCAAGAACGGACAGCGAGTACCAATCCTCGTCCGGCCGCTTGAGGGTGATCGCTACAGCCTGATCTATGGCCGTCGTCGACTGGAAGCTTGCAGAGAACTTGGGATCAAGGTCCGCGCCATTGTCACAGAGATGGAGGGCGATCAGGCACTTCGTGATCAGCTGTTAGAAAACCAGGAACGGCGGGATCTAAGCTTCATCGAACGTGCGCTTGTTGCCGCAGCCTTGCTCGACGGTGACCATCTGAGCGCATCCGAACGCACTAACAAGGGTGTCGCCGAGGTTCTCAATCTTACCGAGGCAGGAGTGTCGCAGCTGTTAAGCGTGGTCCGCACCGTTGGGGAGGACCTGGTCCTCGCCATCGGTGCCGCTCCGGGCATTGGTCGGCCTAGGTGGGAAGAGCTCAAGAAGTTGCTGGTGGTTACGGATGCCGATCGCGAACTGCTTGCAGCTTTGGCGGGTGAGGCCAAGACATCCTACCAAGGCGGTATTGACGAGAAATCCGATCATGCATTTTTGGCCGTCCTCTCTGCTGCAGGGAAGCCCGAACAGACCACATCCTCGTCTCGCCCTCGCGGGCGGCCCGGCACGGTGATTCCGGGGGTCGGTGCCGCCACTGTCACGACCGGACGTCGTGGAAAGCAACTCAAGCTCGAGTTGAAGGCCGAGGAGAGCGATTTTGTCAGCTGGCTTGAGGGCAACGCCCCGCAGCTGATCGCCGAGCTTCACGAGCGCTGGAAGCGTTCGGAAGACTGAGGAAGAGCAACAATCAAAAAGGAGGCACGAGACAGGCAGAAAAGAAAAAGGCCCCGAGAAGCAAGCTTCACGAGACCTTTCTTAGGTTTCGCACGGGACCAGCCCGCTACAAAACTTCAGTTTTCGCACCTCTGAATGTAGCGATCTGGCCCCTTTCCCGCAAGCGCAAAGCGATTCGCGGGCCAGGGAAATTTTGCCTTCGTGAATGACATCATGGATTACACACCGATTTCGCCGTTTATGCGGCCGATCTCGCATGCCCATCTGCGCGTGGTCGAGCGTCCTGAGGCGTCTGTTCCTGGCAAGCCCGTCAACAAGTGGGAGCTCCTCCGCGAGCTGTCCAAGGCACAGGCCGCCTTTCGGGTTTCCGAGCGCGATCTGACCGTTCTTCAGGGGCTTCTCAGCTTCTTTCCGGATGATGCGCTTGGCGGGAACACCGAAATGGTCGTCTTCCCATCCAACAAGGCGATCTGCGAGCGGCTGAACGGGATGCCTTGCTCGACGATGCGTCGTCACCTCGCCCGGTTGGTAGAGGCAGGCTTGCTCATGCGGCGCGATAGCCCAAATGGGAAGCGGTATGTGCGCAAGCGTGGTGAAGATCGCGTGGCCTTCGGCTTTGACCTCTCCCCGCTCTATTGCCGGGCAGAGGAGATTGCACGGGCCGCAGAGGCCGTGCGTGAGGCCGAGGACCGTGTGCGGCGACTGAGGGAGGTGGTGAGCCTCATGCGTCGCGACCTGGCCGCTCTGGCGGAGTTCGGCGAGGAGATCCAGCCCGGGCTTGGCCTATGGGACCAGTTCCGTGACAAGGCTGCCCTCACAGCCCGCGCTCTTCGCCGCAAACTCTCGCTTGAGGATCTGTCGGCATTTCGGACTGAACTGGAGACATTTCTTGACCAGGCGCGTAATGTCATTGATGGCCCTGAAACAGAGGAAATGATCACCAATGATGCCCATTTTGAGCGTCATCATCATAATTCAAATGAAGAATCTATAGATCTTGAACCTGCCTTAGAAAAAGGCGAGGCGGCGGCCGGCGCGCCAGATGATGATACGGGTGAGCCCGTGGCTGACCTTGAAGCGCCTGACACGAGGCGGGTGCCGAAAATCCCACTCCACCTGGTAATCGCCGGCTGTCCCTCGCTCAAAACTTTCTATCAGGGCGACATTCGACACTGGCACCAACTTTTCGACGCGGCTTGTCATGTACGGCCGGCCATGGGGATCAGTGTTTCCGCTTGGGAAGAAGCGCAGCGCTTCATGGGACCAGAGCAAGCCTCGATCGTCGTCGTGGCCATGCTGGAACGTTTTTCCGACATCAGATCACCGGGTGGATACTTGCGGGCGCTGACGTCCAAGGCCGCGGCGGGCGAATTCTCTTGCGGTCCGATGGTCATGGCTTTGATCGGTCGGCGAAGTGCGGCTTAACAGCTGTTAAGTTTCAACGTCATCGGAGCTCAGTTGGCCTGACTTAACAGCTGTTAAGTTGCCTCTTGGCAACCATACGATCGTCGAGAGGGAAAGGATTGTTGGTTTGAGGGTGACGGGAAGTGAGATCGGGAGAGTGGCTTCCGGCGCCCGTCGTGGAGAAGATCTGATGACGAAAGCTGTCCAGAAAATCACCCTGTCCCCTTCGCGGGATATCCCTTTTGACAAGCTGATGCTGAGCCAGTCCAATGTGCGGCGCATCAAGGCTGGCGTGTCCGTCGAGGAACTGGCCGAAGACATCGCCCGCCGCGGTCTGTTGCAGAGCCTGAGCGTGCGGCCCGTGTTGGCTGACGATGGTACCGAGATCGGCAAGTTCGAGATCCCGGCCGGTGGACGGCGGTTCCAAGCGCTGTCCCTGCTGGTGAAGCAAAAGCGTTTGGCGAAGACGACGCCCATTCCCTGCATCGTCCGCGATGCTGCTTCCGATATCCTAGTGTTCTGAGTCTGACGCATCTTACCGGTTCCCTCTGATTTCATCCAGCGCGTCGAGTGCGCGGCGTTCCCG
>NZ_JACBXS010000067.1 GCF_013415485.1 Rhabdonatronobacter sediminivivens | reverse complement strand
CAGACCGCAGAGGCCGCCTAACCATGACCCCGGCAGCGCTGCCCCGACCCGATTTCAACATTCATCGGGACATCCCCCACTTTTCCGACGCCTGGAGCAAAGAAGGCCCGGAGGGAGTGCAGTTTCCCTTAGTTATGCCTGTAATGGCATGAGGGACTCCGATGAAAGGCTATCGGCCTCGGCACGAAATCGATAGCCGACACCATAAATTGTCTCGATAGCATCGAAATCGGGGTCGGTTTCTCGAAATTTCTGGCGCAATCTTTTGATGTGGCTGTCAATTGTCCGCTCATTCACCAGGCCATTGTCACCGTAAACCAGGTCCTGAATGTTTTCGCGGGTCAGCACATGCATTGGCCGTTCCGACAGAAGGTGGATGATCTTGAAGAGTGAGCGGGTCAGGTCAACCGGTGCGCCATGCCAGGTTACAGTTTGGAAATCCGGGGACAATTGCAGGGCACCGCGGGTAATGGATCTGCCAGAGGCCTTGTGGGCCTCACGCTCGATCTTGACGCGTCGCAATAATGCGCGGATCTGCTGGCATGCAAAAGGCTCTTCGCACTCATCTGCTGAGATCACCAGATCTGCACCGACCTGAAGGCTCTTGACCCGCGTCATTTCGTCGGTGCATTCGCTCAGAACGACCAATGGAACATTCGTGACACCCCTGACCCTATGGATCGACCGAAGCCCGCTTTCAGACAGGCTTTCATCATGCAAGATGACAAGATCGGGCTCACACTCATCGATTTCACACAGGGCCACTCGTATAACACTGTATGCGCGAACCGTGAACTCCTGCGATGGAAGCAAAGCCTCAATCCGGCGGCGTTGCTGCAGTGACTTCGAAATCAGGATCACGGAATAATCGTCGGGGCAAACCTGACGGTCTGCCTCGTGGATCATTGCATGATGCATGCGACGCGCCTCCTGCACTTCCATGTTACGGACCGGTTTGCCGCACCTAACCGTCCAGACCTCAACCAAACATGCTACGCGGGGAGGCATGGTGTTTCCGAACCCCTTTGCCGACCAGACATCCGGCCAATCCGATTGTTCCGCCCAGAGAATAGAGCAGCACGGCGACCCAGAGCGGGCTTCCTGCGAACAGGCCCATCCCGGCCAGCAGCGCGCCAGTGGTCATGCCTGTCATGACATATCCAAGAACCATCCTGCGTTCCCTTCATGGTTGCGGCGCCTGTTCTGGATGCCCGGGAGCACCCCCCATCATTTCTACGAAGCGCAGCCAGGGATCGATAGCTGACCTGATGGACAACCCCGGACCCGGCCACCTGGTCAGTCCGGCCGCGGACGCTGTGCGGGCGCCGAAGGTTTTGGCCGGCTCTTCGCAGGGGCAAAGCTGCGCCTGGGGCCGGGCCTTCATTGCCGTGTATTGGCGCATCGGACCGAAGATGGCGGTCCCTGTACGAAGCAATCGCGGGCTTGCGCTTGCGTTTAAAGCCCTGATCGCAGGCATTGTGCGTATCCTACGAAAATTCTGGACCATCTGAACCGGTTTGCACCTGTATGCGCCTTTCAGACCGGTCGGCCTGCCGCCCGGCGCTTTCGGCTGTTGCCCCGCGGCCAGGCATTTTCGCGCGCAGCGGGCAACGGGATGCCTGTATTGTTCGGACAGGAAACGCTCAATGACCGGCGGCGCACCCCGGCGCACGTCGCGCAATCGGGTCCAGCAGCGTGGCCACGCCTGCCGGAAAGCGAGATCATTTGCGCATCAGGATGGCATTCCCCTGCCCTTATGGCTTGTCCACCACGCCTGCCCGCCCTCACCAACTGGCCAATCGATTCGCCCGCCGGTTGCTAACCGTGCACCCGGATTCGTATGCGGTTCTGGCGATGTCAGTGGCAGCTCACCGCCCGAAGTACCTCGGTTACGTTATGAATTCGTTAAGAATACCGGGATCGCAGAGGTCTGGCCAGGCGGCTCGGCCATCGGGCCAAGTATATTTCCCGCCAGGAATTCAGCATCCAGTCAAAGACGCCGCCACCCCTGGTTGAGCGCGTCAGGAACCGTCACCGCAGTATTGGTGCATCAATCAAGGACTTCAGCCATGACCAAACTCTTCTCTCGCTTCATCAGGAACGAATCCGGCGCCACCGCGATCGAGTACGGCCTGATCGCCGGTTTACTTTCGGTCGTCATCATCACCGCGGTCATGACCGTTGGCACCGACCTGAGCAGCACCTTCGATGCAATATCGGACGCGCTGAGCGACGATTGATCCGGCTTCTGCTTCGCACGGACCAGGGTGCGACGCCCAGAAGCTCTTGGCGGAGGCCAGGCGGCCTCCGCCCGGGAAAATTCCGATCCGGAGGCACGCATGTTCGGCAGACGCACAGGGTCCATCGATGTCATGCCCCTGGAGCCTGCGACGGAGGCTGCAGCTCCGGTTGAGGATGTTGCTGTTGCCGCGCGCGTTGCCAAACCGGACATGCCTGCACCTGCCCCCGCCTCGGAGAAGGCAGATACAGGCAGGAAATCGCCGGCCTACCATACTCTGAAAAAGGAGATCCTGGCCGCACTCATCAATGCGATTGATGTTTCGTTGCTTGGCGCGATGGAGATGGCGCAGGCGCGGGACGAGATCCGCGCCATTGCCGGCGATGTCATGACGGCCAGAAAGGTCGCGATCTCATCGACCCAGCAAGCCGAGTTGATCGAGGATCTCTGCAATGATGTGTTGGGCTATGGCCCGCTCGAGCCGCTTCTTGCGCGTGATGACATTGCGGACATCATGGTTAACGGAAGCGACTGCATCTATATCGAAGTTGGCGGCCGGGTTGAACGAACCGACATTCGCTTTCGCGACAATGAGCAACTGCTGAACGTCTGCCAGCGCATCGTGCACCAGGTTGGCCGCCGCGTCGATGAGTCAAGTCCGATCTGCGACGCGCGCCTGCCCGATGGCAGCCGGGTGAATGTGATCGCCCCGCCGCTGTCCGTGGACGGCCCCACACTGACCATCCGCAAGTTCAAGAAGGACAAGCTTACGCTGGCCCAACTGGTCAAGTTCGGCGCGATCACGCCCGAGGGGGCCACTCTGCTGGAAATCATTGGTCGCGTACGGTGCAACGTGATCATTTCGGGGGGGACCGGTTCGGGCAAGACGACGCTGCTGAATTGCCTCACCGGGTTTGTCGAACCTTCGGAACGCATCGTGACCTGCGAGGACTCGGCAGAGTTGCAGCTGCAACAGCCGCATGTGGTGCGACTTGAGACCCGCCCGCCAAGCGTCGAAGGGGCCGGCGAGGCAACCATGCGCGACCTTGTGCGGAACTGCCTGCGCATGCGGCCGGACCGCATCATTGTCGGTGAGGTGCGCGGGCCCGAAGCCTTCGATCTGCTTCAGGCGATGAATACCGGCCATGACGGCTCCATGGGCACGCTGCACGCAAACACCCCGCGCGAAGCCCTGTCCCGTATCGAAGCGATGATCACGATGGGGGGGTTCTCGCTTCCCGCCAGGACCATCCGCCAGATGATGGTTTCGTCCATCGACATCATCGTCCAGGCGGCACGACTGCGCGACGGTTCTCGCCGGATAACGCATATCACTGAGGTGCTTGGGCTCGAAGGCGACGTGCCGATCACGCAGGATCTCTTCATCTATGACATCCTTGGTGAAGACGCCAATGGCATGATTATCGGCCGTCACCGCTCTACCGGGATCGGCCACCCCGCGTTCTGGGATCGCGCCCGATATTTCGGCGAGCAGGAAAGACTCGTCGCCGCGCTGAAGGCGGCAGAAGCGTGAAGACCGCAGCAAGTCAAAGGAACCTGACGTGAATGTTGCCTATCCCCTGCTGGTGTTTGCCCTGGTCTCATTCTCGGTCGCAGGATTGATGTATGCACTCCTGCAGCCCCGGATCCGGCAGGCCGAGAAAACGCGAGAGCGCATGACGATGGCGCTCACCGGGTCCTCGGCGGGCGCGGCTCCGTCTCGTAGGAAGTCGATCGAGGATTTCATCAGAGAGGCGGGCGAAGACGGTAACGATGAACGCCCGAAGCGCCCGACGCTGGAGCAGCGCCTGCGGCAGGCCGATCTGCCGCTCTCGCGCGGGCAATACTGGCTGGCGTGTCTGGGAACGGGTGTGATCGCGCTGGGAATACTCAAGGCGCTCACCTCGCAGGCCCTCCCGGTCATCGCCATCCTTGCGGCCGGGGCCGCGCTCCTGCTGCCGCATCTCTTTGTCGAGCGGCGCCGGAACGCCCGCTTTCTGCAATTCACACAGGAGTTCCCCAACGCGATCGATGTCGTCGTGCGCGGGGTGAAATCAGGCCTCCCGCTTTCGGATTGCCTGAAGATCATCTCTGCCGAAGCCCAGGAGCCGGTCAGGTCAGAGTTCAGGAAGGTCGTCGAAGACCAGACACTCGGCATGACCAATGAAGAGGTCGTTCAGCGGCTGGCGGTGCGCGTGCCCCTGCCCGAGGTCCGGTTCTTCGGGATCGTGATCGCCATTCAAAGCCGAACCGGGGGGAGCTTGTCAGAGGCGCTGGGCAATCTCTCACGCGTGCTGCGTGATCGAAAGAAGATGCGAGAGAAGATCAAGGCGATGAGTTCGGAGGCCAAGACTTCGGCGGGCATCATTGCGGCACTTCCGTTCGGGGTCGCATTCTTCGTGTATCTGACAAGCCCTGACTACATCTCGCTGCTCTTCACCACGACACTTGGAAACATGGTGTTGCTGGGCTGTGCGGTCTGGATGGGAATTGGCGTTCTGGTCATGCGCAACATGATCAACTTCGAGATTTGAGACACAGAATGCAGATAGACAACATCCTGGACATCGGCCCTGCGCTGGCCCCTTTCCTGGCGGGCCTGGCGGTCGCCGGGGGCATCCTGGCACTGTTCTGGTCGGTGGTCGCCCCGAACCCGTTGAAGGCGCG
Source organism: Rhabdonatronobacter sediminivivens (assembly GCF_013415485.1). Classification (GTDB taxonomy): domain Bacteria; phylum Pseudomonadota; class Alphaproteobacteria; order Rhodobacterales; family Rhodobacteraceae; genus Rhabdonatronobacter; species Rhabdonatronobacter sediminivivens. The sequence goes on along the minus strand of NZ_JACBXS010000067.1, from coordinate 3,851 downwards.
CATTGCCGCTGCCGTGCTGGAGGGCGGCCCCGCCCCCATCCTTGCGAAAGGTTCCGTGCAGTCCTTGCGCCAGCAGCCAAGGCGCATCTACCAACGCGTTGTCGAAGCTTTCAATCTTTCGCGCTTTCTCTCCGATGAAAAGATCGTAAACCGGTTGCGGATGGCCGGGTATCGCGGTCAGGCGCCGGTGGTGACCTATCTGGCCTTTCTGGTATTGATCCCGGTTCTGATGCTGGCGATTTCCGCCTTCTATGCCTTTGCCATCGTTCTGAAAGACCAGCCGCTACTCCTCCAGCTGGCGGTGGTCCTGGCTTCGGGATACGCGGGTTCCCATCTGCCGCCGCTTTACCTGTCGAACAAGATCAAGAAACGGCAACTTGCCATCAAACGCGCCTGGCCCGATGCGCTCGATCTGATGCTGATCTGCGTCGAATCCGGCATGTCCATCGAAAGCGCCCTGCGCAAGGTCTCTGCGGAGCTTTCCGCATCTGCGCCAGCGCTTTCGGATGAGCTTATCGTGACAACGGCCGAGCTTTCCTACCTTCAGGATCGCCGGATGGCGTTCGAAAACCTGGGCCGCAGGACCGGGCTTGAAGGGGTAAGGGCCGTCGTAACCAGCCTGATTCAATCAGAAAAATATGGCACGCCCCTGGGGCAGGCCTTGCGGGTTCTGGCACAGGAGAACCGCGACATGCGCATGGCGGACGCGGAAAAGAAGGCCGCATCGCTGCCTCCGAAACTCACGGTGCCGATGATCCTGTTTTTTCTTCCGGTTCTGTTCGCGGTGATCATTACCCCGACGATCATCCAGTATGTCATGGGATAAACCCTCTCCGCTTCTGCCGAGTGCTTCCGCACATCAGGACGCTGAACCGGCGGTCCAGAGTTTCGCCAAAATCACGCGCCAAAATGATGAAGCGCTCTCAATACAACCGGGCGAAACGGCACTCAATCATCATCGGGCCGCATTTCCCTTTTCAGGTCCACCCTGAGGCGTGACAGCACATTCATGACCCGCCTGGCTTCATCCCGGACGTCTTCCAGTTCTTCGACATAGTTTCTCCTTCTTGTAATCGCTTGCTCCAGTTTTGCGCAACGATTTGCCAGCTCCATGAAACCCAGCGTCCCGGCACGCGAAACCGTGGAATGGGCCATATTCCGGATCTCCGACGGATCTCCATTCCTGTCTTCAAAGGCCGAAGAAAGACGCTCTGCCAATGCGTCCAGCCATTCGCTTGCGCGCGCTTCACCCATTACAGAGACGAACTCCTCAAGAGACTCACGGCAGAATCCCGGTTCATCCGAATGGTTTCCTGAAGTCTCCATGTCGCCTCCTGTGATCACTTTCATTCTATTTGACTGATCCATCCAGATCACAATACGGAGATTGATTCGACCCCCAGGCCATTCCATGCACCCTGCTCAGGAGGACCGCATCGGATCAATTCACCCCACGGTCTGCGAATTAACTCTGGAGCGCTCTGACCCTAAATAAGACGGAAGCTCATGTCCAGCAGACCGGGATTTCGGCAATTGGAGATCCCCGACAAAGACCACCGGCCAAGGCGTCCGCCGCGATGCAAATCTTCAAGCACGAGCTTCGGTCACGCGGCGAAGCCTGGTCACATTTGCGTGCAAGCGTGACCAGCCATGCAAAGGCACCGCCCCGGTTCCATGATCCTGCAACAGGAATTGCGCAAGCTGACGCGCGGGGGTCTTGATGCCGGCGTCAGCAATACGCAGGGGTTTCCCTCTGAAGGCTTGCATCCCCTCTCATGACGCTGCGTGTCTGGCTGACCGTGTGGCCAATCGGGTCACAAATGCCGGAGACTTTCCGTCGATGACGAGCGCAACTGAACGCCTCGGCCCGGGCAGGTGGTCATGATCGGAGCGCGATTTGAAGCACCCGAAGGGGATCCAAACGGTTTGCAGGGTATTGCCCGGCACGGGCCCGCTGGGGCGCCCTCGCCGCCCCGTCCCGGCATCGTCAGCCATGCAAGATCAGGGTGGGATCAGGCAGTTGTACCCTGTCCCGTTTTGAGTGTGCTGTGGGACGAGATTCAGCTTCAGGTATTGTGAGTGAAGCATGGCAGATGTATGCTTACGTAATGAGCACCAACGGATCCATGGCCCTGACAGCAGACGATGACGAGTTCTTTCGTCTGGCGCTAAGGGTTGTGTTGACTGAAAAGCTCCATATTCCCGAGGTGCTGGAAACAGGATCGCTGGATGATGCCATCGAAGCAATGAGCATCAATGAAGCTGTGCGCTTCGCTTTTTTCGACCTGAACATGGAAGGCCTGGATACCTTTTCAGGCATTCGCGCAACACGCGAAGCGTTTCCCTATGTACGGGTGGCCGTTGTTTCGGCATCGCGAGATCGATGGGATGTGTTGCGCGCATTGGATGCCGGCGCCCATGGGTTTGTCCCAAAGGGTGACGGTGTCAAGCAAATGGAAGAGGCGATAAATCTGATTGTGAATGGTGGCATTTATGTGCCCGAATTCATCGCGGATATTCAGGGTGTCGAAAATGGCGCACCGGGGCAGAGTTTTGAAGGAACCACGCCCGAAGAAAGACATCTGGAAAACCTTACACCGCGGCAGAACGATGTCCTGACGCATGTGATCAAGGGGATGTCCAACAAGGAAATCGCTCGGGCCATGTCGGTCAGCGAGAGTACGGTGAAGTTTCATGTCGCCTCGCTTTGCCTTCGGCTTGGTGTGAAGAACCGAACGCAGATCGCGGCGCAGGCTTCCCGGTTCAGGCCCCGCTGACAGCGCTGCATGGTGCATTTCTACCGCAACGTCTTCAGCCATATGCTCAAGGCGATCCACGCCCAGGAGAGCCGGGAAGCGGCGCAGGAGAAGGCCGCCAGCGTCGTGGCGGACCTGCGCCGCCAGAAGCTGGGGAAAGCGGCCGATCTCGTCGAGACACATATCGACGAAACGCTGAGCTGTTACAGCTTCCCCGACAGCCATTGGCTGAAGATCCGGACCAATGATCCTCTGGAGAGGATCATGAAGGAAATCCGCCGACGCACACGCGTGGTGGGGGCATTTCCCGATGGGCAGAGTTGCCTGAACCTGGCCGCGGCAAGGCTGCGCCATATCGCGGGCAGCCAATGGTCGACCCGAGAATACATGAACATGGACCCGCTCTATGCGGAGCAATCCTCAACCCACGGAGCCGTCGCCTGAGAAAAAGTGCGAAAGATTCTGGACACTACCTCGCAATGTTCTGCGAATCGGCGGTCACACTGTGGCTGACGGGTCCGGGTTTCTGATCGGCGGCTTGCGCGCTGGTGACGAGGACGGGTTTCTTATCAGAGGCTTGCGCGCTGTTGATGAGGACGGCCTGCTCGTCGGCGGCAATCGCGTGGTCACAGAACGCCAGAGCGCGCCATACCCTACGGCGCCGACCATCGAGGCCCTGCAATCAGCGATAGACCGACTATACGAGCTGCTTGGCCCAGCGGGTCACGGGCTGTTCGAAGCGTCAAACCTCGGTCCCAATGTGATTGGTACCAGAACGCTGGTGCCTCATCCAAACGCCGAGGGCGAGATTGAATACGACCCGGGGACGGGCACCTACCGTATTCTCAGAGAGAACAACAGCGGGCCTTACGTCGCCTTCGAAGTGGAAGCTGGCGAAGAATACCGGGTCATAGGCGACCAGATCGACGGGCAGAGTGCTCGAATATTTAGGGATGGCATTCTGTCGAACGCAAACCAGCTTGGCAGCAACATCAACGGATATACAGATCAGGTTATCTGTCCACTTAACCTTCTTGACTGACGAATGACATGACGGTTTCGATGGGTCGTCGGCCCATGTTGCGATATCCGAGG
>NZ_JACBXS010000066.1 GCF_013415485.1 Rhabdonatronobacter sediminivivens | reverse complement strand
CCCGGGAACGCCGCGCACTCGACGCGCTGGATGAAATCAGAGGGAACCGGTAAGATGCGTCAGACTCAGAACACTAGGACCCGATGCGGACCCAGCAGCTTCCGTTCCGGACCGGATTTGCATGGCCTCATGTCATTGTCACCGGAGCTATCTGGGAATTTCTCTAATGAACCGTGCCGTCAATCTGTCGTTCCTTTCTTCCATTGCCCTGCTGGCGGCGGTATCGACCGGCGCTCAGGCATCCCCGGGGTGCGATGCCTTCAACACCGCTGCCTTCTTCGCCACGGCTACGCCCGAAGATGTCGCCGAGTGCCTTGACCAGGGCGCCGATCTGCTGCCTGACACCGCCCCTGAGGACAGCCCCCTGTTCCACGCCGTGCGCAACGCGACCACGCCGCTGGTGCTGGATGTGCTTCTGGACGAGGCTCTGGAGCGGGACCAGCTTGAGGACGTTCTGCATCAACCCGGCCGTTTAGGACGCAGCATTACGCACATTGCCGCCGCAGAGGCGCGTGGTCCGGCGATGATCACGTGGCTGGCGACGAGAGAGGCCGATATCCGTGCTACATACGATTGCAACGATGCTTGGCGACCAAGTTGCACTGAACCGATCCATATTGCAGCACATAGATCCGACGGCTTTCTGTTCGTGGCCACGCTGCTGGCGCTTGGGGCCGATGGAACCGTGTCCACTCGCTTTGGCCTTACACCTGCAGAAATGCCAAGAACAGAAAGTCCGTCCCACTGGAGTATCCATGCCCTTCTGGATCGGGAAGACTGGCCCGAGAAAACTCTGGGGCTTAATGATGCCGAGCCTGACCCCAACGCCGCTTGTGACAGCTTCCTGACGCCCGATTTCTTCGCCTCTGCCACGCTGGGCGAAGTCGCGTTCTGCCTCGAACAGGGGGCGGTTGCGACGGCAACCGACCGTGAGGGTAATACCGCGCTGCATCATGCCGCAGCCCATGCAGCCGATCCGCGGATCATTGACCTGCTTTTGCTTCGCTTGCACATGCAGGCGCCCGAATCCGTCGCAAATGCCCTCCAACGCGCTAACCAGACGGGCTTCTCCCCGCTCCACCACGCCGCGCGCCACGGCACCGGGCCCGAGGCAATCGCGCGCCTGATCGCCTGGGGAGCAGATCCCAACGCGCTGGCGCCGCCGATCGCGGAACCGCGTTTCTCGGCTGACCGCGGCACGACCCCGTTGCATTTGGCTGCCCGCAACACCAGCCGCGCACGCGAGGCGATCCTGACCGTGCTGCTGGCCATGGGCGCATCGCCCACCGTCCAGGACCATCGTGGTGAAGGGCGCGGCGGTCGTCAGGCCCTGCATTACTTGATGCAGTCTAGGCCCAATGTGCGGGAAACCCGTTTGATGCTGCACAAGGAATTTGCTGGGAGAAGACGGCCATCGCCGCTGTCTGACGATGCCAGAGCTACTGCGTTGCATTTTGCGACACATGCCAATGTTGAGCATGGTGTAATCAGCGCTCTTGTCCGGCAAGGATTCTCGCCTGATGACCGCGATAGCAACCAAATGACCCCGCTCATGAACGGCGCCCGTTTCGCGACAGATGAAACCGTCTTTGGACTGTTGCTTCAAGAATCCCGAGACCCATGCTGGGTCAACGAAGCAGGACTTTCTATACCCGCCCTCCTAGCAGGCAATCCTGTGCTATCGCGTGACGATCCGACAGGGCGCACCCAAACGCCCCTCGCAGCCTATCGTGCGCGGTGCCCCGCATGATCGGGGCACTGTGGCGCGGGCTGACGGGGGCGCTACGCGCACTTTTCGGCACCGTGGTCGGGCTGCTGCTGGTGGCCACGCTGACGCTCAACCTGTCCATGGTCGCGGTCCCGGCAGTGTTCAACGCCGTTTCGGGCATGGTCTGGTCTGCGGTGTCGATGATCGACAGCGCAACCGTGGCGCGGCGGGCGACCCAAGCCAGAACGGCCGCCGCCCTGCGTGCCGATGCCGATGACCTGGCGCAAGCCCGCGCCCGGGTTGATACGGTGGAGGCCGATAACCGCAGGCTGACCTCGCAGCGCAGACAGGCGCTGAGACGGGCCACTCGGGCCGAACAGGAGCTTGATCGCACCCGCTCGCACCTTGCATCGACCGAGTCCGAGCTTCAGACCACGCGCACCCGCGCCGCCTCCGCCGAGGCCGAGCTTCAGACCACCCGCACCCGCGCCGCCTCCGCCGAGGCCGAGCTTCAGAGCACACGCGCCCGCGCCGCTACAGCAGAGGCCGAAAGCCGCAGGCTGATTTCGCAGCGCGGACAGGCGCTGAGCCGGGCCACTCGGGCCGAACAGGAGCTTGATCGCACCCGCACGCGCCTGGCATCGGCTGAGTCCGAGCTTCAGACCACGCGCACCCGCGCCGCCTCCGCCGAGGCCGAAAACCGCAGGCTGACGACCGAACAGAGGCGCGCACAAACGCAACTCGCCACAGCCCAGGCCGACACGCACGCGGCCCGGTTACAGATTGCGGCGGTCGAGGCGGACAACACCCGGCTTCGGACCTCGGCAAATGCGGTCGAAGCGCGACTGGAAGCCATGAGCGCACAGCGGGTGCGCGCACAGAGCGATGCGCGCACCATCACGGGGCGGATGCAGACGCGCTCGGTCAGGATGGTCACGCGCAACACCAGTGCTGCCATGGTCGAGGCGATTCCCTTCATCGGCGGTGTCGCGGTCGTCGCGACCCTTGCGTGGGATGTCTATGACACCTGCGCACAGATCGGGGACTTGCAGGCACTGCAAGCGACACTGAACCTTGGCGACAGCCCACCCAGCGAGGTTGAGGACCAATGGTGCGGCTTGTCATTCGAAGAGCTGTTCAGCCGTCTGGCCGGAACCGCATCCCCCTCTGAACGCGCCTGCGCCAGCGCACGGGTGCGCACGCAAACACTTGACCCACCGGAATGTTCCGACTTCCCGCTTGAGCTTCCGGGCTATAGCGATCCTCTCGACGGTTCCCCACTCAGCCCTGTTCTGCTGCCGGACTACACCTATGACTGAGCCCGGCTAGCGCCCATGCCTCCCGACACGGCGGAGATGACGAATTCTGCGAGTCCGTCACGTCGCTAGTCGGCGCGCGATGCCCCTGGGGGCGCCAATGACTGCCGATTGGACAAGCTGCCCAGCGGCACGCCTGGGCGGGCAGCGAGATCAGCCTGGTTGAGCCCCCCCGCACGTTCCGCCGGTTGCGCGCAGCCAAGCGTATGGCTTCGCCCTGCGCGGATGAGCTGGTCGGATTGCTGCATCGCGCTCCTCGGGCCGTGACGTCCTCCTGTCGATCACGATGGACTATGTTCAACGCTCTTGATTTTCGTTGAACACAAGTTCATGCTCAACGAAACCTGAAAGTGTTGAGCATGACGATCACCCGCCACTCTCCCACCGCACATGCCGCATACCACGACCTTCTGCGCCTGCTGCTGGACGACCGCACCTCCGACATCCGGGGAACGCCCACGCGCGTCGTGCGCAACGGGCGGGTCTATTGGTATGACAGCTTCCGCGTCGGCACGGACGTCCGCAAGACCTATATCGGCGAGGAAACGCCCGAGCTGCTGGCTCGCATCGACCGACACCGGGAGCTGAGGGCCGAGGTGGAGGCGCGCGCCAGTGAGCGGGCGCGGCTGGTGCGTATCCTGCGCGCGGAGCGGTTCCTGGGCCATGATGCCGCCACGGGCAGCCTGCTTGCCGCCATGGCGACCGTTGGCGTGTTCCGTCTCGGCGGCACGCTGGTCGGCACCCAGGCCTTCCGACTCTACGAGGGCGAGTTGGGGCTGCGCTATCGCTTCGACGATCTGGCCCAGACCGGCGACATCGACATCGCGAGTTTCGAGCGCCTCTCGCTGGCGCTGGAAGACCGCACTGAGCCGACCGTCGAACAGGTGCTGGCGGATTTCGCCTTCGATCCGGTGCCGACGCTTGATCGCAGGCCTGCCTGGCGCTGGCGTCAGAGCAAGGGTGGCGCGCTGGTCGAGTTCCTGACCCCGGCCTTCGGGGATGAGGGGGTGCGACCGCTGGCAGCGCTTGGCGTCTCGGCCCAGGCCTTGCACCATCTGAACTACCTGATCGCCGGGCCGATCCAGGCGGCGGTGCTCTATCGCTCGGGTGTGCTGGTGCAGATCCCCCGCCCCGAGCGCTTCGCCATCCACAAGCTGATCGTCGCCGCCCGGCGCGAGGCACGCGACCGGATCAAGGCCGAGAAGGATCGCCGTCAGGCGCGATTTCTGATCTCCGCACTCGCCGAAGACCGACCTTATGACCTGCGCGACGCCTATCGCGACGCGCTGGGGCGCGGACCGAAATGGCAGGAACGGATCGCGACAACGCTCGGGCAGATGCCTGATGTTGCGGAACTGCTGGCGTGAGGGGAGGGTCACGCGTGCTCGACCATCATCCGGGCCAGAGCAACCGAGCGACGGCCACAGGGCAGCGATATTCGGCTGTCCCAAGCTACAGAATGCCTTCAGCAGCTTACGAACAAGCAGGAACACACTCATGGAGAACCCCGACCATGCTGACTCAGAAGCGCCTGCGGGAGAAGCTGCGCTAAGACCCCGAGACCGGGATCTTCACCTTCGCCAAAGGCAAGCGCCGGGGCAAGGTGGCGGGCACCGCGCATGATGCACGCGGCTTCCTGAAGGTCTTGATCGACAATGAGCGCCACCTGCTGCGCCGGCTGTGGATGACCGGGATGCATGCGCCAGTCAGCGTCGAGCACATCAACGGCGACCGCAGCGACAACCAGTGGGTCAATCTACGCCTTTTCTTTCGCGAGGAGGCCGACGTCGTCCTGCGCGCTTGGCCGGATCATATCGGACCCGCGTGCTGGCCGCCTCAAGCTGCGGGATCAGCCCGCAAATAGCCCGTCGAGTTCGCTGTAGTCCGGCAGGGTGCGGTCGATGGCGCGTCCGTCGCGCAGCACGATACGGTCCGATTGCGGGCGCGCGAAAAGCTCGTTGAAGCTGCGGGCGCGAAAGATCACCAGATCCGCCGGTGCCCCAGGCGCGAGCGATGGCGCCGCGAAGCCGCAGGCCCGCGCGGGATTGGCGAGCACGGTCTGCACCCAGTCCGGCGCGGAATGGTCGAGATGGCCGAGCCGCGTTGCCTCGCGCAGCACCTCGAGCATGTCGAGATCGCCGTAGGCATAGAACGGATCACGCGTGTTGTCGGAGGCGAAACTGACATTGATGCCGCGCGCGCGCATCTCGTGCACCAGCGTGATGCCGCGCAGGCGCGGGGTGCGCCCCGGCATGCGGTCCTGCAGATACAGGTTGCACATCGGCAGGCTGACCACATTGAGGCCTGCCTTTGCGACAAGTTCAAGCGTGTCGCCGGCCCGTGCCGCGTCCTGCGCGGCAAGCGAACAGCAGTGGCCGACCGTCACAGGCGCGTCGAATCCTTCGGCCAACACCGTCTCGGCAATCAGCCGCAAGGTTTCCACCGACGGATCCATCGTCTCGTCGACATGGAAATCGACTTGCAGCCCGCGCTCGGTGGCCAGCCGCAGAAAGCTGCGCAGCCGTTCGGCCAGATCGGGGAGGGGGTAGCTCGCCATGCCGAGGATGCCGCCCGCCTCGGCTACGCAATCGGCGGTGCTGCGAAACGCGCCATCACGTTCGATACGGTCGGCGCCGACAAGGCAGGCCCCCTGCAGCGTGATGCGCCCGGCCCATTCGGCGCGCAACTCGCGAAACACGGGCCATGTGATCGCGTCTTGCGGCGGCAGGCTGTCAAGATGGGTGCGGATCGCGCGGGTGCCGTGGGCGTAGGCGCAGCGCAGCGCGAAATCCATGCGCGCTCGCAGATCAGCGGGCGTCCAGTTGGCCTCGCGGTCAGCGCCCGAAGTGCTCAGCGCACCCTCAAAGCTGCCATCGGGATTGGCCGCGCGGGGCCAGATATGACCCTTGTCAAGATGGGTGTGCATGTCGATGAAGGCCGGCAGCACCATCGCGCCGGCCATGTCGATGATGGTGTCGTCAACTGTTGGCTCAACGATTTCTCCGCCGGCGATGGTGAGTGTGCCGGGCATCGTTTCGCCGAGCCCTCCGACGAGGCATCCCGGCAGGGTGACATTTTCAAGCCGCAGGCGTGCAGCGTCAGGCAGGGTGAGGAAATCCATCATGTTTCATGCTCGATCGCGCGTGCGTGCCATTTGCGCTACAGCATGTGTCTGATCAAGCTGCGCACACCGACGGGTATCACACCCGTTACCGGGATCAAGATGGGGGCGGCGAACACGCGGGCGAGGTTGATGCGGCAGCTTGCCGCGAGAATCCGGAAGGCCAGTCCCCGCCCCGGTGCTGCCAGTGCCCGCGACATATTCCGCGCCGACCGCGGCGAACGAGCGGAAGGTCCGCATGGCTGCCGTTCGCCCGAGCCAACGAGAGGGTCGCGGTCCCTGACACCAGCATCAAGCCTCTCTCCGCCTCACCCAAGCCTCGAACTGACTGCGCCTGATCCCGAACCGCAGCACGTTCCCCTCGTGCAGGTTCGCGATCTCGGCATCGACGATCTCCTGGAGCCGTGCGCGCGTGTGCCGGTCGACGTCGCCCGCGACATACTGCCCGATATCCGCATGCCCCTCCACCACGATGTCGCGCACCAGCGCCCGGATCTGCTCGCGGTAGCGCAGCCGCAGCGGGTCGGGTTCGGGCAGGGACTTTACGATGGCGGCGTAGCGCTGGCAGGAACGCTCGTAGGCGGCGAGGTAGACGTCGGCGAGCAGCTCGATCCGATTAAGCTCGTAGACCGCCTGGGTGCCCCGGAAATAGGGCTCCTCGGGCATGTCGATGAAAGACAGCGGCGAGAGGTTGTGCCTGATCAGCGGGATGTTGGCGCCCAGCCGCGAGACGCGCTTGTTCACGTCCTCGAAGGGCTGCAGGTAGGGGATGTGCACCATCAGGAAGAACGAGGTCTCGAACGGGTCCTCGATCCGGCCGGCCTTGTCGAGGATCGTGCGGAAATTCGCCTCGATCCGTTGCGGAATCGCCAGCGGCGTGTAGACGCTGCCGCCGATGTCGACGGGACGGCGACGCAGGCGACCGCAGGCGGCCGGGTCGGCCAGCAGGTTCTCCGACAGCAGCGCGTGCAAGTTCAGGAAGGTGTAGCTGTCGTAGCCCACCTCCTCCGGCGCCTCGGCGATCAGCTCGATGGCGGCCTTGTGATTGAGGATCATCTGCGCCTCGATCAGGTCCTTGCCCTCGGCCGCCGTGCCGAAGCGGATCAGGTTCTCGGTGTCGAGGCGGCTGTAGGTGTTGCCCTCCAGCTTCGACGACGCCCAGGAGAGGTCGATCATCAGGCGCCCGATCACATCGCGCAGATGGGTGCCGGCGGGGCGCGCGCTGTCGCCGGTCCGGCCCATGTCGTGCAGCTGGCTGCGCAGGGCCTCGGGCAGGTAGAAGGTAGTGTTCGGCGCGTAGGCGTCGAGGAAGTCCTGGTTGTAGGTCACCGGGCGCCTCGCCATCGCCGGTCGGGAAACGAGATCCAGCACCGCGCGGCCTGCCTCAGACAGGATGATCCCGCTGTCGGTGGTGGCTTGCGCCGTCTCGGCGCGTCTGTATGTGACCGCAACGCTGCGCCCCTCGCGGACGACACGTCCATCCTGCTCCAGGACAGCGAGATGTCGCTGTAGGGTCCGACGACTGGCGGACGCACCACCGGCCAGAAGCCGTGCCTCGATCTGCGAGAGGGGCACCGCAGCGAGATCACCCGGCAGCGCGGCGAGTATCGCCTCGCGGATGTCCTGATCCCGTCCGCTCATCGAGCCCTCCCCTGCCGCTGGCGCGCTTGTGTCGCTCTGCACGACGCGAGAGTGACGCGCAATCTGTCGCGCTTTTGTCGCGCAACCCGATCCGCGCGTCAATGAGGGTTCTGCACCGACCCGCCGCCGTGCCCTTGGTCGGTCGCGCTTGACAAGGGTGGCCCGCGCATCGAGCGCCTCGGCAACGGCCAGCAGCGACGACAGGGAGCCTACTGCGAAGCCGGGCTCAACCTCCAGAAGGCTTCTTTCCGGACAGCCTGAACCGAGCCAAGCCGTGGACAGATGAGGTTGCGGGCAGGTTGACACGACTGGGTTTTGTCAACCTGGCAGGTTGACAACAGCGGCTTTCCAGGTTGACAAGCCCCGAATGTTCCTGTTTTGCCCCATCTATCGAGGTTGACAAACCTCGGGCCAGAGGACCGCTGTCAACCTGAGGACCACTGATTTTATTGACTTTTCTGAGGCCCGGGTTGACAAACGCACCCCCAGAACACTTTTTCCCGAGACGACGGACCGCAGGACGGCACATCTCGGCGCTCGCCAGGATCGAAATCCGCGCGAAACCGATCGAAGGCGCAGGCCTCGGCTGACGACCGCGCAGCGATCAGGACGATCCGCAGACGGTTGCGAACGATGGCGACCGCAAGCACACCCAACCGGCGCGCTGACCGAACGCGATAAACCGGAACAGACCTGCTTCACCGCCTCGGATGCGGACCGCGCACATCACCCGGAGACAGCTCATCCCGATCCGTCGTCTGTATAATAGTATATGTTCTCTGATCAGATGAATCTGAAACAGAGAATGCGGACCTGGGATGAACCATCTCCGGGTCCACGCGCTGGGAGCGCGCCACAGACGTGCCTCACCTTGAGGGTCACACAGATACGTCTACGCGCGCGGACACAGCCTGTGACGCTCTGCGCGCGCCCCAGACGCTGTTCCGGTGCTGGGTCTGAACGGGTAGCTTCGTAGCTGGATGGCCACCTGGCTCGATAGCTGAATAGCTGCGTGGCTGGGTAGCTGTTCGGCTCGATAGTTCGCCTACTGTTACGGCAGGGGCCTGATCCGTGCGGATCGATCCTGATGACGATGGTCGCCGTTCACCGCGACTCACTGGGAAGCTCACAGGCAGCTCTCCCGGTCTGACCGCACGCTGACACCACCCGAACCAAGGATGCACCTCGGCGACCGGCTCAGCGCGCCGGGCGACGGTCCGCGTGGTCGGTGCGCGGTGACGGTGATGAGCGCGGTGGTCGTGGTGGTAATCTCGGTGCTGGTGCTGATGACCGGCGTGTTCATGGCAGGTCTTGACCGCCATTGT
>NZ_JACBXS010000065.1 GCF_013415485.1 Rhabdonatronobacter sediminivivens | reverse complement strand
AGGCCGGGAAGATCGCCGATGCGTTGGTGAAAACTGATCTCGTGATCCTGGACGAGCTGGGATACTTGCCATTCAGTGCCTCCGGCGGCGCCTTGCTCTTCCACCTGCTCAGCAAGTTATACGAACGCACCAGCGTCATCATCACCACCAACCTGAGCTTCAGCGAATGGGCGAGCGTCTTTGGTGACGCCAAGATGACCACCGCGCTCCTCGACCGCCTCACCCACAGATGCCACATTTTGGAGACTGGCAACGACAGCTATCGCTTCAAGGCAAGCTCCGAAACTGCGAAAAAGAAACGGAGGGAAACACCAGCATTGACGCCAGAATGACACGCAGAACATAACAACTGGGTGGGTCAGATCTCGGTGACAATGCCGGGTCAGTTCTCAGTGACAATCAACAGGGCGTCGTCATCGAGATCATCATCCGCGGCCGACACAAGGGCGACATCGCCCCCAAGCAGACCCTGATGATCGAGGGGTTCAAAAAGGGCGCGGCACTCTTCCAGTTCCCGCAGACGATCGAGCCGAACGGCGTAGAGTCGTTCAAAGATGTCGTGCCCCTCGCCGTGCCGCGGCGCGTGACCATGCTCGTCGTAGAAACGCTGGATTTCCTCGAAGCCCGCAATGATCCGCTCCTCCCGCGGGGTGCGGCTGGCCGCCTTCTTCTGAGCGACCTCAACACCAAGCTCGCTCAGAAGCGCATCATCTTCGTCGGTGAAATCAGACATTCGATGCCTCTGCCTTCATGCGCGCCAGATAGGCCACCCCCTCAGCCATACGCCGTTCCCAGGCATCCTGCGAGGTCAGCGAAGGCAGTCGGCCGCGCTCCTGTTTGAACTTCAGGGCGCGCTTTGCGAGGTCGCGCGCCTCATCCGGCGACATCGACACCTTCTTCGCGGTGATGATCGCGGCAACCTGCTTCAGGCTCTCCTCGCTCATGGTCTTCGCCAGGATCGAATAGGCCTCGCCGAACGGGTTGATCCGATCGATCAGGTCGATGTCGAGCTCGCGCACGTCCATTGCGAACTTGCGGACGCCATCGATCAGCGCGGTATTCGCGCTGTCCTCAGGCTGGGCGCCGGAAAGCAGCGTCTCCTTGGCTTTCTGGGTCAGGTTCAGGGCGGCTACCGCGTGCTGGCGCACGGCCTCCTGATCATGGTCATCCAGTTCCGGGTATTTGTCCTTGATGATCTTGCCCATCCGAACCTGCGTCAGTTCTTCAGGCACCAGTTCCTCATCAAAGAGCCCGCGCTCGATCGTCGTCTTGTCCTGGACGAAGGCGGTGATCACCTCGTTGAGATCCTGCTGGCAGACCAGCACCCGATCATCGCTTTCGAGGAACGCGCCGACCGAATTGACCTTGGCGCAGGATCGCCACACGCTATGACAGATGCCCGAAAGTGTTCCTCTCCGCCGTCGCGCTCGCAGCGAGAGCCTGCAGGCGGGCGAGCATCTCGTCGATCTCGCCCTTCTTGCTGACGAAGGCGGCGAGCGCGGCTTCCTTGTTGCGCCGGGCCTTCTCGGCGCGGAGTTCATGGCGCGGGGTGGTGATCGGGTTGAGGTGGGTCATCGGCGTGGCTCCGTGGTGAGTTGCATCGTTTCCGTGCGGCAACCATCGCTCCGGTGCGGCGATTATCGTAGGCAAATCTGAGCAATATCAGTGCTGATCATTCGATCCGATGATGATCGATCAGCGCCGCCTGTTCCGCCTCAAAGCGCTGGGCGGCATCGGGCGGGTCACGGCGGGCGTTGACCATTGCCACGAACAGCGCGCGGGCAACGGCGGCGACCGCGTCCGCCCCGGCGCTCGTGAGGTCGGCATCGTGGATGGCAATGGCCTCGCCCAGATCGGTGAGGGCGTAGAGGGTCGCGAACTCGGCCTCGGGCGGGTCGCAGGTGATGGTGTCGCGGTCGTGCTCGGACACGGCGACGCTGCGGCAGAAGCGCAGGTCGAAGCCGATGGCGCATTCGCGGCGGGCGAGAACATCGAGGGTTTCGCCTTCGCAGAGGCAGTTGAGGGCGGGCGTGGTCATGGAGCTGATCCTTCGAGGGCGTGGGTTTCGGGATCCAGTTCGACCCACGCCCCGTCCTGCCAGACGTAGAGGTGGCAGAGCTCGCGGGTCGGACGTGGCAGGATCGGTGGCTCGCGGGGCGGATCGAAGCAGTCCAACGCGTCGGCCCGAACCTGCCGGATTTCGCGGGCCTCGAGGATGTCCCCGGGCGTCCACGGGGCCAACGCGGGGAGCATGTGCGAGGGGTATCCATCGTAGTGGACGTAGACATGGGCCCATTCCTCGGGCCCAAGCTGAATGGCGATCTGCGCGCGGGTGCTCATCCTGGCCCCCCTCAGATCAGCTGCAGGCTGGCCAGCATCGTGCTGGCAGCGGCGAGTTGGGTGGTCGGCAGCTCGATCTTGATGTGCGAGATGACGTCCGAGGCCTTGCGCGCCAGGAGCGCGATACATGGGTCACCTGGCCCACCCGCGTGGCCGCGCTGATGGCCGCGCAATTGTCCGCAGAGATGGAGAAGGCATCGGGGGTGCCCGTGACGATCGAGACTGCGATCCTGCAGAGGGTGCTGGAAACCCATGTCCGAGAGCAGCTCGACGCCCTTACCGACCTCCGGGTCAGCCTTGCATGAAGGAGACGATGATCACGGCCTGACCGACAACGACCTGACCGAGGGGCTCGACCTCGGGTTTGAGGGAGCCGAGGACGTCCTGCGCGCCTGGCGGCGGGGCATGCGGCCGGACGCCGATCTCACCGTGTCGGAATGGGCCGATGCGCACCGCTGGCTCTCGTCGCGCGCCTCGGCCGAGCCCGGCCGGTATCGGACTGCCCGCACGCCCTATCTGCGCGCGATCATGGATGCGCTCTCCCCCAGCCACCCGGCGCAGCGCATCAGCTTCATGAAAGCCGCACAGGTCGGTGCGACCGAGGCCGGCAACAACTGGATCGGCTTCGTGATCCACCACGCGCCGGGACCGATGCTGGCGGTGCTGCCGACGGTCGAGATGGCCAAGCGGACCTCGCGCGGCCGGATCGACCCGCTGCGCGCTTCGAACGCTTCGACCGTTACCGCGCGAACATCGTGACCTATGCCATGGCGAAAGTGTTCCACGACGCCAACGGTGAAAAACAGGTGCTCGATCTTGATGCCATCTGGCGACGCCAGTCGGTACCGGAGGCCCTGCAGCGCGCCTTGCTGCTTGCCGCGGCCGAGGCCCATGACGCGATCACGCGTCCCCCACCCGGTGTGCGGAACATGTCGGAATGGGCAAAGCAGCAGGCGTGCTGGAACGGCCTGAAGGGACGAAAGCTCGACTACGACGAGGATTTCGACAGCTGCCTCACGCTGGTTGAGACGGCACGCAGCACCAGACGGGCAGCGCGGGCGACAGAGGTCATGACCGAAGGCATCAACGCCCAGACAGAGGCCGTAAGCCTCGGAGCCGGCTTCTGGAACACGGTGATGGACTGGGGTCGAAGTGAGCGGAAGCTGACTCCAAAGGACATGCAGATCCTCCAGATCTGCGCCTCGATGCCTCGGCGGATACCAACCGATTTCCAGGCAAAACACGCAATGGACCTTCTCGCGAGACTGAAGGACCAGGGATTCGAAGGGGGGCGCTCCCAGTGAAGGGGCCGCCACTCGAAATGTCGAGCAGCGCGCGTAGCGCTCCCTGTGCCGCGCGACTCGTCGGTGGTCGATGCGCGCATCCTCTTGATTGCCGGGCTTGGGAAGCAGGCAGCCTCATCGGAGTCAGAAAAGACATCTGAAATTTGGCAGCCAAAGAGTCTGAAAATTCGGCCCCAAGAAACAGATTCTGACTCGATCGCGACCACATGGCGGCACATGATGTGCAGGGTAGCGATGGAGGCATTGATGGGACATTCCGAGCACAGCAGGAGGCGCGCAGCCCAGCGTGGCGTCAGCGACCGCTTTGTGCAGGCGATACTGGTGCACGCGGACATCGAGCGCCCGATCGGGGACAACTGCCGCTTGATGCGCGTCAGCCGTCGGCGCTCGCGAAAGCTCAACATCGACGACAGGCTCGGGCGTTACGCCCTGATCTGGAGCGACGAAAGCGCACGGATCGTGACGGTCATGCCGGTCCATGATGGCGTCAACGGACGGCGCTATCGGAAACAGCATTGAGGGCGGGCACGATGTCACACGATGAAAGCCGGGAAGAGCGTAGGGCACAGAGACGGCGAGAAGAGGTCGCCAAGCTGCGGGAGCTCGAAAGTGATGCGGTCCGTCTGGGAACGAAGGTTCACAAAAGGGACCGCCTCATGGCCGCCGTTCACCTGACGCGCGCCTGGGGCGAGGCAAAGGCCGCCGGTCTGCGGAAGGAAGACTTCCAGGACAAGATTCTGAGCCGTCTCCAGCGCCCCCATGGCAGCCGGCAGGAGTTTCGTCTTGCCTACTGGACATTGAAGCGCGGCGAGGATCCGACCACGCAACCCGGGCTTGTGAAGGAATACGAGACGAGGACCACGCCACAAAAGGCACTGGAGCCCTACCTGGTCGGCATCGCCGTCGCTGCGGAACATTGTGGCGTTGATGCCGACGACTGGAAGCTGGAAATGGCGCGTAACCTCAAGCTTTGGGAGCGCTTGTCGGGCCGGCCCGATCAGGCGCCGTTGGATGAGCAGCCCTCGGAGACGCTGGCGGTTCTGCTGAACGGGCTATGTGCGAGACTGGCGAAAAGGAACCGGCTGGACCGGACATTCGCGGCCATCCGGGAGATGAATTGTCACTGGGACATGGACGAAGAGCGGCTTTCCCACTCCCGGCATGCTCCCATGCAGAGGATCGAAAGCCCGACCTTTCCTTCAAATGAGGACTGTCTTCATTTCGGGGAAATGTTCCCGTTTCCGTCGATCCCGTTGATCCGTTTGCCGTATGTGACCGGCGACGCCGCTTTCAACCTTGCCCTGGCCAACGGGCATGATCTCGGGGCGGGCACGCGCATCGACGTCGGAGAACCACGATATGAGGGGATCCCCGGTGAAGTCGCCTGGTTCCGTGAAATCAGGCTTTGCATCGTGCCGGGCGACCGTGGCGGGTTTGTCAGTGCGCTGGAAACACGACCGCATATGGAAGTGCGCATTCAGGGCGAAACCGGTGTGGCCGGTCGGTATCCTGTCTTCCGGTCTGCGTTGATCGACATCGCTGATGGCAGCCATTACGGCCCGCCAGATCTCGGTCCGTCAATCCAGACGAGGGATGGCCAGACATGGGCGATCGAGATGGCGTTGTGGCCGGGAAAGCTTCGCCATGCGCTGGCCGGGAAAATCCGCCCTGCCTTTCCCTTCTCCAGTGAGTTGTATTTCGATCCTGATCCCATCCAGGCTCTTGGCGTTGCCGGCTTCGAACCGTGGTACTTGTCCTATACCCCCGCGACGCCGCCATATCTGCGCCATTGGCTGACGCAGGAGTGGCGGCTTGAAAACGAGGAGGCCGTCTGCCCGTGGGCTCGCGACAACTTCGAACGGGGCGCTCCCGGGGGCCGATGGAATCGCAATGTCCCCCCCAACCACGAACTCAACTTCCCGCGCTTCAGCCACGCCACCTGGATCGAATGTTGCCTTCACAACGGACTGATTGAGGAGGCGCTGCAAGCCAGCATCGACCGCCTTGCGGATCAGACGACGCGCCTGCAGGCGGAATGGCACAACGCGCGCGAACGCCACAGCAACGCCCTTCTGCGGCGCTGGAGCACCGAAACAGAACAGGAGGACCATCCATGACCCGCATCTACGAACGCCAGACCGATGCGCTTTTCCTTGCCGCCTTCGAGCGGAACCCGGCATTCGCGGCAGCATTCCTCGACGCCATCGACGGGGTGCCAGGCAACCGGGTACGCAGCGTGGCCAGCCAGACCCGCCATCGGGGCGCCGGACAGGCAGGCACCATCGATCTGGAGATCACATGCGAGGACGGCTCGATCCTGCTCGTTGAGAACAAGATCGACGCGGGCTACAGCGTCACGCGCGTCGGCGATCCCCAGCCTGACCGCTATCGGGCCAGCGTCGCCGCGCTCCGCGCGTCGGGCCGCAGCGCGGCGTCGGTGCTGCTGGCACCCGAGGTCTATCTGCGGGGTACCCGGCACGCCGCAGCGTTCGACCATCAGATCAGCTACGAAGCGCTGCGTCCGGTCTTCCACGGTGACGACCTTGCGCTGCTCGACGCCGCGATCCTGCAAGCCGTGACCCCGTACGATCCCGAACCCAACCCATCAAGCGCCGCCTTCTTCGCCGCCTATGCGGATTTCGCTCGCCACCATTTCCCCGAACTGGTGATCAAGCGGAATCCGAACGGCAACGGCGTGCGGCCGACCGAATCCCGGACCATCTATTTCGACGTGCAACGAACGCTTCGCGACTGGACGCACCTGCCCCGCCCGCGCATGTCGCTGCAATGTCGCGACAGCGCGGCGCCCTCGGCATCTGTGAAGATCATGCTGGGTGGCTGGGCCGCTCGTGCGCGGACCATGCGCGCGCCCGACAGTTTCGCGGAAACGGGCGGGTACATCCGGCCGGCAGGCCGTTCGCTCGGCTTCGTCATCGACACGCCGCAACTGGACACGCAGATGCCCTTCGACGCTCAGGTCCCTGCGGTGGAGGAAGGGCTCGAGGCGGCCCGGCGGCTCGCTGCGTGGTGGAACCGCCATGCCGGGCAGGTCTCGGCATGAAACCAAGAGGGAAAGCGAATGAGTCACATCGACAGCACCATTGCACGGATCCCCACAATGACAGCCAGGGAACGGTCGACCTGGCGACAAAAGGCTGACGCCGTTCTGGAGAAGAAACCCGGGAACGCCGACGCGCTACGCTTGCTCGGCGCTCTGGATGAGTTTGAATCGGGGCAACCAGGATCGGCGCGCCTTGAAGTGACCGGCCTCCTCGCCTGGGAGAAGTACGATCGAGGAACCGAGACGCCATTTCGAGCCTTCCACGGGGACCGGGTCGTCGGACGCATCGTCAAGAGCGCCACGCACACCGCCAATCGCAAGCAGGTGTATTCCGTCGAGATCCTTGGCCAGGCGCTGTCTGGCAGGTGGGAGAACATCAGCGATGCGCGCAAGGCCGGAGAGGCGGCTTATGCGCAGATGCAATCGGATACACCAACATGACGGTCCTTCTCTCCACATGTCCGCCACCGGCCGAACACCGCGTGATCGATGTTGTCGGCGCCGTGGGTGTTTCCCACAAGACATTCATGCAGGGCCCTGATCTCGGAGTGGCGCTTGAAGCGTGCCGGGAAGGTCTTCGCAGACGGGCGGAAGAGCTCGGCGCTGACATGGTTGCCGGCTGCCATTTTCAGGTCGATTTCAACGCGAGCGTTGCAAATGTCACCGGCTTCGGCACTGCGGTGCAATTGCTGAGCGGAAAGGATGCGTGACGATCCGTTGTCCCCATCCGCTGGACCCATGGCAGCGGCAGGTCTGATGGTAGCAGGGTGGCCGAGGCAGGCGTCATTCCGACAGGTGGTCATGCCGATGACAATCCCGAGGCCGACGCATAGGGTGGTACCGAGGGATGGCGTGATTCAGGAAGCGGAACTGCGTGACGGAAGGACAGCTCGAGACAGTGTTGGCGGAACTGGCGCGTTTGCGCGAAGACGATGGCGCGCGCCGCGAGGTTCTCGACCGGGCCAGTGTCTCGATGCTCCACAGGCCGGCGCTGGGCGGCCAGCTGATCGCAAGGATCTGCGCGACCGAAGAGACCGCGCCGGAGCTGGAGCCCCTTGCCGAACTGCTGGGGTCGGCTCTGGACGCCGCCCGGATCGCGCGCGAGAACCGGAAGAAGCGCGGCAGCGCTTTCCTCCAGACCTTGGGCGATGCGGTTGCCCTGGCATCCGGGCAGGGCCGGTTGTCCCCGTTCCACCGGCTGCTTCTAGCCAGCGCGTGGACCCGAAACGGACTGGCTGCGCCGGCTTCTCTGGAACTGTCTGCAACGGACATCGACGCATCTGGCCTTGCGCCTGGCATCCCGGACCGCACGGAGGCCGATGCCCTGCTGGATGATCTGTTCCAGAACCTGATCGAGCAGACAGAAGGCGATGCGCTCGCGCTGCATGCCGCCTTGACCGAGACCTTCCCGGCCATGCCGCCCGAGATGCGCTGGCATGTCATCCGGGTGTCGACGGAACGCGCCGAACCCATCCATGCGCGGCTGACGTGCTTCTGGCTACTCGACCGGGACGCCGCGATCCGCATCGCAGCAGCCCGTGCGCTTGCTGATCGGGCCGCAAACGGCGCGCTCACGGCCGAACTGGCCGGCCGGATCGTGGTGTTGCGTAACTGGATGCCACCGGACGAAGCACGCGGCCAGGTTGACAAGGCCGTGAAGCTGTCCATGCGATCCGGACTGACGGCAGGAGGCACACCGGCGCCTTGGATCACTCATTCCGTCATGGCGACGCTCCCCGATGGCGGTGGGGCGCAGAGCATCGCGATCTCGCTGCAATCGGGCGGCCGCAGGATGGTGGCGATGCTGCTGCTGAAACAGGGCCATGGGGTGAAGGACGCCTATACCATCGCCTGCAACTCGGCGAGCGAACAGAAGGCGCTGATTCAGCGCGTCAAGGACGAGGCCGGCGCTGTCAGCGTGCCAGCGTCCTGGATGGAACGCGCCCTGTCGGTTGCGCTGGCCGATGGTTTGGCAGCGGGACTGCCCCCTGCCCCGGGACTTGTCGAAATAGCGGAACTCTGCGGGCTCGACCGGCTGCGCGCAGAGGCTGTCACGACCGAGGCGCTGATCGATGCGCTCCCCGCAGCAGAACGGCTCCGTAGCCTCTCCGTGCAGGCGCGCGGCAAGCTGATCAAGGCCAGCGAGGGCTGGTGGGATCGCCACGAAATAGTCCAGAGCTGGTTCGAGGAAAGCGACCCCGCGCATGAAGTTCTGGAGGGCACGCGCAGTCCGCGAAGCGTGGAGGCCGCACTCTGGCGATGGCTCGGCACAAGGCGGGACTACTGGGCGCGCGTGGTGGCGCGGGCGGCCGATGTGCTTGCAGCAGCGGGGGATCAGGAGGGAATGTCCCGGTCGATGTTGAACTTTTTGGGATGAAGGGTGGCGTTGCTCTCCCTGAGCCGTAGGCTCGGGGTG
>NZ_JACBXS010000064.1 GCF_013415485.1 Rhabdonatronobacter sediminivivens | reverse complement strand
CTCCGTTCTGTGTCGCAACTGAACAGAATCACAACCTGCTGAATTCACTCAACTCATTTCCGATTGGCCTCTCAGGCTGAACGACGAGGTGGATGGGCTGGCAGGGCAGGCAACGGCGCCCGTTCGCGAGGCGAATGGGGTGATACGGTCGGCTTGGATGGCATAGCCGGACTTCACAGACGCAAGATATTGCAACTGGTTCTCGCTTCGGATACCAAATAGGGGGTATCGTGAGGCCCGACCATGCAGGTTCGGGTGACGAACAATTAAAGAATATTTGCGACAGTCCCACCTGCACGGTAAGGGCAGTGTCGCAAGGCCACGGAGGGAGCAGCCATTGGTAAAATGCATCAGCATCTTTTCAGGAGCCGGAGGCCTCGACGTTGGCGCCAAAAACGCAGGTGCCAACATTGTCGCTTGCGTCGAGAATGATGCAGACGCTGCCGAGACGCTACGCCTGAACCGCACTGACAGCAACAATCCAGAGATCTTCGAAGCCGACGTTCAGAATGTTGACTTCACCCAGCTGCGGCACGACGAGCCAACAATTTTGATCGGCGGCCCACCATGTCAGCCATTCTCAAAGAATGGCTACTGGGTGAAGAACGACAATCGGCTGATTGACGAAGACCCCCGCAAC
This sequence comes from Rhabdonatronobacter sediminivivens, assembly GCF_013415485.1. Classification (GTDB taxonomy): domain Bacteria; phylum Pseudomonadota; class Alphaproteobacteria; order Rhodobacterales; family Rhodobacteraceae; genus Rhabdonatronobacter; species Rhabdonatronobacter sediminivivens. Next base: position 8,864 of record NZ_JACBXS010000064.1, on the reverse strand, counting down.
ATGATCGGACAGTTTCTGCGCGCTGTATCTGACCTACAGCCATCAGGTTTCATTTTTGAGAACGTCGAAAGCATCCTACACCCGACGAACATCGCAACTTTTGAGCGGTTTCTTGCCGAGGCGAGAGCACTTGGATACACGTGCACCGTCTTCAGAGCCAACTCTGCCGACTTCGGCGTTCCCCAGAAGCGCAAGAGAGTTTTTGTGTTCGGCGTATGGAAGGCGAAAAGCCCGATCCCTCAGCCGCATCCAACTCATGGCAACCCCGCGAAGCCAGAATTAATGAACGGATTTCAGCCGTACACGGGGGTCGGCGAATTCATAGCGAAATACTCATCAGATAAGTTCCACGAGCCTCAAGAGGACGCCACCAACGGCAACTATTTTTACGAACTCACTCACGTTCCACCAGGCAAAAACTATATCGCACTCTCGAAACTTAAGGGCTACGATGGCCGAAAATTCCGAACTGGTGGCCGCTTTTGGAACTTTCTCCATAAGCTACACCCGGAAGAGCCATCCATTACCATTGCCGCCCAACCAGGCCCGTGGGTGGGCCCATTTCATTGGGATAACAGGCGACTTCGTGTTCCTGAAGTAGCAGCCATTCAGACATTTCCTAGTGGATACAAGTTTTTTGGGAACCGCCGGTCCGTGCAGAAACAGATCGGCAATGCTGTGCCCTGTTTGCTGGGCGAGAAAATGGTCGCGCACCTGATTGAGCACCTGTAATGGCCCTTGATCGTAATCTCCTGTTCTATTTCATCAGGGACTCTCTCGCCCCCTACTCTGAGAATTTTCGTATCTTGGACCGGCAGAACCCGGTTCGCATGGAACTCAACGGCGCACCTTATTCCACCCATGTTTCCTACGTTCATGATTCCGGAAACGCTCGTGAGAATGACGATGAAGTACGGATTCAGCTGGGACGTGGGCTGATCGAGGAGCAAAGGGCGAGGCAACAGCGTGGCGACCGAGTTGCCTTCATCGGTTTCTTCGATACTGGCGACACCTTCGTGGCATGGGATCCGCGACATGTATTCTCCCTACAGGCAAAGACTATCGTGTCAGTTTACGCACGGCAGTCCCAGAGACTATCAGTTTCTACGCAGCAAGCAGCAGTGCATCAATTCACTGCACGGCAACTCGGCGAGCAAAGTTTCGCAATCGCGCTGCCCACATCGGCATTGGGATTCTATCTCGAGAATGTTGAGCATTTCCACGCTCTGCGCAGTGAGCATGCGATTGTCAATCTAGTCGGGAGACATACGGAGACCTTTGCTGATGCCGGCCTCGGTGCGAGCGGCGAGATTGAAGTCGACGAAGACGGGGAACGCGAAAAGTTCACATTTGAACGCACCGCATACCCCAGGGATCCCCGGTTCAAGAAGTGGGTTCTCGAAGCGTACGGGCAAACATGCTGCGTCTGTGATCGTCAGTTAGGGATTGTCCAAGCGGCCCATATCATTCCTCATTCTGCCGAGGGCTCTCCAAATCACGTAACAAACGGGCTAGCATTGTGCATTGAGCACCACCGGCTCTACGACGACGCACTTCTATTACCTGGTCCAGGTTATCGCCTTGTCTTCAACAACGACCGCGCAGAGTACTTGCGCCAAACGAACCAAGACAAAGGCATCGGGGAGATAAGGAACCTACATGAACGACCTTTCATCGTCCCCTCCGATCCGGAACGACGTCCGCGAGACGACTATCTACAGCGTGGACTCGACTTGCGTATGGGCGCTTGACGCGCACGAAGCTGTTTTGGCTGCCGAGACTGCCGAGGCAGACCTCTCATATTCCTCAGAGTGCAAGTCCGAAAGCAAACGCAAGTTAGCTGGAGCGTACTACACACCCGCTGACGTCGCCGATCACTTCTGGAAGATTTTCTTCGATCGCCGGGACATCACAAGTTCGCTTGCAGCACAGAGACTCCTTGAAAGCGCTCACTTCGTTGAGCCATCCGTTGGCGCGGGCGCTTTGTTCTTTTCCCTAATTAAGGGATTGCTTGACCAAGGACTTTCACCGTCAGTCATCTGCTCCATTAATGCTGATCTGATTGATATAAATCGACTGGCACTCGACTTTATACGCGACCAGATTGAAGATCTGGAGCAACGTTGGCTCGTCAAGTTTGGTCGCGTTAGGCTAATCCATGGTGACTTCCGCTCTTATGAATTACCTGCTACAGATCGAGCCGCTATATTTTTTGGCAACCCACCCTTCGTAGCCAATGAGAAAGGCACGTCTAAGTGGAAGAATTTGTATGCCGATTTTCTTGAGCGTTCATTGAAACTTTCTCAAAGACCGTCGCACCTACACTTCATTTTACCGCTGTCAATAGCCTTTAGCCGAGATTATAGCGCATTGCGGGCTAACCTGCGGAGTCTCAAGTCGGAGATATCGGTATCGAACTACGACAACATACCGGATACATTGTTCAAGTCTGGGAAGCCCAAACACACGAACACAAACAAGGCAAATAGCCAACGCTGCTCCATACTGAGTGTTGTCCCATCCAAGGCACCGAGGGTTTATGCTTCGGCACTTCAGCGATGGAGTAAGGGGGAGAGAACAAGTCTGTTGTCCTCAGTACCGATGTTTCACGATGTCACTGCTTATCGACTCGATGATCAAATTCCGCGACCAACTAGGCAACTAGTGGCCGATTATCTCCAGTCTAGTTCTGGGGTAAGGCAACTTGGCACGCTGATTAATAGTTCGTCACGCTATCGGCTCGTAACTGCATCGGTCGCGCGAAACTACATCGGCTTTCGCGACGAGATCGATGGCAGCTGCAACGTACTCAGTTTTGGCAGTGAGGAAGATTTTCTTACTGCCCTTGGGGCTCTCTCGTCTCGTTTGTTTTTTGAGTATTGGCTGACCGTGGGTGACGGGTTTCATCTGACAAAGTCAACAATTTATAATTTCCCAATCAGCAAACACGTCGAGAAAGAATTACAGAGTCTCCACCCTGCAATCCGTAAGTTCTGGAAGAGCCGCAAGGACTTTGAAAAAGCAAAACTGAACAATGGAAGGCAAACGCGATCGTTCGACTTTTCCAGCGTGGCGCCAAGCCTGCTTGTCCAACAACCCTAGTCTCGCACACGCGTATCGCCTTTTCCAACTGCCGATCGGCTCGAGTAATTCCAAAACATTCCCAATAGCTTGAGGGTCCGTTTCAGGCGATTCTGCCGTTCATGCGGACCCTTCTCCATCGCCTTCTCGGCCTCGCGCGCGCTCGCGGCTTCGACGCTGCGGGTGGCGGGCGGCGTTGGGAGGGGGCGCGGAGCGTCGACGGGCTGAACACAGCAATTCTGGCGGGATCAGCCACGGCGGCGCGGCGGGCCGGGTGGTATGCGCGGAACAACCCATGGGTCGCAGCGTCGGTGGACAGCCTGGTCGGCAATGTCGTCGGTGCCGGGATCAAGCCGCAGTCCATCCACCCAGACCGGGAGGTGCGCGAGCGACTGCAGGCGCTCTGGCTGCGTTGGACTGATCACGCCGATCCGAGCGGACTCGCAGATTTCTACGGGCTGCAGGCTATGGCTGTGCGCGCGATGGTGGAGAGCGGGGAGAGCTTCGCCCGACTGCGCATGGCCAGCGATGGCTTGAACCTTCCTCTCTACCTCGAGCTTCTGGATCGCGAGCAGGTACCAATGGACCTGCATCGTGAAATCGGCGGCGGGGGGCGAATCCGTGCAGGCATTGAGTTTGATGCCGCAGGCCGCAGGATCGCCTATCGGGTGTTGTCCTCCCGCCCAGGCGACCCGCTGGGGTCACTCCGCATGGACCCGATCCGCGTTCCCGCCGCCGATTGTCTGCACCTGTTCAAGCCACTCGCTGCTGGCCAACTGCGCGGCATCACCTGGCTCGCGCCGGTACTGCTGCGGCTGCACGAGCTCGACCAGTTCGAGGATGCCGCACTGGTCAAGGCAAAGGTGGCTGCGCTGTTCACGGGCTTCATCACCGATCCTGATGGTACGGCGGGTGGGCTTTCCGACACTAATTCCGGAGGGTCGTTGACGGTTGGCATGGAGCCCGGCAGCCTGATCCCATTGCCGCCCGGCACTGATATCCGGTTTTCGACACCAACCGAAAATGACGCCTACGCGCCCTTCGTGAAGAACCACCTGCGCGCCGTCGCGGCGGGGCTGGGGCTGCCTTACGAGCTGGTCTCGGGCGATCTGGAGGGCGTCACCTATTCCTCGATCCGCGCCGGGCTGATCGAGTTCCGCCGCCGTGTCGAACAACTGCAGCACAACGTGGTCGTGCACCTGTTCTGCCGCCCGGTCTGGGAGCGGTTCGTGCGGCTGGCCGTGCTGGCCGGCGAGTTGCCCGCGCGGGACTTCGACAGGAACCCGGACGCCTACCTGGGGTGCGAATGGCTGCCGCCGAAGTTCGACTACGTCGATCCGATGAAGGACGTGGAAGCAGAAATCCTTGCGATCGGCGCTGGCCTCAAGAGCCGTAGCCAGGCGATTTCCGAACGGGGATACGATGCCGAGCAGGTCGATGCCGAGATCGCGGCCGACCGGGCGCGCGCAGACCTGCTGGGCCTCAGCTTCGCTCAGACAGCACCGAACCAGAAGGAAGATGCCGATGGCTGACACCATGGAGCTGCTCACCCGCCGCGCCACGCTTGCGCCCGCGACCGCCGATCCGGAGGCGCGTACCGTAGAGGTGGTCTGGTCCACCGGCGCCCCCGTGCGCCGCCGCGACATGGCAGGGCAGTATATTGAGCGGCTGAGCCTCGATCCGCAGGCCGTGGACCTGTCGCGCCTGGAGGGTGCCAGCGTCCTCGATGCTCATAGGCAGACCGCGGTGAGCGACGTGCTGGGCTCCGTCCGCAGCGCCGCCGTCGATGGCAAGCGCGGCACCGCGATCCTCCAATTCTCGGCCCGGCCCGAGGTGGAGCCGGTCTGGCAGGACGTGCTGGCGGGCATCCTGCGCCATGTCTCGGTCGGCTACTCGGTCGAGGACTGGGCCGAGACCACCGAGAACGGCGCACGCGTGCTGACCGCCGTAAGCTGGACGCCTCACGAGATTTCCCTGGTGCCGACGCCCGCCGACCCCGGCGCCCATATTCGCATGGAGACAGAGATGACCGAGACGACCACCACACCGGCCCCGCCCAAGGCGACGACCACCGAGACCCGCGCCGCGGCGAACGCCGAGATCCGCTCCATCGCCCGCATCGCCGGGCTGGACCAGTCCTGGATCGACGGCCAGGTCGACGGAGGCGCCGATGCCGACACCGCCCGCCGCGCCGCCTTCGAGGCGCTGGCGAAGCGGTCCGCGCCGCCGATCCGCACCGAACAGGTCCGCGTCGAGATGGGCGAGAGCCAGGACGATCCCGCGCTCCGCGCCCGGCAGATGGGCGAGGCGCTCTACGCCCGGATCAATCCACGGCACGAATTAAGCGAGCCTGCCCGTCGCTACGCCTACGCAACACCGGTCGACATGGCCAAGGAGCTGCTGACGCTCCGCGGCGAGTCCACTATGGCGCTCTCGCCCGCGAGCCTTGTCACTCGCGCGCTGCACACGACCTCCGACTTTCCCATCATCCTTGGGGACACCGTGGGCCGGGTGCTGCGCGATGCCTATCAGGCCGCTCCCTCGGGCATCCGCCGCCTCGGGCGCCAGACCACGGCGCGGGATTTCCGCGCGGTGAACAAGATCATGCTGGGCGAGGCTCCGCTGCTGGAGAAACTGAACGAGCACGGCGAGATCAAGGCCGGGACCATGGCCGAGGCGCGGGAGGCCTACAAGGTCGAGACTTGGGCGCGGAAGATCGGCATCACCCGGCAGGTGCTGGTCAACGACGACCTCGGCGCCTTCGCGGACCTCGCCCGGCGCATGGGCCAGGCCGCCGCCGAGACCGAGGCACGCATCCTCGTCACACTCCTCGAGGTGGGCAGCGGCAACGGTCCCACGATGTCGGACGGCAAGACGCTGTTCCACGCCGATCATGGCAACAAGGCGGGCGGCGGTGCGGCGATCTCGGATGCAACGCTCTCGACGGCTCGTCTGGCGCTGCGCACGCAGAAGGGCATCGAGGATCGCACGATCCGCGTCACGCCCCGCAACCTGCTGGTGCCGCCCGCGCTGGAGACCACCGCCGAGAAATGGCTGGCCACCATCGCGCCCGCAACGGCAGCAGATGTGAACCCGTTCGCCGGGTCGCTGTCGCTGGTGGTCGAGCCGCGACTGTCGAGCGCCACCCGCTGGTATGTCACCGCCGATCCCGGCGAGATCGATGGGCTGGAGTTCGCCTATCTTTCGGGCGCGGAAGGCCCGCAGGTCGAGAGCCGCTCGGGCTGGGACGTGGACGGAGTGGAGATCCGGGTGATCCTGGATTTCGGGGCCGGGTTCATCGACCATCGAGGCTGGTTCATGAACGCGGGCGCGTGATGGCCGATCTCGCCCAGCTAACCGCCTGGCGCGACGCCCTGATGGCCGCGCGATATCGGGGCGTCCGCACCGTCGAATACGACGGCAAGCGCATCACCTACGCGAGCGACGGCGAGATGGCCGCCGCGCTCGCGGACCTCAACCGGCAGATCGCGGGCGCCGAGGGGCGCGTCTCCGTGGTCCGCATCCAATCCTCGAAAGGGCTGTAACCCATGAAGACCTACATCCAGAACGGCCACGTCATCACCGTGCCCACGCCCGCGGGAGGGATCGCCTCGGGCGACGGGCTGATTGTCGGCAACATCTTCGGCATTGCCGCCTACTCGGCCGCCGAAGGCGATCCCCTCGAACTGTCCACCACCGGCGTCTACAAGCTGCCGAAGACCAGCGCGGCGGTGCTGGCGGTCGGCGCGCGGGTGGCGTGGGACAACACGGCCAAGCAGGTGAACATCCCCGGCGCTGGGCGCTTCCCCATCGGCATCTCCACCGAGGCCGCCGGGAACGGGATAACCAGTGTCACGGTGCGGCTGGATGGGGTGGCGACGGCAGCGGCTTGACACGCACGAAAACGCGGTAGCGGCTCCAACGCGTTCGCATTTCCGGTTTCGGCGGCCATACTTCGATCCTATTCTGGGCCCGGAAGACGAATCTTTCGGGCCTTGTCATGGACGGCAGAACGACACAAACGGCAAAGGATCTGTCGCGGGAGGAACTCTACGCGCTCGTATGGGAGCGGCCGCTCAATCGTGTCGGTCCCGAACTCGGAATCGACGGCCCGCGTCTTGCCAAGCTCTGCGACAAGCGCCAGGTGCCATATCCGCCTCCCGGATATTGGCAGAAGTTGGCTGTCGGCCGCGCCCCTGCGCCCACGCCCTTGCCCGCCGAAGAAGTGGTTGCAGTAAATGAAACCGCCCCGCGGACATTGCGCGCACCTACACCGACGACCGTCGCGCCAAGGAAGCCCTCGGCGGTGTCGCTGCCGAAAGAAGCGCGCGTACCCGAATCTCCCTCCATCCCGGACACCACGGAGACCGCGAAGGACGACGGGCTTGATCCGTTCGACGGGCTGCATCCGAAGATCAAGGCTTGGATCGCGGAGCACAAGCGGGAGCAGAAAGATCGCGCGCCGGAAAACCGGCGACGGAGGAACGACATCTGGTCTTGGGGCAAGTCCCTTCTGGACGATCTCACTCCGCGCGATCTGTACCGCTTTCGTGCAAGCAGCACGCTCTGCCACGCCATCGAGGCGGCGGGAGGGCGCATCAAAGAAGTCGACATTCACGGCAAGCTGACGTTTACCTTCGGGGGTCGGGACATTGAGTGCATGGTGAAAGAGAAGATGTCGCGGCCGATCAAGCGACCGGAAGGTGAAGCCGCGAAGTGGACGGCCTATCCGCATCACCACAATTCAGGGCTGACCTCATCGGGATTCCTCAGGGCGCAGATCGCCACGTTGCTTCCGGGCGAGCAGCCGCAGTGGATCGAAAGCTCGCGGAAGCCGTTCTCGCAGTTGATCCCGGCAATCGTGGAAACGGTCGTGGCAAGCGCCCCGCGCCTGATCGAGTGGGAGCGCAAGCGCGAGGAAGACCGCCGTCGCTACCAGGAAGAAGAGAGGCGGCGGTGGGAGTTGCGGCGGCTCAAGGAGATCGATGACACGCGCTGGGCTCGCTTCCGATCCGCGGCGACGAACTGGCAGGAGAAGCAGCTTCTCGACGCGTTCATCACCGAGCTTGAAGCGCGGCTGGCACCCGAAGGGGATCAAGCTATCGGGGAGAAGTCGACCACTGAGTGGCTTGATTGGGCGAAGGACCGTACCGCGGAGCTCGATCCTTTTTCGGAGGGGTTGGCCGGACTGTTTCGCGATGTGCAGCGTCCGTGAGGGCCGGCTATGCCTCGGTGCCGCGCAGTGGGGCGTGTTCGCCCTCGGCGTAGATCGTGTCCGTCATCCGCGTGAGCAGCGCGGCGTGGTCTGCGAAGGTTGTGACATGGCGCCAGTTAACGTCCTCAGGGCTGGCGAAGAAATGGGCGTCGCTGGCGGCGCGGATGTGATCGAGGGCAGCGTCGATCTCCGCCTTGCGCGCGATGAAGGCGGCGAGCGCGGCGTCGTTGGCCTTGGGCATAGGGTGGTCTCCCGCCATGGTGTCGTGGACCGTGACGGCTCTGGTCGGTGCCGATGGCAAGCACCATCGACCGCGAACTCATCGGGAACATTGCCCTTGTCCTGTGTCGTATCCGTGTTGCACGGAGGAATCGGGGCTGGTCGTAAACCTTTGGAATCTTTGGGGAGTGTTCGGGACGGCCTTGCGACACGACACGACATGCAAAAGCCGCCCGGAGGGCGGCCTATGTGTTTGATATCTTGTAGGAAAGTTTGGTTGCGGGGGTAGGATTTGAACCTACGACCTTCAGGTTATGAGCCTGACGAGCTACCTGGCTGCTCCACCCCG
>NZ_JACBXS010000063.1 GCF_013415485.1 Rhabdonatronobacter sediminivivens | reverse complement strand
CTCCGTTCTGTGTCGCAACTGAACAGAATCACAACCTGCTGAATTCACTCAACTCATTTCCGATTGGCCTCTGAGGCCCATGCGTGTCTTCTTCTGATGATTGTGTCTGTTCACACCGATTACCCAAATGAAACCGGGGCCGGTCTGGTCCGTTCCGTCTTTTCTGATGGGTTCTGCCCCCAAGTGGATCGCACCTAGTGGTCATTGCGCCGTCAATTCGGGCGCATGACGTCAACTCAACCACCACAGAGCAGCCGCATAAAGGCGGCAGGGGCATTGGTTTTGGAACGAGATGCAAGGACGCGCTGTTCCTGAACTACTTTCACTTGTTCCCTCAACCAGACGTCGCAAAGCGGGCACTGGCTTGCGACAGACAGGAGCGCGCAAAATGCCCCGTGATACGGATCAAGACGCAGCCAACTGGCCAGAAGATTTGCAAGCTGCGGCGATCTCATGCCCGCATCTTTCGCATTCACGCATTGTCCGACGATCTGTTATGCGGTGTGGCGATACAAGGCAGCGCCCGGATCTTGTGGTCGCCATTCCGGCCTGCAACGAGATCGACCGCATCCCCGCCTGTGTGCAGGCCCTGAAGGAAACGCTTGCAAACTTTCCGGGCGCGGGCGTGGTTCTGATGGTTAACAATTCGACGGACGGATCCGCCGAGGCCGCCCTTACGGCCCTGATGACGCAGCGCATGAACGGGATCGTTGTGGATGCCACGCTTGCAGCCGAGATCGCCAATGCGGGTTGGTCCCGTCGCCTTGCGCTGGATATTGCGGTGCGTTGGGCGCGGCCCGATGCGGTCCTGATGACAACAGATGCAGACGGGCGTGTGGCCCCCGATTGGGCGGCCGCAAATCTCGCGGCACTGACGGACGGTGCGCATCTTGTTTGTGGGCGCATCTCGCCGGATGCGGCAGAGGACGCGCAACTGCCATCCGGCATCCGCCAGTCTGATGCCGTCGAGCGCATGTATACCGCGCTCTCGATTGAACTGGATGCAAGGCTCGACCCGCGCGCGCACGACCCATGGCCGCATCACGGCCTTGCATCTGGCGCCAGCCTGGCGATCAGGGCGCATGACTACCGCGCGGTGGGCCGACTGCCAAGACTACCCTGCAGCGAAGACCGTGCATTTGCCGCATTGGTTGAACGGCATGATCTGTGCGTCAGGCATAGCGACGCGGCGCTTGTGACAGTATCATGCCGGTTACAGGGCCGTGCGCGCGGCGGCATGGCGGATGCTATCGCAGCGCGGATAGCAAACCCGGACAGTCTGGCCGACCAGAGATTGTATCCTGCAAGGATCACAGCGCAACGCGCGACATACCGGAACGCATTGCGCGCGGCATGGACCGCGAAAAACGACACAAGCTTTCTGGTGCGGCAGCTTATTGCCTCGCCTGCACAAATTTCGCGCGCCCGGAGTTGTAGCACATTCGGCGCGTTCTGGGCCGAGATCGAGGCCGGAGCCGCAAGACTTGCCGCCACGCGCATGCGGCCAAGCCAGCTTGCAAGGGAGCTTCCCGAATTGCGCCGCCTTGTGACACTGGCGCGGGCAGAAACATGACACTCGCCCTGCATGCACATCAGTTTGATGCCGTCGCCGCCGCCCATGATGTTGCGCCCAACCTGGAGGGCCGCGCGGCCGCCGCTGACCGGGGCGAGGCGACACTTGCGGCCGATCTCGAAGACTTGCACATGGCGGGGCTTATTCGTGCGCCCCTTGGTGTCTTCGCGGGCGGTGTCGGTCTGTGTTGGGAACCGGGCGCCGTCGCCGGTGGTGTGGATGTTCTGCGCGTGCTGGGGCGGGCCAATCTGGCGGTCGCAAGGCTGTTTGAAGGGCATGTCAACGCTGTGAAACTGGTCATGCTGTATGGCACCGCCGCGACACAGGCGCGGGTTGCGCACGCAGTGCGCGGTGGTGCGCTGATGGGGGTATGGGGTGCGGATGGCGTGCGCCCCGTCACCCTGCGCGAGGGGCGCGCTGGCATTACTCTTGACGGTGGCAAGCGGTTCGCGTCTGGTCTGGGTCTTGTGTCACTGGCGGTGGTTAGTGCTACAGATGGCAATGGCGCGACACGACTTGTCCTGGCCCCGGCCGATGATGCCCGGCGCGCGGATGCATCGTCGTGGCAGGTCAGCGGCATGCGGGCGACCGCATCTGGTGATTTCGATGCGTCTGGCCTTGAGCTGGATTTCGATGCCCTTCTTGGCGGGCCGGATGACTACTATTGCGAGCCACATTTTCAGGGTGGTGTCTGGCGCTATGCCGCCGCTCAGCTTGGCGCGATTGAGGCGCTGACTGACGCAATGCGCGCCGATCTGGTCGCGCGCGGCACTTTGTCAGACCCGCATCAGGCCGCGCGTTTTGCGCGCGCGGCCATGGCCTGCGAGACTGCGAGGTTATGGGTGCGCGAGGCTGCCCTTGCAGTCGAGGCCCCGGATGCTGATCCGGGCTGCGCCACCCGCGCGCTGCTTGCGCGGCTGGCCGTCGAGCGCGCGGCGACCGATACAATGGTTGAGGTGGACCGCGCGCTTGGCACTGCGGCACATTTCAATGGCCACCCAGTCGAACGGATAGGCCGTGACCTGTCTTTCTATCTGCGACAGGCGTCCCCGGATGACGCCCTGCACGCAGCCTCTCTCGCATTGGCTGCGCGCGCGGGCCCCGTCGGCGATTTCTGGACTGCACCATGACCTTGCAACTCAGCCCAATGATGGACCGCGCGGCCAAAGCCTCTTTTGCCGACCTTGACACGATCATTGGCACCGGCGGGTTGGTCGCGCTTGCCCCCCATCCTGACGATGAAAGCCTTGGCTGTGGCGCACTTCTGCGGGCCGCCGCGAGTGCGGGGCGGCGCGTTGCAGTTGTGGTGGTGTCGGATGGGCGGCGCTCTCATCCCGCTTCATACAGTGTAAGCCCGGACGCACTGGCGCGGATCCGCGCTCTGGAAATACGCGCAGCGCTTGTAACCCTGCACCCGAATATTTTCCTGATCGAACTTGGCTATTGCGACGGCGAGGTGCCCTTCTCACTGCCCAACGCCTCTTGCGCCATCGCGGATCTTGCAAAGGGTATCGGCGCGACGGCACTGGTGGCGTCCTGGGACGGTGATCCGCATTGTGATCATGCGGCGACAGCTGCACTGGCGCGCCGCGTCCATAGGCTCCTCCCCGAACTTCGGCTTTGGAGTTATCCCATCTGGGGCCGCTTCGCACCCACGGCGGCGAAAGCACCGGCACGGATCGTGCGCTTTGACACCACGCCGAACCGAGCAGCGAAAGCAGCGGCGATTGCATGCCATCGCTCGCAGATGACTGATCTGATCGACGACGATCCGGCGGGTTTCACGATGACGACCGAGATGCAGACGCATTTCATAAATCACCCGGAGGTGTTCCTTGCCGGATAGCGATGTTCGCGCTCATCTCAAGAACCTCTACGCGGTGTCGGACGACCCTTGGAACACCTGTTCAAGTCCCTACGAGCGGGGGAAATTCGCTCAGACCATCGCATGTCTGCCGCGCCCGCGTTACAAGCTTGGCTTGGAAGTCGGCTGTGGCGTGGGCGCGTTGTCTGTGAAACTGGCGCCGCGCTGTGATATATTGATCGCCATGGACTGCACCGATCAAGCGGTCAGGACCGCGCTGGCGCAGAATGATCTCACGAATGTCAGTTTCGTCGTGGGCGAGGCCCCCCGCGACTGGCCCGATCACCCCCCCGATCTCGTGATCCTGTCCGAAGTGCTGTATTTTATGACAGATGCCGAAAGCGCGGGGCTTGCCTTGCGGCTGGTGCACGATTGTACGGCGCAGTGCCATGTCGTTCTGGTCAACTGGCTTGGCGATACAGGCAAGATCGGCGGGGCAGTTGCAGCACAAAGGCTTATTGCTCAGTTGGCGGCATCGCATGATCACTTCGTCGCGGCGAATGGCGCGCAGTTCCGGATTGATCTGTTGGCGCGGCGGGGAACCAGTCTGGCAGTGGCATAGGCGCCTCTCTTCCAAATACCCTCAAACTTCAGATGACAGGGGCAAGCGAAAATTGGAACGCTTGAGCTAAGCGAGCGGTTGTCAAGGTAGAGTTCAGAGCATGTCGGTCGGGCAATCCCGCGCAAGACAAGAGCTGTTTCGTACGTCGATATCGACGTGCTTCTTTGCCAGAAAGGCATACCAGATGAACAATAATCAAATGGCCGACGCGTCGCATTCCTCAAGCGATACCGATACCTCGATCGGAAGCATCGCCTCAGACCTCAGATCTGCAGCGGCCGACAAATACGGAGAAGTCGTGAAGGAAGCCCGCTCTATGGCGGATCACACGAAATCCGATGTTGCGGATGAGGTCAAGGACGTGGCTTCGGCGCTGCGGCGCGCATCGGAAGAATTACGCAAGGGCTCCGCGCAGGAGCGAACCCTTGGACAGATCGCCTCTACGATCGCCGGTGCCTCAGAGTCGATCCGTGACAAGGACCTTGGCGAGATACTGGCCATGCTCAGCCGGGCGGGACGCAAGAATCCGGTCCTGTTTCTGGGCGGTGCGGCACTCTTGGGTTTCGCAGCCAGTCGCTATGCCAAGGCCTCTGCCGATGAGGGCACCAGCGGGGATGCGCAGGAGCACTTCCGGAAAAAGGCACAGGTTGACGATTTTGTCGGCGAGGGGAACCCGAACAACCAAACCGTGGGCTCGATGCCATGAGCATGGCGGCCTCTTCCAGAAGCACGCGCGAGCTTATGTCCGACATCCTTGGGCATGTGAGCCGTCTGATAAGAAACGAGGCAGACCTCGCACGCGCAGAAATCTCGGAAAGCTTGGACAAGCTCAAGGCCTCGCTTGCAGCGATGGCTTTGGCGCTTGCGCTGGGAATTGTGGGCCTCAACGTGCTCGCTGCGGCTCTGGTCGTGTTTTTGACCGAGGCAGGCCTCGCGACGCATTGGGCCTCTCTTGCCGTTGGCCTGGTCCTGCTGGTGATCGCCTTCGCAGTCTACAGTTTCGCAAAATCCGCCCTTCAAAGGATCGGCTTCATGCCGACCCGTTCCGCAGAGAATGTCTCGCGGGACGCTTCAGCCATCAAGGACACCTTCAATGACACATAACACCCGCACTGCCGACGACATCGAACGCGATATCGTCAATGAACGCGCGCATATGAGCGACACGTTCAACCATCTGCAGCAGAAGTTTTCGGTCGACGCCATCACGGACGACCTTGGACATATGGTCCGCGAGTTTGGCGATGACTTGAGCCGCACCATCAGCCGAACAGTCGGGCGCAACCCTGCAGCGATGGTTATGGTGGGCGCAGGTCTTGCCTGGCTTGTCTTGGGCGCCAATCGCAATCTGTCCGACGGCCACGGAAACACGCGCTCCGACAGCGGCCGCAACCACCGTCAGCGCGTCGGCCCCACTGGCAAATCTGCTTCCGATGACGAGAATTCCTGGTACAGCGATGGACAGGCAGGGCGCAACCGTCAACACCAAGGCGCGGCGCACGACCACAGCCATGGAAACGCAAACGGCGCAACAGGCATGATGGGCCGCGCCAAGGACGCAGTGTCACACACCGCCGAAGACATCGGCGACAAAGCGTCTGATCTCGCAGACCGCCTGTCGCATGGTCTTGACGATCTGTCGGATGCCGCAAAGGCGCGCGTCATGTCCGCAAGACGCACGGCCCACGATGCGCGCGAGGCGTCAGAGGCCGCCATGACCAAGGGAACAGCAGCAGCGGCTGGCATGTTCCGAGAACAGCCGCTTGTTGCAGGAGCGCTGGCCCTGGCCTTCGGGGCCGCGGTTGGCAGCATGCTGCCCCATAGCCGACTGGAAGATGACACCATGGGCGCACATAGCGACCAGCTGTTCCGGGACGCTCAAGACGTTTACCGCGAGGAGCGCGACCGGGCGATGGCGGTCGTAAAGGGCGTGGCGCATGATGTGAAGGAGGAATTTTCCGATATCGGAGCCGACTTGAAATCTGAAGCCAGTGACATGATGCCCGATGACAAGTCCGTAGCCGACGTTGTTGTCGACCGCGCGTCAGAGGCGAGCAAGCGGGTCTTCGACAACGCGAAAAACAAGGCTGCGCCGCCGCAAACGGACAGTGGCAAATCCTGAGAAAATCTGGGGCAGGCTTACCCGCCTGCCCCCTGCGCCGTGTCTGTCGCTGCACCACAGCCCCATATTCCAAAAAGGATGCCCCTTATGGCCGGTCCAAGCAAGCAAACCCCTGATTTCGGCGCGTTGATTTCCAAAACCGGGCTGGGCGGCGAAGTGCATCAGCACGCTCCCGACGATGGCGAGCGTTTGACAACCGCGCAAGGCGTCGTGATTGCCGACAACCAGAACTCACTGCGCGCAGGGGCTCCCGGCCCGACATTGATGGAAGATTTTGCGCTGCGTGAAAAAATATTTCATTTTGACCATGAACGTATCCCCGAGCGGGTGGTCCACGCGCGCGGCTATGGCGCCCATGGCACGTTTATCTGCACCCGCGCGCTGGGTGATGTGACCCGAGCGGCGCCCTTCGCAACCGAAGGGCAGGAAACCGAAGTTTTTGTGCGCTTCTCAACCGTGGCAGGCAGCAAAGGCTCGCCCGATCTGGCCCGCGACGTGCGTGGGTTTTCAGTCAAGTTCTACACCAGCGAGGGCAATTGGGATCTCGTCGGCAACAACATTCCTGTCTTCTTCATTCAGGATGCGATCAAGTTTCCCGATCTGGTCCACGCAGTCAAACCCGCGCCTGACCGCGGGTTTCCGCAGGCGCAATCGGCCCATGACAATTTCTGGGATTTCATCTCACTGACCCCCGAAGCGATGCATATGATAATGTGGCAGATGTCAGACCGCACCATCCCGCGCTCCTTCACCACGATGGAAGGGTTCGGCGTGCATACCTTTCGGTTTGTGTCTGCCGAAGGGAAATCTACCTTCGTCAAGTTCCACTGGAAGCCCCGGATGGGCCTTCAATCGGTGGTCTGGGACGAGGCGGTGAAGAGCAACGGTGCCGATCCCGACCGGCACCGGCGTGACCTGTGGGACGCTATCGAACGGGGCGACTTTCCGGAATGGGACCTGGGTGTGCAGATGTTCGATCAGGACTTTGCCGACAGCTTTGCCTTTGACGTGCTGGACCCGACCAAGCTGATCCCGGAAGAGGAATGCCCGGTGGAACTCATCGGCACATTGCGGCTGGACCGCGCAGTGGACAACTTCTTCGCCGAAACCGAACAGGTTGCTTTCTGCACTGCCAATGTCATTCCCGGTATCGACTTCAGCGATGACCCGTTGTTGCAGGGGCGCAATTTCTCTTATCTCGACACACAGTTGAAACGCCTTGGCGGGCCGAATTTCACCAAGCTGCCCGTCAACCAGCCCAGAGGCTGCCTGGTCAGCAATTATCAGCAAGACGGGCATATGCAGACAGAACACCGCAAGGGCCGCATCAACTACGAGCCCAATGGCTGGGGGGAGGGACCGCGCGCTCATCCGCTGGAAGGCTATGTCAGCTACAAGCAGCAGGTGACGGGGGACAAGGTGCGGCTGCGCCCCGAAAGCTTTTCCGACCATTACAGTCAGGCGCGCCAATTCTATATCAGCCAGACCGCGTCGGAGCAGGGGCATATTCTGGCGGCGCTGGCGTTCGAGTTGTCGAAATGCACCGAGCCCGCGATCCGCGAACGCATGGTTGCGCATCTGATGCATATTGACACCGAGCTTGCTGAAAGTGCCGCCGAAAAGCTTGGCATGACTGATATGCCGGAACCGCCCCCTGCTGCGCAGCCGACACAGATGGGCCTGAAACCCTCAGCGGCGCTCAGCATCCAGTCACCCTCGCCCGACAGTTTCAAGGGTCGCGTCCTGGGTGTCCTGATCAGCGACGGGTTTGATGGCGGGCTGCTGATGGCGCTCAAGACCGCCGTCAAAAAGGAAGGTGGCGTGGTGCGGATCGTTGCCCCCAAGATCGGTGGCGCGATGTGCAGCAGTGACAATCTGCATCCCGTCACCGACCAGCTTGGCGGTGCGCCATCGGTCTTGTTCGATGCCGTGGCCATTCTGCCCGGGGAACAGAGCCTGTCCGCCTCACCCGCAGCGATTGATTTCCTGAAGGATGCGCATGTGCATTGCAAGCACATTGGCGCGAGTGAAAGCGCCATGGATCTGATCGCGGCTTGCGGACTGAACAGCGCGCAGGATGACGGCATGCACCGGCTGAGTGATCCGGCTTCTGCACAGGCCTTCGTCACCGCTTGCCGCACGCAGCGGTTCTGGGAGCGGGAAGCGGCAATCCTGCCCTGAATGGCATGTCGCAATAGATGCATAACTTTGTCTTCCGCCAGATCGCGAACCTGCGCCAGAATTACTGGTTCTGGCCCAGCTTGATGACCCTTATGGCAGTCGTGCTGGGGTTTTCGCTGCCCTATCTGGATATCGTGCTGGGTGCGGGTTGGTTGCAGGCTGTCGGCTTCCTGCGCCCGACCGATGTCGATGGCGCGCGGGCCATCCTGACCACAATGGCAGGTGCAACGCTGGGGGTTGCGGGGGTCGCGTTTTCTGTGACGATTGTTGCTGTGTCCTTTGCAAGCGGGAATTACGGACCTCGGCTGATCAGCAATTTCATGGGCGACAAACAGAACCAGATTGTCCTTGGCATCTTCGTCGCGACTTTCGTCTATTGCATTACGGTTCTGAGCACAGTGCACACTGGCTCGAACGGGGGCATCGGGACCGCGCAAAATCCCTTTGTTCCCCAGATTTCTGTGTTCTTCGCAATGCTGTTGACGCTGGCATCGGTGGGCGCGCTGATCGCATACATTCACCATATTCCTGAATCCATCAACATCATGAATCTGACAGCCAAGATCGGCCATAACCTGCAAGGCGCCATCATCCGGATGATGGAGAAGGAAACCGCGCGCCCGGATGACGGGCAGCATGATGTCGATGCATGGAACGACTCCCCGCAACCCGATGATGGCGAGAACATAGTCTCCAGAACAGCGGGGTTCTTGCAGCAATTCGATCTGGAAAGCCTTGCCCGGCTGGCAGGCGAGCATAAGACCCAGATCACGCTGCACCGCGCACCTGGCGATTTTCTTGTGACCGGCGAGATCATCATCAGCGCGCGCGCCCTGAGCGCCGCTGACAAATCTTTTGCCGGAAAACTGCGCGACTGCTACACCCAAGGAACCAGCAGGACCGATTTGCAGGATGTTTTGTTCCTGTCCGACCAGCTTGTCGAGGTGCTGGGCCGCGCGCTTTCAACCGGTATAAATGATCCACATACGGCAGTTCTGTGTCTGAACTGGCTGAAGTCGGGGCTGGTGGAATTCGCCCGCAGGCCCCCGGCACACGCGGCCCGGAAAGAAGACCCGGTGCTGTACCGGCGCGTCGGCTTTCACGACATGCTCGACGGCTCTTTCAACCAGATGCGGCAGTATATTGCACGTGACCGAACTGTCACCCTTCATGCTCTGCGCGTTCTTTCCGAGATCGCTTCGGTCGCCTCGCGCGGCGATATGGTCGCGGCTTGCGTTCACCACATGCACCGGCTCGCGCAATCGGCGAAAGAAAGCCAGCAGGAATCGGTTGTGCATATGGAAATAGAGGCGGCCCTGGACAAGGCGCTGGTGACGGCGGCCAAATGATGGTGACGCCGCCCGTTGGTGCGTCAACGCGTGCTGCAGCAGGCTTGTATTATAGAAAATAACATCCACATACCATCCATGCGGATGATATATGGAGACAGAGATGCCTCGAACAGCGCCGGCCAAGACCCCCGAGTCAGAAAAGATCACCATCAATCTGGGGTTTGTCGATCTGGGCCAGATCGAGCTGTTGGTGCAGGAAGGCTTCTATTCCAACCGCAGCGATTTCATCCGGACTGCCATCCGCAATCAGATCGAACGACACGCTGAAACAGTGCGCCAGATCGTGGTGCGCAAAAGCGTCGATCTGGGCCTGCGCCATATCACGCGGGATGAACTGGCCACCGCACAGGCGGCAGGCCAGATGCTCGAGATCCGCGCGCTGGGGTTGGTCGTGATTGCGCCCGACATCACACCAGAGTTGGCGCGCGCCACGATCTCGGGCCTGTCCATCCTCGGCACATTGCAAGCCCCGGACGCGGTCAAGGCCGCACTTGCCGATCGTATCACCTGACCCCTGACCTTGAAAGCACTCCTCATGAACACATCCTTCGCCCAGGGCATGGCCCGGGCCACCGAACTGACACAAGCCGGAAAACTGGACGAAGCCACAGCGCTGATCCAGTCGCTGCTGCACTCCGGTGCCGTTGCCCCCAAGGCTCCGATCACTGACGGCGACGTGCTCGAGGGCAAGTTCACCCGGCTGGACGAGACCGCGGGTTCTGTCGCAAATTTTCAACATGGTTGAGTGTAGGCTGACGCTGGACAGACTTATGCTGCGAGCTGGGCAAACTG
>NZ_JACBXS010000062.1 GCF_013415485.1 Rhabdonatronobacter sediminivivens | reverse complement strand
TGTCGGAGCGTCTCATGCCCAAGGTATGACACACCCTGCAGCCGTTGGGAATCTTGCGTCAGGTGACGAACACTAGCCCCTTCGCGTTCTCAGAAATGGAAACAGCAAGGTCGCGGAAATCACGCAGGTCGGATATTTCCTGCTCGATCACGCTCACATCTTCCGGAGAAAGCAATTCGGGCTGATCGTTGCCTTCTGGCCACTCATCTGCCAGCTCGTCGAACTCCTCATAGTCCTCTGCGAGTTCCTCCTCGAGCTTGCTCCGGAGATCCGTATCCTGTTTTAGCTGCCGCTCGAGCTTCCTCGCCAGAGAGTCCAGAGCGCCGGCAATAGCGAAGGTTGAGGATGCGAGCAACTTCCGCATGATCAGCGTCATGAGGGTGCGCTGCGACGAGGGCAACGCGTGGAGAGAAGGTCTTCGCAGGTAGTCCGAAACCATGTCGTAGAGAGTCTGCTCCGCTTCGGTCGGAACGAACTCCTGCGTGATAGGAATTCGATTTGTGTAGCGGATGTATTCGAGCACCTGGCGGCGGAGCGTGCGGTGGCAAACCGCTTGTAGGCGTTGCTTCAGGTCGTCAAACTGATCATCACCAGTTAGCCGGGCGTACTTAGCTCGAAAGCTTTTGGCGTCGCCGAAGGTGAAATCATCAATCAAACTTACGAGCCCGTACAACTCCATGAGCGAGTTCTGTAGCGGCGTGGCGGTCAAAAGAATCTTGGGCGTGTTCACGAGTGCGCTCTTGAGCGTCCGTCCGATCCTATTGTCTGGTCGGTACACGTTCCTGAGTCGATGCGCCTCGTCTATTACCACCAAATCCCAAGGAATAACCATCAATGACTCGGCATGTCGTGCCGCAAATTGAAACGAGCAGATCACAAGGCGGTTCTGATCGAACGGGCTGCGCACGCCGTTTCTAGACATCTTATTGTAGTTCTTGGCCTCGAGGATGAGTGTCGGAAGGAAGAACTTCTCTTCGATCTCTTGCGACCACTGCTTCCGCAGGTTGGCTGGCGTGATGATCAGAATACGACGCTTTCCCTCAGCCCATTTCTGAGCGAGCACCAGTCCAGCTTCAATTGTCTTTCCGAGGCCAACTTCGTCGGCGAGGATAGCACCTTTCGAGAGCGGAGACTTGAATGCGAACAGTGCGGCTTCAACTTGGTGTGGGTTAAGGTCGACTTGGGCATCCAAAAGCGCTCCGGCAAGCTTTTCGTTGTCGGCAACCGAATGCCGCTTGCTCAATTCATACGCGAAGAGCTTGGAATGAAAGTCCGTGATCAATTCAGCTCTCCAGCACTTGACTTGCGGGACTGGAGGAACTGCCGACAGAGGAAAAATGGGGACGGACCTGATCTTGGTTCAGGAGCACGATTTGCTGATCTTTTGGGCTCCTCGCTGCCGGATCGGTATCCAGCCCGAGACGCCGGAGAGCGTAGTAGAGCAGCGCGCGCCGGACCTTGATCTTCGCCTTGCCGCCTCGCATTCCGTAGTCGAGCGCGATGACCTTCGCCTGCGTCTCCGAAAGGTCGGGGTGGGGCCCGACCTCAAGCGTGACCTCGGAATGCCAGTCGCGGTCGTCGTCGGCAGACGTTTCACTCTCGCGTGACCCGCGGATATCGAGGATCCGGGAGAGCAGGAAGTCCTTGAAACAATCGTCCGTCAGGCAGAATGCCCGCGTGTGCCAGCGGAACCCGTCGAACGCGATGGCGTGGGGTGCCATCCAGCGCCAACGGGGCTCGGGACTGGACAGTGACTGGTACTTCACCTCAATCGCCTCGGAACGGCGGATGGCTCCGACCACCGAGCGAAGCGTCACCGGATTAACGCCACGCACGGGCGTCGGCGCAGACGAGTAGGGCGGCAGCTCCGGGATCCAGCAATCCTCCTGGTCCATGACGTTGTCCGCAACCAGACGAAGCTGAGACAAGTAATGCGCGGCGTCGGGCTCGCGGAAATGGCAGGCAAAGCCATTGCCGCGGACATAGGTGCGCGCGCTCTTGTCGTAGACCATGTTGTCCGGCGCCAGCGAGATATAGCGATTCAGGTCGGCGGACGCCTGGTTCACCGAGACGCCGAATTGCTGCATCACGTCGATACGATTGACGTGCCCCTCCCAAAACAGGCGGAACTCGATGAACTCGAGGCGTTGCTCGACGCCCCAGCGCAGTTCAGCCTTGCCCTCGCCCACGTCACTCTCCCGGCCCATCCTGAGCGCACGCCAACTGTGCGCGCCCAATTTCTGGACCTACCGTATCGGCGAGAGCCTTCGCAATCAATCGAAAAGGGTCGTTCCCGCGCGGGATTATCCCAAGGATTGCCTGAGGTTCTGTGCCACCGCATCCGCCGCCATTCGCAGCGGTTCGGCGGCGAGATGAGCGTAGCGCGCCGTTGTCTGGACCTGAGTGTGGCCGAGGAGCTTGCCGATCATCGGCAGGCCCTGACCCGAAGCGACGGCCGTGGAGGCAAAGGTGTGCCGCAGATCGTGGATGCGCACGTCCTTGACGCCAGCCCGGGCGCGAACGCGCTGCCAGAAGGGTTGAAGGTCGCTCAAGCGCTTGCCCTGCAGGGTGCCGGCGATGACCCAAGGGTTACCGTCAAGGCGCTGGGCGTCGCGCAGCAGGTCGACGGCGGGCTGGCCGAGATGAACGACCTTGGCGCCGGACTTGGAATCCGGCAGGCGCAGAATGCGCTCAGCCAGATCGACGTATGCCCATTTCAGCGTCATGATCTCGTTCAACCGACAGCCGGTCAGGATCAGCAGGCGCGCTGCGAGGATGGCCGAACGCAGCTCGATCCCCTCTGCCTCCATCTCACGCAGCACCTCGCCGATCCGGCGCAGTTCGGCCGCGCTGAGAAAGCGCTCGCGCTTCTCTTCGGGGTACTTCCGGATGTGCTTTCGCGGATTGGTGCCATCGGGGCGCAGCCCCCACATCTCGGCGAGGCTGAACATCTTCGAGATCACCTCGAGGCAGCGGTTCGCCTGATAGGGGATGTGACGCATGTCGTGATGGAACTTCGCCACGTCCGCCCGGGTGATGCCCGTGACGGTGAACTGTCCGAGTGCGGGGAGGATGAAGCGCCGAAGGTTGCGCCGGTATTCGGTCGCCGTGCTGGTCTTGAGGCGGACGGCGATGTGTTCCTTGTCGAAGCGCTCTGCCAGTTCCTTCACCGTGATTGCTTTGCGCCCCGCGTCCCGCTCGGCGGCGGGGTCCTCGCCATTGCGGGCGGCAGCGATGATGGCGATGGCGCGGCTGCGCGCCTGTTCGCAGGTGAGGACCGTGCTGGGCCCGAGGCTGATGCGCCGAGATCGGCGTCCGGCGCGATACTGGACCACATAGCCCTTGCGCCCGCTCGGCAGCACGCGCAACCCGAAGCCAGGGATGTCGCTGTCCCAGGTGAAGTACTCTGCATCGCGGGCTTCCGCGGCGTCTACGAGGCGCTTGGTCAGCTTGGGCATGGTGGGCGGCCTTCCGATTCTCTTTGCTCTACGGTGCGGAAGGCGTCGCGATAGTCAACGAACACATTGATATTGCGTGGAAAAAGGAAGTTACGCGCGTTTCTGCGTAGGCAATCCTTCGAGACTATCCGGAGAGACGTTAGTTTATGCGAATCACGCGCAACCCAAAGCCGAAGCGGCCGAACGCCAACGCACCTCGAAGATTTGAGCTTGACACCATCATCCCGGCAAACCTAGCCTTGTTAAGGTCTCCCCACTGCGGATGTGATATTCAATGCTATAACTAGGAAATCTTTGGGGCTCAGTTAAGCAGCCGAAGATCAATTGGTGCAATCTAAGCTGATCGGGATTACAGTATTATGGCAAGAAACAAACAAGGGAAGCCTGCATGAGAATGGTTGCTCAGCACGCGCCACATAACTATGTACTTATGGCCAATAACCGACAAGTCGCCGCATGTGCAACCATTGCGAAGTCCTACCCAAATCAGATGGGATTTTTGGAAAGTGAAGAGTTCAAAGATCTCGAAAGAAGGGCAATCGACAGCAGTGCTTCCTTGGCTGTCTTGGCGCCTTGGATGGTCTCTGACCTTACCGGCGGCGACGACAAATACATTGAAGTCATTGCAGCGTCTTGGCGGGCAATATCCCTTTATATTCGCGTTCTGGACCACACTATCGACCGAGATCAACAAGAAGTTGGCTCGCGAGTTGATCTGCTTTACGCATCCACATACTTTTGCCAGGCAGTTTCATTTGCCTGCAATGAAATAGCTCCGAAGGCGAAAGGCCCGATAGACTTTAGAGCGATGTTCGATGCCGCAGACGCGGAAATGATGGACCTACATGCACTGAAGTCAAAAAATGAGCTAAATCTGGAGTGCCTTAAAGAGGAAGAATATTGGCTCCGTGCGTCTGAATTAATGAGGAAAAAGAACTCATCAATTAATGTTCTTGCTCATATGGTTTCATCTGTTAAAGACGGCAACTGCGCTCCTCTTATCCAATTTCTTGATCACTTGGCGATTGCTGGACAGGTTTTCGACGATGTTTCTGATCTAGAATTAGATCTCGCAACCGGGGCAAATAATTGTATTGTGGGTGAGTTGATTAGAATTGAGGGCGCCTCGATTCTGAAGAATTATAGAGAGGCACTTGTTGAGATACAGGATCGGAAGTTGGTTGGTGCGATGCTGCGGCGAGGTTTGAATGAGCTAAAAATGGCGATGAATCTGGCAATGGAGATCGGAGATAGTAGCGAAGACTATAACGCTGATACTTCTGAGGATCTTCGAAATTATCTTAGCTTCGTCTTGCAGCAAAGCGAAAGGTGGCTTGAGCGTAGTGAATGCAGCGGTTACCCTGGTGCTCTGGGAAGTGGGAGAGCTAAAAAATTGGTAGGGAAGCCCGCAATTCTCCTCTCAACTTAGTGGATGTTTGAGGAGCATAGGCTAATGCCGTTACTTATGATTTCCGCGGGCGTTTGGTTGGTGGCCGGAGTGTTATCAATCGCTTATGCTGTAGCAGGGTTGTTGTACAGTCTTCCCGGCGTCGTCGAGTTGAGGGACTGGCTGAGCGGTGCCACGGGTTGGTATATTCCTCTCGCAGCATTTGCGGCGATCTTGCTTGAGGGCACATACATCATTGGCATCTTTTTCCCAGGTGCAACCGTGGTCCTCTTGCTTGGGATATTCTCTGCAATATATGGTGCTAGCCTTCTGGTGGTCACCTGTATCGCGATTTTTTTGGGTTGGTCACTAACCGGCGTCATTAATGCGAAATTTGGATCATTGCTTCACCGCAGATTTCGTGGCGAAGACATTTCTGACGTTCAAGAGGCTGTTGTTGGTTCCAGCCTTGTGTATTCGTGGTTTCCGAATTTTCGGGCTAACTTAGAGGTTGCTCAGGTTGCTCAAGGGCTTTCGGTGCGCGATGTTGTTTTCAAGAGTACGATCATCAAGTTCTTCGTTTCGTTTGTGATGTTGTTGTTGATATTCGTGGTAACAGCTGTTTTCGATGTTGAGATGATAGAAAATGACGAAGGCTTCTTAGCTTTAGCTTTTGTGGGCATTGTGTGTTTGGTCGTTGGCGGCCTCAATGTCGTTCGCGCGCGGAGGTAGCATATGGTCGACGGTTATTTTTGGTGCAGGTGAGAAATGAATTTAGATTGGACTAGGTGTGACACGCCATGGGTCTATATTCCGTCGTTCATTTTCGCACCGGCCTTTTGTATTGGCGCGATTTATGTCCTACCAAACTTCTCAGCGCTCTTTGTGCTGTTCGGCCTCTTGATTTTCTCGTGGTTTGTTATTTTCCTTTGGGTGTTTCGTCGGCATAATGTCCTGATCGCTTTTTCGATCGTGCCCGCCTTGTTTGGGCCGACACTTGCCCAGGTGATTCTGGTGTTTCATGGGTATGACTTGGAGCGCGTTCCGTCCCTGCTTATTCCTTACTGCTTTTTGTGGGCTTCGTTGATTAGCCTGCTTGGCTATTTTTTGTTTGGACCCAAGACGATTGGGTATCTCATTTTCATGAGTTTGGTGTTGATGGTGCTATTCGTGGTGACGACTTTAGTGCCGGTTGATTCATCTTTATCATTGATTGATGGTCCAGAGATTTTCTTGTCGTTAAGTGCCCCAGATGTTTCTTTGCTCTTCGCGGCTCGGTTTGCTCTCGTTGTTATGGTGGTTATGCTTTCGGTGATTTTGCCCGCGCGTTGAATGCGACAACGTACTGTGGAACTTTGAGTCGGTGGTGCTCCGCGGGTTCCATTTTACTAATGGAAGAATGGTTGTGCTACCGCGACCATCAACTAGCGCCCAGGCGGAAGCATTGTGGAAGCAAGAGGGGACAAAGTGCTGCCAGTTTCTGCGCAATCGTGCGGACGGCGCGCGCGGGGCAGGGGGCTCGAAGTGGCGGAAATGTCGAAGGAATACGCAACCGAGCGCAATCGTTCATGGTCCGTTCGACACGGCTCATAACCTGAAGGTCACAGGTTCAAATCCTGTCCCCGCAACCAAATACCTCAAATATATCAACAACTTAAAACCCGAGCGTTTCAATCGTGTAAACGCACGCGCAAAACGACTCAACGCCAACTCAACGTTTTACAAGGCCCCTGTTCCGCAGGGGGCTTTTGCGTTTCGGAGAGCTGTTGATCCGATACCCCAGGGGCAGGGGGCGAGATCAAGATACGGGCTGACATCACCCGGCATTTGCCGATAGGGTGCCCGTGTCCAATCCCCGAGCCCGCGCCATGTCCAAGAAAACTCTCAACAAAGCCAATCTCGAGAAACTCGGCGCTGACAAGCTGGCGACACTGGTCATGGATCTTGTGCAGGGCAATGCCGCGCTTCAGCGGCGCGCGCGCATGGAGTTGAGCGCCGCGCAGGGGCCCAAGGATGTGGCCGCCGATCTGCGCAAGCGTTTTGCGTCGCTGCGCCGGTCCACCAGCTATCTTGACTGGCGCAAGCAGCGCGCGCTGGTCAAGGATCTGGAGAGCCTGCTGGCCATGATCGAGACCAGCATCCTCCCGCATGATGCGCAGGACGGTTTCGAGCTGCTCTGGTCCTTCCTGCAACTCGCGCCTTCCATCCATGAGCGCACCGATGACAGCAATGGCGCTGTCGGTGATGTATTTCGACAGGCGATGGACATGATTGCAGGTCTGTCGCCGCGGATCACGATGGACGCGAAAACTCTGGCCGAGCGCATTCTCGATGCGGTGGCCGATGCTGGTTATGGCGAGTTTGACGGGATCATCCCGGCGACCGCCGAGGCGCTCGGGCCAGAAGGGCTGGAGCATCTGAAACAGATCACCAAGGTCTGGGCGGACACTGCGCCAACGCCCGCCGAGATCGACGCTTATCAGGGGCTCGGGCTGCACTCCTCGCCTGCTGATGCTATCCGCCGCGCGAAGCAATCGACCGCGTCGATCATCCTCGCTGATGTGGCGGATGCGCAGGGCGATGTGGATGCCTATATGGCGCGCTATTCGGCCGAGCAACTGACCTACGGCACCATTGCCCCTGATGTCGCGCAGCGTTTGCTGGCTGCGGGGCGGGTGCAAGAGGCCTATGACATCATCCGGAACGCCATGGCGCGCGAAGCGGATAGCCCGTTTCGTCGGTTCAGTTCCGAGTTGGACGAGGTCTATGAGGACTGCCTTGCGCAAATACCTGAAGCTGCTGCCGGATTTCGATGATATTGAAGCCGAGGAAAAGGCGCTTGAGATCGTCGCGGGCCATCCCCGTCTGAATGTGGCGCTGGACTTCCTGACGCTTTGGCCGTCGCTCGACCGCGCGGCGAAACTGGTGCTGGCGCGGGCCGATGCGCTGGATGGCAATGACTACATGACCCTGAGCCAGGCGGCGGAAGCGCTCGACGCCCGTCATCCGCTGGCCGCCACCCTGCTGCGCCGGGGGATGATCTCGGATACGCTGAGCGGGGCGAAATCCTCGCGCTACCGCCATGCGGCGCGGCATCTGGCGGAATGCGCGAGTGCTGATGCGGCCATCAGCGACTATGGCGGCCATCCTGCGCATGGTCAGTTTGTCGAAACCCTGCGCGCGCAGCATGGGCGGAAATACGGGTCCTGGGGGCTTGTCGATGGATAGATGCGGTCTGAAAGGGTCCACTACATGACAGAATTCGACCCGCTCGCAGACCCCGCAGCGACTGTGGCGCGCCTTCCGCATCTGCGGTATGCCCCGGCCACAGCCCGCAACCGCACGCCCATCGCGGCAGCTCTCGCGGAGTTGCTGCCCGCCACGCCCTGCAGCGTGCTGGAAATCGCCTCTGGCACAGGCGAGCACGCGCTCTGGATGGCGCGCAGCCTGCCGCAAGTGACCTGGCAGCCGAGCGAGGCCACACGAGAGGGGCTTTCTGGCATCAAGGACTGGCGCGCGCTGTGCCCCGACCTGGCGGGTCGGGTGCTTCCGCCCGTGATGATCGACGCCGCCCGCCCGCCATGGCCGGGCCCAGCGGTCGATGCGATCTTCACCGCCAACCTGACCCATATCGCCCCTTGGGCGGCCACCGAAGGACTGATCAATGGCGCTAGCGCGCGGCTGGGGCAGGGGGGATTGCTCCTCATCTACGGCCCGTTCAATGAGAACGGCAGTTTCACCGGCCCCGGCAATGCCGCCTTCGATGCCGATCTGCGCCTACGAAACCCAGAATGGGGTCTGCGCGACGTGGAGGCCATCGACACGCTGGCGCTGGCGCAGGGCTTCGCCACCGCGCCACCCCGCATGATGCCCGCCGATAACCGCTTGCTGACCTATCGGCGCTCGTGAGGCAGCTGAAGTCAACGCGAAGGGGCGGATTGCCGACTGTGACCTTGCGACACGCGTTCTAAGTATTTTCTTTAAGAAGTCGTTTGATCGCTGAGCCGGGAAGTTCATCAACGGGCTCTGGTCTCAGCCGGTTGAGCACCGGGGGGCTTAGCAGTTGGCGTTGACAAACCAAAACTGCATCTTGACCTGTCTATAGCTTCACACTTCATGGATCTCTCCAACATTGAGAATCGGCGAGAGCGAAGACTGCGGATGTATCGGATTTCGGAATTGGCTGAGAGCGTTGGGGTGTCGCGCGCGACGTTGCTCTACTATGAAAAGCTCGGTCTTCTGACTGGAAAGCGGCAGGTGAACGGCTATCGTGTCTACTCTGATGCCGACCGCCAACGGCTGCAGTTCCTGAAGCTGCTTCAGGCGGGCGGGCTGAGCTTACAGGAATGTCACGCATGTCTCGACAGCAAGCTGGATCGAAATATGCTGGCCGAGCGGTTGCGGAAGCTGGAGCGGGAAATCGCGGAGAAGACACGTTCACGCGATCTACTCTCGGCGCTCTTAGGTCAGTCGAGTCTCAGGGACTGGCACGAAGATGTTGAACGAGTGGCGCCTGACCAGCACCGCGTTTGGCTGATGACACAAGGGTTTACAAGAGAGGAGGCCGCGCGGATCGTGTGGCTATCAAAGGATATGAATGCACACGATGATTACATGGCTGGCTTCAAAGAGGTTTTTTCCAGACTCGACTGGTGGGGTCCGGGATCAAATGCGGCGACGCGTCGCGCAATAACTTTGCTACCCTTTTCGCCCGACTTGATCCTTGAGATCGGTTGCGGCCCAGGTATGGCGACTATGACGCTTGCCGAGACGACGAGCGCACGGATTACCGCGACCGACACTGACGAGGATGCGCTCAATAGACTGCGACATCGCGCGTGCGCGCAAGGTCTGGATGACCGGATCGAGGTTCGCAACATCGACATGGAGTTGCTATCGGCAAAAGAGGGGGCGTGGCCTGGGGAGCCCATCGACGTGATCTGGGCCGAGGGAAGCGCCTACATCATTGGCGTGAAGCGCGCACTCGAAGCTTGGAGTGCCCTGCTCCGCCCTGGCGGTGTTCTTGTTTTCTCTGACATGGTGTGGCGCACTGATACGCCTGATGATGCGCTGCGGTCCTTCTGGGCCTCGCAATACCCCTCGATGGCCACACCTGAAAAGCGAATCGCGCAGGCAAAGCGTGCAGGCTACCGCTTGCTCGGCCATTTCGACATGGGTGCCGAGGCGATGGACACCTATTTCCGTCCACTCGAGGCGCGCGTGGGCGTACTTGAGGCGAGCATGGCAGGCCATCGCGTGATCGACGACTTTCAAGAGGAACTCCGCGCCTGGCGCAATTGCGAAGGGCAATTCAACTTCGAGATGTTCGTCCTGCAAAGGCCCTGAAAGCAGATCGGCGCGGCAAAGGAGATATCCATGCAATATTCGACCGAATTTCGAGGGCGCGAGCAGGAGATCGTCGATCTCTTCGCCGCGACTTTCACCGCATCCGATGGCATGGCGGAAGGTGAACTAACTGGGGGGCTCGTGCGCAAACTGATGTGCGGAACACCTCGCAAGGATATCCACCTGTTCACCACATGGGACAACGGCTTGCTGGTCGCCGGTGCCGTGTTGGGGAATGTCCCGGTCGATGTTGAACTTTTTGGGATGAAGGGTGGCGTTGCTCTCCCTGAGCCGTAGGCTCGGGGTG
>NZ_JACBXS010000061.1 GCF_013415485.1 Rhabdonatronobacter sediminivivens | reverse complement strand
TCTCCGTTCTGTGTCGCAACTGAACAGAATCACAACCTGCTGAATTCACTCAACTCATTTCCGATTGGCCTCTCAGACGTCGAGATGGCCGGGCAGCCGCAGGTGCCGCCGCCCGACTTCGGCAAAGAGCGGGTCATGCCGCGCGGCCCAGACCGCCAGCAGATGGCCGATCAGCCAGATCGCGAGCCCTGCCGCCCAGAGCTGCAGGCCGAGCCCGATGGCGCCTGCAAGCGTGCCGTTCAGGATCGCGAAGGCGCGCGGGGCACCGGCCAGCAGGATCGGCTCGGTCAGCGCCCGGTGAACCAGGACGGTGAAGCCGGGGACGGCATCGGGCTGCTCGAAACCCCCGGCCATCAGATCACTGCCCCGCCACCGAAGCTGAAGAAGCTCAAGAAGAAAGAGCTTGCGGCAAAGGCGATGGAGATGCCGAAGACGATCTGGATCAGGCGCCGGAACCCGCCCGACGTGTCGCCGAAGGCCAGCGTCAGCCCGGTCACGATGATGATGATCACCGCGATGATCTTGGCGACCGGTCCCTCGATCGATTGCAGGATCGCCTCGAGCGGTGCCTCCCAGGGCATGGACGAGCCCGCCGCGCGCGCGGGACTGGCGAGCATCAGGCTGACGCAGGCGAAGGTGGCGACATGGGCGGCCTGCGCGCGCAGGCAGTGAAGGGTTGGGTGCATCAGGGCTCTCCTGCTGTGTTGGGGGGTGCGGGCACATCCGCGAGTGCGGGGACCGCCGGGATCAGGTGGTAATCGCCCGCGGACGTGAGTCCGGTGACGCGGGCAAGCTCAGACAGTCGTCGGGCGCTGCCGCGCCCCGAAAGCACGGCGATCAGATCGATGGTCTCGGCGATCAGGGCGCGCGGCACGGTGACCGCGGCCTCCTGGATCAGCTGCTCCATCCGGCGCAGGGCGCCCAGCGCCGAGCCTGCATGGATCGTCCCGATCCCGCCCGGATGACCAGTGCCCCAGGCTTTCAGCAGGTCCAAAGCCTCCGCCCCGCGCACCTCGCCGATGGGAATGCGGTCGGGGCGCAGGCGCAGCGAGGAGCGAACGAGATCCGAAAGCGTCGCCACCCCGTCCTTGGTGCGTAGCGCCACGAGGTTCGGGGCCGCGCATTGCAGCTCGCGCGTGTCCTCGATGATCACGACGCGGTCGGCGGTTTGCGCGACTTCGGCCAGCAGCGCATTGGTCAGCGTGGTCTTGCCGGTCGAGGTGCCGCCCGCGACGAGGATATTGGCGCGCGCAGCAACGCCCGCGCGCAGGACGCTGGCCTGCGCCTCGGTCATGATCCCGGCGGCGACGTAGTCGGACAGCCGGAACACCGCGACGGCGGGTTTGCGGATCGCGAAACAGGGCGTGGTGACGACCGGCGGAAGAAGCCCCTCAAAGCGCTCGCCCGTTCCGGGCAGTTCCGCCGAAACCCGCGGCCGCCCGGCATGGACCTCGGCGCCGACGTGATGGGCCACCAGCCGCACGATCCGCTCGCCATCGGCGGGCGAGAGCGTGGCGCCGCTGTCGGACAGCCCCTCGGACAGCCGGTCGACCCAGAGCCGCCCGTCGGGGTTGAGCATGACCTCAAGGGTCATGGGGTCTTCCAGAGCCCGCTCAATGATGGGACCGAGCGCGGTGCGCAGCATCCGCGCGCCTCGCTCCTGCGCCTGCGGTTCCCGGTCGACCTCTGCCATGCTGTCCCCGCTCCTGTTCTGGCCTGCCGAGGGGCGGCCCTGGATCGGGGTCCATCAAGAAAGCCGGATGCGCGCCGCGCTCAACAGGGGTTGAGTGGACGTAGGGTTCTGGCGTGCAAAGACAGGCGAAAGGGTGGGAGGCGGCTCGGCATACCGTGCGCCACGGTCATTGCCTTTTGGCAGATATTCTCTATATTGATGCCAAAGGAGACACCCATGCAATTTGCCACGGTCCAGCCGATCACCGCCCGCCCTGACCTGCCCGTCATCACCGACGAGGAGGCTGCAGCCCTGGCGCGCGCCACGGTCAACCTGTTCCGCGCCTGGGGTCTGACGGATGTGGAAGCCCGCACCCTGCTCGGCGACATGGCGCAGCGCACCTGGGCGCGCTGGAAGGTGGGCGATATCGGGCGCATCGACCGCGACCTGCGCGCGCGCATGGCGATCCTGATGGGGATCCACAAGGCGCTGCGCTATCTCTTCACCGACCCCGCCCGCGGCTATGCGTGGATCCGCAAGCCCAGCGCTGCTTTCGCCGGGCGCGGCGCGCTGGACGTCATGCTGCGCGGCGAAATCACCGACCTGATCGACCTGCGCGCCTATCTCGATGCCGAACGGGGTGCCTGGTGAATGTGCCCGTCCGACGCGTGGCATGGCCGCGCACCTCCCGCATCATCCGCTCGATCCATCCGCCCATCGACCTCTTCGAGGACATCGCCGACCCCGCCGACTGGGAGGCGCTCGCCTCGGCCGAGGCCAAGTTCAACCCGCGCATCCGGGACAGCATCGGTGATCTCTCCAAGGTGCCCGTCGCCCGCCGCGTGACCGGGCCCGGCGCCAGCTGGGTCATGGCCCCCTTCGTCCATTGCTCGCCCCTGCGACCGGGGCGGTTCTCGGATGGCAGCTTCGGCCTCTACTACGCAGGAGACCGCACCGAGGTCGCCATCGCCGAGACCATTCATCACCACGCCCGCTTCATGCGGGCTACGGATGAGGCCCCGGGCTGGACCTCGCAGTTCCGCGAGCTGATCGGGTCCGTCGATGCCGATCTGGACGACGCCACCGGTCGCGCCGACCTGCTGCACCCCGACGATTACCGCCCCTCGCAGGTCTTCGGCACCGAACGCCGCGCCGCCGGGTCGAACGGGGTCACCTGGCCCAGCGTGCGTTACCCGGGCGGGAACTGCATCGCGGTGTTCTGGCCCGACGTGATCCCGATCCCGACCCAAGGCGGGCATTTTGCGTATCACTGGGATGGGGAGCGTGTCGATTACGTCAAGCGTTTGGGTGATGGGGAGGTGTGGCAGGTGTCGTGACGCCGTCCCAATCTAGCGGAACCGAGAGAATGCTCAGATCCCCTCAACTTGAATCCCGTTCTCTGCCAGCCAAGTTTTCCGCGAGCGCCAATCTGGAAGGTGCTGCTCAACCTTGATCCAGAATTTCGGGGAATGGTCAGGGTGCAGCCCGTGGGCAAGCTCATGTACCACGACGTACTGTGCGATTCGCGGAGGCAAGAGAATGGCTTTCCAGTGGAAGGACACCCGGCCACCAGTTCCGAACGAGCCCCACCGATAGCCAAGATCCTGTACGTTGACCTCATTCACGATCACACCCATTCGGTTGGCGTGTTCCGCGACTTGCCTTTCGAACCACCCCTGCGCGCGATACGCATACCATCGCATGAATATCTCTCGCCCCCGTCGTACCGAGGCCTGGCGAAGACAGAATCGTCCGTTTCGAAGCGTAAGTGGACACGTAAGATCCACAAGTTGCTTTTCCACGAGACGAAGGCGGTAACTCTTGCCCAGATATAGAAAGCCCTCACCGTCAACGAAATCCTTGATCGGCGCTCTCTGCTGCAGCCTGGACTTCTCTTCAATTTTTGTGTGGATCCAGAGCAGCTTTTCCTCCACGAAGTCAATAAGCTGCCTGTCTTCGACTTGCGGCGGAGCGACAATTCGCAGCGCACCGGTACGCTCAACGGTAATCTGCAAAGTCCTGCGCCTTTCGCTTCTGAGAACCTCGAAGCATAGACCATCGACCTCCAGCATGTGATCGCTGGCGCGAGTCGGCTTGCCAACGGTCCTGATCGGAGTTAGAGGCAGCTTTGGCATCATGCTGTCCTGAGTTTGTCGTCGTTTGCCTTGGCCTGCTGCATCAACTGGTCGGCAAGGCTTTCCGCATCGGAGACATCGAAACCATCCAGCTTTCGATCAAGTATGATCTCGAAGATTTCAGAGCGAAGGTTCTCTTGATCTGCGAGCTTGAAGCTGCTCCAGATAGACCGGTTGGTGCACACCTCCTCAATGATGCGATCAACAACATTCAAGGTCATTTGGTGGATGGCGTGCAAATGGGTTGCGTCCGTCTCCGGCCCCGCAGAGCAAGCCTCGAGTACTGTCCGCAAGAAGGGCAGATAGACCTCTGGGATGTCAGGTGCCGTCCCATCACCGGATGCACTATCAGAACGAAGTTCATCAATAAGGGCTTGGAGTTGTGCGATGATCTGGTCCCACTGCTGGCCGAATCCCTCGAGGATCTGCTTCAGGCGCTCCGACATCTTCTTGAAACGAACCGGGTCCGCCTCAAGGTTCTTGCGGATGTGTGATCTGATCGCGTGTTCCATCTCGGAAGCCTTGGCGCGGCTTCCGGCCGTCTGCGCGACATGGTTGTCGAAATTCGCATCGGTAAGTTGAACCGGCGGAATCTTCGGGTCGATGCCAAGGGAGACCACATGGTCATCAATCAGCTTGCGGACCTTTGCCCCGACATCGGACCCGAGCGACATGACGTCGCGGTATCTGTTGCGCGCTCGAGCATGGATATAGGCCAGCCGCTTCGCGTCCTTGACGAAAGGAAGCCCTTCGGGACGTGGCAGGATGATTTCGAGCGAGGTCAGGAAGTCCTTAAGCTTGACTGTGAACTCCGCCCGGGCCTTCTCGGTCGCAAGGACATTCAGGCAACCCTCATCATCAGAAATGTCTTCAAGGCCGGCCCTGCGGAAAATGTCGATGACCCGGATGTGGCGATCCCGCAGCACCGGGATTTGGTCATTGAGCCCGACCAGAGCGCCCTCGATATCCTCGTCCGCATAGGCGGCCAAGGCGGCCTTCAGGTGATGTGCCACGCCGAAATAGTCCACGACGATCCCGCAGGACTTGCCGAAACCTGTCCGGTTGACCCGGGCGATGGCCTGCAAGAGTTCGGCTTCGCGGATCGACCGGTCCAGATACATCACCCCCTCGATAGGGGCGTCGAACCCGGTCAGCAGCATGGATTTGACGATCAGGAACGCCAGCGGATCGGTCTTGGCCGGGTCCTTGTGAAACAGGGGTTTCTTGAACCGCTTGATCCGGGCTTCCTGGGCATGGCCTTCGGTCCATTGCCGCCATTTCGGGTCATCGTTGTTGCCACCCGACATCACCGGCGCAAACTCGATCCGCGCCAGCGTGTCGCGATACCGCCAGGCCTGGACGAGGGCCTGCGTCACCGGCGGCTTGGTGCATAGGACTTCATCGTCCATCGCCTTGTCATAGTCCGACAGCGCGGCCGCCTGTGCCAGCAACTCATCCCGCGCCTCCAGAAACGCGGCATGGTAGCGGATCACGGCGAGGCGGCTGTAGGCCACGACCTGCGCCTTGTAGCCGTTGGGCAGCAGGTTCGTCACATAATGCCGCAGCATGTCGCGGGCCTTTTCCGCGATCAGCGCAGGCGCCTCGAGAATGTTGCCCTTCGTCGCGTATTTCTTGCGAATCGCCTCCAGTTCTTCCTCGGTCCGGTCGCGGAACATGTCCTCGAACAACCCGTCCAGCGTGGCGCCGTCCTTCACTGCGCCCTCGGCCGTTCGCCCCTCATAAAGGACCGGCACCGTCGCCCCATCCGCCTCGGCCTCCTTGATCGTGTAACGGTCGATGAAATCGCCGAAGATCTGCGCCGTCCGCTTCTTTTCACCCATGATGATCGGCGTGCCGGTAAACCCGATCCGGGCGCAGTTCGGCAGGGCGGCCATCAGGTTGGCGTGCAGGTCACCGGTCTGGGTCCGGTGCGCCTCGTCCACCACGACAAGGATCGTCTCGTCCTCGTTCAACACCTCGAAAGCCGGGCCCTTGGTCACATCGGGCACATCCTCTTCGGTGCGGTATTTCTGGATTGTGGCGAACACCAGCCCCGGCCCCTTGCGCCGCGCCAGCCGCTTAAGCGCCCCGGCATTCGTCGCCAGTTCCACCACATCGCCCGAAAGGGTCGCCGTCTCCGACAACTGGCGTTGCAGGTCACGGCGGTCGGTGACCATGATCAGCTTGAACTTCCGCAAGGCCGGATCGGTCCGCATCTTGCGGATCATGAACACCATGGTCAGGCTTTTGCCCGACCCTTGCGTGTGCCAGACGATGCCGCCGCGCCGATCATATTCGCCATCTTGCACCCGGGTCTTGCCGGTGCGCAGCCGTTCCAGCGCGCGGTTCACGGCGCGGTATTGCTGATAGCGGCAGACGGTTTTGATGGTCTGGCCGCCCACATTCATGAACAACAGGTAGTGCCGCAGAATGTCCAGCAGATGCGCGGGCCGCAGAATCCCGGCGATCAGGCGTTCCTGTTCCGAGAGACCCTTCTTGCCCAGCGCTGCCGCCACCGCATCCTCGGACCCGGTGCCGTCCGGGCCGACCACGGTTTTCCAGCTTCCGTAATGTTCCAGCCCCGCGCCGATGCAGCCCACGCGGGCCTGATCGAAGCTTGTGGCGATCAGCAACTGGACAGAGGCGAAGAGCGCGGGCGCGCCCTCGTTCTCCTCCACCTCAAGTGCTGCCTTGCGGGCATTGTGATAGCGGCGCAGCTGGTTCACCGCCTCGGCCAGCGGTTCGGGGATGGCGGGGCTTTTCGCCTCGACCACCACCACCGGGATGCCGTTCACCAGCAGGACAAGGTCGGGGATGATGAAGCCCTTGCCCACGTCATGGCCGGGCGGGCAATCGATGCGGAACTGGTTGGCGATGGTGAAACTGTTGGCCCCCACATCGTCCCAGTCGATATAGCGGATGGTCTGGCCGCGCCCGCCGTCCCAGCCCGGCAGGCCTTCGACCGTCAGGCCGCGCAGCAACAGTTCCGTCACCGCCTGGTTCGCCTCCATCAGCCCGCGCTGACCGTGGCGAGTCAGGGCGCTGACGGCTTCGGACAAGCGGGCATCGTCCAGCCAGGGCTGGCCATCAGGGCCGGGGTTGATGGCGCGCAGGCGCTCGCGCAGGCAGGCCTCGGCGATGGTGTCGCGGAAGGTTGCGCGCCCGGTCAGGCTGGGGTCGTCCTTCGACCCCTCCTGCACCTGCCAGCCCATGGCGCGGCACTGGTTCAGGAAGGGCAGTTCCACATCGTCATACTCGTGACCCATGACCGGACCCTTCGGTTACAACAACGGCGTGACAGGAACCCGCCCGGTGAGCAGGTCGTCCATCAGGCCGGATTTCTGGAGGCGCAGTTTGTCGAGCAGAGCCAATTCATCTCTCAAGCGACTGGCAAGCTCCATCAGGATTGCTTCGATACTGGCTTGCTCCGCCAGCGGCGGCACGGGCAGCAAGGTCGAGCGGATCGTTTCGCTTCGGATTGCGGACATGGTGCCGCCCTGCTGATCCTTCGAGAAGTGCCGCAATACCCAATCGCAGTAGTTGACCTGCAACATTGCCAGGTACGGCGAGTATTTCGCCTCATCAAGACTGATGATCCATGTGTGCTTCGAGGACAGCGCGTCCCCAATATCATCGGGGACAAGACAGCATCGCCCGACTGTACCCATGATGGTGATCATCAGATCGTTGGGGCGAACGGCGTATCTCCGCAGTTGCTGGAACTTGCTAGGATCAAGACCCAGGCTGCGCTGCCCTGCGCCGAAACCGTGCCGATGCTCCTCTGGGCTCTGCTCGCCTCCGGCCAGATCACCATGCGCAAGGTCGATGGATGGCAAACCCTCGACAAGCCGATCGAGCCCATGACCCTTGACCTCGCCGCTTGATCACGCGCAAATCAATCCGCTCGGAGGACGTCTTCGGAGAATTTCCACCACTTTCGAAACACAACCGCGCGGGGAGTCGGACCCGTCTCGCATCAGGGCCACATAGTCCTGCGCATAGGTCTTGTTGCGGCGCAGCTATTCCCAGGCGAGGTCAGACGCGGTCAATTCCGGGACGTAGTCGTACCCAGCCGAGGAACGCCAGCCGGTGGGATCCGACGGCATTGCAAACGGCCTTCACTTCGACATTCCTGAGCGGCTGAGTTTACACGCCCTGATTGAGCCGTGGGAGTCCGGCACAAGCTGTTCGGCGGAAACCGGCCCGCGTTACAGCTTCCCCTCGTCCTGGGCCTGTCGAAGGAGCTCGCGGTAGCCGTGTTCGGTCATCCAGCGGGCGCGCGCAAGGTGACTATCATGGGTGCGCTTGCAGCGCTCGGGATCGATCGCCGGATCGAGGTTGAACAGTACCTCGACCACTTCTCGCCAGTCGGCGCCAACATCGTTCGCATCGAAGATCCGCATATAGAGGACCATATGCGTGCGGTCGTATTCGGTGATCGTCGGACTCTCGGGTGGCGCCTCGCGCCAGGTCGTGTCGGCTTTGGCCATGGTTTGCGAGGGTCGGTTGCGGCCCCCCTCCCTGTTGATCTTGTCGCGCCAGTACGGCCGGATGATCGTCACGCTTTACTTCGAGGTTTTTTCTTTTTCTTCAATCTCTCTGAGCAGAACGCCAACGCCTTTCGAGCCCCAGATGAACTCGATCCCCGCTGCGCGAAGCGCCCGATGCACCCGATCCTGCGTGTTCTCATGCGTCCCCGAGTCTTTGCGAGACTCGAGGCGCTTGAGCGCAGTCAATGCGACACAGGCCTTGTCTGCGAGCGTCTGTTGCGTCCAACCCAGAAGCGCGCGTGCGGCCCGGATTTGCGGGGCGGTGATCATGCATGATCACCTCCCATCCGGCCAGTCACTCACGCCAGAACTACGACTATTTTAGTCGCTTTCTTCGTGGCTTGCCAGCGATCTTCCGGTGCCGGGCGGCATTTTGCCGGATCGGCGGTATTCCGGCAGTGTCGCTGATTCGCGGGTCTGTTGGAACCGGGTATCGGCGAAATCGTGCCGCTGCGGGCGCGAGTCGGGTCGGCCTTCAAGGGCGTGAACCCGGCGGTCTGCACCGCCGGGCCCCTCGGGCTGGCCCTCAGAAAGGGATGTCATCGTCGTCGATGAATTTGCCGTCTTCGGCCTCGGTTGCCTTGGCCCGGCTGAGGAAGTCGACCGTCTCGGCGATGATCTCGCAGCCGTAGCGGTCGATCCCGGCGGCGTCGGTCCACTTGGTGTAGTGGATGCGGCCGCGCACCAGAAGCTTCATGCCCTTCTCGCAGTATTTCTGCACGGTCTTGCCCAGGCCGTTGAAGCAGGTGATGCGGTGCCATTCGGTGTCCTGGACGCGGTAGCCGTTCTCGTCGCGGACGACCCGGCCCTCGGCATAGCGGGGGCGCGAGGTGGCGAGGGTGAAGCTGGTGATCGAGGTACCGCCCTGGGTGGTGCGGGTCTCGGGTGCCTGGCCGATGTTGCCGGCGAGGATGACGATGTGTCTCGCATGATCTTGTCTCCGTTGCTTCATCCGGAGGGACCGTCCCTCCGATGAGGCCCGTGAGAGCCTGCCGGGCGGGGCCTGCACGGACGCCCTTCGCGTCCGCTCGACCCCCAAGGCGGGACGTGGTGCGGGCAGGCGCGGCACGCGCCAACTCGGGTCCCGCCGCGCGGGGTTGCCGGCCCCGGACGGACAGGCTCAGGGGATCAGCCGGAAGGAGGGACAGGTCCTGGCGGGGAAGCCGGGACGGAGACGGGATGCAGAGCCATCATGCGCGGGGCAACAGGACAGGCGCCGCCGACCCTCACCATCGGAGCATCTTGGGCTATGCGCACCCTGCCACCACGCCGCGCCAACACCGCGGGGTCATGTCCGAAATACGCAAGAACGCTGCGGCCTGAACCGATGAGCCCCGTCCTGCGTCGGCCTTGGCCACGTGCAGATGCCGGAAAGGGGAGAAGGGCCAGCGCGGTTGCAGCCCCGGATGCCGGCACCGCCGCGGTGATACGCACCGCGACCTGCGAGATCACCCACCGGCTGCCCATGAGCCGGGCAAGGCTGAAGGGGACAAGATGGTCAGCGACTACGCCCCATCGCGACGGGGCCATCCCGGGCCCGGCGCTGCAAACCGCTGGCCTCACGCCCAGTCGATCATCGCTCCGCGAAGTCCAGCGCCATCGCCATGATGTTGACCATGGCCGCGATGGCGACAACGGCCCCGCAAGCGCCCGACAGGAGGGTCAGCCCCAGCCCCGGATCGATGGCATGCCGGGCCACGCCATGGGCGAGCGCATAGCCCGCCACCGCCGCCGGGGCTGCAAAGAGGGCAAGTGCAGCGAGCTGCAGGATCGGGTGCCGGGCGAACCAGAGGCTCAGCAGCACGACCGCCATGACGGCGAAGGCGGCGGCAAGGGCCGCGCCCGCGGACAGGGCAAAGCCCGCATCAGCGGACTGGACATGCTGAAAGGCGCCGATGGCGGCCATGACAGGTAGCGCGAAGACCGCGAGGCGAAAGGCCAGCCAGGCCAGCGCGATGGATACGGAAATGGCGAGCAGGATGAGCGACATGGCAGCCTCCGGGTGCAGTATGTGATGTGGATCACGTCAGGCTGCCCGAGAGATACGCCCCGCCTGCGACTGTGCTGCTGCGCCGTTGCTTCAGTTGGGATGATGCCGCGAAATGGCGCTGTCGCCAAGCGCGGGCTGAAGGTGCCGCCGACCTTCGAGCGGGATCTGGCCGATGTCGGCAATGCGGACGGAGCGGACATAGATTATTCGTGACGCCAAACAGATAATCTCTTTTGCTCGATTAGGCTCAGGACCTATTGATTTCAGCCTTGCGGCGTGATTCACGCTCCGCAAGGAGACCAATCAATGAGCAATCTT
>NZ_JACBXS010000060.1 GCF_013415485.1 Rhabdonatronobacter sediminivivens | reverse complement strand
AGACCGCAGAGGCCGCCTAACCATGATCCCGGCAGCGCTGCCCCGACCCGATTTCAACATTCATCGGGACATCCCCGGTGTGCCGCCCCCCTGCCCCGGCCATGTGACATGCTGTCGCCGTTACAGCCACCTGCGTATTGGTCACAGGCAGCGCGGGATGGTCCGCACGGGGGCGGGCATCAGCGGCGGCAGCGGCAAAATGCCCGCTCAGGCCGCCAAGGCGTCACTCACCGCCCGGGCCAGCTTGTCGGTCAGTTCCTGCACCTGATCATCGCTGATGATGAAGGGCGGGGCCAACAGGATGTGATCCCCGCGCTGCCCGTCGATGGTTCCGCCCATCGGATAGCAGATCAGCCCCGCCTGCATGGCTGCGGCCTTGATCCTTGCGTGGATCTTGCGGGCAGGATCGAACGGGGCCTTGGACTCGCGGTCGGCCACCAGTTCCAGGCCGCGGAAAAGCCCCCTGCCCCGGATATCGCCCACATGCGGATGCTGGCCGAAGCGGTCATGCAAGGCCGCATCCAACGTCTGCCCCATCACCTGCACGCGCTCCAGCAAGCCACGGTCATGGATGGCGCGAAGCACCGCCCCGGCGCCGGCCGCAGCCATGGCGTGGCCCATATAGGTGTGGCCATGCTGGAAGAACCCGCTGCCCGCGTCGATGGCATCATAGATCTCCGCGCTGGTCAGCAAGGCGCCGATCGGCTGATAGCCCGCGCCCAGCCCCTTGGCGATGGTGATCATGTCCGGGGCGACACCATCTTCGGCACAGGCGAACAGATGCCCGGTGCGGCCCATGCCGCACATGACCTCATCCAGGATCAGCAGGATACCATGACGGTCACAGATCTGGCGGATACGCCGCAGATAGCCCGGAACCGCCGGAACCGCGCCCATGGTGGCACCGACCACCGGCTCGGCCACAAAGGCCATGACCGTTTCCGGGCCAAGGCGCTGCAATTCCGCCTCCAGCTCATCGGCGACACGCTGGCCATAGGCTTCGCCGGATTCGCCCGGCGCACGATCACGGTATTCGTAACAGGGCGAAATATGGCTGGTCTCAACCAGCAGCGGCGCGAATTGCGCGCGCCGCCAGGCATTGCCACCCGCCGCCAGCGCGCCAAGCGTGTTGCCGTGATAGCTTTGCCGCCGGGCGATGACCCTGTGGCGCGAGGGCTGGCCGATCTCCATAAAATATTGCCGCGCAAGCTTCAGCGCGGCCTCCACGGCCTCGGACCCGCCGGAGACCAGATAGACCCGGTCAATCCCTTCGGGGGCAGCCGCGATCAGGGTATCGGCCAGATCCTCGGCCGCGTCCGAGGTAAAAAAACCCGTATGCGCAAAGGCCAGCCGGTCCAGCTGATCATGCAGCGCCGCGCGGATGTCCGGGTCCGAATGGCCCAGACAGGACACCGCCGCCCCGCCCGATCCATCCAGATAACGCTTGCCGTCGGCATCGATGATATAACAGCCCTCTCCCGCCACGGCCTTTGGCAGCTTGCCCCGGGTTGAGCGTCCGAAAACGTGTCCCGCCATGGTTCACCCCCTCACCACATAGACCGAGCAGCGCGCATGACGCACCACCCGCGCCGCGTTCGGCCCCAGCAGATAATCCTGCAGCGCCGGACGGTGCGAGCCCATGACGATCACATCCACGCCCAGCTTTTCGGCGGCGCGCAGGATCTCGTCATAGATGGTGCCGTGCAGCACATGGGGGTGCGCCTCGATCCCATCGGGGATGTTGGTGGACACCCATTCGCCCAGCCGTTCGCCGAACTCATGCAGGGCCTTCTTTTCGAAATCCCGGCCAAAGAATGTGCCGACCTGCGCCAGCCCGAAATCCGGCAGGACGCTGACCACATGCAGCACCCCGTCCGGCCCCAGCAGCGTCAGGGCTTCGGGCAGGGATTTGTCCCAGCTGTGCGGGTCAGACAAGTCGATGGGCAAGAGGATGGTGCGGGCCATCGGTGCGGCTCCTCAGAAGGCGGGTTGGGTCTGACGGCGGCGCTGCAGCAGGATCACCAGCCCCAGCAGCAGCAGCGCGGGGATGAAGAATATCTGCTCGGGCATCCGGTCGGCGGGACGCTGGACATTGACCATGACCACCGGTTCGGCGCCGTAGAAGTCAAAATCCGAAAGCGCATTCTGATAGGGTGTCCCGAACATCGGCTCATCCATGGCTACCTGATCGCCATCGGGCATCAGCCACAGGCCGGTTGCGTCCACACGCCCCTCGGGCGCGGTGTCGGGGATGTCGATCCGCAGGGTCAGGCTGCGTGTCTCTCCGGTGACGAAATCCGGGCCTTCCACTTCGATCCGAAGCCGGTCGCCGGGCTCGGCGCTTTGCAGCACCTCTTCGAATTGTGCGGCCGGCAGGCGGTTGAATTCCGGCTGCACACGGTTGAGCCAGAAATTCGGCACGAACAGAGTGAAGGCCACCAGCAGCAGCACCGCACTTTCCCACCAGCGCGAGCGAGCCAGGAAGTAGCCCTGCGTGGCGGCGGCGAACAGCAGCATGGCGAATGTCGCAATGACGAAGATCATCACCGCCTGCAAAATGCCCTCGGTGGTGCCCAGATCGACGCCATACAGGATCAGCGTGGGGTTGTAGATGAACAGGAACGGCAGCGCCACGGTCCGCAGGCTGTAGAAAAACGCCTGAAACCCGGTTCGGATGGGATCGCCCCCGGACACGGCAGCGGCGGCGAAACTGGCCAGCCCCACCGGGGGTGTCACATCCGCCATGATCCCGAAATAGAACACGAACAGATGCGCCGCAATCAGCGGCACCAGCAGTCCTTCTTGCGCGCCAAGGCTGACCACCACCGTCGCCATCAGCGAG
Organism: Rhabdonatronobacter sediminivivens; assembly: GCF_013415485.1. Lineage (GTDB taxonomy): Bacteria > Pseudomonadota > Alphaproteobacteria > Rhodobacterales > Rhodobacteraceae > Rhabdonatronobacter > Rhabdonatronobacter sediminivivens. The sequence goes on along the minus strand of NZ_JACBXS010000060.1, from coordinate 9,251 downwards.
GACACCACGATGTAATTCGCCGTGGTCGGCAGCCCCAGACCAAGGATGAGCGAGAACAGCCCCACCAGCAGCAGCATGAAGAAGAGATTGCCGCCCGAGAGCAACTCCACCAGCCCGGCCAGTTCGGTGCCGATGGGCGTGCGGGTGACAGTGGCCACGATGATCCCGGCGGCGCCGGTGGCAACGGCAATGCCGATCATGTTGCGCGCACCGGCGATCAGCCCGTCCAGCAGATCCTGGAACCCGGCGCGAAGCTCGGTCATGAATTCCGTCGCCTGACCGCGCAGCAGCGCCTTGAGCGGGCGCTGGGTGGTGATGATGAACAGCATGGTCATCACCGCGAAATAGGCGGATTTTGCGGGCGACTGCCGCTCGATCATCAGGAACCAGACCAGCACGACGATGGGCAGCAGGAAATGGATGCCGGTGGGAAACACCTCTTTCATCACCGGCAGGCGGATTTCCTTGTCGTTGGGATTGTCCAGTTCCAGATCAGGGCGCCTTGAGGCCAGTTGCAGACAGGCAAGATAAATCGACAGCAGCACCACGACGATCACGGCCCCAGAAACCGCAGGCGCAACGGCGCGCAGCGTGTTCACCCCGGCCACCGCGGCATAGAACAAGGTTCCCGCCACCACGAAACCCATCGCCACCTTGAGGAACATCGCAGGCAGGCTCTTGGGTTCGCCCAGGGCCTTCATGTTGTTCTTCAGCGCTTCCAGATGAACGATGTAGATCAGTGCAATGTAGCTGATCACCGCCGGGATGAAGGCGTGCTTGATCACGTCCAGATAGGAAATACCGACGAATTCCACCATCAGGAAGGCCGCGGCCCCCATCACCGGCGGCATGATCTGCCCGTTGACCGAGGAGGACACCTCGACCGCGCCGGCCTTTTCGCTGGAAAAGCCCACGCGCTTCATCAGCGGAATCGTAAAGGTCCCGGTGGTGACCACATTGGCGATGGACGAGCCCGAGATCAGCCCCGTGGCGCCGGAGCCCACGACAGCGGCCTTCGCCGGGCCGCCGCGCAGGTGCCCCAGACCTGCAAAGGCAAGTTTTATGAAGTAGTTACCGGCGCCTGCCTTGTCCAGCAGCGCCCCGAACAGCACGAACAGGAACACAAAGGCCGTGGAGACCCCCAGCGGAATGCCGAAGACGCCTTCGGTGGACAGCCACTGCGTGTTGACGATCCCGTTGAAGGACCGGCCCGAATGCTCGATCAGTTCCGGGATCAGCCAGCCCTGCCCGTAATAGCTGTAGGCCAGAAAGACGCCGCCAACGATGGTCAGCGCCGGTCCCAGCGCGCGGCGCGAGGCTTCCAGCAGCAGCACGATGCCGACGATGCCCACATAGATCTGTTCCTGCGTGGGCCGCCCGGCCCGGGCCGTGCTGGCCAGTTCGCGGGCATTCCAGAAAATGTAGAAAGCGACGCCAAAAGCGGCGATGGCCAGGACCCAGTCATAGATGGGAATGTATTTTCGCGGGCTTCCCTTGAAGGCCGGAAACACCAGAAAGGCCAGGAAAAGGGCCAGTGCCAGATGCATGGGCCGGGTCTGGTCCGGGCCGATGATGCGGACGCCGGGGATATACTGGGCCAGCGCGAATTGTGGATCGGCGATCCAGATCTGGAAGATCGACCAGAACAGCGCCACCCCGGCGATCAGAAAGGCTACATAGCGATTGGTGGGCGCGCGCCCCCCAGTGTCGGAACTGGCAAGCAGGTCCTGAAGCTCTTCGTCGCTATAGGCTTTGCCCTTGTTCTGCCCCTGCTCGGCCATGTCTGTCCCCTGTCTGATCGGTCCTGTCGATCCTGCCCGATTGTTGGCCCGGGCCATGTTCTGTGGCAACAAGAAAGGCGGTGCGCCCCTGAGGCGCACCGCCGGTCAGTTCATGTCAGGTAACGCTGCGCATCACTCAAGCAGCCCGGCCTCACGATAGTAACGCTCGGCGCCCGGGTGCAGCGGCGCCGAATTGCCGTCGGTCACCATCTGCTCGGCCACCAGAATATCCAGTGCCGGATGCAGGCCCTTGAATGCGTCCAGATCGGACATGATGGCGCGGGTCACGGCATAGGCCACATCATCGGACACATCGGTGCTGCTGACAAAGGTGGCGCCCACACCAAAGGTGGTCACGTCTGCGTCGGTGCCCCGGTACATGCCGCCCGGGATGGTGGCCATGCGGTAGTAGTCACGCTCATCCACCAGTTCGCGGATGGCGTCATTGTCCACATTCACCAGAACGGTGTCACAGGCGGTGGTGGCTTCCTGAATGGCGCCCGAGGGGTGGCCGACGGTGTAGACGATGGCATCGACATTGTTGTCGCAGAGCGCCAGCGCCTGTTCACCCGGCGGCAGTTCGGTGGCCTGGCTGAAGATGTCGGTGCTCCAGCCCATGGCGTCCATCACCACATCCATGGTGGCGCGCTGACCGGAACCGGGATTGCCGATGTTCACGCGCTTGCCTTCAAGATCTTCGAAGGTGGAGATACCGGCATCGGCGCGCGCGACCACGGTGAAGGGTTCCGGGTGCAACGAAAAGATCGCGCGCAACTCCTCATGCGGGCCCTGCTCTTCAAACTGCGAGGTGCCGTTGTAGGAATGATACTGCCAGTCGGACTGCACGATGCCGAATTCCAGCTCACCATCGCGCAGGGCGTTGAGGTTGAAGATGGACCCGCCGGTGCTTTCCACGCCGCAGCGGATGCCGTGTTCGGCCCGGTCGCGGTTGACCAGACGGCAGATGGCGCCGCCTGCGGGGTAATACACGCCGGTCACGCCGCCGGTGCCGATGGAAATGAAGGTTTGCTCTTGCGCATGCGCGGCCGTGCCCGCCATCAGGGCGGTGCTGGCTGCTGCTGCCATCCAGAACTTGTTCATGGCCTTCTCCTGTTGTCATGTTCATGCGCGACGGGTGAAGCCCGCCGCATTATCCGCTGCGGCCGCCACGTGCGGTCACAGGACACTGGAAGCTGAAACAAATGTGTTGATTTTGTCAATCGGTATCTTGATTGTATCAGGTCTTGGATTGCACGGTAGTCAGGCGACAGCAGATTGGACAGGCCACAACCTATGGTTGATTCACCCAGCCCGACAATCAGCGAGTTCCGTGCCGTGATGGACAAAGTTGCGGTGTCTGGCGCGCCGGGGTTGCGCGGGTTCGCCGCCTGGCTTGCGGATCAACCCGAGGAACTGGCGTTTCATTCGGTCCGCGGTCTGGCCGAGTTGGCCGGAACGGATCCCAACACTGTTGTACGCACCATCAAGGCCGCGGGCTTTCCGGGTTTTGCAGCGGCCCGCAGATCGGTTCAGCAGGCCCTGCGACGGGGCGATCAGGATTATGTGGCGCGCGTGGATGCGTTGCAGCAGATCGCACCCGCGTCCCTGCGCCCGGAGCTATCCGAAGCGGCCTTGCGCAATGTGCGCCGTGTGCATTCGGGGCCACTCTGGGACCGGATCGAAGCGATCGCCCCGCAACTGGTGGCCGCGCGCCGGGTGCATTGCATAGGCGTGCGCATGGCCTACGGGCTGGCCCATTACTTTACCTATCGGGGCGGGATCGCGCATGGGAATATCGTGCCCACGCCTTCGCAGCCCGGGTTGATCTTTGATTCCCTGATCGAAACCGATGAGCGTGATATCGTCATCGTCATTTCCTTTGCGCATTACTCGGCCGAGGTGGTGCGTGCTGCCGCAGTCGCACGTGGACAGGGTGCGCGGATTCTGGCGCTGACGGACCGTCATGACTCGCCCCTGGTCGAAGGTGCCTGGCAGGTTTTGCGCGCGCCGATCGAGGGGCCCAACGTGATGTTTTCGATTGTCGGGGCAACCCTGATCATAGAGACCCTGCTGGAATTGATGGCTGGACATGATGAGCAGTCGAAAACGCGAATTGAGCGTTTTGAAACCGGGCTGATGGAATTGGGCACCTACACACGGAGCGATGCCGGCAAGGTTCTGAAGCGGTCTTGACCGCGGTCAAGACCGTCGGTCAGTCCGGTCCCGTTCAGGACTTGCCTGAAATAGGCATCCGGCTTTCGTATGCTAGGGATGCGCGCGATCAGATAATTCAGCACCAGCAAGGTGCGCCCCGGTCCGATACTGCGCAACCCGGCTGCCATGGTGCGCTCGCTTATTCTCAGCATCGCGGCCAAGGCGGTCAGGATCTGGTGCAAGGATCGACCATCCTTGGGCGCGATCGGGTATAGGGTCTTGACCTGATCGAAGTCATCCCAGCTCATTGATGCAGGGTCTGCGGCCATGATTGGCAGGTTCTCAGGTTGTTGGGCTTGCTGATGCGCTGTCACGCGGGATGGTTTTTTGGATTCAATCTTTTCCGACTCTATATGCCGGACAGTTTGTCCGTGCTTGCCGGTCATTTCACCGGGTTGAGACGGCGCCGTTTGGGTTGTGTCGGCGGGTGGTTCGGGGTCATTCAGCAGGTGACGCAGGTCAGCAATGATCGCGCTGATCTGGTCCGTGGACAATGTTTGCCGCCGCAACAGGGTGCGAATGGCGGTCAGGCGCAGTGCTGTATCCTCATCAAGGTCGGTGCGCTGCAGGAGCGTTGCGCGCAACGCCAGCGCTTCGGTTCTAAGCGCGCGCAACTGTTCACGCGCATCGTCCTCGGCCTGGGCGGCTGCCTGCAAATCTGCCTGACGATGGATCAACGGGCGAAGATCGAGGCCAAAAGCGTTGCGAATGGCCCCTTTGATGCGCAGCGGGAACCGCTTGCCATTGGCGGAGTCCCTGCGCGCGATCAGCCCGGCGTCGATCAATCGCACCAGACTGCGCCGGATCGTGCGTTCGTCCAGCCCGTTGGCGCGGTCAGACAGGGCCGTGTTCGACGGAAAAACCACCGTCAGGGCCTCTTGCCCGCGGGCAAGCCTGTCCCATGTCGCGCGGGGCATGAAGCTGACGAGCGCAGTGAGTACCGCCAGATCATTCGGGGCCAGACCAAGCGATCTGCGCAGGGTGCGGACCGGGGCAAGAAGGTCATATCGATTGGTTTCGCGCATGGCAGGACGGTCCGCCAGGGCGGTGATGGGGGTCAAAGCCTGTTTCATGATGTTTCGGAAGAAAAAGCGCCCCTGTTCACCGCAAGCGGTGTTGAAATCGATTCGCTTTGGGGGTATCAATCAGGTGTCGAGACTGATTGAGGCCCTTCGGAAGCACCGCTTTCGGGGGGTCTTTTCTTTTCTCTCCGATCCTCCTTTCTGTTCGCTGCTCTGTGGTTCAATGCCCCCTGACCATGGTCAGGGGGCGCTCTCATCTTGACCGCGGTCAAGAAGTTCGGCGATCAACTCCCTCACGGCGCCTTCGACCTGGGGCAGAAGTGCCGGGTCAACGTCCAGGGTGATCCGGTTTCCCTTTCGGGCGATCGTGACCCGGGCATGTCGCCCGGTTTCCGGCGGGGGCGGTTTCTGCGGGCTTAGCAGGGCAATGGCCATGTCCAGCCGTTCCGGGCCGGGCAGGGCGGCCGGAATCTCGGTGGCAATCGCCTGCGCCCGATCCGGCGCGGTCTCGCACAGTTTGCACAACCGTTCCCAAACGCGCCGACCAACGCCATGCGCGGGGCCTATGGCCCGGATCAGCTCCATGGGGATGCCGGTGGCAATGCGGTTCATCCGCGAGACCAGCGATTCATCGATCTGCAAGGCGCGATACGCCACGGTCTGGGCGTTCTTCCGGGTGGCGTCGGTTCTGCCCAGCTCCCGGATGATCCCGGCCACAAACAAGGCTCGTTCGATGAAGGATGGGTCCTGACGGGCGTTGTTTTCGACACCTTGGGCAACCAGCGCCTCTTCGTCGGTCATCTCCATGACCGTGGCGCGCACCCTCTGGCCCAGTTCCCGGCAGGCCAGCAACCGGCGCCGGCCATAGACGATCTCGAAGCTGCCATCCGCCATGCGGCGCACAAGGATCGGCACTTTCTGCCCGTGATCCCGGATCGAAGCGACAAGGTCTTCCAGACCTTCGGCCGGATCGATCCTGTCCATGACCGCGGACATCCGGACCAGCGCCGGGTCCAGCAACCGGGTGGCGTGCTTGTCCTCTTCCAGAACCGACGCCTGCGCCCGGGCGACCGTAGGGCTGCTGCGCTTTGCTTCGGCATCAGCATCGGGGGCAGGGGGGTGGCCCATTGCGTTGCGCAGCGTATCTCCGAAAACCTTACGTGCCATCGGACCGCCCCCAGGCCTTGAGGATGTCGCCCTCGATCTCATCTGTTACGCGGGACACGGATTCGATCGCCCGCTCATAGGTGCGCCGGTTCACATCGCGCGGCTCCACCTCGAATATGCTTTGCTGGGTGTTCGCGGCATCGCCCACGGCGGTGGATTTCAGAAACTCCGCCGGCAGCACCGCATCGCCCAGAACCGTGCGCAGAAACGACGAGATCTGCACCTGCGGCCCATCGGTGTTTTCGTAGCGCGTAATCAATACGCGAACGAAATTCAGGCCATGTTCCGGCGCATGGGATTCCACCACGCCCATCAGATTGCTGGCCATACCCAGAAAACTGGCCAGCGACATCACATCCAGCATCGAGGCATTGAGCGGGATCACCACCCCGGTCGAGGCAAACAGCGCCGAGATCACCGAGAAATTCAGTTGCGGCGGGGTGTCGAAGATCACCACGTCGTAACGGTCCAGAACCGGCTCCAGCGCATCGCGGATCCGACTGTGGAACGAGGTTGTCCCATGGCGAAAACTCAGCGCGACCTCGAATTCATATTCCATGATATCCATGGAGGCGGGGATCAGATCCACGCTTGGAAAATTCGTTGGCCTGATGACCTCGGAAGCGGGCAGGGGGCCTTCGGACCGGATCAGGTCAAAAGAGGTCGGCATCTCCGGATCAAGCTCGGGCGTTACTCCGAACAGATTTGTCAGGCTGGCCTGGCTGTCGAGATCGATCAGCAGCACGCGATACCCGCGCAGCCCCAGCAACTGTCCGACATGGGCCACGGTCGAGGTCTTGGCCGAGCCGCCCTTCAGGTTGAAGATCGTCAGGATCTGGCAGGGCTCGCCGGGGCGCCGGTGCGGGTGCTCTTCAGGTTTGATCCGGCCGGTATCCAGCAGCACGCGCTGCGCTGCCACCATTTCCTCGGCGGAAAAGGTGCGGCGGTTGCCGCTTTCCAGCCTGCCCTCGGGAAAGCCATCAAGGTTTGACACATGATGCCTGAAGGTGTTCTGGTTGATCCGCAGCAATTCGGCGGCTTCGCGCATGGCAAAGCGGCGCAGGCCCTTCTGTGCATCCGGCGGAAAGGTTGCCTCGGCATGCTCCCGCAACCGGCTTCCAAGCCGCCGGGACATGACATCGAATCTCTGGGATGCCCGTATCCCGCTCATGCGCGTATCCCGTTCATCACTGCCCTCGGGTATATCTTGTTTTTTTGCAGATTAACAGAAAACGGGGATAAATCCAGCCCATACTGTTGAGCTGCCTTCGCGCGTTGAGCAGCCCGCCAAGTGCTGAATCCGTTTGCAGCGAAATCAAACGGTTACTGGCGATAGCTCATCAAGTACATCAACAATTTGGGGGTGCGTCAGGGCGCGCCCGCAACATCTGCCTGACGGACCGGTGCGCGAATCCTGGTCGGCGGCCCCTCATTTGAGCAGGCCGAGTCGCCCGGCGCGTTCCAGCAGCATCCTGACCGAAGATGGCTGCCACCGGGTCCGCCCGCGGGGCGTGCGCTCGCGCATGGCCTCCAGCCTCTCGCAGATGGCGTGCAGGGTGATATCGGGGTCCGCGCCCTTGATGGCGGCGACGATGGCGGGCAGCCGGTCATCGGTATCGCGCCGCCCGGCCCGCCCCAGAACCGTGTCCGGCAGGAAGCCATCGCGCACATAGGCCTTGACCGCGCGCAGCAGGCGGCTCTGGCTCCAGCGGCGGTCCGGGGGCAGGGGGGCGTTGATGATCCGCAGCACATCCTCCCAGGCCATGTCAGGGCGCAAGCGGCGCACATGCGCCACCCAATCCTGCGCGGTTTCGTTCAGGCGCTCCATATAGCTGTCCATCCGCGCCAGTTTCAGCTTGCGCAGGGCCGATGGATCGCGCGCGCGCAGCCCCGGGTTTCCGCCAATCCGCCCCTTGCTGCGCGCAGTGGCCAGCCCTGCCCGGGTGCGTTCGCGGATGAGCGCGCGTTCAAACTCGGCGGCTGCGCCCAGGACCTGCAGGGTGAACTTGCCTTGCGGGCTGGCGGTATCGATCGGATCCTGGATGGAGCGGAAGTAGGCGCCCTTGGCCTCCAGCCGTTCGATCACATCCAGCAGATGCGACAACGACCGCGCCAACCTGTCGATCCGCACAACCACCAGCGTGTCGCCCTTGCCCACCCGTTCAAGCACCCGCGCCAGCACCGGCCGGGCACGATTGCCGCCCGAGGCGTGTTCCTCATGGATTTCGGTGCACCCGGCAGATTTGAGCGCCTGCGTCTGGGGCAGGGGGGTCTGATCCTCTGTGGAAACGCGCGCATAACCGATCAGGGGCATGTTCAACGCCAATATGCAATTTCATCCATCATCATTAAAAGACCAATTGCAAACGGTTGCAAGGGCGTGCTCTGTGGTGCGGTTCATCAGAAAGCCCTTGGTTTCCATGCGCTGAGCGCGATCGGGGAGGTCTCGCAGGTCATGGCGCGCGCATGCCCTGTAAGGTGTACAGGCGCGCTCTGACCAAGGCCTTGGGTGAGATGCAAAATTGACGTATTCTGCACATATGATGCATGAAAGCACTTCTTTGCATGATGAAACTGACACCCTCGCCATCGACGTGGAGGTGGTCGAACAGGCATCCGAGGACGACCTGTAATTCCTGCCCGGTCCGATGGAAGAGGAGCCGGACTGGCATTGCCAAGTTGTTTGCGAGGTATGACTTTCTTACGAGTCGAGGAATGAAGGTTCCGCCGTCCATGCCGCGCCTGAAAGGCTTTCGTTTTCCCGCGAGATCGTCGCTTATGCGGTCTGGGTCTACCATCGCCAAAGTTGCAGGGATCGTGGGGGCTCTTGCTCGCGATGTAGGACTGGCACAAGATCAAGCCGCAGCTGTCCAGAAAACAGGCATTCTACCTTCCGGGATGTGACATCTATCAAGCTGAGAACAGAAGTTCATCCATGAATTCAATGCACTCTGACCATTCCGCGCCGATCTCGACTCTGTGATGGCGTAGCGGGGATGTCCCGATGAATGTTGAAATCGGGTCGGGGCAGCGCTGCCGGGATCATGGTTAGGCGGCCTCTGCGGTC
>NZ_JACBXS010000005.1 GCF_013415485.1 Rhabdonatronobacter sediminivivens | reverse complement strand
AAAAGATTGCTCATTGATTGGTCTCCTTGCGGAGCGTGAATCACGCCGCAAGGCTGAAATCAATAGGTCCTGAGCCTAGACAGAAAAGTGCGACGATCCATGAGTTCCTCCGTGCAGTGTGTGCATTACAGGGTTGGTCTTGGCCGACCTCCAGAAACAGCCGACAGAGGTTCGGTAAGGCGATCGCGCCTGAATGCCACTGTTTGAGGCAAATGCTTGCGTCAGGGCGCAACTTTCAGAAGCTCCGCCCAATTCGTGTGCAATATTGTTGCGAGCTGCACATCATTTGGGCATCCCGAGATCGCCGGGCCTGGCCATCCATCAGATACCGTTCCACCCGGGCCAAAGGGCGCTGCATGATGCGCCCAGGACCGGCTGCGCCGAGACGCAGCCAGGCCCAAACCGAAGCGCCCAAGGCCCCTGCGCGCAGACCACGCCAGCACGACCGGACCAAAGGCATGAGGGAGGACCCCCTATCAGCGCGCGTGCCGGGGCCTTGGGGGGCTCATGACGGGGTGTGCCTTTTCGCAGCCACGCCTTGCGCATGTGCCAGACGCTCCAGAACCGCAGCGCGGCCAAAGCTGCGGCGGGTGCGGTCGCGGGCCTCAAGCCAGGCGGCCTGTTGCCGCGCCAGGGCCATGTTCAGTTCCGCGCGCTGGGCTTCGGCCCATAGCCGGTGCCGCTGCTGCACGCTCATCAACACCGGGTCCGCCGCCACCGGCGCATTGACCGAATTGCGCAACGCCTCAAGCCGTGTGCGGGTTTCGGTCCGGGCCGCAGCCAGCCGGGCCAGTTCGGCCAGGTCCATGTCCCGCTTTATCGCCGACAGCGCCATCAGCCGGTTCAATCGCTTCAGGCTCATGGCTGCCACCGCCCGCGCGCCTTGCTGCGCATGGCTTCGGCAAAGCGGATCGCTGCCGCGACGGGCTGGTAATGCTCGGGGGCGATCTCGGCCTCCAGGTCCACGGTGGCATGAAGCGCGCGGGCGGTGGGCGGGTCGGCATGGATCGGCACGCCGGCTTCCTCGGCGCGTTCGCGGATACGGGCTGCGATCTCATCAACCCCCTTGGCCACGCAGACCGGCGCCCCCGGCCCGCTGCGGTCCCATTTCAGCGCCACCGCGTAATGGGTGGGGTTGGTAATGACGACATCGGCCTCGGCCACGCGGGCCAGCATCTGGTTGCTGGCGATCTCGGCCCCGCGCTGGCGGCGCTGCTGCTTGGCGTGGGGATCGCCTTCGACCTGCTTGTGCTCATCGCGCATTTCCTTGTGGCTCATGCGGTTCTTGCGAAAATGTTCCGCCCGCTGCCAGAAGAAATCGATCCCGCCGATAACCAGCATGATGACAAAGACCAGGCCCAGAAACTCAATCACCAGCCACAGCAATTCCGTCACCGCCAGCCCCGGCGCCAGAAAGACCGTCGCCACGATCCGCTCCAGCCGCGACAGGACAAAGACCCATAGCAGCCCCGAGATGACCAGCAGCTTCACAAAGCTCTTTGCGAATTCGAACAGGCCGTTGCGGCCGTATTTGTTCTTGGCATTGCTGATCGGCGAAATCCGCGAGCCCTTCGGCTTGAGCTTCTCCGGCGCAAAGATCACCGCCCGCTGCGCGAAAAGCGAGGCCAGCACCAGCAGAAACGGCACCACGAACAGGGGCAGCAAGGGCACCGCCACCGCCACCAGCAACCCGCCCGAAAGGGTCTGGCCGCTTTGTGCAAAGAGCGGCGCCAGCGTTGGTGCCTGGTCGAACAGCACCATCATGCTGTCCCCAAGCGCCGTGAGGCTGATCCCCCCCAGGGCCAGGGCGCTCAGCGCCAGGCCGGCAAAGGCCGCCGCGGTGTTCAGGTCGGTCGAGCGCGGCACCTCGCCCTTGCGGCGCTGCTCGTCCAGCTTGCGCTGGGTCGGCTCGAACTCCTTTTCGCCGGACTGGTCCTCTTCGCTCATCGTGGCGCCACCGAGGGGTCTGCGATGAACGCATGAAAGGCGTTGAGCCATACCGGCAGCAGGATCGGCGCCGTGATCAGCAGCATGGCCAGCCCGGCAAAAGTGATCGCCGGGGCGCCGACAAAGGCCACCATCAGTTGCGGCATGGCCTTGTTGATCGCCCCCAGTGCCACGTTATAGACCAGCGAGATGACGACAAACGGCATGGCCAGTTGAAAGGCCAGCGCAAAGGCATGCGACACGCGCCCCACCCCCCATTCGGCCAGCATCCCCGGCTGGGCAAATTCCCCCGGCGGCATCATCGCATAGGACAGGATCATCAGCTCGGCCAGACGCACATGCAACCCGAAGATCATGGCCAGCGCCAGCCCGCCCATGACCAGAACCTGCGCGATGGCGGGCTGCGGATCCACATTCGCCCCGCCAAAGAACTGCGCCAGCGAGGTAGCCTGCGCCGCGATGGTCCCCGCCGTCTGCAGCGCCATCACGAACAACCGCAACCCGATCCCCAGCGCCAGCCCGGCCACGGCCTCGGTCGCCACCAGCCAGGCCAGCGCCATGGGAGTTTCCGGCGCAGGCGGCAGAACCCCTTGGGCGGCGGGGGTCACAACCATGGTGAAGGCGAACGCCACCGCCAGGCGCACCCGCGCCGGGACAATCTGTTCGCCAAAGCCCGGCAACAGCGCGACCATGGCACCGATGCGCAAAAACACCAGCGCCCCGTCCAGGGCCCAGGGGCGCAGCTCCGCGGCCAGGGCCTCCAGCGCAACCAGAAACTCAGGCGTCATGCGGGCACTGTGCCCAGCAGCGCCGGGCGGGCCTCGATGCCGATCTCCTCAAAGCTCAGCACCGGCGCGCTCAGCCCCCGGGCGGCCATAACGGTGCGCAGGAACCGCCGCCGCATGGCCGAGGTCACCACCGCCGGGGCTTCGCCACTGGCCCCTGCCTCGGACAGGCGTTCCGCCAGATTGTTGGCCAGGCGCGCAAACAGATCCGGCGGCAGGGCGACATCGCTCTGCCCCTTGTCGCCCTGGACCTGATAGGTGGCGAAACTGTCCTCCCACTCCGGGGCGAGTTGTATCAGCGGCAGCGTTCCGTCGGCGCGGCGCAGATTGGCGACCAGCTGGAAGCCCAACCGCTGGCGCACATAGTCGCAGACGGCCTCGGGGCCCTGGCGGGTGCTGCGGGTCTCGGCAATCGATTCCAGGATCAACGGCAGGTTGCGGATGGAGACCCGCTCCTCCAGCAGCAGACGCAATACGGCAAGCAGCAGGTCCATGGGCACCTTGTCGGGCACCAGATCATCCAGCAGCCGCTTGTTGGCCTGCGCCCGGTCCGCATCGCTCAGAGAGGTCAGTTCACGGAACATCCGGTCCAGGCCCTTGAGCGTCAGCAGCCGGGCCATGTTGGCTTTCAGCACTTCCAGCAGATGGGTGGCCAGAACCTCGGCCGGGGTGACAACAGTGGCCCCGGCGATGGCCGCATCCTCACGTGCGGTCGAGGCAACCCAGCGGGCCGGCGCGCCATAGACGGGCTCGGACACATCCACACCGGCCGGGGCATCGCCCGATTCCTCGGGCAACAGCGCCAGCACCCGGTCCGGATAGAGCCGGTCCGAAGCCTGTTCCACGCCATGGATCAGGACGCGATAGCTGCCTTCGGGCAGGGTCGGATCATCGGTCAGCCGGATTTCGGGCAGGATCAGCCCGAACTGGCGCACCATGTGGCTGCGCATGCTGGAAATCCGCGCATCCAGGCCGGTGGCCGGATCCAGCACCATGGGCACCAGGTCCGGGGCGAACTGGACATGAATCTCATCCAGCTCCAGCATGTCGCCCAGGCTGGGCTCGGATGGCGCGGGCGGCAGCTCGGGCGGGGTTTCCTCGGCCCGTGCGGCAGCCCGCTGCGCCAGGAATGCCAATGTCCCCAGCAACCCCGCGCCAATCACAAAGGGCACGAACGGCAACCCCGGCACCATGGCAAAGACCAGCATCAGCATCGCCACCGTGGCCAAAGCCGACGGGTAGCGGCCCAGTTGGGTAAACATGGTCAGATCGGTCGCGCCCGTCGCCCCACCCCGCGCCAGCAACAGTGCGGCGGCGATGGAGATGATCACGGCCGGGATCTGGTTGACCAGTCCGTCCCCGACCGTCAGGATCGCATAGGTTTCAAAGGCCATGCCGATTTCCATGCCATGGATCATGGTGCCGTTGATCAGCCCCACCACGATGTTGAGCAGCGTGATCAGAAGCCCCGCCACCGCATCGCCCTTGACGAATTTCGACGCACCATCCAGCGAGCCGAAGAAGGTGGTTTCCGCCTGCTCGGTCTCGCGCCGGGTCTTGGCCTCCTCATGGGTGATGGCCCCGGCGGACATGTCGGCATCGATGGCCAGCTGCTTGCCGGGCATTCCGTCCAGGGCAAAGCGGGCGCCAACCTCGGCCATGCGGCCCGCGCCCTTGGTGATGACGATGAAATTGACGATCAGCAGCACCAGAAAGATCACCACGCCCAGAAAGACGCTGCCGGACATGACGAAATTGGCAAACCCCTGGATCACCCCTCCGGCGGCATGGGTGCCGGTGTGCCCCTCGCCGATGATCAGCTTGGTGGAGGAGACGTTGAGCGACAGACGCAACATCAAGGACGCCAGCAAGACGGTTGGAAAGATGGAGAAATCCAGCGGGCGCTGAATGAACAGCGTGACCGTGAACATCAGGATCGCCAAGGCGAAGGACGCCGCCAAGCCAAGGTCCAGCACAAAGGCCGGCACCGGCAGGATCATCATGACGATCACCGCCATCAGCGCCAGCGCCAGAAGCACCGTGGGGCGAAACAGGGCCGAAACGGACAGCATCATCGCAGCATTCCCATCGAGATTGCGCCCGCGGACGCGGTTTCAGACGGCCGGGATCTGCCGGACTCGCCCCTTGGCAACACCGACCCCGGCCCCCAGCTGCCCGCGGCGACAAGCTGCGGCGCGGCCATGCGCATCGGTGCAGCAGGGTCACCCGCAGGCGCATCCTGCGGCGCGGCACCGATCCGCGACAGCGCCTGCTCAAAGCGGGCACGATAGACGGCCGCATGCACTTCCGTTTGCGAATGATAGGCGCCCGCGGCCAGCTGCCAGGACCCCAGGCGTTCATACTGCTGGCGAAGGAAGCGCGCCGCATAGGCCGCGTTGCGCGCCGGATCGATCATCGCCTCAAGCGAAGCGAACGCCTGCCCGTGCCAGCGATAATTGACCTGGAAGCAACCAAGATCGACACTTGTCTGCCCGCGCGCAATCGCTTCGCGGGCCCGCGCAACTGCGGCCTGGGCGGTCGGCAGCCAGACCCCCTGGCCCGCGATGTTGAGCGCCCAGGGCCAGGGCCGCAGCTGGCCTGCGGCATCTGCACGACCGGTTTCCACATGGGTCAGGGCCAGCATCACCGCCGGGGGAATGGCATGATCCTGCGCCGCCCTGTGCGCGGCGGCTTCACACAGTGCCGAAGGATCGCCCCGCTGATTGTCGGCATGCGCTGCAAAGGCAATCACACAGCCAGATGCCGCAAGTAGACAACGGCGCCCGATCCGCCGGAGCCCGCGCAAGAAGAAACGCGATTTCAGCCAGGTGCGTTGGGCACCTTCCTTCACGTCGCGGCCAGGCCCGGGGCCGGGCCTGGCGGAGGTGGCGCCACCCCTGTCGATACCGACGGGGCGCGCGGCTGGAATCGCATCGTCCATTCTGGGCATGCCGATCACACCTGATTCATGTGTCTGCGTGAACCTTAACCGCCAAGGTGTTTACAAAGCGTGACCTTTTGGGTTCTGCCAGTCGGCCCTGTCCCGGATATCGAAGGGCCCACACTCACCCAGGGGTGGGCGCAGGCGCGGTCAGGGTTGCTGCTCATTCAACAAAGCTGCGATTCCTGCACGCAGGTCCGAGGCACTGCTCAACGCGTCCTGCCCACGCTGTAAGAGGCCGGCAGAGTCGCCCTCGGCAGGTTGAGTGGCCGCAACCGAAGGCGCCGGGGCTGCCGAAAGGTCTGCCGCTTCGGCCAGAGGGGCAGTCGGGGCAGAGGGTTCCAGCATGGGGGCTACGGGCATCGCGGCAACCGGCATGTCGCCCATCATTGACAGCGCCTCTTGGCGAAGCCCCTGAGCCTCCTCATCGGACATGGCGCCAAGCGCATCCAGCGCGGCTTGCGGGGCGGCTTCGACAAGATGGCTGCGCGCGCGCAGCAAGGCGCTGGACGCGGCATCGAACGCAGGATCAACCCGGTCAAGCATGCGCCGCGCGTGGCTTGGAAAGCCCAGATCGACAAGCCGTTCCGCAAGCGACAGCGCGGTCGCAGGCGGCAGCGCCGCCTCTTCCCACGGGCGTTCGGCAAACGCATTGGCCACAAAGACTTCATCCGCATCTGCGCGCACGAGTTGCGCAAGCAGTTCGCGCCGCAGCTGCGCACCGGCAGGCGCATCCGTACGGCCAAGGGTGCGCGCCACTTCAAAGGCTTCGGAGAAGCGTCCATGCGCGGCAAGCGCCTCGGCCCTCAGGGCCTGAATCTGGTCGCCCATTTCAGTGCCACGGGTCTCGGCCGCGACGATTTCGGCCAGATCGACCAGGTCCTGCGCAGGGGCGCGCCCCTGTGAAAGTTGCTGCGACAGAAGCAGCGCCAGCGCACGGGGCGAGGCGCCGGGCTCAAGCGCGGCGGTGATTTCCGGATCATCGGCCCCGGGCGCTTCGTGCAGCAGAATGCTTGCATCCGTTTCCGCCAGTCCCGGCTTGACCCCCGCCCCGGTCCCGGTCGCACGGGCCATCGAGTCGCGGATGATGCGGGCGGTTTCGGTATCATCAAGCGCCAGCAGGCGATCCACCAGGACCGGCCCCAGATACTGGCGCAGATGCGCAGGCAGGCTGGCAAACCCGCGGCGCAGCGCTTCAGCATCCAGACCCGGGACCTCGACACCAGAAGGCTGGGCCAGCACCGCCCAGAGCGCGCCGATGGTCGGGCAGCCCTGCTGGCGGGCAAGCCGACCGGGGTATGGGGGCGTCTCACCATCGACAATATGGCTGAGCGCGCGCAACAGATCCGCATTGGAAAGTACCTCGGGGAAGGCGCGCATCAGGGCCCGGGCCTCGGCCCCGAAGCCAAAATAGAGGTAGCCGCGCACCTTCGCCGCAATGGCTTCCGGGTTGGGACGGTCGAATTCACTCAGCAGCGCGCTGCGATGCGCCGCCATCCGGGTGACGAAATCGGTATCATCCCCCCAGTCAGGCAGGGCGAAACCCTCTTCAGGCAGGCAACTGGAACTGGGCAGTGCCTCATCCTCGGGGCCGATGCGGATATGATCGCGCAGGGCAGCCACGGAAGCGACTGGCGCTGTACTGACGGTCTGGGAGGGCTCATCTTCGGGCAGGTCCGGTTGCGTCGGCGGAGCGGGAGCCAGCAGGCCGCTTTCGACAGCGCCGGAGAAGGCGGCGCTCAGGTCGGCACGCAGATCCTCCCGCAGTGTGTCGTCAGGCGGGGGATCGGTGTCCAGGCTCTGGCGCAGGCGGTCGAGGGCCATCGCGCCGGTTTCGGCAGGGCGCCGTGCCGCCGCGTCGGCATTGTCGCGCAGCGCTTCGGCCAGGCCGCGGCCCGCGTTCGCCGCCGGGTCGAGCGCCGTGTCGGGCGCCTCGGTCACGGTTTGAATGCTGTCCGGCGGGTTCAGGACATCGATCACCACCTGCCCCGGCAGATCCTCGAACACCCGCACAGGGCAATCACAGGCCAGCGAAATGCTGACCCCGGGCCCATCCACCCGCTGGACCGAGGCAATCCGCAGACGCGGGATGCGGGCGAAGGTCTCGGCCAGGTCAAAGCTGATCTGCGGCGCCTCTACCTGCAGCAGGACTGTGCGCGCATCCTGATCCACCCGCCAGGGCGTTCCCTCGGGCAGTTGCATGACAAGCCGGGTGAATGCCCCATGCTCACCACCGCGTACAGGGACCACGGTCTGCGCCTGGCCCGTCTGCGAAGCGCACAGGACCAGCAACACGGCGATGGCAAGCACAAGCACGCTGCGAGGGGATTGCATATCCGTGGGGCACATCGTCATGCCTCAGGCCGCAGTCTTCTTGACTTCGCGCATGGATTCCTCAAGCTCGGCGAAGCTGGGGCGGAAGTGATGCGGGGCGTTCTGGCGCCCGACCTCGATGCAGATATTGGCCGGGTGCGCATGCAGATTGGCCACCAGCACCTCACGGATCAGGGTCAGGAAATGGGCGTCTTCCTCGACGATGGTGCGCATGCGTTCGGCAATGGGGCCGACAAAACAGTAGGACAGGAACACGCCCAGGAAGGTCCCGGTCAACGCACCCCCGATATACACGCCCAGAACCGCAGGCGGCTGGTCGATCGAACCCATGGTCTTGATGATCCCCAGAACCGCAGCCACGATACCAATCGCAGGCAGCGCATCAGCCACGATCCGCACCGCATGGCTTGTGTGCAGGGCGTGTTGCAGATTGGCGTCCAGCCGCTTGTCCAGCACCTCTTCGACCTGCATGGGGTCATCATAGTTCATCGAGGCCGATCGCATGGTGTCGCTGATCAGTTCAACCGCCTCCTGATCCGCGCGGATCCGCGGAAACTTGGCAAAGACCGAGGAGTTTTCCGGATCTTCGATATGTTCCTCGATGGCGACCGGGTTCTGGCGGGCGATCCAGATCAGTTCGAACAGCAGGCACAGAAGATCATGGTAATCCGAAGCCTTCCAGCGCGGCCCCTTGAACACGCTGACCATATCGCGCCCGGTGCGCTTGATGGTGGCAAGATCATTGCCCAGCAGGAACCCGCCGATGGCCGCGCCGCCGATCATGATCATTTCATAGGGCAACGCCTTGAGGATGATTTCCATCGTCCCGCCCGCCGCAAGATAGCCGCCGAAGACCATCACCAGCACCACGACGATCCCGATGATTCCAATCATGTTCAAACCTCTTGCTGTTGGGGCGGGACTGCGCCGGGTTGCGCTGCCCGTTGCAGGGTGTCAGACGCGGGTTAAGAAACCGCTTCGAAAACGTCACTCACGGGGTACATTGGCATTGCGTCCCGCCAGGACGGCGGCCACCGCATAGGCTTTGCGCGGCGACAGGCCAGCCATCAGTTCCGCCGCGATTTCAGGGCGCAGACGCGCAATGAACCCGGCAGCGAAATCGATGTCCATCTCTTCGAACAAGGCGGCAGATTCGCGTGGCTTCATGTTTTCGAACACCGCCGTCAGCCGGGCCAGATCGCGCTCTGCCGCCTCGTCGGACAGGGCGAGGGTCTGCGAGAGGCGCGCTTCGATCTCGGTCAGTTCATCCAGTTTCCGCGCGATGTCAGCCTCGGCCTTTGCCAGTGCGGCGCGACGGGCCTCCAGCGCGGCCTCGGCCTCGGCCAGGCGCGCCTCGCGCGCGCGCAGGGCAGGAAACAACTCCAGCGGATCCTCGGCGCCGGTGGTGGCAGCCGGCTCCGCTTCGGTTGCATCCGTTGTGCCGATTTCCGCACTGGTGGCGGCATCCAGGGCCGCCGCCGCACCCGTACCCAGACGCGCCAAGCCGGCGCACAGGAACAACATCGCCAGCAACCCCATGACGCCGGGGCGCTGCAACCTGACGGGGCCCGTGACCGCCGGGCCATGACGCGCGCCGCGCCGGGGCGCCGGGGCCGCTGGCAGTTGCGCTGATCGGACCATCATGCGGCCCCCCTGGTCCTGCGATGACGCAGGATGCGCGGACGGCTGCGCGGCTTTGGCGCCGGGTCTGCCTGCTCGGGGGTATCGGTTGCCGGGGTCGGGTGGGTTGCGGTATCCCGCCAGAAGGCTCCGTTACCCTGGCGCGGCGCCACGGCCGAAGGGCCAAAGATGGACCCGCCGAGCGGTGCCGGGGAGGTCAGCGCCGCCTGCACCTGCGCGGTGTCGGCGGGGGTCACGGATGACGGGCCGGAGCGGGACTCGGGCGCGGCCTGCAGGCTGACCATCAGCAGTTCCAGCCGCCGCACGGCGGCTTCGGCACGCTCGGTCTGTTCGCTCAGGCCTTTCTGGGACTCGGAACTTGCACGGCGGGCGTGATCCAGAGCACGCGTCATGCTGTCCACCTGCGATGACAGGACCGCCACGGCGCCCCCCACAGTGCCGTCGATCCGGGTCAGCGCGCGCAACCTGCGCGACAGCACCAGACAATAGGCCGCTGCCGCCAAAGCGGAAAAACCGACAAGAATATCAACAAGGTAAAACATTACAGCCTCCTATCGCAGGACGAATTCGATGATCAGAAGATCGCGGACCATCCCCTCTCCGGCCACGATCTGCATGCGCCGCAGCATCTGCGCACGCAGGCGCACCAGCGCCGCGGGGTGTTCGATCTCTTCCGGTTCCAGCGCCCGCAGATAGCTGTTGAGCACATCGATAAAGCGTGGCGTCAGTGCCGCGACCGCACGTTCATTGGCGACATCAACTTCCAGATCGGCCGAGAACAGAAGCTGGCTGGTATTGCCACGCGCGCCGACGGTCACCACAAGCTCGCGCAGGGGCACATAGGCGACCGACACCTCCGGGGCAGGCTCCCCTCGCGACGCCCCGATTTCAGGCACGGCCAGCAGCCCCGACCAGGTGGCATAGAATCCCCCGCCCCCCAGCAGCAAAGCCAGCGGGAACGCGATCAGAATCCATCTGCGCGATGATTTCGGCGGTGGCTCGGCGGTGGCGGCAGCGTCGGTCATGGCGAACCCGTTTCTGGTCTTCGGACAAATCGGGAATCGCACAATCTCACTAACCGAATGTTAAGTCCGAAGCGCGAAAACAAATCGTGCACAGGGCAGGACGTCCAGCAGCAGGAGAATCAGCGTGCAACAGGTCAGCGAATTCTGGTCCGGGCTCGATACACGGCGGCAAGTCCTTGTCGTTGCAGCAACTGTGGGGATGTTCCTGGCGGTTCTGGGGCTGGCGCGATTCGCCTCGACCCCCGGGATGGCACTGCTTTACGCAGGGCTTGATCCCCTGGCCGCGGGCGAGGTGGTCCAGGCCCTTGAACAGCGCAACATCCGCTACAGCGTGCAGGGGGATGCGATCTATGTTCCGGCCCATCAGCGCGATGAGACGCGGATGCTGCTTGCCGCGCGCAGCCTGCCGGCCAATGGTGCGGCGGGGTATGAACTGCTGGACAACCTTTCGGGGTTCAGCACCACCTCGCAGATGTTCGATGCCGCCTACTGGCGCGCCAAGGAGGGTGAGCTGGCCCGCACCATCGCCGCCGGGCCCGGCATCCGCTCCGCCCGGGTGCATATTGCGCAGGGCAGTTCGTCGGCATTCCGGCGCGAGGCGGCGCCGCGGGCCTCGGTCACGGTCAGCTCTGCCGTGGGGCCCATTTCCGCCGAACAGGCGCGGGCGCTGCGATTCCTCGTATCCGCGGCCGTGGCCGGGATGGATCCCGGCAACGTTTCCATCATAGACGCCGATTCCGGCCTGGTCGCAGGCAGCGAGGACGAAAGCAGCACCCCCGGCCGCGACCGCAGCGACGAGCTGCGCAAGAATGTCGAACGCCTGCTTGAAGCCCATGTCGGCCCCGGCCGCGCCGTGGTCGAGATGAGCATCGACACCGTCACCGACCGCGAAACCATCATGGAGCGACGCTTTGACCCCGAGTCCCGCGTGGCCATCAGCACCGAATCCGAAGAACGCAATCGCACCGCCACCGACAGCCGCAACCCCGGCGTAACCGTGGCCAGCAACCTGCCCGATGGCGATGCCGCGGAAACCGATGGCTCCAGCGAAAGCCGTGAGGTCGAAACCCGGGAACGGGCGAATTTCGAGGTTTCGGAAACCCAGCGGGAGTTGCATCGCGCCCCCGGTGCGGTCCGCCGGTTGACCGTGGCCGTGCTGGTGGACGGCCACCACGGTCCCGAGGCCGGGGACTGGACCCCGCGCAGCGCCGAGGAGCTGGAAGCGCTGCATGATCTGGTCGCCTCGGCCGTGGGGTATGACGAAGCGCGCGGCGATGTGATCACCCTGCGGTCGCTGCGGTTTGAACCTGTGCCGCCTGAAGGGACGCTGGCCACGACGCCCCGCCTGGGCCTGCCCATGCCGGACCCGCTGGCGTTGGCCGGAATTGTCGCACTGCTGTTGCTGGGTCTGGTGCTGGCGCTGTTCGTCCTGCGTCCGATCCTGCGCGCCGCCCGGTCCGAGCAACCCGCCCTGCCCGCTGTCATGGCCCCGGCTGCGCTGCAGGTCACCGGCCCGCAGCAGGCCGAGCAAGTCGCCAGCGGGGTCGATGACACCGGTCTGGACGGCGATATCGGGGACCTGTTCGGCGAGGATTCGGTGGTGCCGATGGGGCTTGATTTTGACGGTGATGGCGGCGGTGGTGGTGGCGGTGGTGGTGGCGTCGGCAGAAGCAGCAGCATGGCGCGCGACGAGTCCGATCCGGTCGCCCGCCTGCGCGCCCTGATCGCCGAGCGCCAGGAAGAAAGCATCGAAATCCTGCGCCACTGGATGGAAGAAAACGGGACCCAAAGCAGATGAGTCATGCCCTGAAACTTGAAGTCTTTGACACCGGCCCGGGCCCGGATACGCAGACGGTCCTAGCGCCCGAGGAGCTCGATGCCCTGCGCAAGGCGGCCTATGAGGAAGGCTACAGCGCCGGCTGGGATGACGCTGTTGCAGATACGCAGGACGCAACCGCCCTGCGCCAGACCGCCGCCGAAGAGGCGCTGCAAGCGCTCAGCTTCACCCAGAACGAGGCGCGCGACCATGTCCTGACGGCATTGGCGCCCCTGCTGGAGGCCATGGTTGACACCATCCTGCCGGAGCTTTCCCGTGCAACGCTGGGCGCGCTGGTTGCCGAACAGGTCCAGGCCCTGACCCGCGACAGCCTGGGCGCACCGGTGGTGGTGCGCGGCAACGCCACCCTGGGTGAGGTTGTCGCCCGGTTATCGGAAAGCCACCCCGGGCTGGAGCTGGTATTCCGCGAAGAACCCAGCCTGGCCGATGGGCAGGCCCGGATCCAGCTGGATGCGGCCGAATGCCGGATCGATACCGATGCCGCCATCGTTGCGGTGCGCGCGGCGCTGGAGACCTTCCACAGCACTGTCACCGAAAGGAAAGCCCATGGATGACACATCCGCCCCGGCCAATGGTGCCCTGCAAAGGGTGCCGATCGAAATCACCATCTCCGTCGGTCGCGCCCGCCCGCAGGTGCGCGATCTGATGCGGTTGCGGCGCGATACCGTGCTGCCGCTGGACCGCCGCGTCAGCGACCCGGTTGAGTTGTTCGTGGGCGAACGCCTGATTGCCCGGGGTGAGCTGCAGGAGCTTGACGGCGACAAGGCCGGGTACCTGGGCGTCCGCCTCACCGAGGTCATCGACATGTCCGAAGGGATCTGAGCCCATGCGCCGCCATCGCGCAGTGTCGACCATCGGCCCGGACTGCATCGGCACCGCCGCGGCCACCCGGGCCCCGACATGCCCGCCCCTGCCCGCCCGGCCGGTTCTGTGGCTGCTCTGCGCTTTGGCTGCATTCTGCCTGGGCGCCCTGCCCGCCCAGGCGCAG
Source organism: Rhabdonatronobacter sediminivivens (assembly GCF_013415485.1). GTDB lineage: Bacteria > Pseudomonadota > Alphaproteobacteria > Rhodobacterales > Rhodobacteraceae > Rhabdonatronobacter > Rhabdonatronobacter sediminivivens. The sequence continues at coordinate 140,869 of NZ_JACBXS010000005.1, read as the reverse complement.
GAGATCAGCCTCAACTTCGGCGAGGATGGCGCACTGGCGGTGCGTTCCATCCAGCTGATCGTGCTGATCACACTTCTGAGCATCGCGCCCGGGGTGTTGATCATGCTGACCTGCTTTCCCTTCATCGTCACTGTGCTGGCACTGCTGCGCCAGGCCATCGGCCTGCAGCAATCGCCCCCCAACATGCTGATCGTCAGCCTTTCCCTGTTCCTGACCTGGTTTGTCATGGAACCTGTCTTCCTTGCCGCCTGGGAGGCCGGTGTCGTCCCGCTGAACGATGGCACCCTTGCACTGGAGGAGGCGATCCCCCGCGCGCTGGAGCCGTTCCGCCTGTTCATGGTCGCGCGCATCGACCCGGCCACGTATGACGCCCTGGCCGCCCTGCGCCCGGACCCCGTGGGCGCGCTGGATGCCGAGGCACCGCTGTCGGTCCTGATCCCCGGTTTCATGCTGAGCGAGATCGCCCGCGCCTTTGAAATCGGCTTTCTGATCTTCCTGCCCTTCCTGATCATCGATCTGGTGGTGGCGGCGGTGCTGATGTCCATGGGGATGATGATGGTGCCGCCTGCCGTCGTGGCCCTGCCGTTCAAGCTGTCGTTCTTTGTCATCGCCGATGGCTGGACCCTGATCTCCGAGGCGCTGGTGCGCAGTTACTTCTGACGCCGCCACCCGCGCCATAGGCCGGAGGGAGCGGCGCGCATCCCGCGCAACTCGGCACTTGCCCAAAGCGGCGCGGGCTTCTAGGCAAGGGGGTTGAGGGGTAAGCCGCGCCGTTCACGCGCAACGGTCCGGCCGCCAGGCCCGCAACAGAGGAAAGGCGAGGATGAGCAAGAGCCTCAGACGGGTGCGCGCCGCGCTGGAGGGCGCCGGGGTGGCGATCCAGATCCAGGAACCCGGCGAAACCCGCACCGCCGAACAGGCGGCAGCAGCGGCAGGCTGCGCGCTGGACCAGATCGTGAAGTCGATCATCTTTCGTGGCGAAGCCTCGGGGCATGTGCGGCTGTTCCTGACGGCGGGTGGCAACCGTGTGTGCCCCGATCGCGCCTCGGCCCTGGCGGGTGAGGCGCTGGGCCGGGCCGATGCCGCACTGGTCCGCGCGGAGACCGGGTTTGCGATCGGCGGCGTCGCCCCCTTGGGTCTGCTGAGCCCCTGCCCCACCTGGGCGGACCCGCGGCTGCTGGCCTTCGATCAGGTCTGGGCGGCAGCGGGCACGCCGCGCCATATCTTCGCCATCGACCCGCAAACCCTGGTGTCGCTCTCCGGCGCCACCGTGGCGGAGTTCATCCAATGACCCTTCCTGATCCGCAGCTGCAGCCCGAATTCTATGCCAATGTGCCGCTGAAACGCGCGCTGGCCTGGCTGGTGGATACGGTGCTGATCCTGCTGCTGGCGCTCATCGCGGTGATCTTCACGCTGTTCGTGGGCGCCTTCATCTTTCCGGTCCTGTTCGCCGCGGTCTCGATCGGATATCGCACGGTGATGCTGGCACGCTTTGGCGCGACCTTCGGCATGATGCTGGGCGGTATCCGCCTCTTTCATCTGGATGGGCGCAACCCGGATCCGGCCACGGCGGCAATCTACAGTGTCCTGCATGCGGGGGTGATGTTCTTTGTCATTACGCAGATCGCCTCGATCGTGACGATCCTGGTCACACCCTATCGTCAGGGGCTGCATGATCTGGCGCTAGGCACGACCATGCTCAATCGCCCCGCCGACATCTGATTCCCGTCTTGGCGAAGCCGAAATTGCTTGCTACTTTGATCGGGTCTCCAAACGGAAGCGATCCGCGCCCATGCGCCACACTCTGCCCATTGCACCGCAGTTCTACGTGACGGCCCCGCAACCCTGCCCCTATCTGGAAGGGCAGATGGAGCGAAAGCTGTTCACCGCGCTGCAGGGCGATCACGCAGGCGCCATGAATGACAGCCTGTCCAAGCAGGGGTTCCGGCGCTCCCAGAATGTGCTGTACAGGCCGTCCTGTGCAGAGTGTTCGGCCTGCCTGTCGGCGCGCATACGGGTCGCGGATTTCAGCCCGCGCCGGTCCATGCGCCGGATCCTGAAGCGCAATGCCGCACTGCGCCGTGAAGCCACCAGCCCCTGGGCCACCGAAGCCCAGTTTGACCTGTTCCGCCGCTATCTGGACAGCCGCCACGCCGATGGCGGCATGGCCGATATGGATGTGTTCGAATTCGCCGCCATGGTCGAGGAAACGCCCGTCCGCTCGCGCGTGGTCGAATACACCGCGCCATCGGAGAGCGACCCTGGCCGGCGTGAGCTGGCGGCAGTCTGCCTGACCGATGTGCTGGATGACGGGTTGAGCCTGGTCTATTCCTTTTTCGAACCGACACGTGCCAGCGACAGCCTGGGCACCTATATGATCCTGGACCATATCGAACTGGCCCGCAGCGTGAACCTGCCATACGTCTATCTGGGCTACTGGGTGCCCGGAAGCCCGAAGATGGATTACAAGGCGCGCTTCAACGCGCTTGAGGTGTATTTCAAGGGCGAATGGCGCGATATGCGCAACCCCGACGATTTCACCGGCGCCACGCATCCGCTGGCGGTGCAGCCCATCGCCGAACAGGTCGCCCGCATCCGCTTTCCCGAAACGATGCCGAGCACTGTGCGCGTGCCCCCCGGGCGCAATCGCCCGTAGCACCCGCGCGAAACCACGCGCAGGGCACGACGCGACCGGCAGGCCTGCCCATCCGGAGGTCATTACCCCTAACCCTACCGTCTGACCCCGGGAAGCGCCCACGAGCCGCGCCCCACCCACCCACCCGCGCGCCTCGTGGGCGCTGCCCTCTGCCAGGGCAGAGGGCCTCGGGAATGCGGTCCCCGGACAATTCGGAAAGCGGATCGCGGTGGAGTGCCGCGCTCCCCGGCGCGCCGGGGTGGGCGGGTGGGCGGCGCGCCGGGGAGCGCGTTACAGCGACGGACCTCAGACCTCGTCCGAAGTGGCGCGCTGTCGGCTCCACATCGCCGCGTATTTTCCGCCCCGGGCCAGCAGGGCGGCATGGGTGCCTTCCTCGATGATGCGCCCGGCCTCCAGCACGACAATCCGGTCGGCATCTACAACGGTGGACAGCCGGTGCGCGATGGTCAGCACCGTGCGCCCCTCGCCGGCGGCCCGCAATTCATCCTGGATGCTCTGTTCGGTCTGGGTGTCCAGCGCGCTGGTGGCTTCGTCCAGCAGTAGGATCGGCGGGTTCTTCAACAGCGTCCGCGCGATCCCCACGCGCTGTTTCTCGCCCCCTGAAAGCTTCAGCCCGCGCTCGCCCACGGCGGTGTCATAGCCCTCGGGCAGGCTGAGGATGAAGTCATGGATGCGCGCCGCCCGCGCTGCCGCCTCCACCTCGGCGCGCGAGGCACCTTCGCGGCCATAGGCGATGTTATAGGCGATGGTGTCGTTGAACAGCACGGTATCCTGCGGCACCACGCCGATAGCGCCATGCAGGCTGGACAGCGTCACATCGCGCACGTCCTGGCCATCTATGCGCAAGGCGCCCCCGGTCACGTCATAGAAGCGGAACAGCAGCCGCCCGATGGTTGATTTCCCGGATCCCGAAGGTCCCACGATCGCCACGGTTTCCCCCGCGCCGATCCGCAGGCTGACATCGCGCAGGATCGGGCGCGCCGGGTCATAGCCGAAGCTCACGCGGTCCAGGTCCACCGTGCCGCCCTTGACCTGCAGCGCCGGCGCGCCGGGCGTGTCGCGCACATCGGGGGGCTGGTCCAGCAGGTCGAACATCTCGCCCATGTCCACCAGGGCCTGGCGGATTTCACGATACACGGTGCCCAGGAAGTTCAGCGGCATGGTGATCTGGATCATGTAGGCGTTCACCATGACGAAATCGCCCACGGTCAGATCGCCGTTCTGCACGCCGATGGCCGCCAGCACCATCACCACCACCAGCCCGGCGGTGATCAGGAACGCCTGGCCGAAGTTCAGGAAGGCCAGCGAGATATTGGTCTTGACGGCTGCGGTCTCATATTTCTCCATGGCGCTGTCATAGCGCCGCGCCTCCATGCCTTCGGCGTTGAAATACTTGACGGTTTCAAAGTTCAGCAGGCTGTCGATGGCCTTCTGGTTGGCGTCGGTGTCCTGGGCGTTCATCTCGCGCCGCTGGCGCACCCGCCATTCGGTGACGCGAAAGGTGAACCAGACATAGAGTGCGATGGTTACAACCACCGTGGCCAGATACCAGACATCGAACAGCACGAAGAAGATGATGGCGATCAGCCCCAGCTCCAGGATCAGCGGAAAGATCGAAAACAGCAGGAAGCGCAGCAGGAAATCGACGCCCTTCACCCCGCGTTCGATGATCCGGCTCAGCCCCCCGGTCTTGCGGGTGATGTGGTAGCGCATGCTCAGGCGGTGGATATGCTCGAAGGTTTCAAGCGCGATCATGCGCAGCGCGCGCTGGCCGACGCGGGTGAAGATCGCGTTGCGCAATTCCTGAAACCCCACGGACATCAGCCGCGCCATGCCATAGGCCACGGTCACCCCCACGGCGCCGACGGCCAGCATCCAGCCCGTGCCCTCGCCCGCCAGGGCATCGACGGCGCCCTTGTAAAGCATGGGCGTGCCGACCGAGACCAGCTTGGCCAGCACCAGAAACACCAGCGCCAGCACCACGCGGCGCTTGACCCAGGGCTGGTCCTCGGGCCAGAGCCAGGGCGCCACGCGGCGCACGGTGCGCCAGCCGCTGGCACGTTCGCGGGCATCGGTCCGGGCGGTCTGGGTCGCGTTGGGGTCGGCTGCGGGCGCGTCGGGCGCGGCGCTGGAATCGGCTGGCGGCATGGCGGGCTTTCGTTATTCGCCCCAGAACCTAGGCGCTGATGCCGGCAAAGACCAGTGCCCGTGCAGCGATTGCCCTTGCCCGCGCATCTGCGATACTGCGGGTCCGACCCCCTGCCCCGGAACACGGATCCCAATGCCCAAACAGGGATATCATCACGGCAATCTGCGCGCCGCCCTGGTGGAGGCCACGCTGGCGCTCATCGCCGAGAAGGGCCCGCAGGGTTTCACCATGGCCGAGGCCGCAAAACTGGCCGGCGTGTCGGCCGCGGCACCCTATCGCCATTTCGAAGGGCGCGAGGAACTCATCGCCGAGGTCGCGCGCCAGGGCTATACGCTTTTCGGCGATCTGCTGGAATACGCCTATGACGACGGGCAGCCCACGCCGCTGGCGGCTTTCCTTGCCGTGGGGCATGCCTATCTGGCCTTTGCACGCAAGCATCCGGGCCATTACATCGCCATGTTCGAAGCCGGCGTGGACCCGGGCGCGAACCGCGCGCTTGCGCAGGCCGCCGACCGTGCCCAGCAGGTGCTTTACCGCGCGGCCGAGGCGCTTTCGGCGCGCATTCCCGCCGATCGTCGCCCCCCGCCTGCGATGTTCGCGGCCCATATCTGGGCCATCAGCCACGGGATCGTCGAGCTTTATGCCCGGGGCAAGCCCGGTGCCCGCAGCCCTTTCACTGCCGAAGAACTGCTGGAAAGCGGGGTCGGCATCTATCTGCGCGGTCTGGGCGTGCTGGACATGGATTGCTGATGGCGCCCGGGCGCGACCCGGCAGGCCATTCGCGGCGGGGGACACCAATCGGACAGGTAAGCCGGACCTTGCGGGTCTTGCGCAGCCGGGTCTGCCGCAAGCGCCTTAACCGGATAGAGACACTCCGCCGTCATGATGTCCCTGCTCGAAGAGTCTAGGAGGTAACATGCACGTCGCTGAACCGCGCGGCGCGGAGCTGGATGGCCGCCCGGCGGGGGGCATGATCCAGCCGCCCTGACGGGCTGCCCTGCCTGCACAATCCACAGACCACCCCATGCAGATGGCCTGCCCGCGCAGCCAGGATGCATCGACTCCTGCCCGGGCTTCAGCACTCGGGTGATCCCGCGCGCATGGGCCGTTGCGCGGCAACAGCGCTGCCCGTCCCACCCCCAGCACAAACCGCCAAGAGCCACGGATGAGCACCGACCATACCCGCCCCCAGCTTGTCAGCCTCTCGATGCCCGAGGTGATCGACCTGGGCAATGGCATCGCCCCGGCGACATTCGCGGTCACGGCCACGGGCAGCGCCGGGATCGACCGGGCGGTGTTCTGGTTCGACAGCCCGCTGGGCTATGGCTTTTCCGGCGCGACCGCTGCCGGGAGCTGGCCGCTGATGGTCGTCAACGGCATATGGCAGGATGGCCAGTCCAGCGTCACCCGCCATTTCGCCCCGGATCATAGCGCCAATGCGGCGCGGACAGTCTCGCTCAGCCGGGTCGCGCTGGAGGATATCAACGGCAACTCAACCATCTACAACGCCCATACCCTGGCCGAGATGGGCCTGCCCACCAGCTTCCAGATTACTGGCGGTGCAACCGACACCACCCGTCCCCGGCTGATCAGCATCTCCCTGCCCGAGGTCATTGACCTGGACGCGGGCCCTGCCAGCGCAACCTTTGGGCTGACCGCCGAGGACGCCGCCGGAATCGACCGGGCTGTGTTCCACTTTGACAGCCCCCTGGGCTTTGCTTTCAGTGAAAGCGCCACGCCGGGCACACAATCGCTGATGGTCGTCAATGGCATCTGGCAGGACGGCCAGTCCACCGTCACCCGCCATTTTGCCGCCGGGCACAGTGCGAATGCGCCGCGCACGGTGTCCGTGGACCGGGTCATGCTGCAGGATATCAACGGCAACCAGACCGTTTACCTGCGTCAGCAACTCGAAGAGATGGGCCTGCGCACCGATTTCCAGATTTCGGGCGCGGCACCCGATACCACCGGCCCCCAACTGGTCGGCCTGTCGCTGCCGCAGATCATCGACCTCGGCGATGGCTCTGCCCCTGCCACATTCACGCTCTCCGCAACCGACACGGCCGGGATCGACCGTGCGGTGCTCTGGTTCGACAGTCCGCTGGGTTATGGCTTTTCCGAGACCGCCACCCCGAACAGCCTGCAAATGCTGGTTGTCAACGGCATATGGGAGAACGGCCAGTCCAGCCTCACCCGCCACTTCGCCGCCGGGCACAGCGCCAACACGCCGCGCACCGTCTCGCTTGACCGGATTGTGCTGGACGATATCAACGGAAATTCCAGCGTCTATCACGCGCCGGACCTGGCCGAGATGGGCCTGCCCACCAGCTTCAAGCTGTGGGAGGGCACCCCGCCCACGCCCGAACTGAGCTATACCACCGTGCTCAGCGCGGACACGCTGCTTGTCCGGATCATCGACCCGTCGAATGCCCGCGATGGCGCCCGGCTTTCGGGGCATATCACCCTTGAACTGGATGGTGCCAGCTATGTCGGAACCACCGCCCCGGGTGGCGGGTCCGTGACCCATGCCGAAATCGGACCTTCGGGCGGCCGGTTCCAGCTGGACCTGGAGGCCACGCTGGCCGCTTACAGGCCACGCGGCAGCCACCTGCTGGAGATCACATTTGACCTCGAACACAGCGGATCGATGCGGATCATCCGCGAGACGCTGTCAATCAACGACCGCGCCGCCGATGTCGAATGGATCGGCCGGGTGCAGTTCTCCGTTTTTCCACCGCTTGTTGCCCGTGATGATACCGCCGAAGCCATTCAGGACGGCGCCGAGATCAGCGGCAACGTGCTGGCCAATGACACGGGCGAGGGCCTGCGGGTGATCAGCGCCGCCGGGTCATCGGGCAGGGTCGGAGTGCCCGTTTCAGGCGATCTTGGGACCTTGACCCTCGAGGAAGACGGAAGTTTCACCTACCTCCCCAACCTGGCAGCGCATCTGCCAGCAGGGGTGACAGCAGTGGATGTCTTTCAATACCGTGTCCGGGATGGGGGAGGCCAACGAGAGTACGCGGAACTGGAGATCACCGTGACCGGGGTGAATGACCCCGCCAGCATCGACGGCGATACCGCGGGGCTGGTCACCGCGGGCGACCCGGATCGCCAGAGGATCGCGGGGCAGTTGACCGTCATCGACCCGGATCAGGGCGAGGACCGGCTGCAAATGCCCGAAGCCGCGGCACTGGCCGGCGAGTTCGGCACCTTTAGCCTGAACCCCGAAACCGGCGCCTGGGACTATACCCTTGGACCGCAAGCCGACGCCCTGCCCCACGGGTCCGCCGCAGTAACCGATACGCTGCAAGTCGTCAGCCTGGACGGAACGGCCACTGAAACCATCACCATTACCATCGAACCGCCCCCCCTGCCCGAACCGGACCCGCGCGCGCAGCTGTCCGTAGCGGTGCTTGATCGCGCGGGCAATCCGCTGGACGGGACCACGGTCAGCTTTGCCGCCGATGATGACGCCAGCTACAGCGGCGCGCCCGGTCCAGGTGGGGTCCTGGACTTCGAACTGGCCGCCGGGTCCGCCGGATGGGTCCAGGTCACGCGCGCCCACAGCCCGCAGACGGATGCGCGCCCCACTGCAGCGGATGCGCTGGATGTGCTGCGCCTTGCCATCGGCCTGTCCCCAAGCTGGGGTGCGGCGCGTCCGCTGGATTTCATTGCCGCCGACATCAATCAGGATGGCCAGGTCACCGCCACCGATGCGCTGGAGGTCCTGCGCGCGGCCATCGGGCTGGACACCGCAGATGGTCAGCGATGGGTCTTTCTCGATCCAGATGCCGATCTGACAGCGATAAGCCGCTCCAACAGCCTTGTTGAGCCCGGCCTTCGGGTTGACCCCTTGCCCCCCGGCCTGACCGAGGTTTCCCTGACCGGCGTGCTGCTGGGCAGTGTTCAGGACTGGGCATAGTGTTCGCCCCCTGACGAAAGGTTCCCGCGCGGCCCATGCAATACTGTCGCAAGGGGCGGTTATGCGGGACCTTTCTGCCGTTGGTCATTGGGCGCGAAGCCGCGCTGCGTCGGGCCGCGGTGCGGCGATCCGTGCCGTGAGCTATCGTGCTTTATGGCAGCCAGATCCGTAAAACTTCCAGGCTATGCAGTTGTGGCAGCCAAGTCGCCGTGCCGGGGGGCGGCCCGGCGAGGCGCGGCGGGCTGACGCCCTTGATTCCGCGCCGGGGAGCGACCGCTCAGGGCTCCAATCCGTCACAGGGCACCTTGTGTCAGGTGGCGAACAATAGCTGCAAGCCCTGCGCCGATTGCGGCGCATATGCCCTGTGGTGATGCCGCCCCCTGCGCGCCGGGCCTTGGACGTCATGCCTCAGCCACCGGCTATAAGGCCCCAGAGGCTGACCCCCCAGGCAGATGCCGCCGCCAGCGCGCATAGCGCCACCCCCGCCGAGGCGCAGTCCTTTGCCTTGCGCGCCGCCGCGCGCGGGCGCCCTGAAATGTCATCGACCGCGGTTTCGATTGCAGTGTTGAAAAGCTCGGCCGCCAGGACCAGGAACCCCAGCGCAATGATCAGCGCCCGCGCCCCCGGCTCCAGCGGCAGCAACAGGGCCGCACCGCTCGAAATCGCGTGCAGCACGGTCCACTGGCGCAGGGATTTCTCGCTCGCCCAGGCCGCGCGCCATCCCTCCAGCGACCAGCGTATGGTGTTGCCGATGCGGCGCAGTTCGGCCTTCAACGATAAGAACATGCGACCTGCCGCCCTGCGCTGCTTCTGCTGGGCTGCGATCCTTCGTCGCGCAATGCGCGCTGTCAACTCCGGCCTTGGCGATTGACCGGCGCCATCGCCGGGCACTAGTATGCCTGACAAAGTTGACAGATACAGGATGCGACTGATGGACGGCGGCACGCCCGACGATTCGCAACGCGGCTTCTTTGGCCGTCCACTGTTCAATGATCCATCAGCGCGGGCGCTCCGGCATGTGGGCGTTATCGACGTGGGGTCGAACTCGGTCCGGATGGTGATATTCGACGGCGCTGCCCGCAGCCCGGCCTATTTCTTCAACGAAAAGGTGCTGTGCGGGTTGGGCCGGGGCCTGACCGCAACCGGCAGGCTGAACCCCGAAGGTCGCGCGCGGGCGCTGGCCACGATGAAACGCTTTGCCCTGCTGGCACGCGGCATGAACCTGAGCAACTTGACGATCGTTGCCACAGCCGCCATCCGCGAGGCCGAGGACGGCCCCGAATTTGCCGCCGAGGTCGCGCAGGCCACCGGTCTGGAGATGCTGGTCATCAATGGCGCCGAGGAGGCACGGCTGTCGGCACAGGGCGTGTTGACAGGTTGGCCCGGTGCCGCCGGGCTGGTCTGCGACATCGGCGGGTCTTCGATGGAGCTGGCGGAAATCGGCGACGGCGAGGTGCATCGGTGCGTGACCTCGCCATTGGGCCCGTTCCGCCTGCAACAGGTAGAGGGCGGCAAGAAGGGGCTGCGCAGGCATATCAACCAGGTGCTGCGTGATCTGTGCGGCGAAATCGGCGACCACCATGACGCGCTTTACCTGGTGGGCGGCTCCTGGCGGGCGCTGGCGCGGCTGGACATGCATCGGCGCAACTATCCGCTGCTGGTGCTGCACGAATACGAAATGACGCCCAAATCGGTGCGCCGCACGATGGACTGGCTGAAGGAGCATGACCCCGAACGCCTGCGCGCCCAGACCGGCATGTCGGTGGAGCGTATGGCGCTGGTGCCCCTGGCGGTTCAGGTGCTGCGCCAGCTGCTGCATGTGTTCCGGCCCAAACGCATCCATATTTCAGGCTACGGTATTCGCGAGGGGATCCTGTACGACCAGATGCCCGAGGAGTTGCGCCGCCGTGATCCGCTGATCGAGGCCTGCCGCTTTGCCGAGCATCAGAACGCCCGTTTGCCCGGCTTCGGGCGCAAGCTCTATGATTTCCTGCTGCCCCTGTGGCGTTCAGCGCCCGAGCGGCGGCTGCGGATCATCAAGGCCGCCTGCCTGCTGCATGACGTGAACTGGCGCACGCACCCCGATTACCGCGCGGACGCCTGTTTCGATACCGCCACCCGCGCCAACCTGGGTGGCCTGAACCATGATGAACGCGTGTTCCTGAGCCTGGCGCTCATGTATCGCTACAAGACAAACGGGATGACCCCCCGGATGCAGCGGGTATCCGAGCTGCTGGAAGAGGATGAGCGGCGCGCGGCGCAGATTCTGGGCCGGGCGCTGCGGTTTGGTGCCATGTTCTCCATGGACGGGCCGGAAAACGGCGGCGAGTTGCGGCTGTTTCCGAAGAAGAAGGTGCTGGAGCTGGTCCTGAACCCGGACACAAGCGACCTGTTCACCGAAGTCGCCGAAGCCCGCTTCGCGGCCCTGGCAAGATTGCTGAAAGCCGAAACCAAGGTGCGCGTGGCCCGCCGCAGAGCGATGGTGCAGCCTGACGCACAGGCTTGAGCACGCCGCCCCCCCGCGCGCCGGGCGCTGACGGATGCACAAGGTCACGCGTCCCGGGGCATCTTCCGGCGTTTCGCATAAAGCGGCGCGGCTGGCTGCGGTCTGCAAAAGCAGGCTCAAAGCTCCAGCGGATCGGTCAGCGGGTCATGCTCGGCATCGGGGCTGTCATCATCGGGCGCCGGGCCCTCGGGCAACGGATCTTCGAGCGGCTGGCGACGGCGCAGGATGATGTCTCCGTTGGGAAGCACCTCGGGCGGGTGATAGGCGGCCATGCCGCCCAGCTTCTCGGCCAGTTCCCGCAGGCGCGGGCCAAGGGCGTCCAGCTGCGGCTCGATCCCTTCGAAGAATTCACGCAGCAGGGATCCGGCCTCATCGCGCAGCTCTTCAAGGCGTTGCTCCAGCCCGGGCGCATCGGCGCGCGCCGGAACAGGCTGGGACAGCAGCACGGCAAGCAGGATGGGGGCCAAAGGTTTCATGGCGCCAGTCTACCGGCCCGGGCCTCATCCCGCTACAGGTCCAGATCAAGGGTCACCGGAAAATGATCCGACGCGGTCAGCAGCGCCTGACAGAGCGCCGGATCGCCATAGCACCCGGGATCGTCGAACGGGTTCCAGATACGCCACAGGGGCTCACGGGCGCGCAGGTCGGGCGAGACCATGATGTAATCGAGCAGGGCCGAGACATAATGCCCGTCCGGCAGCCGGAACCGCGCCGAAACCGGCGCCGCGGCCAGGTGTTTGCTCAGCCCCATGCGGGCGTGGCGGTCATAAAGCTGCAGATCGGCGGGCAGGTCCCAGCCAAGCACGATCTCCACCCCGGAACGGGGGAAGAATTCTTCGAATTCATCGACTTCGGGGCCGTCATTGAAGTCACCAAGAACGATCAGCGGCTCGGCCTTGGTCAGAAAATCGGTGATGCGGGCGCGCAGCCACAGGCATTGGCCATATTGCTTGCGCCGGTTTTCCAGTCCAAGGCGGCGAATATCGGAAGGGCTGCGCGCACCCGAAGGCGCCTTCGACTTGGTATGCACGCCCATCATGTGGAACGCAGCCCCGCTGGCAGTCTGGCACAGAAGCTCCAGCGGCGGGCGGGCAAAGCGGACCTTCTCGCGCAGGCCGGTCACGGGGTCGGCATAGCTGTGGGTGGCGTCAAACCGCGGCGCGTCAGGGGTGCCCGGGGCCGGATCATGGATCAGCTGCAGCTGGTCGGGGTCGAACATCACGGCGATTTCCTGCTGGCTTTCGCTGGCAAATCCCACCAGGGTACGGCGCGCGCGCAGACCGAAACCGGCGGCAAAACCTTCGAGCGCGGCGGTGCAGGAGCGGCCCGGCCCTTCGTCCGGGGCTTCGATCACCATGATGGCATCGGCGTCCAGACGGGCGAAGACCGCGCCAAGCGCGTCAAGCTGCTGCATCCGGGTGATGCCATGGCGCCCGCCGGGGCCGTCATCGCGGTGCATGCGATCCTGGTCATCGAACAGGGCATTGAACCATGCCACGTTATAGGTGGCCAGCCGCAGCGGACGCGCAGCATCGGACACGGTCATGCAGCGCGGCCTTCGCGGATTTCCTCCCAGGCGCGGTTGACATCCTGCAGGCGGCGCTCGGCCAGGCGGATGGCTTCGGCGGGCACGCCCCGCGCGGCCATGCGATCCGGATGCGTGTCGCGCACCTGCTGGCGGTAGACGCGGCGGATCTCATCGAGGGGCGCATCGGGAGCGACGTCAAGCACCGCATAGGGGTCATGGGGGACATCGCCGACGAATCGCGCGCGCAGACAGCGCAGGCAGCGCGGGCTCAGGCCGAAGATGGCGGCAACCTCGGCCAGGAAGGCATCTTCGTCCGGGTGAAGCTGACCATCGGCCATGGCGATATGGAACAGGCCTTCGACCAGATCGACCAGCACCGGGTCCCCGGGCGGGAACATCCGGGCGATCCGGCGGGCATAGGCGTCAAAACCGGCAACGTCCTGACGGGCCAGATTGAAGACCCGCGCGGCGGCGCGCTCTTCCTCGGGGGGGATGGTGAAGACCTCGCGAAACGCGGCGACCTCGGTGCGACTGACCTGGCCGTCCGCCTTGGCCATCTTGGCGCCAAGGGCGATCACGGCGATGGCAAAGGCAACCGTGCGTTCGGGCGGGGTGCGCAACCGGTCGAAGACGGCGCTGAGGCTTTCGCCCTGCCGCAGCGCCGAAAGCGCGCGCGATATGCGGGTCCAGAGTGACATGCGATTTCCATAGCATGCCCGGTGACCGAGCGCAGCGGGAAAGCGTGCGCGAAGGACGCGCGACGCGGGGTCGCGGGGCAGCGCGCAGGCGGGCACATGGACCCTTACGCCTGGCGCTACGGATACGGGGATCCTCCCGCCCGTCGGGGATGCATCAGGATGCACCCCTCCCGTTGGGCCGGGCCGCGTGCGCATGGCGCACGCGGCCCGGCCCAACGCCTGAGGCGTTGCGGGGAACCCGCAGTGCCGAAGGGGGCGGGAGCGCACGGGATTGGGAAAACCATGCGGGCGCGTGAGCCTTCAGGCAGAAAGGGCGCGCCGGGACCGGCATACACCGCGGCTCAGCCATGTGGCGCTTCCATGGCCCGGGCGATCCGGGCGATGCCTTCGGGGATACGGTCGGCCGGAATCGAGCTGTAGGCGATCCGGTAGAACCCCGTCGGCGCCTGCGGCCCGTGAAAGAAGGGCGCCCCCGGTTCGATCAGCACGCCCTGCCCGCGCAGGCGCGCCGCCAGCGCCGCCGTGTCCAGGCCATCGGGCGCGCGCATCCACAAGCTGGAGCCACCGGGCGCTCTTGTGCTGCCTGCAAGGTGGAGCCCCTCACGCGCGACGGCGTCAAGGGTGATCTGGCGGCGCTGGTGAAACGCGGCGCCCAGACGGCGCAGCATGGCGTCATGGTGGCCCAGTGACAGAAAATAGGCCGCCGCCCGCTGGATCAGCCCCGGCGGGTGGCGCAGCACCGAGGCGCGCAGCGCGCGGGCCTCGCGGATGAAGGGCGCGGCCCCCACCAGATAGCCCAGCCGCAACCCCGGAAACAGCGACTTGGAAAAGCTGCCGACATGGATCACCCGGTCGCTGCGGTCCAGCGCCTTGAGCGCGGGCAGCGCGGCCCCACCCGTCGCCAGTTCGAATTCGTAATCGTCCTCAACCACCAGAAGGCCCTCGGCTTCGGCCCGGCGCAGCAAGGCGCGGCGGGTGTTCAGCGGCATGGTGGCTCCGGTGGGGCAATGGTGGCTGGGGGTGCAGAACAGCACATCCAGCCCGCGCGGCAACCGGTCCGGTTCCAGCCCCTGCGGCCCCACGGCCAGCGGCTGCACCCGGCAGCGCGTCTGTCCCAGGATCGCGCGCAGGCCGGGATAGCCCGGGTCCTCGATCCCCGCCACGCGCCGCTGGTTCAGCAGCAATTGCGCGGCCAGCCACAGGGCGTTCTGCGCGCCGAGCGTGACCAGAACCTCCTCCGGGCGGGCCAGGATGCCGCGCCGGGGCAGGCTGTGGCGCGCGATATATTCCACCAGCCGAGGGTCATCGGCTTCGAAACTGTCATCGCTCATGGCCGGGAAATCGCGCTGGCCCAGGGCGCGCAGGGTGCAGGCGCGCCAGCTTTGATGATCGAAGAGCGCCGGGTCCGCCTGGCCATAGATGAAGGGGAAGCGATAGCTGCGCCAGTCGGCGGGCTTGGCGCTGCCCAGCGGGGCCTCGGCCCGTGGCCCCAGGGCGCGCGCCCAGTCCACCCCCGCACCATCCTGAACCCGGGGGGCGGCGCGCACCGGCGGCGGAACTGCCTGAGCAGATACGAAATACCCCGACCGCCCCCGCGCCTGCAGGAAGTCATCGGCCACCAGGTCACCATAGGCCAGGGTGACAGTGATCCGGCTGACCCCCAGATAACTGGCCAACCCGCGGCTGGAGGGCATCCGCTCCCCCGGCTGCAGCCGCCCTGCAAGGATCGCCTCGGCCACCATCTGGCGGATGCGCTGCTGAAGGGTTCCCGGGGTGTCAGGGTCCAGCGCGAAACAGCTGGGTGCAATGGCCATCAGGCGATCCCCCATGACAGGCAGCGGGCATGATCTGGCCACATGGATAGCGCCGGACTGGCCCTATCTGCAAGCCCGCGATGCAGGCAGGCTTTGCTCTGACCCGCTGACAGGAGCCCGCCATGGATGACGCGCCGCGCCACAACGACCTGAGCCATGTGATCGCCGCTGACCGCGCCCATGTCTGGCATCACCTCAGCCAGCACAAAACCTATGAGACAACCGACCCCCGCGTGATCGTCGAAGGCCGCGGGTTGCGCGTCTGGGACGCCACCGGGCGCGAGACGCTGGACGCTGTGTCCGGCGGGGTCTGGACCGTGAATGTCGGCTACGGGCGCGAAACCATCGCCGATGCGGTGCGCGACCAGCTGGTGCGGATGAATTTCTTTGCCGGTGCCGCAGGGTCCATCCCCGGCGCGCAATTCGCCGAACGGCTGATCGAAAAGATGCCCGGCATGTCCCGCGTCTATTATTCCAACTCCGGGTCCGAGGCGAATGAGAAAGCCTACAAGATCGTCCGCCAGATCGCCCATCGCCAGCACGGCGGGCGCAAATGGAAGATCCTGTATCGAGAGCGTGATTACCACGGCACCACCATCGCCACCCTTGCCTCGGGCGGGCAAGAGGAACGCCGCGCCATGTATGGCCCCTTCCCCCCGGGCTTCATCCCCGTGCCCCATTGCCTGGAATATCGCAGCCAATGGGGCGAGGTCGCGGATTACGGCCTGCGCGCGGCCGATGCCATCGAAGAGGTGATCCTGCGTGAAGGCCCGGATACGGTCGGCGCCATCATCCTGGAACCCGTGACCGCTGGCGGCGGCGTCATCACTCCGCCCGAAGGCTACTGGCCCCGCGTGCAGGAGATCTGCCGGAAATACGGACTTCTGCTGATCATCGACGAGGTTGTCTGCGGCGTCGGGCGCACCGGCACCTGGTTCGGCTATCAGCACTTCGGCATCCAGCCCGATATCGTGACCATGGCCAAGGGGGTCGCCTCGGGCTATGCGGCGATTTCCTGCACCGTGACAACCGAAGCCGTGTTCGACATGTTCAAGGATGACCCCGGCGATCCGCTCTCCTATTTCCGTGACATCTCCACCTTTGGCGGCTGCACCGCCGGCCCCGCGGCCGCGCTGGAAAACATGCGCATCATCGAGGATGAAGGGTTGCTGGACAATTGCACCGCCATGGGCGCGCGGTTGATGGACAATCTGCGCGCGCTGCAGGCGCGGCACCCGGTCATCGGCGATGTGCGCGGCAAGGGGCTGTTTTGCGGCGCCGAACTGGTGGCCGACCGCGCCACGCGCGCGCCGCTACCCGAGGCGCAGGTCGCCGCCGTCCTAGGCGCGGTGATGAAGCGCGGCGTTCAGATCGGCATGACCAACCGCTCCATTCCGGGGCTGAACAATACGCTCTGCCTCAGCCCCGCGCTGATGGTTAGCGCCGATCAGATCGACCAGATCACCAGCGCGATCGACGAAGCGCTGGGAGAGATCTGCGAAAGCCCCGGCGCCGGCTGATACCACCCGCGCGGCGTGGTCAAGTCGCAGAGGCGCAAAGCCCTGACACACCGATGACCGCCCCGCCATCCAACTGGCAAGGCTGCAGGCTCCGGAACACGCCCGTTCCCGCGTCGGTCAGGTCGCGCTTGCAAGCCGCTTTTCGGCACCGCTGGTCCGGCTGGCCGTCGGGCGCACCTTCGGCTTGCGCTTCTTCGCCTCCTCCGAACACATCGCTTCGGCCTCGGCGGCCAGTTCGGCACTGCTCTGATGCGGAATTCCCTGCGCCGCAACGCCCATCATCCGCAACCAGAACTCCTGCTGCGCCTGAATGTAGCGCACCCAGACCACCGTATTGCGTGTCCAGATCGAAAGCGGGTCAAAACCGGGGGCCATGGCAAATCCTCTCCAGGTTAGGGTCGCGTTTGTCACCATATGGGAACCTTGGGTCCTGAACTGAACCCCAGGTTGATGACAAGGGCGCAAAACTGGCAAGGTTTTGCCATCTCTGCCTTGATCCTGCGCAAGTTTGCGGCTTTTCTGACCACCCATCAACACAAACCCGCCGGAGTTTCCATGCCCAAAGCCTATTGGGTCGCCCATGTCGATATCACCGACCCCACCGCCTATGAGGCCTATCGCAGCGCCAACGCTGCCGCATTCGCGCGTTTCGGCGGGCGCTTCCTGGTCCGGGGCGGCACACAGGACAGCCGCGAAGGCGCCACCCGGGCCCGCAACGTGGTGATCGAATTCGCCGATCTGGCCACCGCCCGCGCCTGCTACGACAGCCCAGAATACCAGGCGGCCAAGGCGCTGCGCGATCCGGTGTCCACCGCCGACCTGGTCATCGTCGAAGGCTACGGCGAGGGCTGAGGACTGGCCAGGACGCGCACCGGGCCGGTGCGGCGCGCCAGCGCTGGCCGAGCCTGGCCCCGTGGGGCGGCAGGCAACCGAAGCGTCAGCCCTCCAGATGCAGTGCCACGCGGCGGTTCTGGCGGCCCTTCTTTTCGATCTTGCCGATCCGCAGGCCGCCGATCTCGCCCGTGCGTGCCACATGCGTCCCGCCACACGGCTGCAGATCAACCTGATCCGCCCCCGCCCCGATCCGCACCAGCCGCACCCGCCCCTGCCCCATGGGCGGCGCCACCGACATGGTCTTGACCAGCGCGGGATTCGCCGCCAGTTCCGCATCGGTGATCCAGTCCTCGGACACCGGCAGATCGCGCGCCACCAGCGCCTGCAACGCCTCTTCCAGCGCCGCACGCTCCGGCGGGGCCTCGGGCATGTCGAAGTCCAGCCGTCCCTTCTCGGGGCCGATCTGCCCGCCGGTCACCGGCAGCGGGATCACCACCGACAGCAGATGCAGCGCCGTATGCACCCGCATCATGGCGTAGCGCCGCGCCCAGTCCAGATGCTGCGTGCCCTCAGTGCCCACCGGTGGCAGGGCCTGCCCCGCGCCCGGCACCAGCAGCACGGCCCCCTCAGGCCCCTTGCGCGTATCGGTGATGGTCAACGCGCCGCCGGGCCAGACCAGCCGCCCGGTATCGCCCGGCTGCCCGCCCCCCGCCGGATAGAACAGGCTCGCCTCAAGCACCAACGCCCCATCAAGATGCGCCAGAACGCGCGCGGGCGCCTGCTGCGCATAGGCGTCTTCGCGGAACAACAGCCGGGTTGCGGGCAGGTCGGTCATCGATCTGTATCTCCTCCATCTGCGGGGCCAGCGGACAAGTCATCCAGATCCGGGCGCGCGGCATCGGACAGCGGGTCGTCCGGCTGCACCGGTCGGCGCGGGGCGGTGCTGGCCACAGGCGCGGGGTTGGCGGGCGCGGGGGTGGCGGGCGCCTCGCCGCGCAGGGCTTCAGGGTTGCGCAGCCAGATATCGCGCTGCGCAAAGGGAATTTCAATCCCCGCCTCGCGGAAGCGGCGGGCGATCTCGTGGTTCATGTCCGAACGCACCTTCATGATGAAATTCACATCGCGCAGGATGCAACGCACCTCGAACTCCAGCGCATCCGCGCCAAAATCCAGAAACACCACCGACGGCGGCGGGTTGAGCGCGACAATCGGCTGCGCCTCGGCCACCTCGCGCAGGATGCGCTCCACCTCGCGTGTGTCCGAGGTATAGGCCACCCCCACCTTGACGATCAGCCGCCCCGTGTTGTTGTGATGCGTCCAGTTGGTCACCGTCCCCGAGATCAGGTCCGCATTGGGCACGATCACATCGGTCCGGTCGAAGGTCTCGATCACGGTCGAGCGCACCGAGATCGACCGCACGATCCCCATGGTACCGCCCACCTCGATCCAGTCGCCTTCGGCAATAGGGCGTTCGACCAGCAGAATGATGCCGGAAATGAAGTTCGACACCACATTCTGCAGGCCAAAGCCGATCCCAACCGACAGCGCCCCCGCCACCAGCGCCAGCGCCGACAGGTCGATCCCGGCGGTGGAAAAGGCGATCACGGCCGCCAGGAATATCCCCACATAGCCCGTGCCGGACACCACCGCCTTCTGCCCGCCCCGGTCCAGCGAGGTCTTTGGCAGCACCGTGGACCCAAGCGCCCCCTGGATAATCCGCGTGACCGTATAGCCGATGGCAAAGATGATCAGGAAACTCAGCAGGTTGGTGGGTGAAATCCGCGTCTCGCCGATCACGAAGCCCTCGCGCACCACCTGCCATATCTCCAGCAGTTCGGACGTGCGCACCCCCCAGATCAGCAGGAACACCGGCAGCGACAGCAGCGCCAGGCCAAAGCCGATCAGCGCCGGGATCAATGCCTCGGTCGCTTCTTCGCCGCCGCCTGTGATGGCGGCATAGATATCGCCCACCAGGCGCTGCAACAGCACCAGAAGCCCCATCAGGCCCAGCGATTCGATTGCCGGAAACAGCAGCGCCTCGGCCGCCTGGACATAGCCGATCCCGGCCAGCACCGGCGCGCCGATGCCCAGCACCATGGCGATGCGCCCCAGCACGCCCACCAGCCGGTCAAAGAAGCTCGCCTGTGCGGGCTCCTCGGCCTCGGCGGCCTGCTGCACGCTCTGGCGCGCATGCAGCAACAACAGTTGACCGATGCGGAACAGCACCACCCCGGCCAGCACCAGCAACGGAAAGGAGATCACGGCGTTTGCCGCGTCGGTCTGCACATCGGGTTCGATAAAGGCATTGGCCAGCGCATACAGCCCCAGGAACAGCCCGGTCAGCGAGGCCATGAACCGCCCCTCGCGGCGGCGTTCGCGCGGCAGGCGCAGGGGCGAATAGGCCAGTTCGGCGCGGGTGAAGATCTGCCCACCCAGCCAGCGCGCCGTCAGATAGTACATCCCCGCCACGACAAAGGCCGATACCGTGGCGGATCCCGTCTCGCCCAGAAGCCCCGTGACCTCCAGCGCCAGCACCAGCAGGAACACCCCTGCCAGTGGCACGATGATCTGCGAAAGGGATGTCAACAGCGCCATCGCCTGCTGGCCGCGCCGGCTTTGCGCCCCCTCCTGCAGCCGTTGCGTCACCTGTTCGGCAAAGCGCCTGCCCCGCATCAGCAGCAAGAGCGCCAGCATGATCGCACCGATCATCACCGGCAGGTTCGAGCGGAACTCGACCCGCACCGCAGGGTCGCGCCAGTTGCCCAGTGCCTCCCCATAGACCGTGAAGCCCGAGGAAAACACCGCATCCACCCCCGCCAGCCAGTTCGCCGGGTTCACCGGGCTGGGCCAGAGCGTCATCAGCGCATCGGCATCGCGTTCGCGCAGCACCCGGTCGATGGTGCGGATCAGCCCGTCGGCGCGGCGAAAGGCCTCATCCGCGGTGATCCCCGGCGCGGCAACGCGGGACAGCTGTTCGTTCAGCGCCGTGCGGCGCTCGGCGATCTCGGGGGGGTCGGTCTCGCCTTCCTCGGGCGGGGGGCCAAGGGCCTCGATCTGGCGGCGTAGTGCTGCGACCCGTTCGCGGCTGGCATCCTGAACCGCCAGAAAGGCGGCACGTTTTTCCACAAGCTGCGCGCGCAGGTCCAGGAGGATGGCCGAGTCGGTGGCTGAATCCGCCAGCGCAGCTTCGGCCAGCGTGGCCAGCGACTCCCAAAGCACCATATCGGGACCGGTGGCAGCTTCACTGGCCTGCTGGGCCTCGCGCGCGTCGATGTCCTGGGCCTGCGCATGGCCGGGCAGCGCCAGCACGGCCACAAGCCCCAGCAGGGCAAGGCCTGCGCGAAAATAGCTTGGCACGGGTCGCATATGGTCGCTCAGCCTCCGGGCTCAGGCTTCCATTACATCCGGCAGATCGGGCGCGGGGCGGTCCATCCACTCCGGGACCGGCAGCCCCTTTTCGCGCAGAAAGGCCGGGTTGAACAGCTTGGACTGATAGCGCGTGCCATAGTCGCACAGGATGGTGACGATCGTATGCCCCGGCCCCATGTCCTGCGCCATGCGGATCGCACCCGCCACATTGATCCCCGACGAGCCCCCCAGGCACAGCCCTTCACGCGCCAGCAGGTCAAAGCACACCGGCAATGCCTCGGCATCCGGGATGCGGGCGCAGAAATCGGGGGTGAACCCTTCAAGGTTCGCGGTCACCCGCCCCTGCCCGATCCCTTCGGTGATGCTGGAGCCCTTGGCCTTGAATTCACCGGTGGTATAGAAACTGTAGAGCGCGGCCCCGTCCGGGTCCGCGAGCCCGATCCTGACCCCCTTCGGCTGCAGCGCCTGCGCTACACCCGCCAGCGTTCCGCCCGACCCCACGGCACAGATGAACCCGTCCACCTTGCCGCCGGTCTGCGCCCATATCTCGGGGCCGGTGCTTTCGACATGGGCCTGGCGGTTGGCCACATTGTCGAACTGGTTGGCCCAGATGGCGCCGTTGGGCTCGGAGGCGGCCAGCGCCTCGGCCAGGCGGCCGGAATAACGGATGTAGTTGTTGATGTCGCGGTAGGGCTTCGCCGGCACCTCGACCAGTTCGGCCCCCGCCAGCCGCAACATGTCCTTCTTTTCCTGGCTCTGCGTCTCAGGGATCACGATCACCGTGCGAAACCCCATTGACGCGCCGACCAGCGCCAGCCCGATCCCGGTGTTCCCGGCGGTGCCCTCGACAATCGTGCCGCCGGGCTTCAGCGCCCCGCGCGCCACCGCATCGCGGATGATCCACAGCGCGGCACGGTCCTTGACCGATTGGCCCGGGTTCAGAAACTCGGCCTTGCCCAGAATTTCGCAGCCCGTGGCCGCGCTGGGGCCTGTCAGGCGGATCAGCGGCGTGTTTCCAATGGCATCGGCAAGATCGGCGCGAATGGTCATGCGGGGCTCCCTGGAACCTGAAGAACGGTCAAGACGCGCCCGCCACGATCGCGGACGCGCCGGGCCTGTGTCCGCCGCCAGGGTCAGGAACGCAACCCGTCCCCGGCGCGATACTGGTCACGGTTTGGCGAAAGCGGCGCGTCAGCCGAAAACGCCGCGCTGCTTCAGACTGCGCGCATAGACCCACAACACAAAAGGCACCAGAACCTGCGCCCCAACCATCTGCATCGGCGTCATACCCAGCCATTCACGCGGCCCTTCGGCAGAAAACTGCACCACCCAGACCACCGCCACGATGGCCGCGATGAAGGTGAAGGCAAAGCTCAGCACGGCCATGCGGTCCCGCAGCAGTAGCAGGATTGCCGCGAACAGCCCCAGCCAGACCGCCGCACCGGTCGCCACTGCCGCCCAGAGCGGCATGACCTCATAGCCAAGACCCATCCCTTCGGGCATGGCAGGCAGTTCAGCCACCCGGTCATAGCGCGCCGCCAGGTAATCCAGCGCAAGCGCCACATACCACAGAAGGGCGGCCAGCGACATCAGGGTCATGTGGAACGGTCTGCTTTCGGTCGGCGTCATGGGCGGCTCCTGAAATTTTGCGCACAGACTGCCCCGCAAGCGCCCGGCTGTCCAGCCCGCACCGGCCACCTGTGCGAAGTTTTGGCGCCGCGCCGCAGGCCCGCGCATCTGGCACATGGGCATTTTTCCGCCAACGCGTTTGCGCGGACCCCGGATGCGCCATAGGTGAAGGTCTGTGGCGGGATGATCCGCTCCACCAAACCGATGAACAGGAGATATCATGGCCTTCAAAAGCACCCTCGCACCGGCAGCTGTCGCCCTCGGCATGGCAATGGGAAGCCTCGGCGCCCTGCCCGCCGCCGCGCAGGCCGAAGCCTCGGGCGCCGAGATGATCGAGCAGGAACAGAAACTCGATGCCTTCATCGACGCGGCCATGGCCGTGGCCGAGGTCCGCGACGCCTATCTTGCAACGCTGCAAGACGCCGAGAGCGAGGACGAGCAGAACCAGATCATCGAAGCGGCCAATACCGCCATCCTCGAAGCCGTGGAAGAAACACCCGGGATCACCGTGGACGAATACATCGCCATCGGCGATGCCGCCGCCGCGGACCCCGAACTCAACGCCCTCCTGAACGAGCGTTTTGCCGAACTGCACGGCGAAGACTGAGCCTGCAAGCGCGACCGCGCCCAGGAAAGGGCGCGGAACCGCCCCGGCGCCAGGTTCGCGCCTCGCGTTAGCGCTGCCATCACAGGTTTGCGCTAACGTCTTCACAAAAAACACATTTCGATCTTTTTTCTGCACGTCTCCGCCAGTATACCGACTCTCAGGTGGAATGAGACGAAAGAGGGCTTGGACATGACCGTAACCATCGGCATCAACGGATTCGGGCGTATCGGGCGGTGTACCCTGGCCCATATCGCCGAAAGTGCGCGCAACGATGTCGAGGTGGTGCGCATCAACGCCACCGGCCCCATCGAAACCAATGCCCATCTGCTGAAATATGACTCCGTCCATGGCCGCTTCCCCGGCACCGTCCGCGTCCAGGGCGACAGCATCGACCTCGGCCGCGGCCCGATCAAGGTCATGTCCACCTATGATCCGACCGAGCTGGACTGGGACGGCATCGATGTGGTGCTTGAATGCACCGGCCAGTTCAACAGCCGGGACAAGGCCGCCGTCCACCTCACCCGCGGCGCCCAGCGGGTGCTGGTCTCTGCGCCTGCCACCAATGCCGACAAGACCATCGTCTATGGCGTGAACCACCGCGCGCTGCTGCCCGAACACCGCGTTGTCTCCAACGGCTCCTGCACCACCAACTGCCTGGCGCCGCTGGCAAAGGTGCTCAATGACGCCATCGGCATCGAATCGGGCATCATGACCACCATCCACAGCTACACCGGTGACCAGCCCACCCTGGACCGCCGGCACAAGGATCTCTACCGCGCCCGCGCCGCCGCCATGGCGATGATCCCCACCTCCACCGGCGCCGCCAAGGCCCTGGGCGAGGTGCTGCCCGAACTCACCGGCAAGCTGGACGGAACCGCATTGCGCGTGCCCACCCCCAATGTCAGCGCTGTGGACCTGACCTTCCAGGCCGCGAAATCGGTCACGGTGGCAGAGGTGAACGCCATCGTGCAGGAAGCCGCCGCCGGACGCATGGGCGCGGTGCTGGCCTATGACCCGGAACCCAAGGTCTCGATCGACTTCAATCACACCACGCATTCCTCCATCTTCGCCCCGGATCAGACCCGGGTCGTGGGCGGGCGTACGGTGCGCGTGCTGGCGTGGTATGATAATGAATGGGGCTTCTCCTGCCGCATGGCCGATGTGGCCGCGGCCATGGGGCGGCTGATTCACTGACCGCCCGGCGGCGCCCGGGAGTGTCCGGGGGGAAGCAATGACCAACGCCGTCGCCATCGGGTTTGCGCTGACGCTGGCCAGCCTGCTGGCGGTTGACGCCCTCATGGGCTGGGGCGGCGCACTGTTCCTGGCGCGCCGCTTTGTCGAATTGCTGGAATCGCTCGCCGTCTGGCGCTGATCACACCCGCAGACCACAGGCACTCAGATCGGAACGCGGCGCCCACCGCAGGCTCTGCCGCAACGCGGCAGGGCCTGCTCATGTCTTGCGCGCGGAACGCGCGCACCGCTTGGAAACAGATCACATGCGGGCCGCCGGATCCCGGTTCACAGCTTCAGCGCCGCCAGACGCTCCACCAGCACATCGATCCCCGCCGCATCGGCATTGGCAAAGGCAATCCGCAGATGCGCCGCCCCGTCAGCCGGGCTCGGCATGAACATGGTCCCCGGCAACAGCAACAGCGCGGCCTCGCGCACCAGGCGCCGCGCCAGCGCATCCGAAGCCAGATCGAACGGATGACGCACCCAGGCAAAATACGCCCCGCAGGACTCCACCGCCCAGCCCGGCAACCGCTGGAACCCCGCCTGCAGCGCGGCCCGCCGTGCAAGGATCTCGTCCCGCTCACCGGCCAGCCAACCGTCCAGATGATGGATCCCCCAAAGCGCCGCCCGCTGGCCCAGCCCGGTCGGACAGATGGCCACCGAATCCAGAAATTTCTCGGCCTGTTCCAGCCGCGCCGGGCTGGCCAGCATCGCGCCCACCCTGTGCCCGGTCAGCCGATACGCCTTGGAAAAGGAATACAGATGGATCAGCACATCGTCCCAGTCAGGATCCGCAAAAAGCCCATGCGGCGCCCCCTCCAGGGCGTGAAAATCGCGGTATGTCTCATCCAGGATCAGCGCAATCCCCCGCGCCCGCGCCAGATCGCGAAACGCCTCCAGCAGCGCGGGCGGGTATTCCACCCCGGCCGGGTTGTTGGGGCTGACCAGCACGATCGCCCGGGTGCGCGGCGTGATCCGCGACGCGGCCGTCGCAGGGTCCGGCAACAGGTCCGCGCCACAGGGCAGCGGCACCGTTTCGATCCCGTTCATGTCCAGCCACATCTTGTGATTGAAATACCAGGGCACCGGCACCATGACCGCATCGCCCGCCCCCGCCAGAGTGGCAATCGCGGCACAAAACGCCTGGTTACAGCCCGAGGTGATCGCCACCTGCCCCACCGAAACCGCCCCTCCATAGATTGCGGCAGTCCGCGCCGCCAGCGCCTCGCGCAATTCCGGCATCCCCAGCACCGGCCCGTAAAGATGCGTCTGCGCATCCTCCATGGCTTCCGCCATGGCCGCGCGCAGCGGTGCCGGCGGCGGGTCCACCGGCGCGGCCTGGCTCAGGTTCAGAAGCGGACGATCAGGCGCGAAGGCCACCCCCTCCAGCCATCCCCGCGCCTCCATGACCGGAGGGGCAAAACTGGCGACAAGCGCAGGGTTCATCGGGGCAGATAGGGACATGCAAAGGCCTCTCGGATCGGTTGTGCCCCGGTATTGGCACCCCGTCCGCGCCGAAGCAATCCCCCTTCCCGCCCGAATAATGACCCGGCGCTTGCCACCGGGGAGCCCTCAGCGCCCGGGGCGCGCGGGTGGGTGGGTGGGGCGCGGCCCGGGCGCTGAGTTTCCCCGGGCTGATCCCTGGCGCTGCTTCAGCGCAATTCGCCCCCCGGTGCCGCCGCGTTGCGCAACAGGCCAAACACATATTCCGCCACGGACCGGAAACAGACCAGCGTCACTTCGCCCTCCCCCGAACGCCACAGCGCAACCGCCACCTGCGCCGCCCGAGTGCGCCGGATCTCGCCCGCGCCCAGTTGCGCAAAATCCACTGGACAGAGCTTGCACAAAGCATCATCCGCCGCCGCCCCGCTGAGCGTGAACACCGCGCGCGCGTCCGAGACATTGGCCACCGTGGCAAATGCCCCCGCCAGCGCCTGCGCCAGCTTTCCCGCCACTTCACTGGCATCGGCATAGGGCACCATTACCAGCAACTCATCCGGCGACATCCAGGCCACGGCGCGGTCGCCATGGGCGTGCACCCGGCGCTGCCCCGGCACCCCCAGCCCGACCGCGTCCTTCACCGCCCCCGCCACCGCATCCGAGGCCAGATCCCCCCGCAGGGTGATCATGCCGCGCAGCCCTGCATCCGCCACGGTGACAAACCCCGTGTACCGCGCCCCGTCCAGCACGCTTGCCGCCTCAGCCATGAAGCTTCTCCCCGTCCTTGTCATGCAGCACCGGGTCCACGATCCGGGCCTCGATCCGCGCGTCATGGGCGCCTGCGAAGCGCAGCACCTCACCCATCCGGTCCGGCCCGCGCCGCACCAGCGCCATGGCGATCCCGCGCCCCAGCGTGGCCGAGTAATAGCTGGAGGTGACCCGCCCTTCGGTCTGCGCCTGCCCGTTCGCGTTCACACCTTCAACCACCGCCAGCGCCCCGTGCGGCAGGACCGAGCCATCCAGCGTTTCCAGCCCCACCAGCTTCCAGCGGTCAGGGTCGGTCATGGCCACGCGCTCCATCCCGCGCTTGCCCAGGAAGTCATCCTTCTTCTTGCTGATCGCCCAGTTCAGGTTCAGGTCCTGCGGGATCACCGTACCGTCGGTTTCATCGCCGATCATGATGAAACCCTTTTCAGCGCGCAGGATATGCAGCGCCTCGGTGCCATAGGGCATGACGCCCAGATCGCGACCCTGATGCAGCAACATGTCCCAGAAGGCGCGGCCCTGCGCAGCAGGCACCGCCACCTCGAACGACAACTCGCCCGAGAAGCTGATGCGAAACACCCGCGCCCGGACCCCGCCCAACGTGCCCTCGGCCCAGCCCATGAAGGGCAGCGCCTCGCGGCTGAGGTCCATGCCGCCCAATCGTTCCAGCAGCGCGCGCGCCTTCGGTCCCACCACGGCGATCTGCGCGAATTGTTCGGTCAGGTTGACGGTGTGGACCTTCCAGTCCCACCATTCGCATTGCAGCCAGTCCTCCATCCAGCCGTGGATGTGATCCGCGCCGCCACTGGTGGTGTGGACCAGGAAGGACTGTTCGTCCAGCCGCGCCACCACCCCGTCATCCATCAGGAAGCCGTTTTCGTTGCACATCAGCCCGTAACGGCATTTGCCGGGGCGCAGCGTGCTCATCATGTTGGTATAGAGCATGTCCAGGAAGCGCCCCGCATCCGGCCCGGAGACGAGGATCTTGCCAAGCGTCGAAGCATCCAGCAACCCGATATTGCTGCGCGCGTTCAGCACCTCGCGGTTGACCGACTGATGCACATCCTCCCCGGCGCGGAGATAGGCGAAGGGCCGCCGCCACTGGCCCACGGGCTCCCAGTGCACACCATTGGCCGCGTGCCAGTCATGCATCGGCGTGCGGCGCAGGGGCTGGAACAGATCGCCCTTTGCCTCGCCGCTGATCGCGCCGAGGGTGATGGGGGTGTAGGGCGGGCGGAAGGTGGTGGTTCCGGTGGCCGGGATCGGTTGATCAAGTGCATCAGAAAGAACCGCCAGGCCGTTGATATTGCTTAGCTTACCCTGATCGGTTGCCATGCCAAGCGTGGTGTAGCGCTTGGTATGCTCGACCGAGTGATACCCCTCGCGCGCGGCCAGTTGCACGTCCGAGACCTTCACGTCATTCTGGAAGTCCAGCCACATCTTCATCCGCAGCGCATAACCGGCGCGGGCGGGCATGATCCAGACCTGGCGCAGGGGTGCTTCCTCGGGCGCCTCGGCCCGGGCGGGGTGCCCCGCATCCCCCGTGGCGCCCGTATCGCGCGCCGCCGCAGCGCCTGCGGCATGGGCATCGGCCAGCCCGTCGCCCGCGCCCAGGGCACCGCTGGCTGCCCCGGCACAGGCCACGAAGCCCGCCCCGTCATGGCCCAGCGGCGGGCGGTCGGGATCGGGCCGGAAAAACGCCTGCGCGTCATCCCAGATCAGCTTGCCCCCGCAATGCGACCACAGATGCACCACCGGCGACCAGCCGCCGGACATGGCGACTGCGTCACAGTCCAGCACCTCGGTATGGGTGGACCCGTCGCTGTCGATCCGGCAAAGCGCCACGCCGGTGACGGTCTTGCCGCCCTTGACCTTCTGCACGCCGGTTCCGGTCATGATCCGGATGCCCAGATCGCGCGCCTTCTGCGGCAGCGCGCCGGTGGCCTCGTCGCGGGCATCGGCGATCACGGGCACATCCTCGCCCGCCTCTTTCAGCGCAATTGCGGTGCGATAGGCATCGTCATTGTTGGTGACGACCACGGTGCGGCCGGGGCTGACCGCCCAGTTCACCACATAGTCCCGCACCGCGCTGGCCAGCATGACGCCCGGCAGGTCATTGCCCGCAAAGGACAGGGGCCGCTCGATCGCGCCGGTGGCCGTGATCACCCGGTCCGCGCGCACCCGCCACAGCCGCTGCCGCGGCCCTGAGGCGCCGGGCAGATGATCCGCCACCCGCTCATTGCCCAGAACATAGCCGTGGTCATGGACCCCGGCCCCCATGCAGCGCAGGCGCAGGCTGACATTCTCCATGCCTTCAAGGGCTTCCACGGCGCTCTTGATCCAGCTATCCGCAGGCTGACCGTCGATCTCCACCCCGTCCACCGGCGCGCGCCCACCCCAATGGGCGGTCTGCTCCCACAGCATGACCCGCGCCCCGGCCCGCCCGGCCGCCAGCGCCGCCTGCAACCCGGCCACGCCGCCGCCAATCACCAGCACATCGGCAAAACCATAAACCAGCTCATAGCGGTCCGGATCGCGGCTTTCCGCATCGGGTGCGCGGCCCAGACCGGCCGAACGGCGGATGATAGGCTCATAGACATGCTTCCAGAATGCGCGCGGGCGCAGGAAGGTCTTGTAATAGAACCCGGCGGTCAGGAACTGCGGCACCAGGTTGTTTGCGGCCAGCAGGTCGAACTCCAGACTGGGCCAGTGGTTCTGGCTGGTCGCGGACAGCCCGTCGAACAGCTCGGTCGTGGTGGTGCGCTGGTTGGGTTCGAACCGCTCCCCCTTGCCCAGCCCTACCAGGGCATTGGGTTCCTCGGCGCCCGAGGCAACGACCCCGCGCGGGCGGTGATACTTGAAGGACCGCCCCGCCAGCACCTGACCCCGCCCCAACATGGCCGAGGCCAGCGTATCGCCCGCAAAACCGGACATGTGCTGGTCGTTGAAGGTGAATTTCAGCGGGCGCGCGCGGTCGATCAACCGCCCGCCCGAGGCCAGACGCCGGCTCATTTGTAGCCCTCCCACTCCGGGCGCTTCGCTTTTATCGTCTCGACAATGCCGGCCGGCGGCTCGGTCGTCTGCGCCGGATAGGTGCCGAACACCTCCAGCGTGACCGTGCAGCGCGCGGCGATAAACCACTTGCCGCAGCCATAGGCATGGCGCCAGCGCTCGAAATGCACGCCCATCGGGTTCTTGCGGTTGAACATGTAGGCTTCGAACGCATCATCGTCCGAACCGGGGCCGAAGCGCTTCAGATGCGCCTCGCCGCCCGGGGCGAATTCGGTTTCCTCGGCGGTGACGCCGCAATGGGGACAGGTCAGCAGCAGCATGGCGCGCTCCGGTTGGGGGCCGAACCGCGCGCCGTCAGCCAGGCTGCGCGGTCAGTCGAAGGTTTCCACCACAAAGGCAGGGGGCGGGCTGGCACGGGTGTCCGAAAGGCCACCCGAGAGAACGGCCAGGACCAGGGCCGCGCCCAGAAGCGGCAGGGCCATACCCGCGGCAAAGGCTGCAAAGCGACGCGGATGGCGGGTGACAGCGCGGAAGAGGAAATAGTATCGCATGCGAACTCCGTTGAAACAGGCCCGGATGCAGATAGGCGCCCAAAAGACCGAGTCACGCCCGCATATGCCGAATTGCACGCAAATACCATGGCCGCCCCGCCCTGCGGCAGCCCAGCCAGAGCGACGCGCAGGCAAAGGCGCCGCAGCGCCCGGCGCGCGCGGGTGGGCGGGTGGGGCGCGGGCCGGGCGCTGTCCGACATCGGCCGCCCGCGATCCCCCCCGGCAAGGGCGACATCAGACCTCAATGCGCCACCCCCGCCGCCACGGATTCGTCGATGAACCGCCCTTCGCGGAAGCGATACATGGAAAACGCATCGGCCAGCGGCGCGTTGCCCTTCGCCATCAGCTCCGCCATG
Organism: Rhabdonatronobacter sediminivivens; assembly: GCF_013415485.1. Classification (GTDB taxonomy): domain Bacteria; phylum Pseudomonadota; class Alphaproteobacteria; order Rhodobacterales; family Rhodobacteraceae; genus Rhabdonatronobacter; species Rhabdonatronobacter sediminivivens. The sequence continues at coordinate 110,280 of NZ_JACBXS010000005.1, read as the reverse complement.
GCCCAGCCGGATCCGGGGATCGCCTTGAACCCGCCGGTGCCCCAGCCGCAGTTGATGAAACACCCCTCCAGCGGGGTTTTCGAAATGATGGGCGAGCGGTCGCCGGTCATGTCCACGATCCCGCCCCACTGGCGCAGCATCTTCAGGCGGCTGATCATGGGGAATGTCTCGCACAGCGCGCGGACCGTTTCCTCGATATGATGCCAACTGCCGCGCTGGGTGTAGTTGTTATACCCGTCCGCGCCACCGCCGATGACCATCTCGCCCTTGTCGGACTGGCTCATGTAGCCATGCACCGTGTTGGCCATGACCACCACATCTATGCAGGGCTTGATGGGTTCGGACACCAGCGCCTGAAGCGCCACCGATTCCACCGGCAGCCGGAAGCCCGCCATATCCGCCAGTTTGCCCGAATGCCCGGCGACAACAATCCCCAGCTTGCCGCAGCCGATGGTGCCGCGGGTGGTGTTGACGGCCGTGACCTGCCCGCCGGCGGATTCCACACCCGTCACCGCGCATTGCTCGATCACATGCATGCCCATGGCCGAACACGCCCGCGCATAGCCCCAGGCCACCGCATCATGGCGCGCGGTCCCGGCCCGTGCCTGCCACAGCGCCCCCAGCACCGGGTAGCGCGGCCCGTCCAGATTGATGATCGGCACCAGCTTCTTCACCTCGGCCGGGCCGATGAAGCGCGTATCCACGCCTTGCAGCGCATTGGCGCGCTCGGTGCGCAGGTAGCCGCGCTTTTCATGTTCGGTCTGGGCCAGCATCATCACCCCGCGCGGACTGAACATGATGTTGTAGTTCAGGTCCTGCGACAGGGTCTCATAAAGGCTGCGCGATTTTTCATAGATCGCCGCCGAGGGGTCCTGCAGATAGTTCGAGCGGATGATGGTGGTGTTGCGCCCGGTATTGCCGCCCCCCAGCCAGCCCTTGTCGATCACCGCGACATTGGTGATGCCGTGGTTCTTGCCCAGGTAATAGGCGGTGGCGAGGCCATGCCCGCCCGCGCCCACGATCACCACGTCATAGCGGTCGCGCGGTTCAGGGCTGGGCCAGGCCTCGGTCCAGCCCTGATGCTGGCGAAGCGCCTCGCGGAAGATGGCAAAGGCCGAATAGCGTTTCATTCCGTCCCCTCGGCATGACTGCATGCGGTACCGCGCGCCTGACGCGCGCCCTGCCCGCCTTCTGGACCGGGGCGCGCGTCCAGCGCCGACCGCAAGCGGCACTATGGGGCAAAAAACGACACCACGCCTCGCCGGACTGCGACGCGATGTCCCGCAGCAACTGGCACAGTTTTGACCGCAGACGCGCACCGCCCCCTTTTGCCCGCAGCACATGCGCGCTAGGACACGTGCAGACCGAAGGGAAAGGGTGACGATGAGCATTCTGGCGTTCTGGATAACCGTGGGGATTCTGTCGGCGCTGGTCCTGTTGCTGATGGTGCTGGCCCTGCTGCGCGCCCGGGCCGAAGATGCAGAGGCCACACATGAGCGGGAAATGCGCGTCTATCGTGACCAGCTGGACGAGATCGAGCGCGACCAGGCGCGCGGCGTGATCGGCAAGGACGAAGCCGCGCGCCTGCGCACCGAAGTGTCACGCCGCTTGCTTGATGTTGACCGCGCACGCGACCGGGACCTGGGGCGCGGCCCGGCACCGGGGGCCATGCGCATGGTGGCACTGGTGGTGGTGCTGACGTTGCTGCCGGTTTCGGCAGCGACCTATTGGTGGGTGGGTGCGCCGGGTTACGGCGACCTGCCCCTGGCCGAGCGGCTGGCCCAGGCGGCCGAGTTGCACCGCAACCGCCCCGATCAGGCCACGCTCGAAGCGCGCATGGCCGAACGCCGCCCACCGCCCCCCGAAGATGACGCCGAACGCAACGAGCATGAGGCCCTGGTCACGCAGCTCCGCGCCGCCCTTGCCGACCGCCCGCTGGACCTTCAGGGTCATCTGCTGCTGGCCCATAACGAAGCCCTGCTGGGCAATTTTCCCCAGGCCGCAGCCGCGCAGGCACGGGTGATCGAGATCCGCGGCGAAGAGGCCGATGCCGATGACCACGCCGTGCTGGCGGAGTATCTGATCCTGGCAGCCGGTGGCGCCGTCTCGCCCGAGGCCGAGGCCGTGCTGGAACAGGTGCTGCGGCGCGACCCGCAGCACGGTGTGGCACTGTATTACACCGGATTGCTGTTTGCGCAGACCGGGCGGCAGGACCGGACCTTTGCGATCTGGCGGCGGCTGCATGACATGAGCCCGGGCGACGCGCCCTGGATGGATGAGCTGCGCGCCTCGCTGCCGGAACTGGCCGAGATTGCGGGGGTGCGCTATACCCTGCCGCCGCGCCCGGCGGTCCGAACGGTCGCCGCCGAACCCGGTCCCACCCGCGAACAGATCGAGGCCGCTGCCGAGCTGTCCGAAGACGAGCGCCAGGAGATGGTCGAAGGCATGGTGGCGCGGCTGATGAACCGCATGGCCGCCGAAGGCGGCCCGCCCGAGGATTGGGCCCGCCTCATCGCGGCGCTGGGCGTCATCGGCGACACCGAACGCGCGACGACCATATGGGAAGAGGCCCAAGTGATTTTTGGTGCAACCCCCGAGGCCCTGGCTGAAATCCGCGCCGCCGCCGAACAGGCCGGCATCCTGCGTGCGCCCACCCCCCCGACACCCTGACCCAAGGCCGGCTGTCATCCAGCGGCGCGCGCGATGCGCGCAAGTCCATGAGCTGCCGCCCCTGCTTGCGCAGGGGCGGCAGCGGTGGGCACTGGCCGTGATGGCAGGGGAATGATCCGGGCATTGGTGCTTGCCCATGGAAGCAGGAGCAGCGTATCTGCAGTGCCAGGAAACGGAGGCTCCCATGCCCGTGCAGGATGATGTTGCCGAATTCGCCGCGCTGCTGCCCCGTGACGGGGCACTGCTGGGGCTGGACCTGGGCGAGAAGACCATCGGGGTTGCCGCCTCGGACCGGATGCGGGCCGTCGCCTCGCCTCTGCAGACGATCCGGCGCCGGAAATTCGGCCAGGACGCGCAGGCGCTGCTGGCGATCGCAACCCAACGCGAGATCTGCGGCCTGGTGCTGGGACTGCCGCGCAATATGGACGGCTCCGAAGGTCCGCGCTGCCAGTCGACCCGCGCCTTTGCGCGCAATCTGGCCCGGCTGAGTGACCTGCCCATCACCTTCTGGGACGAACGGCTTTCGACTGTTGCCGCCGAACGCGCGCTTCTGGAAGCGGATACCTCGCGCCGCCGCCGCGCCGAGGTGATCGATCATGTGGCGGCGGCCTATATCCTGCAGGGCGCGCTGGATCGTCTGCACCACATGCAGGGATGAGCCCGCCCTTGCCCGGTGCCCTGGCACCGGGCGCGCCCATGCGGTGCACAGGGTGGGTGGGCGGGTGCGCCGCATGGGCGCTGTGCACCCCGGGCCACAGGCGCGCGGTCAGCCGGTGTAGTCAGCGCGGACCAGGCCGTATTTCGCCATCTTCTCGTTCAGGGTGCGGCGTGGCAGGCAGAGCTCCTCCATCACCGCAACGATCGAGCCCTTGTGGCGGCGCATGGTGTTGTCGATCAGCATCCGCTCAAAGGATTCCACATGGTCCTTCAGGGGCTTGCCTTCGGTGGTGATGGCCCCGCCCGAGGCCTCGTTATCCGCCATCAGCATCGACAGGATCGATTCGCCTTCGCGGCGGCTTTGCAATGCCGCGCGTTCGGCCATGTTGACAAGCTGGCGCACATTGCCCGGCCAGGGGGCCTGCAGCAGTTGCGCGGCCTCCTGCGCAGCGATATCCGGCGGCGCGCAGCCGTATTCGTCAGCAAATTCCGCCGCATAGGCGGCAAAGAGGGTCAGGATATCCTCACCCCGCGCGCGCAGCGGCGGCAGGGTCAGCTTCAGTGCCGACAGGCGGAAGAACAGGTCCGGGCGCAGCACATCCTCGATGGTGCGGTCGGGGGCGTGTTCGTTGCACACGGCGATGATCCGGGTGGGCGCAGGCGTGCCCTGTTCGTTGATGAAGGCCAGCAGGCGCGCCTGCGCGGCCTCGCCCAGCGCCTCGATATCCTCCAGGCACAGGGTGCCGCCGCGGGCTTCCTCGACCAGCGGCAGACCGCCGCCTTCCTCGACCGGGCCAAAGAGCCGCGCGATCAGGCTGTCCTGATCCTGCCCCGCGCAGGCCACGGTGACAAAGCGCTTGCCCGCCCGTGGCCCCACCGCGTGCAGCGCATGGGCCACCAGCGTCTTGCCGGTGCCGGTTTCGCCATCGATCAGCACGTGACCATCGGCCTGGCCAAGATCCAGAATATCCTCGCGCAGGCGCTGCATGACCTCGGAATTTCCCGCCAGCCGACGCATCAGCGTGCTGCCATCAGCCAGTTCCTGGCGCAGGGCGCGGTTTTCCAGGGTCAGCGCGCGGGCCTTGGCGGCGCGGCGCACCAGATCGGACATCTTGTCAGGGTCAAAGGGCTTTTCCAGAAAATCGAAGGCGCCCAGGCGCATGGCCTCGACCGCCATGGGCACATCGCCGTGGCCGGTGATCAGGATCACCGGCAGGCCCGCATCCTGCGCCACCAGACGCTTCAGCAGCGCCATGCCATCCATCCCCGGCATCCGGATATCGGTGATCACCACGCCGGGAAAATCGGTGCCGATGGCGCGCAGCGCCGCCTCGGCCGAGGCATGGCTTTCGGTTTCGAACCCCGACAGCGACAGCCATTGGCTGATCGACTGGCGCATATCGGCTTCGTCATCAATGATTGCAACCCGTGGTGCCCGTGGCATTGATGGTCCTTTCGTCAGCTGCAAGGCCGCCACGCGGCCCGGTGTGGCGGCTTATTCGGCCGCGGCGAGGGCGTCATCCAGGATCGGCAGGCGCAATTCGAAAACCGCGCCTCCCTGCGGCGCGTTCTGCCCGCGCAGCCGCCCCCCGTGATCGGCGGCGATACCCGAGGAAATGGCCAACCCCAGCCCCACCCCTTCGCCGGCGGCTTTGGTGGTATGGAAGGGTTCGAAAAGGTTCTCCAGATCGGTGATACCCGTGCCATTGTCGCGCACGGTGAGGGTAATGTCATCACCCTGGGTGATGATCAGGTCAATCCGGGGGGCGTTGGAGGTCTGGGTGGCGTCAATCGCGTTGCGCACCAGGTTGATGATCACCTGTTCCAGCCGCACCCGGTCGCCCATCACCCGCACCGGGGTCTGCGGCACGGTGCGCGTGACCAGCACCCGGGCGCTGCGCAATTGCGGTTCCATAAGCGCCAGCGCCTCGGTCAGGCAATCGCGCAGGTCCAGCGGCGCGAATGCCTCGCCGCCCTTGCGGGCAAAGGATTTCAGGGTGCGGGTGATGGCGCCCATGCGTTCGATCAGATCGTCAATGCGCTGGAAGCTGGCCATGGCCTCGTCCACGCGCTTGCGCGTCAGCAGCAGCCGCGCACCCGCCAGGTAGGTCTTCATCGCCGCCAGCGGCTGGTTCAGCTCATGGCTGACCGAGGCCGACATCTCGCCCAATGAGGCCAGCTTGGAGGATTGCGCCAGCGTCTGTTCGGCCACGGCCAGGTCCTTCTGCACCTTCTCGCGGGCCGAAATCTCGCGCTGCAGGCGCATGTTGAGCGCGCGCAGCTCCGCCGATTCGCGCTGGAACAGCGCCGATTGTGACCATGCCCGGCGCGAAACCACGTAGAAAGTCAGCGCCAGCAGCAGCGCAAACCCCATGATGACCAGCGCCAGCAACCCGTTGACCCGTTCCCGGACCGAGTCATATCGGGTAAAGGAAATCAGCTTCCAGCCGCGAAAGGGCACCCGGATTTCCGAACGCAGCACCGCCTCGCCGCTGAGAAAGGCATCGGGCGGGTCCTGTGCCCAGTCGGCGGTGGCGCGCAAGGCGCGGGCGATCGCCGAGGGCGCATCGCGCAGGGCCAGGGCTTCGACCTCGGTCCGGCCGCGCCAGCGCGGTTCGGTGGCCAGGATGATGCGGCCTTCGCTGTCGGTCAGGGCCACGGCATCGGCAAAGCCGGCCCAGCTGCGTTCGAATTTCGACAGGTCCGCCTCGACCACCACCACGCCCAGGAAATCGGCGGCCTGGCGCACAGTGCGCGAAAAGGTGAAGCTGAAGCCGCCGCTGTCGCGTTCCTTGACCTGAAACGCGGTGTCCGAGCTGCGCCGTGCATCGACGAAAGCCATGTCATTCAGCAAGTTCATGCCCAGCCGGTTGCGATCGGTGGCGGCCACCGTGCGCCCGTAGTTGTCCAGAAGCTCGATCGAGGCCGCGCCGATTTCCGATTGCAGGTCCATCAGCCGCTGCGATGTGGCGGCGTAATTGCCTTCGCGCAGCGCCGAGATCAGTTCCGGATCGCGCGAGAGCAGCAGTGGGACCACGGAATTGCGCTGCAGCTCGCTCTGGATATTGCCGGAATAGAGCACCAGCCGCAGTTCGGCGCGGTTGCGGGTGTTTTCGGTGAAGCTTTCGGTCAGCCAGGTGTTGAGCACCCAGACCACCACCACCCCGGCCACCATCAAGGTGCCGACGATCACCCGCCCCCAGAGCGGTATGCCCAGAAGCCCGGTGCGGGAGTTGTCGATATCCGGCGGCTGCATCATCGACATAGGTTACGCCCTGCGCGCGCTGTGCTCAAGCACCGGGCGCGCTGCGGTTACGCGGGCGTGAGCGTGTCAAGCAGCGTGCGGAACAGAATCGCCCCGTCGGCGGCGCCCTGATGCGGTGCAATCGCGCGCTCCGGGTGCGGCATCATCCCCAGCACGCGGCGGTTTTCCGACAGCACCCCGGCAATGCCACGGGCCGAGCCGTTGGGCGTGTCGGCATAGGTGAAGGCGATGCGATCCTCAGCCTCCAGCCGGTCCAGGGTGGCGGGATCGGCGGTGTAATTGCCATCATGGTGGGCGATGGGCAGGGTGATGGTGGCACCCTGCGCCCAGCCGGAGGTAAAGGGGCTTTCGGCGGTGGCAACCTGCAGCGCCACCGGCTTGCAGATGTATTTCAGCCCGGCATTGCGCAGCAGTGCGCCCGGCAGCATCCCGGTTTCCACCAGCACCTGAAAGCCGTTGCAGATGCCCAGCACCGGTCCCCCGGCGGCGGCAAATTCGGCCAGCGCCCGGGTGATGGGCGCGCGGGCGGCAATCGCCCCGCAGCGCAGGTAGTCACCGAAGGAGAACCCGCCGGGAAGCCCCACGATATCCACCCCCGCGGGCAGCGCGGTATCCTTGTGCCAGACCCGTGTGACGCGGGCACCGGCGGCTTCGAAGGCCACGGCAAGGTCGCGGTCGCAGTTGGAACCGGGGAAGGTGATGACAGCAGCGTGCATGGCGGTCTCCGGAATTTCGGCGCTGGAGTGCCTTTAGCGCGATTCCCGCACGGGGGGAAGCGGGGCGCGGAGCTTTGGCGGCGCGGCGGCGGGGAGGGAGCGCTCCCGCCCGTCTTTGCCACGCCTGACGGCGCGGCGCATCCCGTTGGGCCGGGCCCTGCGCCCGTTGGGCGCAGGGCGGGTGCTCGGGTTTGGGCCTCAGGTGCCGCAGAAGGTGGCGCGCACGCGCTCGGTGGGCAGGGGCGCATCCTGCAGGGCGGCGTCTTCGGGGGCGGGATCGGCGAAGGGTGTGGCGAGGACGCGGTTGAGGCGTTGGAAGGGCGCGTAATCGCCCTGAAGCGCGGCCTCGATCGCCTGTTCCACGCGGTGGTTGCGCGGGATCACTGCCGGGTTGGCCCGGGCCATGCGGGCCTGCGCATCGGCGGGGGTGCTGCCCTCGGCCTCCAGCCGGGCGAGCCAGTCGGTTTCCCAGGCGGTGAAGGCCTCGGGCTCGCGGAACTCGGCCTTGGCGGTGCCGTGGCGCAGGCCTTGGAAGGTGCGGGTGAAATCGGCGCCCAGGGTGGCCATGCGGTCCAGCAGCGTCTGGGCAAGGGCATCGTCGCCCGCGCGCGCCTCGGCCAGGCCCAGTTTGGCGGCGAAGCGGCTGCGGTGGGCGGCCTCATAGAGCGGGGCAAAGCCGTGGACGATCTCGGTCGCCTCGGCGATGGCGGCCTCCTGGTCATCTTGCATCAGGGGCAGCAGGCAGGTGGCCAGTTGTGCCAGGTTCCAGACCGCCAGTTGCGGCTGGTTGGCATAGGCATAGCGCCCGTGGCTGTCGATGGAGGAGAACACCGTGTCCGGGTGGTAGGCATCCATGAAGGCGCAGGGGCCGTAGTCGATGGTCAGCCCGCCGATATGGCAGTTGTCCGTGTTCATCACCCCGTGGATGAAGCCGAAGCTCATCCAATGCGCCACCAGATCGGCCTGGGCGGCGACGGCGTGGCGCAGCAGGTCTGCGGGGCCGCTGGCCTGCGGGAAATGGCGGGTGATGGCGTAGTCACAGAGCGCTTGCAGGGCCTCGGTGTCACGGCGGGCGGCGAAGAACTGGAAGGTGCCCACGCGCAGGTGGCTTTGGGCGACGCGGGTGATGACGGCGCCGGGAAGCTGGCCCTGTTCGCGCCAGACCGGTGCGCCGGTTTCCACGGCGGCCAGCGCGCGGGTGGTGGGCACGCCCAGCGCGGCCATGGCCTCGGAGACCACGTATTCGCGCAGCACCGGGCCGATCCAGGCGCGCCCGTCGCCGCCGCGCGAAAACGGCGTGCGCCCCGAGCCCTTGAGCTGGATATCCATGCGCTGGCCATCGCGGGCGATCACCTCGCCCAGCAGATGGGCACGGCCATCGCCCAGTTGCGGGACGAACCCGCCGAACTGGTGCCCGGCATAGGCCATGGCCAGCGGCTCGGCCCCCGGGGGCAGCGCGGCGCCCGAGAAGACGGCCGCGATGGTGGCCTCGGCCAGGTCCGGCAGGTCCAGTTCGGAGGCGAGAGCGGCATTCCAGGCGATCAGCCGGGGCGCCGGGGCGGGGTCCGGGTCCACACGGGCATAGAAGCGCGCGGGCAGGCGCGCGTAACTGTTGTCAAAGGCGATTGCGGGCTGGGTCAGGGTATCCATGCCCCAAACATAGGCATCCCGCGCGCCGTGGCGAGGGGGCGGGCGCAGTTTCAGGGCAGGACGCCGCCGCGATCTGCGCGCCGGAGGCTGAAAGTGAGCGCGCCTTAACGGCACGTTAACCATTCTGCTGTTGGGCTTGGCAGGGGCGGCGGGTGTGTGTCGCCGCAGACAGGGTAACGGATGACCATTGCGGGCAGAAGCTTTGCAGGCATGCTTTCGGCTGCGTGGCGGGCGCGGCCAAGCCAGCCCCTGCCCCGGTTGCGGCTGGTGGACCCCCTGCCCCGGCCACGGCCAACCCTGGCCACGGTGCTGATCCGCATGGGGGCGATCCGGCCTTCGGACCTGGTGCGGGCGCTGGCGCTGCAATCGCGCCATGCCGGGCATCTGGGCGATATCCTGCTGTCGCACGGGATGATCTCCGACGCCACGCTGCTGGCCGCGCAGGAACGGCAATTCGGCGCGCGGCGGATCACCATGGCGCAGGGGCTGCCGGATGCGCGGCTGATCGACCGGCTGGGGGGCGCGCGCTGCCTGGCCCTGGGGTGCCTGCCCTGGGCGCTGGCGGGCGGGGTCTGCATCGTCGCCACCGCGCAGCCTGAGCGGTTCGAGGCCAACCGCCCCACGCTGGAGGCCGCGCTGGGACCGGTGGCCATGGCGCTTGTCAGCCGGGCCGAACTGCACCGGATGGTGCTGGAAACCCGCAGCGCCGCGTTGCGCGACTATGCTGAAACCTGTGTCCCCGAGGCCCTGAGTTGCCGCGACTGGACCCGTCGCGGCCTGCATCGCTGGTTGGCGGCGGTGGTAATTCTGGTGCTCACGGCGGCAGTGCTGGACCCGGTGGCCACAGGCTGGGCGATGACGGGGCTGGCCTCGGGGTGGCTGGCCGTGATGACGGGGCTGAAACTGGCCGCGGCCATTGCCGCACGGCGCAAGGCCCGCGACCCGGCACCGCCTGCGGGGCCGGTGGCGGCACGGCTGCCGGTGGTCAGCATCATGGTGCCGCTGTTTCGCGAACCCGGAACAGTGCGCCCCCTGATCAACCGGCTGGCGCGGCTGAGCTATCCGCGCGACCTGTTCGATGTCCTGCTGGTGGTCGAGGAACATGACACCCCCACCCGCCGCGCGCTGGAGGCCGAGACGCTGCCCCACTGGATGCGGGTGATCCCCGTGCCCGACGCGCCCCTGCGCACCAAGCCCCGCGCCCTGAATTTTGCGCTGCTGTTCGCGCGCGGGTCGATCGTTGGCGTCTATGATGCCGAGGACGCCCCCGAACCGGACCAGATCATCCGTGTTGCCCGCCATTTCGCCCGCGCCGCCCCCCAGGTCGCCTGTGTCCAGGGCATGCTGGATTACTTCAACCCCGGCACCAACTGGCTGTCGCGCTGCTTCACGCTGGAATACGCCGCCTGGTTCCGGCTGCTGCTGCCGGGCAAGGAACGGCTGGGGCTGGTGCTGCCGCTGGGGGGCACCACGCTGTTCTTTCGCCGCGGGATACTGGAGCGGCTTGGCGGCTGGGACGCGCATAACGTGACCGAGGATGCGGATCTGGGCATCAGGCTGGCGCGGCAGGGGTTTCGCACCGAAATCCTGGACACCACCACATTCGAGGAAGCCAATTGCCACCTGCTGCCCTGGATCAAGCAACGCTCACGCTGGATCAAGGGCTATGCGATCACCTATTTCGTGCATATGCGCGACCCGCGGGCGCTGTTGCGCGATCTGGGCCTGCGCCGCTTTGCCGGGTTTCAGGTGCAGTTTCTGGGCACGCTGATGCAGGTAATCCTGGCGCCGATGCTGCTGTCCTTCTGGGCACTTGTGCTGGGCTTCGGCCACCCGCTGCAGGGCACTGCGCCTGCGGGCATGCTCTGGGCGCTTTCGGGGTTCTACATGATGTCGCTGGCCGCCGACATGGCGGTCCACCTGCTGGCGCTGCACAACCGCCACCACCGCGCGCTGATCCCATGGGTGCTGACCCTGCCGCTCTATTTTCCGCTGGCCACGATTGCCGCCTACAAGGCTTTGTGGGAGCTGATGACCGCGCCGTTCTACTGGGACAAGACAGAACATGGAAAATACGCCAGCCGCGCGGATGCCACCCATGTTGCGCGGTTTTGATCGTCCGGTCTTGAACACGGCGCGATCCGGCGCACCTATTGCGAGAGGACACTGATGACAGGAGCGCCCCAGATGCCGCATGACGTGACCGTGAACGGCACCCGCCACAGCCTGGACCTGCCGGGCGAGACGCCGCTGCTGTGGGTGCTGCGCGATGAACTGGGCCTCACGGGGACAAAATACGGCTGCGGGGTCGCGGCCTGCGGCGCCTGCACCGTGCTGGTCGCGGGCGAGGCCGTGCGCGCCTGTGCGCTGCCGCTGGCCGATGTCTGGGACGAAGTGACCACCATCGAAGGCTTCGGCACCCCCGAAGCCCTTGCCCCGCTGCAGGCGGCCTGGGTGCGCCATCAGGCGGCGCAATGCGGCTATTGCCAGCCCGGCCAGATCCTGCAGGCCGCCGCACTTCTGGCCGAGAACCCAACGCCTGACGATGCCGCCATCAATGCCGCCATGTCCGGGAATCTGTGCCGCTGCGGCACCTATCCGGCGATCCGTGCGGCCATCCACGATGCCGCCGCCGCGATGTCCGAGGCCTGAAGCATGACTAAAAGCAAAAAGGGCAGCAAGCTGGGCCGGATCACCCGTCGCACGCTTCTGGTCGGCGCCGTGGCCGTGGCCGGTGGCGCGGCCTTCGGCATCTGGCAGGTCCGCCGCCCCGTGGACAATCCCCTGGCCCCCGAAAGCGGGGCCACGCTGAACCCCTATCTGATCATCGACGGCGATGCGATCACCATCATCACCCCAAGGGCCGAGATGGGCCAGGGCATCCACACCACCCTTGCCGCGCTGGTGGCCGAGGAACTGGATGTGGATTGGGCGCAGGTGCGCCACTGGCATGGCCCGCCCTCGGCCGCCTATTACAATGGCGCGTTGATGCATGGCGCCCTTCCGGTGGCTGATTACGCGATGAAGGGGTGGCAGATCGCCCTGGCCGAAACCCTGGGCGCGGCCTCGAAGGTGCTGGGTCTGCAGGTGACGGGGGGGTCAACTTCCACGGTCGATGCCTATGAACGGATGCGGCTGGCCGGCGCCGGCGCGCGCGAGGCGCTCAAGGCCGTGGCCGCCGACCGGCTGGGCGTAGAGGTGGCGCAACTGCGCACCGAAGCCGGCCAGGTGCTGGCCCCTGACGGAACAAAGCTGCCCTATGGCGAACTGGCGGCCGAGGCCGCAACCCGCCCCGTGCCGCAACCCGCGCTGCGCGACCCGTCGCAATGGCGCTTGCTGGGCCGGTCCCTGCCCCGGCTGGACATGGTGGCCAAGGTCACCGGCACCGCGGAATTCGGCACCGACATCAAGCTGCCGGGGCTGCACTGCGCGGCGCTGCGGCTCTGCCCCTATCCCGGTGGGCGCGTGGCCGGGTTCAACCCGGACCCCGCGCTGGCGGTGCCCGGCGTGGCCCATGTGATCGATCTGGAAGACGGGATCGGCGTTGTCGCACGCAACACCTGGGCCGCGATGCAAGGCGCGCAGGCGCTGGAGGTCGACTGGCAGCGCGGCGATCTGCCCGACAGCATCGAAGCCATGTTCGACCGCATTGCCGAGGCTTTTGACGACCGCCGCAACTCGCGCATGCGCAATGACGGCGATCCGGAGCGCGCCATCTCCGACGCCTCCGAGGCGCTGGAGCTGGAATACCGCGCCCCCTTCCTCCACCATGCCACCATGGAGCCCATGAGCGCCACGGCCCTGCTGGAGGAGGGTCATCTGACGCTCTGGTGCGGCAACCAGGCCCCGCGCCTGCATCAGGAACGTGCCGCGCGCGCCGCCGGGATCACCCCCGAGGAGGTGACCCTGCACAGCACCTATATGGGGGGCGGTTTCGGGCGCCGCGCGGAAAGCGATTTCACCCATTACGCGGCAAAACTGGCGGCCGCCCTGCCCGGCACGCCGATCCGCCTGACCTATAGCCGCGAGGAAGATATGGCCCATGGGTTCCTGCGCCCCGCTGCGATCGCACGGATGCGCGGTGCCGTGGCCGATGGGCGGGCGGTGGCGTTTGACGCGCAGGTGGCCGCATCCTCGGTCAGTCATCAGGCCATCGCACGGATGACCGGGCGGCGCATGGGTGGGCCGGACAAGGGCCATGTGGAAGGGCTGTTCGACCAGCCCTATGCCATCCCGAATTATCGCGTGCGTGGATATCTGGCCGATCTGGATGTGCCCGTGGGCTTCTGGCGCGCGGTGGGCAATTCGCAGAATGCGTTTTTCCACGAATGCTTCATCGACGAACTGGCCCATGCCGCCGGCGCCGATCCGCTGGCCTTCCGGCTGGCGCATATGCGCGATGAACACGCCCCCTCGGCGCAGGTGCTGGAGGCCGTGGCCGAGATGTCCGACTGGGGCAACCCGCCCGAGGGGCGCGCGCAGGGGGTGGCCTTTTGCCATTCCTTCGGCACCCCCACGGCGCAGGTGGTCGAACTGGCGCGGGAGAATGGCAGCCTGCGGATCACCCGGGCCTGGATCGCCTGTGATCCCGGGCGGGTCCTGGACCCGGGGATCGTGCGCGCGCAGATGGAATCGGGGCTGATCTACGGTCTTTCGGCGGCGGTGACGGGACAGATCACCTTTGCCGACGGCATGGTGGAGCAGCGCAATTTCCCCGATTACGACGCCCTGCGCATGGACAGTGTACCGGAGATTTCGGTGCGGATCCTGGAGAACAACCCGCATATGGGCGGCGTGGGCGAACCGGGCACACCGCCCGCAGCCCCTGCCCTGGCCAATGCAGTCTTTGCCCTGACCGGAGAGCGCGTTCGCACACTTCCCCTGAGCCTGCAGTTCGATTTCCGGGTGTAGGAATGCCCCTCCTCGGGCGCCCCACCCGCCCACCCTGGCGCCCTCGGAGGGGCATGGTCCTGCGCAGGCGCAGAACCATCAACAAGTGGCGTCCGGTGCGATCGCACCGGACAGCGCCCGCGAGGTGCACCGGGGTGGGTGGGTGGGAGGTGCGCCGAGCGGGCGCTCCCCCCGTTTGCCGGATGCACCGCGCCGGGGGGATCAGAGCGTTGGATAGACCGGGAAGCGGGCGCAGAGTTCGGCGACCTCGGCCTTGACCTTGGCCTCCACCGCGCTGTTGCCATCGGCACCATTGGCGGCCAGCCCGTCCACCACTTCGGTGATCCAGTCGGCCACCTGGCGGAACTCGGCCTCGGCAAACCCGCGCGTGGTGGCCGCCGGTGTGCCCAGCCGCACCCCCGAGGTCACCATCGGCTTTTCCGGGTCAAAGGGAATGCCGTTCTTGTTGCAGGTGATATGCGCGCGGCCCAGCGCCTTTTCGGTGTCATTGCCCTTCACGCCCTTTGGCCGCAGGTCCACCAGCATCACATGCGTGTCGGTACCACCCGTAACGATATCCAGCCCGCCCTTGATCAGCTGATCCGAAAGCGCCTGCGCGTTCTTGATCACCTGGGTGGCGTAATCCTTGAACTCGGGGCGCAGAGCCTCGCCGAAGGCCACAGCCTTGGCGGCGATGACATGCATCAGCGGCCCGCCCTGGATGCCGGGGAAGATGGCGCTGTTGAACTTCTTGGCCAGACCCTCGTCTTTGGTCAGGATCATGCCGCCGCGCGGGCCGCGCAGGGTCTTGTGCGTGGTGGTGGTGGCCACATGCGCATGCGGGAAGGGCGAGGGATGTACGCCCGCCGCAACCAGCCCGGCGAAATGCGCCATGTCCACCATCAGATACGCGCCCACGCTGTCGGCGATCTCGCGGAAGCGGGCAAAATCGATCTGGCGCGGGATGGCCGAGCCGCCGGCGATGATGATCTTCGGCTTGTGCTCGGCGGCAAGGGCGGCGACATGGTCGTAATCGATGCGCTGATCGTCGCGCTTCACCCCGTAATGCACGGCGTTGAACCATTTGCCGGACTGGTTGACCGGTGCTCCGTGGGTGAGGTGCCCGCCTGCGGACAGGTCCATGGCCAGGAAGGTGTCGCCGGGGCGCATCAGCGCGGTGAACACGCCCTGGTTGGCCTGGCTGCCGGAATTGGGCTGCACATTGGCGAAACCGACGCCGAACAACTCGCAGGCGCGGGCGATGGCCAGTTCCTCGGCCACGTCCACGAACTGACACCCACCGTAGTAGCGCCGCCCCGGATAGCCTTCGGCGTATTTGTTGGTCATCACCGAGCCCTGGGCCTCCATCACCGCGCGGCTGACGATGTTTTCCGAGGCGATCAGCTCGATCTCGTCGCGCTGGCGTCCCAGCTCGTTGCGGATGGCGCCGAAAAGTTCGGGGTCGCGCGATTCAAGCGCCTCGGTAAAGAACCCGGAGTCACGGTGGGTGATGTTCATGGCAGTCTCCTCGCGCGTGGTGGTGGCCGTCCCTTGTCTGGGCGGTGACATAGCGCAACTGCACCGGATCGCAAAGCGCCGAAAACGACGCATGCCGGCGCAAGGGCGCTGCAGGCGCCGATTTTCCGCGTGATGCGCTTGCCAAGCCTGCCGCGGCGCGCGACAAACAGCACCATCGCCGCGCAAGGAGCATAAGCGCATGACGCAACCCAGACTGGGGTTCACGGCCAGCCCGGCCGCCGACGCGCAGGAAGCCCTGGCGATCCTGTCGGCGCGCTACATCAACCACCCCCTGGAGGCAGCAGATATCATCGTGGCGCTGGGCGGGGACGGCTTCATGCTGAGCACGCTGCATGCCACGCAACACCTGCCCGCACCGGTCTTTGGCATGAACCGGGGCACGGTGGGGTTCCTGATGAACAGTTATCGCCCCGGGGGGCTTTATGAACGGCTGGCCCGGGCCGAGACTGCGCAGATCAACCCGCTTCGGATGCGCGCCACGACGGTTTGCGGCGATGTCCATGAGGCGCTGGCGATCAACGAGGTTTCATTGCTGCGCGAGGGCGCGCAGGCGGCCAAGCTGCGCATCTGGGTGGACGGGCATCTGCGCATGGAAGAGCTGGTCTGCGATGGCGCACTGCTGGCCACGCCTGCGGGGTCCACGGCGTATAACTATTCCGCCCATGGACCGATCCTGCCCATGGGCGCGCCGGTTCTGGCGCTGACCCCGGTGGCGGCCTTTCGCCCCCGGCGCTGGCGCGGGGCGCTGGTGCGGATGAGCTCGAGCGTGCGCTTCGAGGTTCTGCACCCGGGAAAACGCCCGGTGATGGCCGATGCCGACAGCCGGTCGGTGCGGGATGTGAAGCGGGTGGAAATCGCCGCCGATATGGATGTGACCCACAGCCTGTTGTTCGACCCCGGTCACGGGCTGGATGAACGCCTGATGCGCGAACAGTTCAGCTGAGCTGCCCCGTGGCTGGGCGGGGAAGCGCCCGGAAGCCGCCCACCCGCCCACCCGTTGCGCCTTCCGGGCGCTGCCTGGCGCGGGCGCCAGGCAGGCATTGTCGTCAGCCGATCACGTTATGATCGGGGCCATAGGGGAAGCCGGTGATGTTTTCGGCCCCGTCTTCGGTGACGATCAGGATGTCATGTTCGCGGTAGCCCCCGGCGCCGGGCTGGCCCTCGGGGATGGTCAGCATCGGCTCCATGGAGATCACCATGCCGGGTTCCAGCACGGTGTCGATATCCTCGCGCAGTTCCAACCCGGCCTCGCGCCCGTAGTAATGCGACAGGATGCCGAAGCTGTGGCCATAGCCGAAGGTGCGGTAGTGCAGCAGATCCCGTTCGGCCAGGAAATCGTTGATCTGCGCGGTGATGCCGGAACATGTGGCACCGGGGCGGATCAGGCTGATCCCCAGTTCATGCGCGGCCACATTGGCCTGCCACACGCCCAGGCTGGCGTCATCCACATGGCCGGCAAAGAGCGTGCGTTCCAGCGCAGTGTAATAGCCCGAAATCATGGGAAATGTGTTCAGGCTGAGGATATCGCCCGCGCCGATGCGCCGGGATGTGACCGGGTTATGGGCGCCGTCGGTGTTCGGCCCGGACTGGAACCAGACCCAGGTGTCGCGGTATTCGGCATCGGGGAAGCGGCGTGCGATCTCGAGTTCCATCGCATCGCGCCCGGCCATGGCCACATCGATCTCGCGCGTGCCGATGGCGATGGCATCGCGGATGGCCTCGCCGCCGATATCGGCCACCTGCGCGCCCTGGCGGATAAGCGCCCGTTCGGCGGGGGATTTGTGCATCCGCTGGGTCATGGTTTGTGCATGGATTTCGACCAGCGCGCGCGGGGCCAGGAAGGCGCGCAGGGCGGCTTCGGCGCTGCGGGTCAGGTGGTCGCCCTCAACCCCGATCACGCCGCCCGTTCCGGCCACATGGGCCACCGCGCGCCAGAAGTTGTCGCGCGTCCAGTCGGTATAGGTCAGCGCCTCACCATGGCTGCGCCGCCACGGCTGGCCGGCATCGATCCCGGCGGCAATGGTGACGCAGGCACCGGGCGTGACCACCAGCCCGTAGGGCCGCCCGAAGGCGCAATACAGGAACCCGCTGTAATAGGCGATATTGTGCATGGACGTCAGCACGCAGGCATCCACCCCGGCATCGGCCATGATCGCGCGCAGCCCGGCCAGGCGGGCGTCATATTCGGCGGCGGCAAAGGGCAGCGGAGCCTTCGCGCCGTTGCGGAGGGGGTGAAACGGTGGACGGGGGATGTGTGACATGGTGACCTCGAACCGGAGGTCGGGCGCTTTGGGGCCGGAACCTCCTGAAAGGATCCCGGCGTACAGGACGGACAGGCAGCGCCGCGCGCTGGCGGTGACGCCATCACCGCATCCTTGACCGTTACCATTCGTGCGACGGAATCGCCAGTGCAAAGCTGCGGCGCGCAGGTCGGAATTGTGACAGAATCCTTGCGCAAACGCGCCGCTGCGGCTACCTTGAAGGCAACACGATATGGAGGGCGATGAATGACGCCCGAGCGTCCCGCAGGCGCGGGCGCGCACCCGAAATCGACCCACGGCCCCGGCATGACCGCGCGGGCCGCGACATCGGCGAAGCCGCCGCGCCAGACCAAGCCCGGACGGGCGGGGCTTTATGCCGCGCTTGACCTGGGCACCAACAGTTGCCGCATGCTGATCGCCCGACCGAAGGGCGCGCAGTTTGAAGTGGTTGACAGCTTCTCCAAAGCGGTGGAGCTGGGTACCGGGCTGGAACAATACGGGCGATTATCCTATCGCCCGATGGAGCGCACACTGCATGCGCTGCGCATCTGCCGGTCCAAGCTGGACAAGCATGACGTCGCCTCGATGCGCCTGGTGGCCACCGAAGCCTGCCGCCGCGCCCGCAACAGCCGTGACTTCATCCGCAAGGTGCGCCGTGAAACCGGGCTGAACCTGGATATCATCACGCCTGAGGAAGAGGCCCGTCTGGCGGTTGTCTCATGCGCCTCGCTGGTGGCGCGGAGCACCGAGCAGTTGCTGGTGCTGGATATCGGCGGCGGGTCCACGGAACTGGTCTGGGTGGATCTGTCATCAGTGGCCCCGGCGCAGCGCCGCGCGGCGATCATGGACATGCACCGCGGCTTTTCGCGCACCCCCCGGGCCGGCAAGGCCATGGTGGTGGACTGGATCAGCGTGCCGATGGGCGTGGCCACCCTGCGCGACATGTTCGCCGATGTGGACGATGATGCCGCCCGCTTTGCCCTGATGAGCTGGTTCTTCGAGGAACAGCTGGCCGATTTCAGCCCCTACCATTCGCCGCAACCGCGCGACGGGTTTCAGATCATCGGCACCTCAGGCACCATCACCACGGTGGCGGCCTCCTACCTGGGGCTGCGGCGCTATGACCGCAACAAGGTGGACGGGTTGACCATGACCTCGGACCAGATTGACCAGGTGGTGCGCGATTATCTGGCGCTGGGCCCCGAAGGGCGGCGGCTGGACCCGCGGATCGGGCGCGAGCGGCACACCCAGATCATGTCCGGCGCGGCGATCCTGATGGCGCTGATGCGGGTCTGGCCCACGGACCGGATGTCCGTGGCCGACCGCGGGCTGCGTGAGGGGTTGCTCTATTCACAGATGACCCGGGACGGGGTATTGCTGCCGGTCTGATCCTGCGGATCATCCGGCGGCGGCAGGGAGAGCAGACACCATGGCAGCCAAGGGCAAGCAGACCTCGGGGCGGGGACAGCGTGAATTGCGGGTGCGGGTAAAGACCGCCAAGGGGCGCAAGCTGTCCTCCACCCGCTGGCTGGAGCGGCAGTTGAATGACCCTTACGTGCAGGCGGCCCGGCGTGAGGGGTATCGCGGGCGCGCGGCCTACAAGATCATCGAACTGGATGACAAGTATCGCTTCTTGCGCCCCGGCGCGCGGGTGGTGGATCTGGGCTGCGCGCCGGGCGGCTGGCTGCAGGTGGCTGTGGCCCGCGTCAATGCCCTGGGCGAGGATCGCAGCAAGCCCGTGGGCCGCGTTCTGGGCGTGGACCTGCAAGAGGTTGACCCCCTGCCCGGCGCCGAAACCCATGTGCTGGATTTCCTGGAAGTCGGCGCCGATGACAAGGTTCGCGCCTGGCTGGGCGGGCGGGCGGATGTGGTGATGTCGGACATGGCCGCGGCCAGTTCCGGGCACCGCCAGACCGACCATCTGCGCATCATCGCCCTGTGCGAGGCCGCGGCCGAATTCGCCTTTGACGTGCTGGAAGAGGGCGGGACCTTCGTGGCCAAGGTGCTGGCAGGCGGGGCCGAGAGCGACCTGCAGGCCCGGCTGAAACAACGCTTCACCAAGGTTGCCAATGTCAAACCCCCCGCCAGCCGCGCCGACAGCGCCGAGAAATACGTGGTCGCCACCGGCTTCCGCCTGGCGCCTGCAGAGCCGGAGGCATGAACACCCCGCGTCCCGGCGAGCAGCCCCTGCCCGGCCCGCTGTCAGCCGATGCCACGCTGGCCTTCATCGGCACCATCCGCAGCGACTGGGCCCCCGGTGATTGCCCGAAGAACCTGACCCAGGCGCGCGAGGGTGGCGGCGGCAACGCCCGGCTTGAGATCGCAGCCCCCTTTCGCCCGGGACTGGAGGGTCTGGCGCCGGGGGACGGGCTGATTCTGCTCTACTGGATGGACCGCGCCCGGCGCGACCTGATCCGCCAGCACCCCGGGCACCGTGACGCGCCTGCGGGCACCTTTGCCCTGCGCTCCCCGGTACGGCCCAACCCGGTGGCCATGGCCGTGGTGCGTTGCCAGAGCATCGACCCCGTTGCGGGAATTGTGGGGATCGATGCGATTGACGCCATGGACGGCACGCCGCTTCTGGACATCAAGCCCTATCTTCCTTCGGTCGATGTGCTGCCGGGCGCAGGGGACCAGGCATCCTCCAGCCGGGCATAGAGATCGCCCGATTGCGCATCGGCGGGCAGCGCGGCCAGCCAGTCCCGCAGCGTCTGCGCATCCTGCCAGTCCTGCCATTCGAACCGCGCATGTTCCCCGCGCACCGCGTTGAACCGATACGCCCCCAGCGCGCAAAGACGGTCCAGCACCGCAAGGGTCAGCGCGGGCCAACCGGGCAGGTATTCGACCGAGATCACACGCACCGGCTGCGACAGCCCCGCCAGAACCTCCAGTTCAAAGCCTTCGACATCGATCTTGACCAGCGCGGGCAGCCCATGATCCGCAATCACCGCATCCAGCGTGGTCACGGCCACCTGCGCCTGCGCATCCCAGCGGACATGTTCGAACCCCGGCTTTGCCACCGCATCGGCCACGAACCCCTCGTTCAGGCTGGACACGGTCGGATGGCGCCGGGACACCGTCATGGCCGCCTGCCCCGGCGCGGGTCCGGCGGCAGCCTCGATCAGCCGGATATCGCGCGGCAGGGTGCGGCGCAGGAACCGGGCAAAGACCGGCTGCGGCTCCAGCGCCACCACCCGCGCCCCAGCCGCGCGCATGGCCCGCGCCCGGGTGCCCACATGCGCGCCCACATCGATCGCCAGATCCCCCGGCCCCAGCAACCCGCGATACAGCGCCCGCGACTGCCGGATCACGGCCGGGTTGTAATAGATCACCAGTGACCGCAGCAGCCCGGCCAGCGCAGCAAATTGCATCGCCTCTCCCTTCCGGCGCATTCTCACAGCGTTTTCAGGTATTCCAGAATCGCGCGCCGCGCGTCCGCGCTCAGCGCCTCGCCATAGCCGTGGCCGGTATTGGCATAGCCGGGGCGCGTGGTGTCATGGATGCGCGCCTGGGTGGCGCGGTCGGGGGCGGCGTCCTTGCCTGCGTCCAGTTCCTCGAACCGCCAGCCCATGGCTTCGGGGTCGTAGTCCGGCGGGTCGGCGTGCATCCAGTAGCGCGGGCGCAGGCGCGGGTTCAGCAGCGCTTCCAGGCTGGGCACCGATCCGTTGTGCAGAAAGGGGGCGGCGGCCCAGATGCCATCCAGCGGCGGGGCGATATAGCCTTCGGCCGGGGCGGCGCGGACGGTGCCGCCATGGGATGAGCGGTCCACCCAGTCATAGAACCGGTCCAGGCTGCCATCGGTCATGGTCTGCGCATACATCGGGTCGGTGCCGATCCGGTCCAGCGCGATCACCCGGTTGGGATAGCCGGGGTCATCGCCATAGGTGCCGTGGCAACTGGCGCAATTGGTGTTGAAGAGCGCCTCACCCTCGGCAGCGAGGGCCGTATCGACCTCCCACGGAAAGGCGGGCGGCTCGATGCTTTCCAGGAACGCGCGGATATCGGCGGCATAGGCGTCGATTTCGTGCAGTTCCTCCACCGAATCGGCGCAGAGGAGCGAGGCAAACAGCATGTAGCGCGCATGATCCCCGCGCCCGATGGTGGTGTAGAACATGGCGTTCTTCTTGCCCATCCACCACCAGGGCGGGGTGCGCAGGGGCACGGGGGTTTCGGGGGGCGGGTCCAGCAGCGGGTCCGGCGACCATTCCATGGTTGCCGGGTCCCGGTGCGCCATCAGCGCCCAGCTGAGGTTCGTGGCCGGGTTCATGCCCACCGTATCGGTGCGGATATACGGCGCGATCCCTTCGATCCGGTCGGCCCAGTGTTGCCAGGCGGCCACATGGTCAGCACCACGCACAAAACGCCCCGATTGCGTGACCAGATCGCGCGCGTCCTGGGTGAAATCGACAAACGGGTTGCCCAGCCCCACCACCAGTTCGCCACTAATATGGCCCGCATGGCAGGTCAGGCAGTTGTTGGCCACCACCTCGACCCCCGTTTCGGTGACATGCGAGGTCAGGAAATAGGGCAGATCGGCGTTGCGCCCCGTGCGCCCGGGCAGCAGGTTGTCCGGATCGGTATCCGGGGCGAGCCGGGTCCAGACCTCGCGCGGGATGCCGCAGCTGACATAGGGGGCGTTGAGCAGCGCATCGCGCCCGGCCTGCGGGTCGCCCGGGCGCTGCTCGGCGGCGGCGACCGGCCCCGTGTCCGAGCGGTTCTGCCCGGCCTGTGGCGCAGGGGGTTGGGGGGCGGGCCACAGAAACCACAGCGCCACGCCCCCAGCCAGCACCAGTGCGGCCATGCCCATCAGCCGTGTGCTGCGCGTCATTCCAGCCCCTCCGCATCCAGGGTCAATGTAGCATGGCCCTGCACCGGCTGGCCATCGCGGCGGCCTTCGGCGCGGACCAGCCCGGACCAGAGGGGGGCCATGAAATCATGGGCCTGCGCGTCGATCACCGGGGTCACCTCCAGTGCCAGCCCGTCCAGCGTCACACTCCAGCCCACCGGCCAGCGCCGCCCCGCCCCGTCCCAGTGCTGCGTGACCGCCACCTGCGCGGTTTCAGGGTCAATGGCCCGCACATCGCCCGCAGCATCAATGGCGAAGCCTTCGAGGGTCGCCCGCCCGCCCCCATCCGCCCGGCGTGAACGGACCAGCGACAGGTCGGTGCCATCATCAAGCTGCAGTTGCAAACGGTCCGACACCACCGCCGCCCCGCCCCCCGGGATCGGCAGCGCGCCCCAGGCATGTTCAAACCAGGCCGTGCCCCGGACCGGCAGTTCCGCCCCCCCGTTCCGCAGATGCCCCTGCGCTGTCATCCGGGTAAAGGCATAGCCGTGAAAGGGGGCGCCTTCGGCATCGGCGGCCAACGCGGGCCTTGCCGGGGTCAGGGTCAGGGCGATCTGCGTGTCCCCGGTGCCTGCCTCCAGCACCCAGGCTTCGGGGGCAAAGCGCAGGGACCAGCCGTCCAGCCGCAGCCCGTCCCCATCGGCCCCCGCAACGCCCGCCATCGCCCGCGCCAGCCGTTCCTCGGCCATGACACCGCGGGCCGGGTCAGCCAGGATCACATGCCCGCGAAACAGATCGCGCGCCATCCAGTCGGGGGTCGCGCCGGGGTCCGCAGGCGCAGCCAGTGCCAGCCGCGCCAGGTTGAACTGCACGCCCAGAGGCACGCCGTCAGGCCCCTCCAGATGCGCGGAGAGGTGCCACAGTTCGCTCGGCGCATCGGGGTGCGCGCCATGGTCCGCGGGCAGGTCCAGCGACCATCCGGGCGCAAGACCAGGGCGCCCGGGGGCCTCCTGCGCCAGTAACCCGGCCATAGGGTCCGGGGCGGGTGCATCGGACGGCGGCGCGGACATCAGCCCCCAGAAGGCCAGCGCCACCGCGCCCAGCCCCAAGACCCCCAACCCCACCGCCGTTCGCACCCGCGCGCTCCTTCCGCATTGCCTTGGCAACAGCTTAGCCTGACCGGCCCACCGGACAATCCCCCCGCACATCATTGCGCAGCCGAACACCCAGATATTGACGCAATGCCCCGCTTTGCCCCAATATGCAGGGAGCCCGCAGCCATCCACAAACCATCCACAGGCTTGCCAACAGGGTTATACAATTTGCGCTGGCCTCCCGTTTCCGGCATACCCGCCCCACCCTCGAACGACAGGTCCCCGTGCCATGAACGAAGTTGCAGCAATCCGCGCCGAATCCTCCAGCGAACCCCTTGCCCTGCCCCATAACATCGAGGCCGAGCAGCAGTTGCTGGGCGCGATTCTGGTCAACAACGACATCTATGACCGGATTTCCTCGCTCGTGCGGGCCGAGCATTTCCACGACCCGGTGCACCAGCGCATCTTTGAAATCGCCAGCACGCGAATCCAGAAGAACGCGCTGGCCTCGCCGGTGACGCTCAAGGCCTTCATGGAAGATGACGAGGGGCTGAAGGAACTGGGCGGGCCGGCCTATCTGGCGCGGCTGGCGGGGGCGGCGATTTCCTCTTATGCGGCGCGCGATTATGCGCAGATGATCTACGAACTGGCGGTGCGGCGTGACCTGATCACCCTGGGCCAGGACATCGCCGCCCGCGCCGCGCAGGTGGATGTGGAAAGCGAGCCGAAGGACCAGATCGTCGATGCCGAACAGCGGCTTTACAAACTGGCCGAACAGGGCGTGGCCGAACGTGGGTTTCAAAGCTTTCTGAAGGCGGTAACGGACGCCGTTAATGTGGCCAACGCCGCCTATCAGCGCGATGGCGGGCTGGCGGGGATTTCCTCGGGGCTGACGGACCTGGACAAGAAACTGGGCGGGCTGCACCCGTCGGACCTGATCATCCTGGCCGGGCGCCCGTCCATGGGCAAGACCTCGCTGGCCACGAACATCGCCTTCAACATCGCCAAGGCCTGGAAGCGCGGCACCCGCCCCGATGGGACCGAAGGCACCGTCAATGGCGGTGTCGTGGGATTCTTCAGCCTGGAGATGAGCGCCGAGCAGCTGGCCGCGCGGATCCTGTCCGAAGCCTCGGAAGTGCCCAGCGAACAGATCCGCCGCGGCGACATGACCGAAGAAGAATTCCGCCGCTTTGTCGAGGCCGCCAAGGCGCTGGAATCCTGCCCGCTCTATATCGACGACACGCCCGCACTGCCCATCAGCCAGGTCGCCGCCCGCGCCCGGCGGCTGAAGCGCACCCATGGGCTGGATGTGCTGATGGTGGACTATCTGCAACTGCTCAAAGGCGCCTCGCGCGAGAGCCGGGTGCAGGAGGTGTCCGAGATCACGCAAGGCCTGAAAGCCATCGCCAAGGAGCTGGACATTCCCGTGGTGGCGCTGTCGCAGCTGTCCCGCCAGGTCGAAAGCCGCGAGGACAAGCGCCCGCAGCTTTCGGACCTGCGCGAATCCGGGTCGATCGAACAGGATGCCGATGTGGTGATGTTCGTCTACCGCGACGAATATTACCGCGAGCGCGAGAAGCCCGGCGACCATGATCTGGAGGCCATGGCCAAATGGCAGGAGATCATGGAAAAGGTCCATGGCAAGGCCGAGGTCATCATCGGCAAGCAGCGCCACGGCCCCATCGGCACGGTGGAGCTGAGCTTCGAGGGCCGTTTCACCCGCTTCGGCAATCTGGTCCAGCCCTGGCAGCAGGGCGGCGATGGCGGGTTCTGAGCGCCCTCAACCGCCATCACGCTTGCGATACGCCGCCCGCCCGGCGCGCCTGAGCGCTTGACCATCCCCGCGCCCCGGGCCAGTTTGGCGCCCGAGTTGCAGGAGCCCCCATGACCGGCAGAACACCCCCTTTCGCAGGCTTCGAATGGATGATCGCCTGGCGCTACCTGCGCGCGCGCCGGGCCGAAGGCGGCGTCAGCGTGATGACGCTGATCTCGTTCATCGGGATCACGCTGGCGGTGTTCGCGCTGATCGCCACCCTGTCGGTCCGTGCGGGCTTCCGCGCCGAATTCGTGGACACCATCCTGGGCGCCAATGCCCATGTGACCATCTATAACGCGGTCCATGTGACCGAAACCGGCACCGCGACCCGCGTGATCGAGGATTACGCCGACATGGCCGCCCGCGTCGCCGCCGTGCCGGGCGTGACCCGTGTCGCCCCCCTGATCAAGGGCCAGGTCATGGCCAGCGCAAACGGCGGCGCGGCGGGTGTCGAGGTGTTCGGGATCGAGAAGGAAAACCTGCTCACCATCCCGCGGATCGTGGACCCCGAAGACAGCCTGGGCGACATCATGCGGTTCGAGGACGGGATCGCCATCGGCTCGGGCGTGGCGCGGGAACTGGGCGTGGTGACGGGGGATATGGTGCGCCTGATCTCGCCCGAAGGCGCACGCACAGCCTTTGGCACCAGCCCCCGGGTGTCCGCCTTCGAAGTGGTCTATATCTTCACCGCCGGGCGCTATGACATCGACCGAACCCGGGTCTACATGCCGTTCGAGGAGGCGCAGATCTATTTCAACCGCGATGGTGTGGCGGATGAACTGGAGGTGATGGTCGCCAACCCCGAACGCATCGACGCCATGTACAGCGCGCTGCTGCGCGCGGGCGGCGAACGCGCCCTGCTCTGGACCTGGCGCGACAGCTCCGGCGCCTTTCTGCGCGCGCTGGATGTGGAGGATAACGTGATGTTCGTGATCCTGTCGATCCTGGTGCTGATCGCAGCCATGAACATCATCTCGGGGCTGATCATGCTGGTGAAGAACAAGGGCCGCGATATCGGCATCTTGCGCACCATGGGCCTGACCGAAGGCGCGGTGATGCGGGTGTTCTTCATCTGCGGCGCCGCGGTCGGGGTGGCGGGAACGGTGTTCGGGGTGATCCTGGGCTGTCTGTTTGCGATCTATATCGACCAGGTGTTCAGCTTCGTGAACTACATGGCGGGGGGCGGGGTCTGGGATCCGTCAATCCGGGGGATCTACAACCTGCCCGCGCTGCTGCGCGCCGAAGATGTGGCCAAGGCGGTCGGCCTGTCGCTGGGCCTGTCCTTCGTGGTGACCATCCTTCCCGCCCGACGCGCCGCGCGCATGAACCCGGTGGAGGCCCTGCGCTATGAATGACCCCCGGCCGGTGCTGGCGCTGGATGCCATCACCAAGACATACAACAAGGGCCGCCCGAATGAGGTGCGCGTGCTGATGGACGCGGCCCTCACCCTGGCCCCGGGCCAGGTGGTGGCGCTTGTCGCGCCTTCTGGGGCGGGCAAATCCACGCTGCTGCACATCGCGGGACTGCTGGACACGCCGGACAGCGGCACCGTGCTGCTGGACGGCCAGGACATGAGCCGCGAAAGTGACACTGCCCGGACCGTGGCACGGCGCCAGAAGATCGGGTTCGTCTATCAGTTCCATCACCTGCTGCCGGAATTCACCGCGCTGGAAAACGTGGCGCTGCCGCAACTGGCCAATGGCGTGACGCGCGCCGCAGCCAATGAACGGGCCGTGGATCTGCTGGACCGGGTCGGTCTGGGCAAGCGCCATGACCACCGCCCCGCGGCACTGTCGGGGGGCGAACAGCAGCGCGTGGCCTTTTGCCGGGCACTGGCCAACGCCCCGGCGCTGCTGCTGGCGGATGAACCCACCGGCAACCTGGACCCGGCGACCTCGGACCAGGTGTTCGATGTGCTGCTGGGACTGGTGCGTGACACCGGACTGTCGGCGCTGATTGCCACGCATAACCTGGCGCTGGCCGAGCGCATGGACCGCGTGCTGCATATGGACGGCGGGCGCGTCACCTGACGCAGCACAAGGCGGCCCGGCACACCGGCCCCGCGGGCTGTGCCCCGCCCAGCCATCCGCACACCCCGCGGACCCGGCGCGCCGGGCCGCTGGCAAATGACGCTAAAGCCGGTATCGGCCTGCCGCACGCCCGGCGCAGGGCACGCGGGTGGGTGGGTGGGGCGTGACCTGTGACGGGCGTGCGGCAGGCCGCAGCAGCGCGATCAGGGGCGCCAGCTCAGGAAGTTGCGGATCAGGGCCAGCCCGTTGGCCTGGCTCTTTTCCGGGTGGAACTGGGTCCCGATGATATTGTCGCGCCCCACGATCGCCGTGATCGGCCCGCCATACTCCACATGCGCCAGCAGATGCGCCGGGTCCGCCACCTGGAAATGATAGGAATGCACGAAATAGGCGTGATCGCCCGTTGCCACCCCTGCCAGCACCGGATGCGCATGATCGATCACCAGGTCATTCCAGCCCATATGCGGCACTTTCAGGGCCGGATCATCGGGCGTGATCCGCACCACCTCGCCGCCGATCCAGTCCAGACCCGCGGCCTCCCGGTACTCGCGGCCCAGCGTGGCAAGCATCTGCATGCCCACGCAGATCCCCATGAAGGGGACGGCGCGGACCTGCACCGCCTCGGTCAGCGCCTCCACCATCCCCGGCACCGCGTCCAGCGCCGCGCGGCAGGCCGGGAAGGCCCCGTCGCCGGGCAACACCACCCGGTCAGCGCGCGCCACATCCTCGGCCCGGCTGCTGACCAGCACCGCGCCGCCGCCGACCTCGGCCGACATGCGCTCGAACGCCTTTTGCGCCGAATGCAGGTTCCCGCTGTCGTAATCCACCAGCACCGTCAGCATGGGTCAGAGTGCCCCCTTGGTTGACGGGATGGCATCCCCCTTGCGCGGATCGGCCTCGACCGCCATGCGCAGCGCGCGGGCCACCGCCTTGAAGGCCGCTTCGGCGATGTGGTGGCTGTTGATCCCGTGCACCTGATCCAGATGCAGGGTGATCCCGCCATGAGTGGCCAGCGCCTGAAAGAACTCGCGCACCAGTTCGGTGTCGAAGGCGCCGATCTTCGCCGTGGGAAACGCCACGTTCCAGACCAGAAACGGCCGCCCCGAAAGATCCAGCGCGCAGCGGATCTGCGCATCATCCATGGGCAGCGCGCATTCACCATAGCGCCGGATCCCGCGCTTGTCGCCCAGCGCCTGCGCAAGCGCCTGCCCCAGGGCGATGCCGCAATCCTCGACCGTGTGGTGGTCGTCGATATGCAGATCGCCCTTGGCGCGCAGGGTGATGTCGATCAGGGAATGCCGCGCCAGCTGGTCCAGCATGTGATCGAAGAACCCCACCCCGGTGGCGCAATCATACACCCCTGCCCCATCCAGATCGATGCTGACCGAGATATCGGTTTCCGAGGTCTTGCGGGTGATGCTGGCTGTGCGCATGGAACCGGGCCTGTGCTGTGCTTTTCGCGCGCCGGTATAGGCCAGTGGCCCCCGCATGGAAAGAGCCGTTGCGCAAGGACAGGCGCCGTGCTCTACTTCCGGGTGCAGCGTCAGCACCCGGGGGGCGCCATGACCAAGCAGTTGATTGTTGTCGTGCACGGTGTCGGCGTGCGTGAGGCAGGGGCCTCCACCGACATGCTGTCCACCGCGCTGGAGCCCGCCCACCCTGATGACCCATTGGCTGAAACGCCGGAGGCGGATGCACCCCGCTTCATCCCCGGATCGAGCGATGATTTCCACCTGCTTGAACACCCCCGCCAGGACAGCGGCACCCGCGCACGGGATTTCCCCGCCCGCCTGCGCCGCTTCCGCGAGGCCGTTCCGGACAACGACCACCGCAACCCCCGCGAGCGGGTGATCGCCGATTTCTACTGGGGAGACGTGGCGGCCTTGCGCGGGGGGGCGCCCGGGCTGGTGCTGGGGTTCTTTCGCGTTGCCATGGGGCTGGGCCATGCCATCCGCGAGAACGCCCGCGCGGTCTTCCCCGAGCCCTTCGGCCCCGATCAGCGCATGCGCCAATTGGCGGCGGCCGCGGTGCTGACGCTCCACGGCCCGGTGATCGCCATCAACATCGTGTTGCTGGGCGGGCTGTTGCTGCACCGGGCCCTGACATACCTGGCCGAGGACCCGCCCGCAGCCGTCACGGCCCTTGTCCTGGCCGCGCTGGCCATGGCCGGGGGCATGGTGGCCCTGCGCTACACCCATGCCTTTCTGACCCGGCACATGGCCGGCTGGCTGGCGCTGACCGGCGCGGCGGTGCTGCTGATGCAACTGGTTGCACCGCCGCCTTCTGATGCTGCGGCACTGGGCACGCTGGACCTGTGGCTGGTCACCCGCAGCTGCGCCATCTTCCCGGACACCACCGACTGCACCGATGGGTATACAGGGATTTACCTGATCGGGCTGCGGCTTTACGCAGCGATGATCCTTGCGCTGGCACTGGCAATCGGGCTGGCGGTGGCGGTGGGCTTCGGCTCCTGGTCACGGTATCGGCGCGGCGCCCGCCCTGAGCATGTGGTGGACCTGACAGTGCCCGCGCTGGGGCTGATGATCCTGCTGTGGTTTCTGCTGATCTCGGCCATCTGGGGAAGCGTCGGCTATCTGGGGCCGGATATCATCCCCGAGCCGGAGCATGTGACCTCGGCGCTGCGCGGGCTGCTTCCGGCGCTGGTGGCGCTGATCGCACTTGCCGTGATTGCGGGATATGTCATGTGGGGCAAACGCGCGCTGGGCCAAGGCTTCGACCCCGCGCGCTACATGGATGACCCCGACACGCTGGCCGAGCGCCACCGCCTGCTGATCTGCCGCCGGATGCTGCTGGTGCTGTTCATCTTTCTGGGCCTGCTGCTGACCGTCGGCGCCCATGCACTGACCGGCTTCGGGGGCGGCTGGGGCCGGCTCAGCCCCGACTGGCTGCTGGCCAGGGCCACGCCGGTTCTGCTGGGCATCACCGCCACCGCCGGGGTGGTGCTGGTCACCACGGCACGCCCGCTGTTCGAGGCCGGGCTGGGCATCCTCACCGATGTCCTTTCCTGGATCAACGATGCCTCCTGGAACTCGCGCGCGCTGGTGAAGGACCCGAAAACCGGCGCCCCGGTCCCGCATGGCCCCCATACGCGCACCTGGATCGAACGCGCCCTGGGCTGGCGCAAGGAACCGCCCGCCATGCACATGCCCCAGGGCTACTGGTTGCGCCGCCGCATCCGCGAACGGATGAACCTGCTCATGGCGCAGCTGATCCGGGACGAGGCGCCGGACCATATCGTTCTGGTCTCGCATTCGCAGGGCACGGTGATCGCGCTCGAAGTGCTGGCCTCCGAAGGCGCGCGCTGGCTGGAGCAGCTGCCCGAAGACGGCACCATCGGGCTGATCACCATGGGCGCGCCCTACACGCATCTCTACAACCGCTACTTCCCCGAAAGCTTCCCACCCCCGCGGCAGCGCCCGCAATGGCGTCCCCGCGGGGACAGCGAAACGGCGGTGCTCAGCCGCTGGGTGAACATCTTTCGCGTGGACGATTTCGTCGGCACCCATATCGACGCAAACCGCCACCACCGCGCCCCACCGGACCCCGGGGACCGCTGGCCACAGGAAATTCCGGTTCCCGCAGGCGGGCATACGAACTACTGGACCGACCGGACCGTGGCGCAGCACCTGCGGCGCGAACTGGCGCCCCCCACACCAGCCCTTGCCGCCGCCCGTGCCCCGGTCTAGCCTGCATCCGACCCCCGGAAAGCAGGAGCCCCCATGACCATCCATATCGGCGCCGAACCCGGCCAGATTGCCGAAACCGTGCTGTTGCCAGGCGACCCCTATCGCGCGCGCTGGGCCGCCCAGACCTTCCTGCAGGGCGCCGAACTGGTGAACGAAACCCGCGGGATGCTGGCCTACACCGGCACCTGGAAGGGTAACCGCGTGACCATCCACGGCTCGGGCATGGGCATGGCGTCCATGTCGATCTACGCCAATGAACTGATCCGCGACTATGGCGCGAAAACGCTGATCCGCATCGGATCCGCAGGCGCCATGCAGGCGCATGTCCAGATCCGCGACCTGGTGATCGCCATGACCGCCAGCACGCTCTCCACACCCTCGGCCGGGATCCTGCGCGACCTGAACCTCGCCCCCTGCGCTGACTGGGGCCTGCTGCACGCCGCCGTCACCGCTGCCCGGGCCCGCGGCGCGCGCACCCATGTGGGCAGCATCTATTCATCGGATGTGTTCTATGACGAACGCCCCGACCTGAACGAGATCATGACCCGCCACGGTGTGCTTGCGGTCGAGATGGAGGCCGCTGAACTCTACCTCGTCGCCGCCCGCCATCAGGCCCGCGCCCTGGCGGTGCTGACAATCTCGGACCACCTGCTGACCGGCGCCGCGCTGCCACCATCCGAACGTGAACAAAGCTTCGGCGACATGGTGGAAACCGCACTCCAGGCCGCCTTCGCCTGAAACCCCACGCCGCGCGCAACGGCACCGTTGCGGTGCCCGGCCCGCCCACCCACCCGCCGCGCGGCCCGGGCACCGCGCGCGCCTCCAGCCTGGCTGCACACGACCGGCTGTTTCACCCTTGAAAAATATCCTCGGGGGGAGGCGCCCGGGACGGGCGGCGGGGGGCAGACAGCCCCCCTGCCACGCATCCTGCCCGTCACCGCCGCCCGTAATAGAGCCCCACAACATGCTCGGCCTCGGCAAAGAACAGCCACCGCGCCACGACCATTCCCGCCAGATGCAGCAACACTGCAAGCACCAGCATGGGCGGCCAGGACGGGGCCAGAAGCATCAGGATTGCCGGCAGCAATGCTGCAAGGGGCAGCGCGATCAGGCGCAGCTTGTGCGCATGGCGCCGGCCAACCACATGCACCATTTCGCGCAACAGATAGTTGCTGCCCGTATGCGGTGGCTCCAGCAGGCGCACCGCGCCCAGGCCACCCAGCCCCGTGGCCGTTCCCGCATCACTCCCCGAGCCGCGAAACCGCCTGTCCCCGATCTGCCAATGCGCCACCATCACCACCGCCAGTGCCAGCAGCAGCCACAGCCCTGCGCGCCCCTGCCCCGCCAGCAGCGCCCCCCCGGCCAGCGCGGCCAGCACAAACAGGACCGGCACGCTCCAGTGATGCCAGCGCGGCACGCTGCGCAGCTGCGCATAGATCATCGAGGTCGCCCCCACCGTCGCCAGCGCCAGCACCGCCGCCACCAGCCCGAAGCCCGGCAATGGATTGCTCCAGAACACCGCCCCCGCCGCATGGGGCGCCATCACCGCCAGCGTGGCCAGCGCCAGCACCGCCTCGCGCGAGAGCCAGCTTGACCGCCATTGCGTGAAGGCCAGCAGCATGCGTTCCGGGTGCCCCAGATGAAAGGCCGAGGCCAGCAGCCCCGCCCCCGCCAGCCCATAGCCCAGCCCGAACCACCAGAAGGCCGCCCAGCCCGTGGGGCGCACCACGCCCAGCCCCAGCCAGGCCAGCAATCCGAAGCCCAGCCCGGACACCACGGTAAAGAAGATCAGAGACGGTGCCGGATGCATTCAGAGCCTTTCCAGTGCGCGGTCCAGCCAGCCCAGAAAGCCGCTGGCACCATCGGTCGAGGGATCACAAAGCGCGGCCAGGTCCGGGGCCTGCGCCCCTGCGGCGCCCAACTGGTCCCGCGGACGGGGCGGCAGGTATTTGTTAACCGGGGCGGTCCCCTGTTCGGGCATAAGATCCATGCCGCCGCGTTCGGCGACCAGTTGGCTGACCGCGCTTTGCGGGTCGCCCAGATCGCCGAAATGCCGCGCACCGGCGGGACAGGTCCGGACGCAGGCGGGCTCGCGGTCCACTTCGGGCAGGTTTTCGTTATAGATCCGGTCCACGCACAGGGTGCACTTCTTCATCACACCGGCATCCGCGTCCATCTCGCGCGCGCCATAGGGACAGGCCCAGGCGCAAAGACCGCAGCCGATGCAG
This sequence comes from Rhabdonatronobacter sediminivivens, assembly GCF_013415485.1. Lineage (GTDB taxonomy): Bacteria > Pseudomonadota > Alphaproteobacteria > Rhodobacterales > Rhodobacteraceae > Rhabdonatronobacter > Rhabdonatronobacter sediminivivens. The sequence continues at coordinate 76,970 of NZ_JACBXS010000005.1, read as the reverse complement.
GCATCCTCGTTGACCAGCACGATCCCGTCTTCGACCCGTTTGTAGCTGGCGCCCGTGGGGCAGACGGTGACGCAGGGTGCATCGTCACAATGCAGGCAGGACCTGGGGAAATGCACCACCATGGGGGGCGCATCCTTGCGGGTGACTTCGAAGCTGTGGACACGGTTGAGGAAGGTGCCCTCGGGTTGCGCGCCGTAGGCATCCCTGTCCGACAGCGGCGCCCCGTAGTGTTCGGTGTTCCAGCCTTTGCAGGAGATCACGCAGGCATGGCAGCCCACGCAGGTATCAAGATCGATGACAAGGCCAAGCTTGCGGCTGGTGCTGGCAGGCAATGTTGTCATGTCTCAGGCCCCTTCGGCTGCGTGCGGGTCTGCCATGGCGCCGCGCTTGTAGGCCACATAGCTTTTGGGGAAGCCCAGCTTCCATTCGGTCCAGAGCGCAGCATCGGGAAAGCTGCGGACCATTTCACCGCGGCTGACGATCGTTGTGGTTTCCACCATTTCGGTCCAGGCCGGAAGCTTGCGCCGCCAGCGCCGGATCAGCGCGCGCTGCAGCCATTCCGGATAGAACCACCAGAAGGGCATCATCGTATGCGCCTCAACGGGAAACCAGATCGCCGGTGTCTGCACCCAGTATGCGGGGGCAAGGCGGCGCACCTCCCCGGCCATGGATTGGCGCCGCTCCAGATCGCCGACATGTTCGATCACGCTGTTGGAAAAGGCGATATCGAAGCTCTGGTCCGCAAAGGCGGCCAGATCGCAGGCATCCCCGTCCAGCAGCGTGATCCGGTGATGCGACGGGCCGGGTTCGGGCGGGTTGAACCCCGGCAGGTTCACGATCGTCAGGTCCAGCGATACCGGCGCATCGTCCCAGAAGCCCGGCGTCCCGCCCAGATCGATGATCCGCTCACCCCCGGAAATCTGCATGCGGCGCGCGAACTCGGCCATGCGCTTGCGCCGGGCCGAGGCCATGAAGGGCCGCTTGATCCGCATCAGGAAATGAAACAGTGCGTAACGCATTCCACAGGTCCCCCTTTCAATCGGTGGATGACAGGGCAATATCCTGCGGCCCGCGCCCGACCGGAGAGCTTTGCGCCGGATGGGCGGGATAGCTGACCTGCTGTCCGGCGGGCGCCTTTTCGATCCGCACGCGCAGGTCATACCAGGCGGCCTGGCCGGTGATCGGATCGGAATTGGCCCAGCGCAGCCCGTCGCCCCTGGGCGGCAGCAACTCATGGATCAGGTGGTTGAGCAGGCTGGAACGGGTGGCCTCGGGCGCGGCGGGGTCCAGCGCCCAGGCGCCCCGGCGCTTGGCAATGGCGTTCCATGTCCAGACCGTGCGCGGGTTGAGCGCATCCATCCGCGCCACCGGCAGCGTGATCCGCCCGTGCGGAGATGTCAGCACGGCCCAGTCTCCTTCGGCAAAGCCGTGTTCCGTCCAGACATCGCCCGCCACGAACAGCGGGGCCAGGCCATGGATCTGGCGCAGCCAGGGGTTCTGGCTGCCCCAGCTGTGGTAATGGGCCATGGGGCGCTGGGTCAGGGCGTGCAGCGGATAGTCCGCAGGGTCGGTTTCGGCATCGGTAAAGGTCGGATACCAGAGCGGCAGCGGGTCCATGGTGGCGCGCAGCCGGTCGCGCAGGTGTTCGGGGGGCTGGCGGGGCCCGTGGCCTTCGGCGGCCAGCTGGAACCGGCGCAGGGGTTCGCACCACAGGTGCAGCACATAGGGTTGGGGCGCATCATAGAGCCCGCGCGCCACGGCCCAGTCCTGATAGGCGGCGTTCCAGGGTTTGAAGAACTGCGCCGCTTCCGGGATATGGTCGATGAAGAAGCCGCCGTTTTCGATATAGCGGTCCAGTTGCGCGGAGTTGGGGGCGCCGCGGCCGGTGGCACTCCCGCCAGCCTCGCGCCAGCCGGCCAGCGGGCCGATCCCGGGGCGGCGCTGATGGTTCACCATGTAATCGGCGTAATCGGCGTATTGGGGCGTGCCATCCTCGCGCACCATGCCGGGCAAGCCCAGCCGGTGGCCCAGGTCCAGCAGCACCGACTGAAAGGGGCGCACGTCACGGTCAGGCGCCACCACCGGCCAGCGGATGCTGTCGGCCAGGGCCTCGGCCTCGCATATGGGGCGGTCCAGCAGGCTGATGCAGTCATGGCGTTCCAGATAGGTGGTATCGGGCAGCACCAGATCGGCAAAGGCCACCATTTCCGAGCTATAGGCATCGGAATAGATGATGCGCGGGATGACGTAGTCGCCGTTGTCATCGGTGTCGGTCAGCATCTCCATCACCTGGGTGGTGTTCATGGAGGAGTTCCACGCCATGTTCGCCATATAGAGAAACAGCGTGTCGATCCGGTAGGGATCGCCCGCATGGGCGTTCGAGATCACCATATGCATCAGCCCATGGGCCGAGAGCGGGTTGTCCCAGGTGAAGGCCTTGTCGATCCTGATCGCCGTCCCGGCGTCATCCAGCAACAGGTCATCCGGCCCCTGGGGATAGCCCAGATGCGGGCCATCGAGCGGCTGGCCGGGGGTGGCGCGGCCATGGGGGCGCGGATGTGCGGTGGCAGGTTTGGGATAGGGCGGCTTGAAGCGGAAGCCGCCCGGAACCTCGACCGAGCCGAGCAGGATCTGCAGCATGTGCAGGGCGCGGGTGGTCTGGAAACCGTTGGAATGGGCCGAAAGCCCGCGCATGGCATGAAAGGCCACGGGGCGGCCGGTCATCTTGTCATGCCGCTGGCCGCGGAAGTCGGTCCAGGGGCGGTCGATGGTGATTTCCTCGTCAAAGGCCACGCGGGCGATTTCGGCGGCGATGGCGCGGATGCGGGTGGCGGGGATGCCGCAGCGTTCGGCCACGGCCTCGGGCGCGTGGGCCGGGTCCAGGTAGCGCGCGGCCAGGTGGCGGAAGACGGGCAGATGTTCGACGCCGTCACGGGTGATGCCCTGGGCCAGGTCCGGCTGCACGCCCGGCGCATCCCAGGCCATGGCCTGGCCGGTGGCGCGGTCCCGCACAAGCGGTGTGCCGGCCGCATCGCGCAGGAACAGGCCCTTTTCCGGGCCATCGGTGGCATTCACCAGAAACGGCGCGTCGGTGTAGCGGATCAGATAGGCCAGATCGACCTTGCCCGCGCGCAGCAACTCATGCACCAGCGCCAGGATGAACAGCCCGTCGGTGCCCGGCGTGATCCCCACCCAGTCATCGGCCACGGCATTGTAGCCCGAGCGCACCGGATTCACCCCGATCACCCGTGCCCCGCGCGCCTTCAGCCGCCCGATCCCCATCTTGATGGGGTTGCTGTCGTGATCCTCGGCCACGCCGAAAAGCATGAAGAGCTTCGTGCGGTCCCAATCCGGCTGGCCGAATTCCCAGAACGCCCCACCCATGGTGTAGATCCCCGCCGCCGCCATGTTGACGGAACAGAACCCGCCATGGGCGGCCCAGTTGGGCGTGCCGAAGGCCTGCGCCCACCAGCCGGTGAAACTTTGCGACTGGTCGCGCCCGGTGAAGAAGGCCAGCTTCTGGGGCGCGGTGTCGCGCAGAGGGCGCAGCCAGTCGGTGGCAAGCTGCAGCGCCTCCTCCCACGAGATCTCCTGAAACTGGCCCGAGCCGCGTGGGCCCACCCGCTTCAGCGGCGCGCGCAGACGCGCGGGCGAGAGGTGCTGCATGATCCCCGCGCTGCCCTTGGCGCAGAGCACGCCCTTGTTGACGGGGTGGTCGCGGTTGCCCTCGATATAGGACACCTTGCCGCCCTTCAGGTGCACGTTGATCCCGCAGCGGCAGGCGCACATGTAGCAGGTGGTCTTGCGCACCTCATCCGACACCAGCGGCGAGAGTTCCGGCGCGGGCTGGCTGAACATGGTTTGGCGACCCCTTTCCGCAAGGCGAATTCTGTTCCACGCGCGCGCAGGTGCCGCGGCAGATTTTCCGAAAGGAACAGGAAGCGCGCCGGTTTGTCCAGAGCGAAGGCGCCCCGATGCAGCCGGTTACAGGAACGGGGCGATGCACCGCTGCGGCCTGTGCATCAGCGCAGCGGGTGGTCCCGGGTCACGTCATGGCCCCACAGCCAGTCAAACCGCCGCACCGGCGCCTGCGGCGCCACGGCCCCGCCCAGCCGCAGGGCCAGATGCGCGATCTGGCGCAGGGGCGCGCGCAGGTGGTAGTTGCGCGCATTGGCATTGGCCGCCGCCACGATCCGGCGCACCCGGTCGGCGCGGGCGGTCTGATAGGCGGCCAGGGCACGGGAAACATCCGTGTGGCGGGACAGTTGCGCGGCCAGAACCCAGGCATCCTCCAGCGCCATGTTCGCCCCCTGCGCCAGAAAGGGCAGCGTGGGATGCGCGGCATCGCCCAGCAGCACGGCCCGGCCGGAGAACCAGTTGGCCGCGACCTCATGGCGGAACAGACCCCAAAGGTAGGGCGCCTCCACCTGCGCCAGCCAGCCGGGCACCGGCCCGCCGAATCGTGCGAAGGCGGCGCGCATATGCGCCGGGTCATCGCGCAGGTTCCAGCCCTCTTCGGCCCAGTTGCGGCGTTCCTCCACCGCCACGATATTGCGCAGCGCCCCGCCGCGCAGCGGATAGCTCACCAGATGGCGCCCCGGGCCCATGAAGACCTGCGCCTGCGCCGGGTCCTGCGGGTCACCGGGGATCAGCGCGCGCCAGGCGACCTGCCCGGTAAAGAACGGCTGCCCCACCCCGGCGATGGCCTCACGCAGGACGGAATGGAGCCCGTCAGCCCCCACCAGCAGGTCCGGCGCCATGGTCTCGCCGTTGGTCAGCGCCAGCGTAAGGTGCGGGCCTTCGACCGCCACCGCGGCCACCTGCGCGTTCAGCCGCAAATCCCCCCCCGCGCGGCGGGCGGCGCCTTCCAGCAGCGCCACCAGATCGGCGCGGTGCAGCAGGTGGAACCCCGCGCCCCCGCCGGGCAGGACCATGCGCAGCACCTGCGCACCACGCCGCCCGTCCCGCAGCACCACCGCCTGCGCCGCCATCCCTGCCCGCTCCAGCGCATCCCCCAGCCCCAGCGCGCGCAAGACCACCGCGCCATTGGGGCTGATCTGCAACCCGGCGCCGACCTCCAGGACTGCAGGCGCCTGTTCCAGCACGCTCACCCGCCAGCGCGGTGCCAGCGCCACCGCCAGCGCAAGCCCGGCGATGCCGCCGCCGACAATGACCGCATGTCCTTTCTGATCGCCCATATTCATCCCCTGATGCCCAAGAAAAAGGCACCGAAGCGGTCCGCTTCGATGCCCTCACTTCGCATGCAGACCGGTGCCGCGTCAGGCGTCGCGGTGGACCCGTTCCGCGCGTTCATGGCGTTCCTGCGCCTCCAGCGTCATGGTGGCGATGGGGCGGGCGTCCAGCCGCTTGAGCGAGATCGGTTCGCCCGACACTTCGCAATAACCGAAGTCACCACTGTCAATGCGGCGCAGGGCGGCTTCGATCTTGGACACCAGCTTGCGCTGGCGGTCACGGGTACGCAGCTCCAGCGCGCGGTCGGTCTCTTCGCTGGCGCGGTCGGCGATATCGGGGATATTGCGCGATGAATTGGCCAGCCCTTCCAGCGTTTCGCGGCTGCCGTTGAGGATTTCCTCTTTCCATTGAAGCAGCTTGCGGCGGAAATATTCCAGCTGTCGGTCATTCATGAAGGGCTCGTCCTCGGCCGGGCGGTAATCTTCCGGCAGAAAAACTTCGGGCTTCATCTGGCTTTCCCCCTGCTCGCCTGTCGTGGTGATCCTGGTCTGGTGCATGATGGCCTTGTAACCTCCGGCTCTTGCGGCGGGGAATAGCCGATGGGTCCGGCAATGTCACGCGGATTTCTGCCGATTGTGCGTATCTTGCGGCGCTGCTGCGGCGGCGCTAGGGTCCGCCGGAACCGGGTGGACCTGCCCGACCATGCTGGAGCCGACATGACCTTCACCTCGACCGACCGCTATGTGGCCACCGACGATCTGAGCGTTGCCGTCAACGCCGCCGTGACCCTGGAACGCCCGCTTCTGGTGAAGGGCGAACCCGGCACCGGCAAGACGGAATTGGCCCGCCAGGTGGCGGCCTCGCTGCGCGCCCCGATTCTGGAATGGCATGTCAAATCCACCACCCGCGCCCAGCAGGGGCTTTATGAATATGATGCGGTATCACGCCTGCGTGACAGCCAGCTGGGCGATCCAAGGGTCGAGGACGTCTCCAACTACATCCGCAAGGGCAAGCTGTGGCAGGCCTTCGAGGCCGAGGACCGCGTGGTGCTGCTGATCGATGAGATCGACAAGGCGGATATCGAGTTTCCCAATGACCTGTTGCAGGAGCTCGACCGGATGGAGTTCTTCGTCTACGAGACCGGCGAGACCATCCGCGCCCGCCGGCGCCCCGTGGTCATCATCACCTCGAACAACGAAAAGGACCTGCCGGATGCGTTCCTGCGGCGGTGTTTCTTCCACTACATCCGCTTTCCGGACCTGGAGACGATGAAATCCATCGTCGCCGTGCATTTCCCCGACATCAAGGACCGGCTGCTGACCACGGCGCTGACGCAATTCTATCAACTGCGCGAGACACCGGGGCTGAAGAAGAAACCCTCCACCTCCGAAGTGCTGGACTGGCTGAAGCTGCTGCTGGCCGAGGACCTGTCGCCCGAGGATCTCAAGCACGACGGCGCCTCGGCCCTGCCGAAGTTGCACGGGGCGCTGCTGAAGAACGAACAGGACGTGCATCTGTTCGAACGCCTGGCCTTCATGGCGCGGCGCGGGGGGCGGTAACATTCCCCCTGCAAGCGCCACATCACGCGGTTTCCCGTTGCCGGGATCACCTGATCCGCGCTAGGCCATGGGTATGACCACGCAGGTATCGCATGACATTCGGCGCAATGCACCCCGGCGCGGGCGGGCGCTGCGCGCATCCGCTCTGGCGGCGCTGCTGCCGGTGCTCGCCGCCTGCGCCCCGGCCCCGGATGTGGGCGAGCGGCTGCAACCCGCCGTCAATGCCGCCATCCCCGCACCCCGCTTCGACAGCCCCCGCCCCTATGCCCCCGCGCGCAGCAACACCGAAATCGCCCATGATATCCTGGAGCTGGGCTTCTTTCTGGAAAGCGGGCGCGAGATTCCGCGGTTTTCACGCTTCGAAGGGCCGGTGGCCCTGGCCCTGACCGGCGAGGTGCCCCGCGGCGCCGTAGAGGAAACCGACCGCCTGCTTGCGCGCATCCGCACCGAAGCCGGGATCGACATCCGCCGCACCGGCCGCGCGCCCGCGCAGATCACCGTCGAATTTGTCCCCGGACGCCAGTTGCGCCGCGAAGTGCCGCAAGCCGCCTGTTTCGTGGTGCCCAATGTCAGCGACTGGTCCGAATTCCGCGCCGCACGCCGCAGCGATACGCTGGACTGGACCCGGGTGATCGAACGCACCCGCGTGGGCGTGTTCATCCCCTCGGACACCACGCCGCAGGAAATCCGCGATTGCCTGCATGAGGAAATCGCTCAGGCGATGGGGCCGCTCAATGACCTGTATCGCCTGCAGGATTCGGTGTTCAACGATGACAATTTCCAGACCGTCCTGACCGGCTTCGACATGCTGGTCCTGCGGGTCTGGACCGCGCCGGAGCTGCGCAGCGGCATGACACAGGCCCAGGTGGCCGAACGCCTGCCCGCGATCCTTGCACGCAAGAACCCCCGCGGAGAGCGTGCATTCTCCGGCACCCTGCCCGACCGTTCGCCCCGCGCCTGGGTCAACGCGGTGGAAACCGCATTGGGGCGTGGCGGCAACCGCGCAGCGCGGCAGGGCGCGGCCACCACGGCGCTGGCCATCGCCTCGGCCCGCGGGTGGGAGGACGCGCGCATGGCCTTCAGCCTCTATCTGGTGGCCCGCTTCGCCCCCGCCAGCGCCGGCGAAACCGCGCTGGCCGCCCTGATGCGCGCGCAGGCGATCTATCACACCCTGCCGGGGGGCGAGGTTCACGCCGCCCATATGGACATGCACATGGCCACACAGGCGCTGGCCGCAGGCCAGAACAGCCTGGTGCTGACCCTGACCGGCCGCGCCATGGACCCCGCGCGCCGCACCGAAAACGCCGCCCTTCAGGCCACATTGATGCTGCTGCGCGCCGAAGCCCTGCAACGCCTGGGCCGCCAGGCCGAGGCCGACGCCCTGCGCCGCAACAGCATTCCGCTGGCGGCCTGGGGCTTTGGCCGGCCGGATGCGCTGGACAGCCGCATCGCCGAAATCGCCGCCCTGCGCTAGGGGCGCGCATAACGAAAAGTCAGACATGGAGCGATCATGATCGTCATACTCGGAGTTTTGCTGGGGGTCGCGCTGGGCGTGCGCCAGGCCAGCCGCATGGAGGGCAAGACCCTGGACAAACTGCAGTTCGGCGCCGTCTACGGCATCATCGGCGGTCTGGTCGGGCTTGCGCTGACCATCGCCATAGAATGGTCGTTCTAGCCCATGTTCCTGCCCTTCTTCGATCAGCTGCGCAGCCATGGCGTTCCGGTCAGCCTGCGCGAATACCTCGGGTTTCTGGAGGGGATGCAGGCGGGGCTGGTCACCTATGACAGCGAGGGCTTCTACTACCTGGCCCGCACCGCCATGGTAAAGGACGAACGCCACATCGACCGCTTCGACCGCGCCTTTGCCGCCGCCTTTGCCGGGCTGGAGGCGATCAGCGCCGAACAGGTGCTGGGCGCCATCGACCTGCCGCGCGACTGGCTGGAGAAGCAGGCCGAAAAGCACCTCAGCGAGGCCGAAAAGGCCGAGATCGAGGCGCTGGGCGGGTTCGACAAGCTGATGGAGACGCTGAAACAGCGCCTGGAGGACCAGAAGGGCCGCCACCAGGGCGGCAACAAATGGATCGGCACCGCCGGCACCTCGCCCTTTGGCGCCTATGGCTACAACCCCGAAGGCGTGCGCATCGGCCAGGACAAGAGCCGCCACCAGCGCGCGGTCAAGGTCTGGGACAAGCGCGAATTCCGCGATCTGGACGACACCCGCGAACTGGGCACCCGCAACATCAAGGTGGCCCTGAAACAACTGCGCAAATGGGCCCGCGACGGCGCCGAGGAAGAGCTGGATCTGGACGGCACCATCCGCGCCACCGCCGAACAGGGCTGGCTGGACGTGCGCACCCGCCCCGAACGGCGCAACGCGGTCAAGGTGCTGCTGCTGCTGGACATCGGCGGGTCGATGGACCCGCATGTCCACGCGGTCGAGGAACTCTTCAGCGCCGCCCGCGCCGAATTCAAGCATCTGGAACATTACTACTTCCACAATTGCCTCTATGAATTCGTCTGGCGCAACAACGCGCGGCGATGGACCGAACGCCAATCCACCTGGGATCTGCTGCGCAGTTACGGGTCGGACTGGAAATGCATCTTCGTGGGCGACGCCACCATGTCCCCCTATGAGGTCGCCTTTGCCGGCGGCGCCAATGAACACTGGAACGAGGAGTCGGGCGAGGTCTGGCTGCAACGCGCCCGCGCCCAATGGCCGGACCACCTGTGGATCAACCCCACGCCGGAACGCTTCTGGCCCCACACCCAGTCCCTGCAGATGATCCAGCAGATATTCGAAGGCCGTATGGTTCCCATGACCCTGGACGGGATCAGCCGCGGTGTGCGCGAGCTGGGCCGCTGAGGCCACACTGCCCGCCAAGCAAGCCTCCCGCATGGCGGGCGCGGCGCACCATGACATGCGAACGGAACTGCCCACGCAAATCTGTCCCAACGCTTCAGGCTCAGGCCCGGAACAGAAGCCAATGCGCGCCCCACCGCCCCGGCAGTGCAGCCCCCTGTCCGGCCAAACTACAAGCAACACCACGCACCCAACTGCAGTGTGAACAGAAGCCCATGTCCAGCCGCACAAGCCCCCAGGCCCGGCGTTTCAAGGCGCAGCACGCGACGCCGCCGCCCCCGAGGGCCGGTCGCAAGGCTCAATGCGCCCGTGATCCCGCCACCGATCAATGACAAGCGGCCAACCATGGGCGCGCGGCAGCGGCGGCGCGTGGGGGCTCGATGCCCCCCAAGCCGCCACCCCCTTCAGCCGCGGGCCATACCCGCCTCTGGATCGCCGGGACCCTACCGATCCATCGCCTGCGCCTGAAGGGTCAGGCGCGTGACCTCGCGGATCAGTTCCGCGGCCTGAAAAGGCTTGGCGACATGGGTATCGAACCCGGCCGCGTGGATCTCGTCAATCTGGTCGCGCATGGCATTGGCGGTTATGGCCACGGCGCCGGGGCGTGGCAGGCTGCGCGCGCGGGCTTCGGCCCGGATGCATTGCAGGGCCGTGACCCCGTCCATACGCGGCATCGAGATATCCAGCAACAAGAGGTCATAGCGCTCCGGTTCCTCGGACCATGCCTCCAGCGCCGCCTGACCATCGGGCAGGATCAATGCGCGCGCGCCCGCACGGGTCAGCATCACCTCCAGCAACATCCGGTTGGTGGCATTGTCATCCGCAGCCAGCAGCACCAGCCCCGCCAGCGGCAAGCTGCCCGGCGGTTCCGGGCTTTCGGCTGCCTCCACTGGCGCCTGCGCGCAGAGCGGCAGCGGCAGGGTCACGCTTACGCATGTTCCCTTCCCTTCCCGGCTGGCTACGTCAAGCGTGCCGGCCATGACATCAACCAGATGCTGGACGATGGACATGCCCAGCCCGGTGCCCCCGAAACGCCGCGTGGTGGTGCCATCGGCCTGTTCGAACGGCGCGAAAACCCGCTCAAGCGCCTCGGTGCTCATGCCGATGCCACTGTCGCGCACGGATATGCGCAGCGGCCCGTCACTCTGTGCCGATACGTTCAGCACGACATGGCCGGTTTCGGTGAACTTGATCGCATTGCTCAGCAGGTTGTGCAGGATCTGCTGGACGCGCAGCTCATCGCCCAGCCGCGGCGCGGCGCATTCCGGAGACATGACGACCTCGAACTCCAGCCCCTTCCGACGCGCCAGCTCCTGATAGGTGGTCACGATCTTCCGGACAGTCTGGCGCGGCTCAAACCGTGCCGGTGACAGGGTCATCTTGCCCGCCTCGATCTTGGCCATGTCCAGAAGATCGTTGAGGATTCGCAGCAGGCTGCGACCGGACTCGCGGATGGTGCCCAGCATTTCGGCCTGCCAGGGGTCATCCAGCTCCTCGGACAGGAGCTCGGCCATGCCGAGGATGCCGTTCAGGGGGGTCCGGATTTCATGGCTCATATTGGCAAGAAAGGCCGACTTGGCCTGGTTCGCCTGCTCGGCCTTCTGCTTGGCCTCATAGATCGCGGTCACGTCCGAGCCCACCCCGCGGTAGCCCCCGAAACGGCCTTCCTCGTCGAACCACGGACTGCCGCTCAGGCGCAGCCAGATGCGCCGCCCGTCTGGCCCGGGCACGCTGTAGACAAAGTCACGGAACGACTGGCGCTGATCCAGCGCGCCCATCACCTTTGCCCAGTCGCCGCTTTCGCGCGCGGCGGGCACCTCAGCCAGCCGTTCCGCAATGGTCTTGCCGATCTGGTCGATGATCTGCAACCCGGTGATCTTTTCCAGACTGGGCGAGAGATAGACAAACCGCAGGTCCGGGTCCATTTCCCAGAACCAGTCCGAGCTAACCGATTCAATGTCGAAGAACCGCTTCTCGGCGCGCAGGTGGCGGTTCATCGCCTCCTTCAGCTCGGCATTCTTGCGCGCCAGTTCCTTGGACTGAAGGTGTTCGCGGGTGATATCCAGATGGATCCCTGCCATCGCCAGGGCACGGCCCTTACTGTCAACCCGCGAGACCCTGCCCTTGGACAGGATCCAGACCCAATGGCCGTCCTTGTGGCGCAACCGCATGCGATAGGCAAATTGCGTCCGGGTGCCGGCAAAGACCTGATCCAGTTGTCGGCTGGCGGCCTGCAGGTCCCCTTCATGGACCAGCGTGCGCCAGTGGTCGATATGCATGGGCGTCAGTTCATGCAGTGCATAGCCCAGCATCTCGGCCCAGCGCGCGTTGATCGTATTCAGGCCACTGGCCAGATCCCATTCCCAGGTGCCGACCTCGGCCCCTTCGATGATGGCCTCCAGGCGCTGGCGGGCGGTCTTCAGCGCGGTGATGTCGCTGCGCATGCTGACCAGCCCGCCATCCGGGGTGCGCAACCGAAGCTGGCGGAACCAGCGCCCGTCACGCAGTTGCAGCTCGCTTTCGCTGCGATCGGATTTCAGGGTGGCAAGGGATTCGGCGACATAGGTTTCCTCGCGCCCTGCGGCATCCAGCAACTGCCCCGTGGCGATCAGCGCGCGCAGCACCTCCTCAAAGCTGCGGCCCGCTTCATAGACATGCTCCGTGCCGGGTATGATGCGGCGCTGGCTTTCGTTGCAGACCACCAGACGGTGATCGGCATCGAAATAGGTGAAGCCATCGGGCAGGGATTCGACCGCATTGACCAGTTGCTCACGCGCGCGAACGGCCTCGGCGGTCTTGCGGGCCAGCGCCGCCTCATACTCCAGTTGCTCGGTCAGATCGGCGGCAAACAGCCAGCCCAGAAGGCGGCCGTCATTGTCATCATAGCCGACACCCCGGATGGAAATCGGCATCGGCGTGCCATCGGCGCGGCGGTAGTTCAGGGTCAGCGGCCCAAAGGCACCGACAGCGGTCAGATCTGCCAATGCCGTTTCGGCCATCCCGCGATGCTCGGGCGTGACCAGATCCAGCGCGCATTGGCCCAGAACCTGCGCGCGCGTATAGCCGCTTTCCGTCAGCAGCGAATCATTCACATCCAGGATTTCGCCATCATTCTTCAGATCGATCAATGTGATGGCAACGGGCGAGCGCTGAAACATCGCATCCAGCATCGTTCTGCGGCGGCGGGCTTCGCGTTCGGCATTCGTGCGCCCGGTGACATTGCGCACCACCAGGACATAGCCCGGCCGTTCGGTGGCATGCCCGACCTCACGCCGTGCGGCCGATATCTCGTACCAGCCGGGCGTGCCATCCCGCCCGTCCCAGCGAAAGAAATGACCCAGGCTGCGGCCCCTTTGGTCAACATCGGCCATGACCCTGCGCAACAAGGCAGCGCGCCGGGGGTGCAGCGCCTCTTCGATCGAATTTTCCAGAAAATCAGTGACATCGGCGGGGAAGTTATCCGGCGCCCCGCAATGTGCATCACGGAACACGCCATCGGCGTCCAGTTCCAGAACCATGTCCGGCATGGCGTCCAGCGTTGCCTGCAGATGGGTTTCCACGCTGCGCGCACGGCTTTCGGCGCGGGCAACCTCATCCAGGGCCGCGCGGCGCTGGAGCACAGTGGTGATCATGTCCGCGACCGAGCGCAGCAGCAGCACCTCATCCTCGGCAAAGCTGCGATGGGCGCGCACCGCGTCAAAGCCCACGAAGCCCACGAACCGCCCGCCATGGGACATGGGCACCGCCAGCAATGACTTGATGTCCTGCAGTTCCAGCGTGGGGCGGATGGGGTCATCGGGGTCCATCTGCGCCACATCGGGGATGTAGATGACCTGCGCTTCCTCAAAGGTCTTGCGCCACCCGCCAAGCATGGCCGCATCCAGCCCCTGCAACTGGTCGATCATGGGTTCGGTGCCGGGCGCCACCCATTCATGGGTGTTGTCCAGAAAATCCGGCGCCCTGATCTGGAACACATAGGTCCGGTCCGAACCGCAGGCCTCACCCAGCTGTCCCAGGGTCGCATCGATCGTCCGGTCCAGCGCATCGGGTTCGGCGCGTAGCAGATCGTTCAGCAGCGCCACGACAAGCGTCTGGAACCTGAGTCTGTGTTCGGTGTCATGCGTCATAGAGCGATGGCCCACAGCGATGCCGACCGGGCAGAACCCCGACCGTCGAAGGATCAGACCACAGGATTACGCACAACTCGTTAACGCATTGATACACGCAGAGCGAAGCCACCCCCGGTGTCAGTTCTCCAGCAGATCGGTCAGCACGGCTTCGAATTCCGAATAGGGCATGTTCGAAAACTGCTGGCCGTTGATCATGAAGGTCGGGGTGGCGCGGATGTCGTCGGCCTCGGCATTGGCCTGATAGGTGGCGGTCAGCGCCAGCGCCATGTCCCGGTCGCCCAGGCAGGCGTTGATCTCATCATTGTTGAGCCCGGCCTGGCGACCGATCCGGCGGAGGTTCTCGGCGATTGCGGCCTCGGTCTGTCCCGAGGTCCACTCCTGCTGGGTCTCATAGATCAGCCCGGCGATGCCATGATAGCTTTCGGTGCCGCCACAGCGCGCGACCATGGCCGCCCAAAGGCCATAGCGGTCAAAGAACACCTCGCGCGTGATGAACTGGATCTGCCCGGTCTCGATGAAATTCTCCTTGATCTGCTGGAAGGGACCAAGGTGGAAATTCGCGCAATGGGGGCAGGTGAACGAGGCATATTCGATCACCGTGACGCTGGCATCGGGGTTGCCCAGGGTGATCTCGGGGACCTTGGGCAGGTCAGCGGCGCCGGTGTCGGCGCTGGCGGCGCCCACGGCGGGCAACGCGGTGGTTGCCGCGGCCTGCGGATCAGGGCGTGTGAACCACCAGGCGCCACCTGCAACCGCAACAACGGCCAGAGCGGCGGGGATCATCTTGGTCAGCATCTCAGTGTCCTTTCGATCGATTGCGTGCGGCCAGCACATTCAGCGCCAGCTTTTCCAGGGCGCTGCGCAGGGTTTCATCGCCCACATCCGCCGCGACACCCTGCGCCCTTGCCTGCAGTTGCGCAGTGAACTGGGGTTCCGGGGCCTGCCCGGCGCCCGGGGCATGGGCAAAGGGCGTCTGCCCTTCGGCAAAACCGGTGGGCGCGGTCTGGGTCAGGGCGATGCGGGCAATGGCGTTATACCCGTAGCAGGCGTTCACCCGCTCACGGATGCGGTCCTTCTGCATTTCGACCAGCGGCGCCTGCGCCCCCGGCACCAGCAGGCTGAGCGTGGCGCCCATCCCCTTGCGCGCGTAGCTCACGCGGACGGGGCGGCACAGGCGGGCGGTGTCTTCGCCGACGATCTCGGGCCAGTGGGTCAGCAGGCGGGCGACGGCAAAACCGCGCGATTCGCTGATCTTGCGCAAGGGGGTGCGCAACAGACCCGCCGCAGGTTCGAACCCGCGTCCCCGGCGGACGGGGCGCTTTCCGGGGCCTGGCGGCCGGCTGCCGAAGGTATCGGTCATGCGCAGGGTCTGGTCGCGGTCATCATGGGCGTTATTGTAAGGGCTGAACCGCCGGGCGCCAGAGGCCGCGGCACCGTGAGGGAAACAAAAGGCTCAAGAATGCGTGACAGCACTGCCACAGGCCCCGTGCCCGCGCAGATCGCCGGGCGGCTGATGGCGTGGTATGATCGCCACGCGCGCGCCTTGCCCTGGCGCGTGCCCCCCGGCGTGGCGCAGCGGCCGGACCCGTATCGCGTCTGGCTGTCCGAGGTGATGCTGCAACAGACCACCGTGGCGGCGGTGAAAGGCTATTTCCATGCCTTCACTGCCCGCTGGCCAACGGTCCAGGCCCTGGCCGCAGCCGCGGATGACGATGTCATGGCCGCCTGGGCCGGGCTGGGCTATTACGCCCGGGCGCGCAACCTGCTGAAATGCGCCCGTGAAGTGGCCGCGCGCGGCGGTTTCCCCGATACCCGCGCCGAATTGCAGAGGCTGCCCGGCATCGGCCCCTATACCGCCGCCGCCATTGCCGCCATCGCCTTTGACCGCCCCGAAGCGGTACTGGACGGCAATGTCGAACGGGTCATGGCGCGGCTGTTTGCGGTGGAAACGCCGCTGCCCGCCGCCAAGCCCGCGCTGACGGAACTGGCCGCCGCGCTGACCCCGCTGCAGCGCCCCGGGGACCACGCCCAGGCGGTGATGGACCTTGGCGCCACCATCTGCACCCCGCGCAGCCCCGCCTGCGGCATCTGTCCGGTGATGGCGTTCTGCGCGGCCCGGGCCTCGGGGATTGCCGCGACCCTGCCGCGCAAGACGCCCAAACCCGCCAAACCCCTGCGCCGCGGGATCGTCCATGTGGCCCGGCGCCATGACGGCGCCCTGCTGCTGGAACGCCGCCCCGCCCGGGGGCTGCTGGGCGGGATGCTGGGCTGGCCCGGCAGCGCCTGGGAGGAAACACCCCGCCCCGCCCCGCCGCTGGAGGCCGACTGGCACACTCTGGAAGCCGAGGTGCGCCACACGTTCACGCATTTTCATCTGCGGCTGCAGGTTCAGGTGGCACGGGTGCCCCCGGCTGCGCAGCCCGAACGCGGCGGGTTCATCGCCCGCCAGGAGTTCGACCCGCAGGGCCTGCCCACCGTGATGCGCAAGGTCTGGTCCCTGGCCGGACCGGCGCTGGTGGATTAGCGCCAGCGGCCCGGGCGCCGCCGCCCCCGCCGCACAGGGCTATTCGACGACATGCGCCTTCAGCAGCTCCAGCGGCACGATCTCCAGCGCGCGCCGGTGGGTGGCCTCCAGCCGCACCCTGGGCGCCACCCCTTCGTGATCGGCCTGCAGGAACCGTGCCGCACAGAGGCACCAGTGATCGCCGGGCTTGAGCCCCGGAAAGGCGAGTTCCGGCCGTGGCGTGGACAGATCATTGCCCAGATACTTGGAATAGGCCAGAAATTCGGCGGTCATCACGGCGCAGACCGTATGGCTGCCCTGATCTTCGGCGCAGGTATCGCAGGCACCATTGCGAAAGAACCCGGTCATGGGATCGGTCGAACAGGGCTCCAGCGCGCCGCCCAGCACGTTGACCGAAGGGTCCTTGTCATATGCCATGTCATTACCCCGGTCATTACACGTTACACTGCCTCGCAGGATACCCACTCCCCCTCCGAAGTCCAAGGCAGAAGTCCAAGGCAGTTGCGCAGAGAACTCAGGCGGGATCGCAGCCGCGGTGTTCGACCACGGCGCCATCGCTCAGCACCGTCACCCGCAGCGAGGACCGATCCACCATCACCGGGTGCTGACGATCGCGCGCCAGGACCAGGGCCTCTGCACGCAGCAGCCCCCCCTCGCGCGCATTTTCCCCATGGCGCACCCGCAGCGCCGGGTTGCCGGGTTCCAGAATCACGCGCTCATCACTGCCGATGCGGGGCATCTCCAGTTCCACCCGCAGGCGCATCCGGTTCTTGGCGTCAGGTTCCAGCGTGCACCGCAGCGCCGACAGGCCCATGTCGCGCGCCGGGCGCGGGCCGGCGGTCATGGCGCCCTGGATCACCGGGTCCGGCACCCCTGCGCCGCCTGCGAAATCGCCCTTAATCTGCATGTCCACGGGGATGCAGATATCACGGCACACACCAAGGGTGACATCCGCCCGCAGATGCATGGGCTGCCCGCGCGTGCCCGGGGTCAGCACAATCGGCAGGACCAGTTCGTCCTCATAGCCGATATTGGTGATCCCGTTGCGCACAAAGGTGCGCGGACTGGGCCAGTGCTTTGTCACGCCCGAGATATTGCTGGACCCGGACCAGTCCATGCGCAGCGCCAGCCCGCCATCGCCCGGAACCCGCCAATAGGTCATCCAGCCATCGGCCAGGCGCAGATGCAGCGCGGCCACATGGGTGCCATCGGTCATGCTCCAGCCCGGGCGCAACTGGGCCTCGACCACCTCGGACGGGCGCACGCCCTGCGCCCAGGCTGGCAGCACCAGCGCCAGAAGCCACGCGCCAAAACTCAGGGAAAGCGCCACCAGGCGCAGCGGGGGGTGTGTCCGACTCGTCATGCGGCCATCATCAGAAACCGCCCCCGGAAGGGAAGTCACGTTTCGGATAGCTTTGGCGGCTGTGGCACGCATGCACCGCCTGCCCGCGCAGCACCGGGCCAACCTGCCGGTGGCGGCACAAGACTGTGGCTTGGCAACGGCGCGCGGCTGCGGCATCCTTGGCGCATGACCGAAACCACGCCCCCCGCCGACGCCCCCCTTGATCTGACCGGCAAGCTGCTGGTCGCCATGCCTGGGATGGAGGACATGCGCTTTTCCCGCAGCGTGGTCTGCATCTGCGCCCATTCCGAGGACGGCGCCATGGGGCTGATCCTCAACAAACCCCTGCCGGACCTGCGCCTGCCCGCGCTGCTGGAGCATCTGGACCTGCTGGCCGAAAACGGCAACCAGCATGCCCCCGACGCCCCGGTGCATTTCGGCGGCCCGGTGGAACACGGGCGGGGCTTCGTGCTGCATTCGCCGGACTACAGCTGCGGCGGGGCCACACTGCGCGTGACCCCGGATATCGCCATGACGGGGACGGTGGATATCCTGCAGGACATGCTGCACGGGCGCGGCCCGGCCCAGGCGCATATGATGCTGGGCTATGCCGGCTGGGCGCCCGGACAGCTTGAGGCCGAGATGCTGGCCAATGGCTGGCTGAGCGTGGACGCCACCGCCGCGCTGGTCTTCGACACCCCGCCCCCCGCCCAATGGGAGGCCGCCCTGCGCGCCCTTGGCGTGGACCCGGTGATGCTTTCGGGCGCGGCGGGGCGGGCGTGATGGATGGCGGGGCGGGACCGATCGTCTGGGTGCAGGTGGAGGGCTGGCGTCTGCTTTGCGGGACCTTTCTGCCGTTGGTCATTGGGCGCGAAGCCGCGCTGCGTCGGGCCGCGGTGCGGCGATCCGTGCTGTGAGCTATCGTGCTTTATGGCAGCCAGATCCGTAAAACTTCCAGGCTATGCAGTTGTGGCAGCCAAGTCGCCGTGCCGGGGGGCGGCCCGGCGAGGCGCGGCGGGCTGACGCCCTTGATTCCGCGCCGGGGAGCGATCGCTCAGGACTCCTTACGTCATCATCCCCCTCAGCCCGCTTCGGGTCGCCCCCGCCTTCCCATGGCCTCCGCTCCGCGGCAATGCTACGCAGCGATGAACCGCGCGCAAGGACGGATGCCACCCCATGCCCCACACCCACCCCATCCGCGTCTATTACGAGGACACCGACCTTGCGGGCATCGTCTATTACGCCAATTACCTGAAGTTCATCGAACGGGCGCGGACGGAATGGGTGCGCGGGCTGGGCATCGATCAGGCGGCTCTGAAGGCGTCGCAGGGGCTGGTCTTTGCCGTGCGGCGGGTTGAGGCCGATTACCTCGCCCCCGCCCGCTTCGATGACCTGCTGGACGTCACCACCACGGCGCAGGCCGCGACCCCTGCGCGGCTGATCCTGCGCCAGCAGGTGCTGCGCGGCGAGGCGCTTCTGTTAGATGCGACGGTGGTGCTGGTGTGCCTCAACACCGCCGGGCGGGCGCAGCGATTTCCCGCCGCGCTGCGCGCCCTTTGCATCGATCACGGATAAATTTGTTGCATCACCGGTCGAT
The DNA here is from genome assembly GCF_013415485.1 of Rhabdonatronobacter sediminivivens. Classification (GTDB taxonomy): domain Bacteria; phylum Pseudomonadota; class Alphaproteobacteria; order Rhodobacterales; family Rhodobacteraceae; genus Rhabdonatronobacter; species Rhabdonatronobacter sediminivivens. The sequence continues at coordinate 57,765 of NZ_JACBXS010000005.1, read as the reverse complement.
CTGTTGGCTTTGAGGGCCGAAAACCTGTAGATTCGCCGCCAAACAGAGCTGCCCGCGCAAAGGGTGGCCCATCTTGAGTGAGCAGACCCATGGAACAGACCGCCCTTGCCGCTGCGCAAGACATCGACTTTTCGCTGGTCGCGCTGTTTGCGCGCGCCACCCTGACCGTGCAGCTGGTGATGATCATCCTGATCCTGGCCTCGTTCTGGTCCTGGGGGATCATCATCCAGAAGCTGATCCGCTATCGCCGCGCCCGCGCCGAGGCGGAAGCCTTTGACGGCGCCTTCTGGTCCGGTGAACCGCTGGATGAGCTTTACGAACAGCTTGGCCCTGAACCGGCCAGCCCGCCCGCGCGGGTCTTTGCCGCCGGGATGGCCGAATGGCGGCGAAGTCACCGACAGGATGGCGCGCTGATCCCCGGCGCGGTGCAGCGCATCGACCGCTCCATGGATGTGGCCATCACGCGGGAGGCGCGCGAGCTGCAGGGCGGGCTGACCTTTCTGGCCTCGGTCGGCTCGGCCTCGCCCTTCATCGGGCTTTTTGGCACGGTCTGGGGGATCAAGCACGCCTTCGAGGAAATCGCGCTGGCGCAATCCACCAATCTGGCCGTGGTCGCGCCGGGCATCGCCGAGGCGCTTCTGGCCACCGGGCTGGGGCTGCTGGCCGCCATTCCCGCCACCATCTTCTACAACAAGCTGACCGAGGATTCGGAGGTCATCATCTCGGGCTTCGAGGCCTTTGCCGATGAGTTCAACACCATCCTGTCACGTCAGCTGGATGCGGCCTGAGCGATGGGGGGACAGGTCATCAAGCGCAATAGCGGCAACGGGCGGCGGCGGCGCGGGACCGGCGGGCGCATGTCGGAAATCAACGTCACGCCCTTTGTGGATGTGATGCTGGTGCTGCTGATCATCTTCATGGTGGCCGCACCGATGTTGACCGTGGGCGTGCCGGTGGAGTTGCCGCGCACTTCGGCGGGCGCGCTGCCCGCGGAACAGGAAGAGCCGCTTTCGGTGACCCTGACCGCCGATGGCCGGGTGCTGATCATGACCACCGAGGTTCAGGGCGGCGATCTGGTCGCGCAGTTGCGCGCGGTGGCCGCCGAACGCCGCGACAACAGGATCTTCCTGCGCGCCGACGGGACCATTCCCTATGAGCGCGTGGTCCAGGTGATGGGCGCGCTGAATTCGGGCGGGTTCAACAATATCGGGCTGGTGACCGACACCGGCGGGCCGCGTTTCGACGGGCAGAACTGAGCCAGGCGAAAGCACATGGATACGGGACAGAAGATTTCGGGTGCGATGCATCTTGCCCTCATCCTCTGGGTGATGGTGGGGGATCTGTTTCGCGCGCCCGACAGCGGGCTGAGCGTGCCCGTGGCCGATGTCTCGTTGATCAGCGCCGAGGAATTCGCCGCGCTGCAGGCCCCTGCGCGCAGCCCGGAGCCGGACCCTGCCCCCGCACCGGCGCCCCCACCCCCGCCGGACCCCGAGCCCGAGCCCGAGGCCGCCGCCCCCGAACCCACGCCCGCGCCAGAACCCGCGCCTGAGCCTGAGCCAGAACCCGCGCCAGAGCCCGCCCCGCCTCCGACCCCGGAGCCGCAGGCCGAACCTGAACCGCAGCCCGAACCCGAAGCGCCCGCCCCGCCCGAAACCGGCGTGGTGCTTTCGCCCGCGCCTGCGCCCGGCAGCTCTACCCGCCCACGTCCGCGACCGGTGGACCGTGTCGCCCCCACACCAAGCGAAGCCCCCGACCCCGAGGCGCGTATCGACATCACCGAATCCGAGGCGATCACCCCCGATGCCGAGCGCGAGGCCGATGTGACCGAACCCGAGGCCGAGGCCACCGCCCTGCCCGAGGCCACGACCGAAATCGTGACCGAAGCCACCGAAACCGACACCGAATCGCTGGACCTGGCTGCCCGTGCGCCCCAGGTCAGCCCCCGCCCCGAAAGCCGCCCCACCCGCCCGCAGCCACCTGCGGCCGCACCAGAGCAACCCGCCCCGCAACAACAAGCGCAACAGCCCGCCGCCACCCCGGACCCGGAACCGGAACCCGAACCCGAGGCCCCCCGCGATGCCATTGCCGATGCCCTGGCTCAGGCGATGACCGGCGGCGCCACTGAAACCGGCCCCGCGCGCCCGGCCACCGGCGGGCTGACCCAGTCCGAAGCCGACGGTCTGCGCCTGGCCGTGCAGCAATGCTGGAACCTGGGCGCGCTGTCCACCGAAGCCATGGGCGTCACGGTGACGGTGGGCCTGTCCATGACCCCGTCCGCCCTGCCCGAGGTCGGCACCATCCGCATGGTCAGCGCCTCGGGCGGGTCGGACTCGGCGACATCACAGGCGTTCGAGGCCGCGCGCCGGGCAATCATCCGCTGCGCCGGTGACGGATATGGCCTCCCCCCCGAGAAATACGATCAATGGCGTGATATAGAGATCACGTTCAACCCCGAAGGGATGCGTATACGATGACAGATATTTCCATGCCCCCTGCCCTCCGGGTCCCGGTTATGGCGCGGCTGATACTGGCCCTGACCGCCGGGCTGGCGCTGATGCTTGGCGCGGCTGCGGCCTTCGCCCAATCCTCGGGGCCGCTCAGGATCGAGATCACCGAAGGCGTGATCGAACCCATGCCCTTTGCGGTTCCCGCCTTCGTGGCCGAAAACAGCGCCGGACAGCAATTCAGCGACCAGCTCTCCCGCGTGATCGCGGCCAACCTGAGCAACACGGGCCTGTTCCGCGAGATCCCGGCCTCAGCCCATATCGCGCGGATCACCAGCTTTGACGCGCCGGTGCAATATTCCGACTGGCGCGCGATCAACGCCCAGGCGCTGATCACCGGCGCGGTCTCGGTGCAGGGCAACCGCATGTCGGTCAAGTTCCGGCTGTTCGACATCGTATCAGGGCGGCAGATGGGGGACGGTCTGCAGTTTCAGGGCAGCACGGATGCCTGGCGGCGCATGGCGCACAAGGTCTCGGACGCGGTCTATAGCCGGATCACCGGCGAGGGCGGCTATTTCGACAGCCGGGTGGTGTTCGTGGCCGAATCCGGCCCGCGCGAAAACCGCGTGAAGCGGCTGGCGGTAATGGATCAGGACGGCGCCAATGTCGAATACCTGACCGACGGGCGCGCGCTGGTGATCGCACCGCGGTTTTCGCCCACCGGGGACCGTATCCTCTATACCAGCTATGAAACCGGCACGCCGCGCATCTATCTGATGGATATGGGCAACATGCGCCGGCAGGTGGTGGGCGACCAGCCCGGCACCATGACCTTCGCCCCGCGCTTTTCCCCCGACGGGGGCAGCATGGTCTATTCGCTGTCGGTCGGCGGGACCACGGACCTGTTCCGGCTGAACCTGTCCAACGGACAGCGCACGCAGCTGACCAACGCGCCTTCCATCGCCACCGCGCCCAGCTTCTCGCCCGATGGCAACCGGGTGGTGTTTGAATCCGACCGCTCGGGCACCTCGCAGCTTTACGTCATGCCGGCCAATGGCGGCGAGGCGCGGCGCATCAGCTTCGGCCAGGGCCGCTATGGCACGCCCGTCTGGTCCCCGCGCGGCGACCTGATCGCCTTTACCAAATCGCATCAGGGCCGGTTCCATATCGGCGTCATGCGCTCGGACGGGTCCGAGGAGCGCCTGCTCACGGCCTCGTTCCTTGACGAAGGCCCGACCTGGGCGCCCAATGGCCGAGTGATCATGTTCACCCGCGAAACCGCGGGGGGCGATCCGGCGCTGTGGTCGGTCGATATCTCGGGGCGCAACCTGCGCCGCATCCCCACACCCGGCCCGGCCTCGGACCCGGCCTGGTCGCCGCTCCGGCAATAACCAATGACAACGCGGTCAGGGCCGCCACCGAGCAGCCCGCCGCATCACGAGGGAAAGACAGAATGAACCTGACAACCAAAGTGCTGATGGTGGTGGCCGCACTGGCGCTTGCCGCCTGCAACAACCCCCGCGGCGGAAGCGGCCAGTGGGATGACGCCAACGGCTTCGGCCCCGGTGCCGGTGGCATCCAGAGCGGCGCGCTGGGCGATCCCAACGACCCCAGCTCGATCGCGCATTTCCAGCAGCGCGTGGGCGACCGGGTGTTCTTTGACACCGATGCCAGCACCCTCAACGACACTGCGCGCCAGACCCTGGCCGGGCAGGCGCGCTGGCTCAGCTCCAACCCGCAATACACCATTCTGGTCGAAGGCCATGCCGACGAACGCGGCACCCGCGAATACAACGTGGCCCTGGGCGCGCGCCGGGCGAATGCGGCCATGCAATACCTGGTCAGCCAGGGCATCAGCGCCAACCGTATCCGCACCGTAAGCTACGGCAAGGAACGCCCGGTCGAAGCCTGCCCCGAGCCGCGCTGCTGGAACCAGAACCGCCGGGCGGTGACCGTTGTGTCCACCGGTCTGGCGGGCTGAGGCTGCCATGCGCCGGGGCCTTGTGATCCTGCTGGCGGTGGCGGGGGTGGCACTGACCACCCCCGCGCGCGCTGACACCCTTGCCGACCTTCGGGTTGAGGTCGAGCGCCTGGCCACCGACATGGCCCGCCTGCGCGCCGAGCTTCTGCCGGGCGACGGCAGCAGCCCGCCCGCGGTCGATGGCGACACGCTGGAGCGGATCGACCGGATCGAAGCCGCGCTTTCGCGCCTGACCGGGCAGGCCGAGGAGCTGGATTTCCGCATCCGCCAGATCGTCCGGGATGCCACCAACCGCCTGGGCGATATCGAATTCCGGCTGGTGGAGCTTGAAGGCGGCGACCCCACGCAACTGGGCACCACCCCGCCGCTGGGCGGTGTGGACCTGTCGCTGCCGGGGCAGACCACCACCCCCGAAAGCGCCCCGGAAGCAGAGGCTGATGCGCCGCTGATGGCCGCCGACGAGCAGCGCACCTTTGACCAGGCGGTGGCCTTGCTGGAGGACGGCCGCGCCGATGAGGCCGCCGAGGCCCTGAAAGCCTTCCTTGAGGCCTATCCCGGCGGCCCCATGACAGAGCAGGCGCAACTGCGCCTGGGTGAGGCCCATCGCGCCCGTGGCGCCACAGGCGATGCCGCCCGGACCTATCTGAACCTCTTTACCGCCGCGCCCCAGGGCCGCCACGCCCCCGCCGCCCTGCTGGCCCTGGGCGAGGCGCTGGCCGAACTGGGCGAAACCGCCGAAGCCTGCGTGATGTTCGAAGAGCTCTCGGACAGGTTCCCCGGCAGTGACGAGGAGGCGCGCGGGCGCGAGGCCTTCGCGCGCCTGTCCTGCGGGTGAGCGCGCCCACCCGCCACCCGGGGGCGGCGGGCGGATGACCCCTGCAGACCCCAGCCCCCCGCAGGCCGCGCTGGAAACCGCGCTGCGCGCCGCGCTCGGCCCGCAGCCGGGTGGGCCGGTCGGCATTGCCGTCTCGGGCGGCGGGGACTCGATGGCGCTGATGGTGCTGATGGCCGAATGGGCCGCCCGGCACGGGATTGCCCTGGCCGCCGTCAGCGTGAACCACGGCCTGCGCCCCGAAAGCCGCGCCGAGATCGCCGCCGCGGCAGCCCTGGCCGCGCGCCTTGGACTGGCCCATGACACACTGCACTGGCAAGGCGCGCGCGCGCGCGGCAATCTCATGGATGCCGCCCGTCAGGCCCGGCGCAGCCTGATTGCGGCCTGGGCGCAAGAGCGTGGCGTGCAGGCGGTTGCGCTGGGCCACACATTGGAGGATCAGGCCGAAACCCTGCTGATGCGGATCGCGCGCGGATCTGGCGTGGACGGCCTGGCCGGCATGGCGCCCGCCCGCCGCTGGGGGGGCATCACCTGGCTGCGCCCCCTGCTGACCACCCGGCGCGAAGCCCTGAGGGAGGTGCTGCGCGGATGCGGTGCCGACTGGGCCGAAGACCCCACGAATGCCGATCCGCGCTTTGCCCGCGCACGCACGCGCCGCGCAATGGCCCAACTGGGGCTGGACCCCGCCCGGCTAGCCCGCAGCGCCGGGCAGATGGCCCAGGCGCGCGACGCGCTGTCGCAGGCCGCGCTGGATGCGGGCGGCGGCATCCTGCGCATGCAGGCGGGCGATGCGCTGCTGGACCGCGCCGGGCTGGAGGCCCTGCCCCAGGAGCTGCGCGAGCGGCTGGTGGCGCAGCTCCTCTGCGCGCTTTCGGGCCAGCCCTACCGCCCCCGTCTTCAGGCCCTGCGCCGCGCGCTGGCCGCCCCCACACGCGCCACACTCCATGGCTGCCTGCTCACCTGGCAGCCGCGAACCCTTCGCATTGCGCGGGAATGGAAAGCGGTTGCAGGGCTTTGCACCCCGGTCGATGCCCTCTGGGATGGACGCTGGCGGCTTCATCCGCCGCCCGGCACGCCTGCCACCGGCCACAGCATCCGCGCATTGGGCCGGGCCATCGACCGGCTGCCCGTGGCCGCCGCGCCAACTCTGCCGCAAAGCTCGCTCATGGCCTCACCGGCGGTCTGGCGCGGCACCGAACTGGTGGCCGCCCCCCTTGCCGATCCGGGGTCACGATGGCGTGCATCCTGCCGTCAGGGCCCGCTCGACCTTCTGCGCGGGGCATTATCGCATTGATCGCGGCGGCGTAATCTCTATGTTTGACACAACTGCCGGACCGCTCCGGCTTCCGCTCTTACAGGAGGCGCCCCGTGGGCAACGCGCGAAATTTCGCATTCTGGATCGTTCTGTTTCTGCTGATGGTCATGCTGTTCAACATGTTCAGCGGCGGCCAGGGCACCAATTCGGCCCGTTCGGTCACTTATTCCGACTTCATCGAACGCGTGCAGCAAGGCGATGTGAACCGCGTCACGCTCGATGGTGAGCAGGTGATCTTCGTTGGGGCTGACGGCCAGCAATACAGCACCATCAAGCCCGAGGACGCAGGCCTGACCCAGCGGCTTCTGGACAACAACATCCCCATCGAGGCCCGGCCCCAGCAGCAGTCCGGCTTCCTGTCGGCGCTGACCCTGTGGCTGCCCTTCCTGCTGCTGATCGGCATCTGGATCTTCTTCATGAACCGGATGCAGGGCGGCGGACGTGGCGGCGCCATGGGTTTCGGCAAGTCCAAGGCGAAACTGCTGACCGAAAAGCACGGACGCGTGACATTTGATGACGTGGCCGGCATCGACGAGGCCAAGGACGAGTTGGAAGAGATCGTCGAATTCCTGCGCAACCCGCAGAAATTCAGCCGCCTGGGCGGGAAAATCCCAAAGGGGGCGCTGCTGGTCGGCCCTCCGGGCACCGGCAAGACGCTGCTGGCCCGCGCTATTGCAGGCGAGGCCGGGGTGCCCTTCTTCACCATCTCGGGCTCGGATTTCGTGGAAATGTTCGTGGGTGTCGGTGCGTCCCGCGTGCGCGACATGTTCGAGCAGGCCAAGAAAAACGCCCCCTGCATCGTCTTCATCGATGAGATCGACGCCGTGGGCCGCTCGCGTGGCGTTGGCTATGGCGGCGGCAATGATGAGCGCGAACAGACGCTGAACCAGCTTCTGGTGGAAATGGACGGGTTCGAGGCCAACGAAGGCATCATCATCGTTGCGGCCACCAACCGCCCCGATGTGCTGGACCCGGCGCTGCTGCGCCCCGGCCGCTTCGACCGTCAGGTGCAGGTGCCCAACCCTGACATCAAGGGCCGTGAACGCATCCTGGGCGTGCACGCCCGCAAGGTGCCGCTGGGCCCCAACGTGGACCTGCGCATCATCGCGCGGGGCACTCCGGGCTTCTCGGGCGCGGATCTGGCCAACCTGGTGAACGAGGCCGCGCTTATGGCCGCCCGTGGCAACCGGCGCTTCGTGATCATGGAGGATTTCGAAAACGCCAAGGACAAGGTGATGATGGGGTCCGAACGCCGCTCCATGGTCATGTCCGAGGATGAGAAGAAGCTGACCGCCTATCACGAGGCCGGGCACGCGGTCGTGGGGCTGAACGTGCCCCAGCATGACCCGATCCACAAGGCGACCATCATCCCCCGCGGGCGCGCGCTGGGTCTGGTGCTGTCCTTGCCGGAACGTGACCAGCTTTCGGTGACCTACACCAAGTACAAGTCCAAGATCGCCATGGCCATGGGCGGCCGGGTGGCCGAGGAACTGGTCTTTGGCACTGAGAACGTGACCTCGGGCGCGGCCAGCGACATCCAGCAGGTGACCAAGATCGCCCGCGCCATGGTGACGCAATTCGGCTTTGACCCCGAACTGGGCCATGTGGATTACGCCAATGAACAGCAATCCTATCTGGGCGCCTATGGTGGCGGGTCCAACCACTCGGGCATGACGCAGAAGATGATCGACGACAAGGTGCGCGACATCATCAACGAGGGCTATGAGACCGCCAAGAAGATCCTCACCGAGAAGCGCGACGATCTGGAGCGTCTGGCGCAGGGGCTGCTGGAGTATGAGACCCTGACCGGCCCCGAGATTACCCGCGTGATGAGGGGGGAGCCTATCGGGCGCGATGATCAGGATGACGAACCCTCGGGCGGGACGCCATCGGTCGCATCCATCCCGAAGACCCGCCCGCGCAAGCGCGGCGAGGGTGACAGCGGCCTGGAACCCGAGCCGCAGAGCTGAGCGCCAGGATCATGAAAGACAGACAAACCCCGGATCGCAGCGATCCGGGGTTTTTTCGTCTCCGTTCGATCACTGACCGATGCCGATCCCGGCGGGCTTGAGCAGCATCCATACGGCCATGCCGATCATCATCAGGTTCTCGGTCAGGGATACGAACCCCAGCGGCACCTTGCTGTCGCCGCCGACACAGGCACATTTCAACGCGCGCCGGTCGATATAGACGGCCTTGACCACCGACACCGCGCCGATGGTGCCGATGAACAGCGCCACGGGCACCGATATCCACATCAACGCGCCCGCCGCCATCAGCACCCCGGCCAGCCCTTCGGCAAAAGGATAGACATGACCGTAGCGCACCCAGCGCTGCGCCAGCAGGTCGTAGTTGAGGAACATCGTGGCGAAGCCGTCGATATCCTTGAGTTTCTGGAGCGCAAGAAGGCACATGGAGAGGGCAATGAACCATTCGGCGGCGGCAATGGTGGCAAGCCGCCCCTGACTGGCCCAACTGACCGCCAGCGCCATGGCGCCGGCCATGGCAAAGAGCGCGATCACGGGCCGGTAGCTGACGGCCTCGGGGTCCGGGACGGGTTTGCCCAGATGGCGGAGGAGATCCTCGTATCCGCCGATCCGCTGGCCCTTGATGAAGACCTGCGGCGTGGTGTCGACATCATGACGGGCCTTGAAGGCATCGATCTCGGCGCGCGAAGTCAGCGGGTGGTCGGCCACCGAGAACCCCTCGCGGCGCAGCAGATCGAGGGTTTTCAGCCCGTGCGGGCAGAGATGATCCGACATTTTCATCCGGTAGAGCGTGGCTTCGGGAGCTGTTGCTGCTGGCACTGCTGTCTCCGATCATCGGTTGCGCAAGGAAAACGCAACGGCCACGTTGAGGTTCCAGCCCTGCCCTGTGCAAGGCAGCGACGCGCCCGTGGCAGGGGGCGCTCCCGCCCCCGGGCAGACGCGGCAAGCCGCGCAGCCCGGCGTTGGGCCGGGCGCGCTGGCGCGCGCGGTTGCCATATGCGGCAGGCGTGGCGCCCCGTTGCCAGGGTGCCGGGTTGCGCAGCGGCAACCGGCTGCGCTATCGCGGTGGCGTGACGAAGCCGGACACGGGGCTTCGGCGTTGTTGGGGACAAGATCAAGGAGAGATGCGATGCAGGATGACCTGAAGGAAACCGAACAGTTCGTGCTGACCCATACCATGCTGCGGATCAAGGAGCCGGTGCGGTCGCTGCAATTCTACGAGCAGGTGCTGGGGTTCCGGCTGATCACACGGCTGGATTTCGATGAGGCGCGGTTCTCGCTCTATTTCCTGCAGGCGCGGGGGCATTCCGAGCCTGCGGACGGGTCGGTGGCGGCGACATTCTCGCGCGCGGGGTTGCTGGAGCTGACCCATAACTGGGGCACCGAGGGCGATGACACCGAGATGCATTCGGGCAATTCCGACCCCAAGGGTTTCGGCCATATCTGTATTGCCGTGCCCGATATTGTCGCCGCCTGCGCGCGGTTCGAGCGCATGGGCGTGACCTTTCAGAAGAAGCTTGGCGAGGGCGGGATGAAGGAGATTGCCTTTATCAAGGACCCGGACGGCTACTGGATCGAGGTGGTGCAGCCGGATCTGATGGAGGAGCTGGTGGGAGACAGAAGACGCTGAACTGTCGCAGCGCGGCGGGGCTGCATTGGCGCCCGTGCTGCGCTATATGATCAGAACTGTCCACCACAGGTTCGCTGCCCATGACCCCGGAGACCTTCCGCAAGTTGAGCGCCGCGCTGCCCTTCTGGGTCAGCCTGGGGTTTCTGCCCCTGATCACGGCGGCCGCGCACTGGGGCGGCTGGTGGCTGCTGGCGATGCCGGTCTATGGCTGGGGCGTGTTCACGCTGATGGATTTCCTGACCGGGCTGAACGAGGACAACGCGGATGTGGAGACGCCGCTGTCGGATCTGTTCTGGTACCGGGCGATCACGCTGATCTGGTTTCCGGTGCAGTTTGTGGTGATCTTTGGCGCGCTGTGGTGGGTGTCGGTCACCGATCACCTGCACTGGTTCGAGGTGCTGGCGCTGTTCTTTGGCGTGGGGGTCATGTCCGGGGTGATCGGCATTGTGTATTCCCATGAGCTGCTGCACCAGCGCACCAGGCTGGAGCGCTGGCTGGGGGATTTGCTGCTGGCCTCGGTGCTCTACAGTCATTTCCGGTCCGAGCATCTGCTGGTGCATCATTCCTGGGTCGGCACCCCGCGCGATCCGGTGACGGCGCGTTTGGGCGAGGGGTTTCAGGCCTATTTCTGGCGGGTTTTGCGGGATTGCCCGCCTTCGGCCTGGCGGGCCGAGGCGGCAATGCTGGCGCGGCGCGGCCTTCCTGCCTGGCACGGGCGCAACCCGTTCTGGCGCTACGCCGCGCTGCAGGGCGGGTTTCTGGCGCTGGCGTTCTGGATCGGCGGCTGGGCGGGGCTGGGACTGTTTGTGTGGCAGGCCTTCATCGCCATCTGGCAGCTGGAGCTGACCAATTACATCGAGCATTACGGTCTGACCCGGCGGCATCTGGGCGACGGGCGCTATGAGCCTGTGCGTCCGCATCACAGCTGGAACGCGGCGCACCGGGCCTCGAACTGGCTGATGATCAACCTGCAGCGCCATTCGGACCATCATTACAAGCCCGAGCGCCGCTTCCCGCTGTTGCAGACCTATACCGAGGATGAGGCCCCGCAACTGCCCTATGGCTATCCCGCGCTGACCACACTGGCGATGATCCCGCCCCTGTGGCGGCGGTTCATGAACCCCAGGGTGCGGGCCTGGCGGCGGCGGTTCTATCCCGATATCGAGGATTGGTCAGACTATGACGCCCATGCCACGCCCCTGCCGCGCGGCGCGGCCTGAACGGGGATGTCGCAGGGGGCGCGCGCCCCGGCGCAAGGGTGGCGGGGGCGGGCTGGGGTCAGGGGCGCTTTCAGCCCTCCATGTCGAAGCCCAGGTGGCGGGCGACGGTGAAGATGTCCTTGTCGCCCCGCCCGCACATGTTCATCACCAGCAGGTGGTCGGCAGGGAGGGTGGGCGCGATCTTGATCACATGGGCCAGCGCGTGGCTGGGCTCCAGCGCCGGGATGATCCCTTCAAGCGCGCAGCAGCGCTGGAAGGCGGCCAGCGCCTCGTCATCGGTGATGGAGACATATTCGGCGCGGCCGGTTTCATGTAGCCAGGAATGTTCCGGGCCGATGCCGGGGTAATCCAGCCCCGCGCTGATGGAATGGCCTTCGAGGATCTGGCCGTCGGCGTCCTGCAACAGATAGGTGCGGTTGCCATGCAGCACGCCCGGGCGCCCACCGGTGAGCGAGGCGCAATGCTCCATGCGGTCGTCGACGCCCTTGCCCCCGGCCTCGACCCCGATGATGCGCACCGAAGGATCATCCAGGAACGGGTGAAACAGCCCCATGGCGTTTGAGCCACCGCCGATGGCGGCCACCAGCGAATCCGGCAGGCGGCCTTCGCGCTCCATCATCTGGGTGCGCACCTCCTTGCCGATGATCGACTGGAAATCCCGCACCATGGCCGGATAGGGGTGCGGACCGGCCACCGTGCCGATGCAGTAGAAGGTATCGCGGACATTGGTCACCCAGTCGCGCAGGGCGTCATTCATGGCGTCCTTCAGGGTGCCGCGGCCGCTGGTGACGGGCACAACCTCGGCCCCCAGCAGCTTCATGCGGAACACGTTGGGTTTCTGGCGCTCCACGTCATGGGCGCCCATGTAGACGATGCATTTCAGCCCGAAACGGGCGCAGACCGTGGCGGTGGCCACCCCATGCTGCCCGGCGCCGGTTTCGGCGATGATCCGGGTCTTGCCCATGCGCATGGCCAGCAGGATCTGACCCAGGACGTTGTTGATCTTGTGCGCGCCGGTGTGGTTCAGCTCATCGCGCTTCATGTAGATCTTCGCGCCGCCCAGATCCTCGGTCAGGCGTTCGGCGAAATAGAGCGGGCTGGGACGGCCGACGTAATGGGTCCACAGATCATCCATCTGCGCCCAGAAGCTGTCATCGGTCTTGGCGCGTTCGTATTCGGCCTCAAGCTCCAGGATCAGCGGCATGAGGGTTTCCGAGACGAAACGCCCGCCGAAGATGCCGAAGCGGCCCTTTTCATCGGGGCCGTTCATGAAGGAGTTGATCAGGTCATCGGGCATGGTGCGTCCTCCGCTGGGCTTATCTGGCGTTTAAAGCCGATATGGGTTGGGGTAAAGCCAAGGCGTTCGTAAAAGGCCCGCGCATCGGTGCGGGTGGCGTTTGTGGTCAGTTGCAGCAGCGCACAACCGGCAGCGCGGGCGCGGGTCTCGGCATCGGCAAACATGCGCGCTCCGATGCCCGCGCCGCGCATACTTGCTGCCACGCGCACGCTTTCGATCTGCGCACGACGGGTGGCGCCCAGCGACAGGCCGGTGATGAAGGTCAGCTGATAGGTCGCCACGGCCATGGCGTCGATCTCGCCCAGGATCAGATGGTTGTCGGGCTCATCCAGCAGCCGGGCGAAGGCGCGTTCATAGGCCGCGGAAGGCGCATTCTCCCGGCCCGCACCCAGCCGGTCATCGCGCAGAAGCGCCAGGATCGCGGGCAGATCGCCCTGCCCGGCCAGCCGGAATGTCAGATCGCCCAAGATGCGCGCCCCCGTGATGGTCTGGATCAGATGTAGCGGCGCCACCTGCGGGGGTAAAGCCGGGACCGGGCTCAGGCGCGGGTGGCGATGGTCAGCATGTAATCCGTCTGCATCCGTATGGTGCCATCCGAGGCCCGGTCATGCGCGGAAATCGCCGCAGCCAGATCCGCCTTCAAACCCGCGGTGCCTTCAGGGCCGACCACCTGCAGGGCCCGTATGGTCGGGCCGAAATACGTGGAAAACACGCTGATCGCATGATCGAGCGACCGGAAGAAAGCATAGCCGGTGCCGCGCTGGAAACGCAGCTCGCGGACACCATCGCCCAGCAGGTCGCGCACCCCGGCCTCGGTCCCCCAGACCAGCGGTGAGGGGGCGCCCTCGGGCGGGAGCGCGTGGCGGGCGTGGGCGCCGAAGAAATCCCGGCCGAAGCCTTCGGGCATCCAGTTTGCCAGCACAAGCCGCCCGCCGGAGCGGGTGACGCGCAGGGCCTCGGATGCGGCGCGGCGCTGATCGGGGGCGAACATGATCCCGAAGGCCGAGGTCACCAGATCGAAGGTGCCATCCTCGAACGCCAGGTTCTGCGCATCACCGGTACGGAAATCGATGTCGCTGCCTTCGGCCGCGGCGCGCCTGCGCGCGGTTTCGACAAGGTTTGCGGCAATGTCGATACCGGCGACAGTGCAATACCGGCGCGCGGCGATCAGTGCGATGTTGCCGCTGCCACAGGCAATGTCCAGGACCCGCGCGCCGGGGCGCGGGTCAGCGATGCGGACCAGGTCATCGGCAATCATCATCGTCTGGCGTGCGATCACGTTGAAATCGCCACTGGACCAGAGCGCGCGCCCGGCCTGTGTCATCTCCCGGAACTGCTCCTGCGAAACGTCCGCCATGGGTCTCCTCCTCCGCCGCACGTGAAAAGGCGCTATCATAGCATATCTGGGGGGTGTTGTGCGCCTGGCCGCTCCCGCGCGCGGCGCAGGGCGCATGGCGGCAGTTGACCCGGGCGCGGATTTGCTCAAATCACGTGTCATTCGCTCCGGAGGCCCCATGCAGCAGTCGCGCGCGCCCCTGATGACCCCCGTGCTGATCGGCGGCTGTGTCATCATCATGATCAGCTTTGCCATCCGTGCGAGTTTCGGCGTATTCCAGATCCCCATCGCCGAGGAATTCGGCTGGCTGCGGGCCGAGTTCTCCTTGGCCATCGCCATTCAGAACCTGGCCTGGGGAATCGGGCAGCCGATCTTCGGCGCGATTGCCGAGCGTTTCGGCGACCGCCGGGCCATTGTGCTGGGGGCGCTGGTCTATGCGGCTGGGCTGATTCTGTCAGCCTTTGCCGTCACGCCCGGGGCGCATCAGCTGCTGGAAATCCTTGTGGGATTCGGCATTGCGGGCACTGGCTTCGGCGTGATCCTCGCGGTGGTGGGGCGCACGGCATCGGACGAGAATCGCAGCCTTGCGCTGGGCATCGCCACGGCAGCGGGCAGCGCGGGCCAGGTGTTTGGCGCGCCGGTGGCGGAAATCCTGCTGGGGGTCTACAGCTGGCAGGTGGTGTTCATGATCTTTGCCGCGGCGGTGCTGCTGTCGCTGCTGGCGCTGCCGATGATGCGCAGCCCCGCCCCCGCCAGCCGCGGAGAGATCGAGCAAAGCATGGGCGCGGCGCTGAAACAGGCGTTCCGCGATCCCAGCTTCACGCTGATCTTTCTGGGCTTTTTTTCCTGCGGATACCAACTGGCGTTTGTCACGGCGCATTTCCCCGCGATGGTGACGGAAATGTGCGGCCCCATCGCGCCCGACGGCATGCTGGCGGGGTTCGGGATCACCACCACCTCGGCGCTGGGGGCGGTCGCGATCTCGCTCATCGGGCTGGCCAATATCGGCGGCACCATCACCGCGGCCTGGCTGGGCAAACGGTATTCGAAGAAATACCTTCTGGCATCGATCTACATGGCGCGCACGGTGGTGGCGGCGGCCTTCATCCTGGCGCCCATCACGCCGGGGTCGGTGCTGTTGTTCTCACTGCTGATGGGCGCGCTGTGGCTGGCGACGGTGCCGCTGACCTCGGGGTTGATCGCGCATATCTACAGGCTGCGTTACATGGGAACGCTCTATGGCATTGTCTTCTTCAGCCATCAGTTGGGCAGCTTTCTGGGCGTCTGGCTGGGGGGCGCGCTGCATGACATGTATGGCGACTACACGCTGGTCTGGTGGGTCGGTGTCGGCGTTGGGCTGTTTTCGGCCATCGTGCATCTGCCGGTGCGGGAGCGCGCGATGAACCTGCGCCCGGCCTGAGCGGGGCGCTTCCCGCGGGCGTGACGGCGCGGCGTCCGGTTGCGCTTGAACGTGCCCGGAAAAGCTGATTTTGTCCATCGGTCAAGACGCGCTTGCAGGCCCAGCATGACCAGACCTTCCACCCGACGCCCCCTGCCCGACCGCCGCGAGGACGCCGGCGCCCGGCAGTTTGTTTTCCTGCTGCTGGACCGGTTTTCGATGCTGGCCTTTGCCTCGGCGTTGGAGCCGCTGCGCCTGGCCAATCGCGCTGCGGGGCGCACGCTCTACACATGGCGGCTGGTGGGCGAATCGGGCGGCTTTGCCGAATGTTCCAACCGCACCCGCTTTGCGCTCGATCAGGGGCTGCAAGATGTGGACCATGACAGCATCATCGTTGTCTGCGGCGGGATCGATATCCAGCGCGCCACAACGCCCGCGATCATCAACTGGCTGCGCCGCCAGGCCCGGCACGGGGTCAGCATGGCGGGTATCTGCACCGGGGCCCATGCGCTGGCGCGCGCGGGGCTGCTGGACGGGCGTGAAGCGACCATCCATTGGGAAAACCATGACGGCTTTGCCGAGGAATTCGACGAGGTCGCCCTGAACAAGACCGTCTTTGTGATCGATGGCAACCGCATGACCAGCGCGGGGGGGACGGCCTCGCTGGACCTGATCCTGACCCTGATCGCCGATCACCATGGCAAGGACCTGGCAAACAGCGTGGCGGATCAGTTGATCTATTCGGCCATCCGCACCAACCGTGACACGCAGCGGCTGTCCATCCCCACGCGCATCGGCGTGCGCCACCCCAAGCTGGGCCGCGTGATCGAGATCATGGAATCCCATATCGAAGACCCGATCAGCCCCGCCGATCTGGCGCTGCAGGTCGGCATGTCCACCCGGCAACTGGAGCGCCTGTTCCGCCGCTATCTGAACCGCAGCCCCAAGCGGTATTACATGGAGTTGCGGCTGGCCCGCGCGCGCAATCTGCTGATGCAGACGGATATGAGCGTGATCAATGTGGCGCTGGCCTCGGGCTTCACCTCGCCGTCACATTTTTCCAAATGCTACCGCGCGCAATACAACACTACCCCCTACCGAGAGCGCGGCACCCACGATAGCAGCGCCGGAACCACCGCCCCCGGCGCCGGGCGCAGCCGCAAACCCGCGCCCGAGAACTGAGGCCCCGCGGCAGGCGCCGCCTCAGCCCCCTGCGCGGGGCTGCAGGGTCTCCACCATGCGCGCGAACCAGCTGGCCCCATAGGGCGTGGCATCATCATTGAAGTCGAATTTCGGGTGATGCACCGGCGGGCCGTCGCCTTGGCCCAGGAACAGATAGCTGCCGGGGCGCTTTTGCAGCATGTAGGAAAAATCCTCGGCCCCCATCACCGGTTCACAGGCATCGCTGTCGCCGCTGACGGCGCGGCCGGTGGCCAGCGCATGGGCGGTTGCATCGGGGTCGTTGACGGTGGCGGGGTAGCCGCGTTCATACTCCACATGCGCCTCTACCCCCATGGCGGCGGCAATGCCGGTGATGATCTCCTGCGCGCGGCGTTCGACCATGTCCTGCACGGCCGGGTCATAGGTGCGCACGGTGGCGCGGAACCAGCCGGTTTCGGGGATGATGTTGTCGGCACCATCGGCCCCGGCCTCCATCTGCGTGACCGACAGCACCAGCGCATCCGTCCCCTTGCGGTTGCGGCTGGCGATGGTCTGCAGCGCGCCGACCATGGCGACGATGGCCGCCACCGGATCGGCGCAATCTTCGGGGTGGGCGCCGTGCCCGCCGCGTCCGGTGATGCGCACGGTCAGCGTGTCCACCGCCGCCAGCATCGGCCCCGCGCAACCCATGAAGCGGCCCACCGGCGCCCCGGAAAAGGTGTGCAGCGCGTAGACCTGCGCAATGTCGAAACGCTCGATCATGCCTTCGTCGCACATGACGCCGGCACCGCCGCCGTCTTCCTCGGCCGGCTGGAAGATCAGGGCCACGCGGCCCGCGAAATTGCGCGTTTCGGCCAGGTAGCGCGCGGCGCCCAGCAGCATGGTGGTATGGCCGTCATGGCCGCAGGCATGCATCTTGCCCGGCACGGTCGAGGCATGGGGCGCGCCCGTGGCCTCGTGGATCGGCAGGGCGTCCATATCGGCGCGCAGCCCGATGGTGGGGCCATCCCCCTGCCCGTTGATGATCGCCACCAGCCCCGAGGTGGCGATCCCCTCGTGCAGCTCATCCACGCCAAATTCGCGCAGGAGCTCGGCCACGAAGGCCGCCGTCTGGTGGCAGTCAAAGGCCAGTTCCGGGTGCTGATGCAGGTGGCGGCGCCATTCGGCCATCTGGGGGGCAAATTCGGCAATGCGGTTGATCACGGGCATGGTGGACTCCGGGGCGGGCATGAAGGATACGGGGGGCAGTGTTGGACCTATCCGGGGGCAAGTTCAATGGAGGATGCAGGGATTTTCGCCGCCGACCCCATGACCCGGCTGCGCGCCATCATGCGCGCCCTGCGGGACCCGGAAACCGGCTGCCCCTGGGATATCGAACAGGATTTCGCCTCGATCGCGCCCTACACGATCGAGGAAGCCTACGAGGTCGCCGACGCGATCGAGCGCCAGGACTGGCCGGAGCTGCGCGCCGAGCTGGGCGATCTGCTGCTGCAGGTGGTCTATCATGCCCAGATGGCCGAGGACGCCGGGCATTTCGGCTTTGACGAGATCGCCCGCGGGATCGGTGACAAGATGGTTGCGCGCCACCCGCATGTGTTCGGCACCGAATCGCGCGACAAGAGCGCGGCGCAGCAGACCCGCGACTGGGAGCGGGTGAAGGAAACCGAGCGCGCCCGGCGCGGGGCGGGCGGCGTGCTGGATGATGTGGCGCTGGGCCTTCCGGCGCTGATGCGGGCGGTGAAGCTGCAGAAACGCGCGGCGCGGGTGGGGTTTGACTGGCCCGATGCGGGCCAGGTGCTGGACAAGATCGCCGAGGAAACGCGCGAGCTGGTCGAGGCGCGCGACAGCCTGCCCGCCGAGAAGGTGGCCGAGGAATTCGGCGATCTGCTGTTCGTCATGGCCAATCTGGCGCGGCATCTGGATGTGGACCCCGAAGCGGCCCTGCGCGGGGCCAATGCCAAGTTCACCCGCCGCTTCCGGTTCATCGAAGCGGCGCTGGCGGACGCGGGACGTCGCCCGCAGGACAGCGATCTGGCCGAAATGGATGCATTGTGGAATGCGGCGAAGGCTGCGGAGCGCAAGGCATGAGCATTGACGACAAGGTGCTGACGGAAACCGGGCTGGACGCGCGCGCGGGCGGGCGGGTTCTGCTGCTGGCCTGCGGCGCGCTGGCGCGCGAGATCCTGGCGCTGAAGGCCGCAAATGGCTGGGATCATATGGACCTGCATTGCCTGCCTGCGAACCTGCATCTGTGGCCGGAGCGCATCCCCGATGCCGTCGAGGCGGCGGTGGCGCGGTTCCGTGACCGCTATGCCCGCATTTTCGTCGTCTATGCCGATTGCGGCACCGGCGGGCTGTTGCAGGCCCGCTGCGCGGCGCTGGGGGTGGACATGGTGGCGGGGCCGCATTGCTATGCCTTCTTCGAGGGGGTGGAGCGGTTTGACGCCCATGCGGACTCGGAGATCACTGCCTTCTATCTGACCGATTTCCTGGTGCGGCAGTTCGATGCCTTTGTCTGGAAAGCCATGGGTTTCGACCGCCATCCCGAGCTGATCCCGATGATGTTCGGCAATTATGAAAAGCTGGTCTATCTGGCCCAGACCGATGATCCGGATCTGGACCGCCGCGCGCATGATTGCGCCGCGCGGCTGGGGCTGGCCTATGAGAGGCGCCTCACCGGATATGGCGATCTGGCAGGCGCACTGGCGGCGCAGGCCTGAGCGGGACCTGTGGCGGCGATAAAGCGCCCCCGAGCCGCGCCCACCCACCCACCCAACGCGCGCCTCGGGGGCGCTGCCCATGCAAAGGGCATGGGCAGGGGGAACCCTGGCGGCGGGTGCGTGTTGGCGATAAGCATGTGGCAGAAGGATGATGGCGATGATCTCTATGGCGTCCCTGCGCGCGGCACTAGTGCTGCTGGTGATACTGGCCTTCGTGGTCTCGCCCTATCTGACCGACGGGTTCAGCGGGTTCGACCCGGACCTGTTCCCCAACCCGCAGCGCAATCCGCCGGTGCAGCCTGCGGGCTATGCCTTTGGCATCTGGGGGTTGATCTATCTGTGGCTGATTGCGCTGGCGGTGACCGGCTTGCTGGCGCGGCGCGCGGACCCGGCATGGGACGCGCCGCGCGCAGCGTTGATCATCAGCCTGGGCGTGGGCAGCGGCTGGATCGCGGTGGCGAACGCATCGGCGGTCTGGGCCACGGTGCTGATCTGGATCATGCTGGCCGGTGCATTGGCCGCGCTGTGGCGGGTGCCGCAGGGCGACGGACTGGCGCGCTGGCTGGGCGCGGCGCCGGTGGCCATCTATGCGGGCTGGCTGACGGCGGCCAGCTGCGTCTCGGTTGGGTTGATGCTGGCGGGCTTTGGCGTGACCGGCCCGGTGGCAGCGGCGCTGCTGTCTCTGGCGCTGGCGCTGGCCATCGGGGTGGGCGTGCAGTTGCGGCTGGGACGCTCGGCGCTGTATGGGCTGACGGTGATCTGGGCCTTGGTGGGTGTGCTGGTGGCGAACCTGGGTGACACGCCTGTGGTCGCCCTGGCGGCGGGGGCGGGAACTCTGGCCATGGGCTGGGCCATCTGGCGCGCGGCACTGCCGGGGGGTTCCCTTGCCGGGGCGCGGTGGTAAAACGGCCGCATACCCCTTGTGCGGAGCCCAGCCCATGCCCACCGATTTTGATGCCACCCGCGCCCTGTTCGACCTGCCCGAGGGCGTGATCTATCTGGACGGCAACTCGCTTGGTCCGCTGCCCCGTGCCGCAAGCGCCCGTGTGGGCCAGGTGATGACCCAGGAATGGGGCAAGATGGTCATCACAGGCTGGAATCGCGCCGGGTGGATGGAGATGCCCAGCCGGATCGGCGACCGGATCGGGCAGCTGATCGGGGCCGAACCGGGGCATGTGGTGCTGGGCGACACGCTGTCGATCAAGGTCTATCAGGCGCTGGCCTCGGCGCTGGAGATGATGCCCGGGCGCCGCGTGATCCTGTCGGATACCGGCAACTTTCCCACCGACCTCTATATGGCCGAGGGGCTGTGCCGCACCCTGGGCGATGGATATGAGCTGCGCACCGTCCCGCCCGCCGATGTGGAAGAGGCCATTGACGGCTCGGTCGCGGTGCTGATGCTGACCGAGGTGGATTACCGCACGGGCCGGCGCCATGACATGGCCGCGCTGACCCGGCGCGCCCATGCCGCGGGGGCGCTGGTGGTCTGGGACCTGGCCCATTCCGCCGGGGCCTTTGCGGTGGATGTGGCAGGAACGGGCGCCGATTTCGCCGTGGGCTGCACCTACAAGTATCTGAACGCGGGCCCCGGCGGCCCGGCCTTCATCTATGTCGCCCCCCGCCATGCCGAGACCGCGCGCCCGGCCCTTTCGGGCTGGCTGGGGCATGAGGAACCCTTTGCCTTCGATCTGACCTATCGCCCGGCGCGCGGGGTGGAGCGGATGCGCGTGGGCACCCCGCCGGTGCTGCAGATGGCCGCGCTGGAGGCCGCTCTGGACGTATGGGACCATGTGGACATGGGCGAAGTGCGCGCGCGTTCGCTGGAGCTGCAGGACCGTTTCATCAGCGGCGTCGAGGCCGCCTGCCCCGATCTGGAGCTGGCCACCCCGCGCGACCCCGCAGAGCGCGGCAGCCAGGTCAGTTTCCGCCACCCTGAGGGGTATGCCATCATGCAGGCGCTGATCGCGCGCGGGGTGATCGGCGATTTTCGCGCGCCGGATATCCTGCGCTTCGGCTTCACGCCGCTCTATCTGCGCGCGCAGGATGTTGACGCGGCCATTGCGCATCTGGCCGCGGTGATGGACGGGCGCGAATGGGACCGGCCCGACTACCGCACCCGCGCCCGCGTGACCTGAGGTTCAGGCGTTCAGCAGCGCCATGGCCTCGGCGTGCAACTCGGGGCTGGAGGCCGCCAGCACCTGCCCCCCGGGAGCCGCATCGCCGCCCTGCCAATCGGTAACGATCCCTCCGGCGGCATGGATCACCGCCATGGGTGCGGCCACGTCATAGGGTTTCAGCCCGGCCTCGATCACCAGATCGATCTGCCCGGCGGCCAGCAGGGCATAGGCGTAGCAATCGGTGCCATAGCGGGTCAGCCGGGCCTGTGCGGCGACGCGGGCAAAGGCGGCGCCCTCGGCGGGGGTGCCGACCTCGGGGAAGGTGGAAAACAGCACCGCATCGGCCAGGGCGCGCGCGGGGCGGCAGCGCAGGGGCGCGGTGCCCATGGGGCCGGAGACCTGCGCCTGCCCCAGCCCGCCGATGAAACGCTCGCCGATATAGGGCTGGTCGATCACCCCCAGAAACGGCCCTTCGGCATCTGCCAGCGCGACCAGCACGCCCCAGGTTGGCGTGCCGCTCATGTAACCACGGGTGCCGTCGATGGGGTCGATGATCCAGGTCAGACCCGAGGTGCCGGAGGTCGGGGCAAATTCCTCGCCCAGGATGCCGTCTTCGGGGCGGGTGGCGGCCAGATGATCGCGGATCGCCGATTCTGCCGCGCGATCGGCGGCGGTCACAGGGTCGAACCGGCCCTGCGGATCGGCCTTGTCGTCGATACTGAGTGCCGAGGTGCGGAAATACTGCAAGGTCGGAGCCCGCGCCGCATCGGCCAGCGCCCCGGCAAGGTCGATCAACTGGCGGCGGATGGGCTCGGAAAGGTCATGGCGGGACAGGGGCATCCGGGACTCCGGTTACGGCAGGGAAAGCTCCCCCGCTGCCTAGCCGATCCGTCGCGCCACCGGAAGCCCCCGAAGCCGCATCCGGGCGTCAGGCCGCGTCAGTGCTGCCCAGCACCCGCGCCAGGTCCACCAGACGGCGACGCTGATGCTCGGGGATGGCATAGAACGCCCGGACCAGTTCCATGGCCTCCTTGCTTTCCAGCGCGATGCCGGCTGCGTTGGTCTTGCTGTGATCGCTCACCTCCAGACCATCGAAGAAAAAGGAGATCGGCACGCTCATGGCGTTGGAGATGTCCCAGAGCCGCGACGCGGACACGCGGTTGGTCCCGGTCTCGTATTTCTGGATCTGCTGAAACTTGATCCCGACAGCATCGGCAAGCTGCTGCTGGGTCATTCCCAGAACCCAGCGCTGCTGGCGGATACGCTTGCCAACGTGAATATCAACGGGATGCTTCATAACCTACCTCACCTTACCCTGCAACACATGCGCAGACACTGTACCGGCGCCGATTGGCGGTCATTGCCCACGAAACGGGAGCCACCATACCCAGCGCCATTGGGGCCCATGCAGCAGCATCGCCCAGTCGACTACACGGCCGACCGCATCGCCCCATCACTTCTCCAGCAATTTCCGTGCCAAAAGTAATTCGCCTCAACCGCTCTCCTGCACGTCAAGAAACCAAATTCCTGCGTTTACTGCAAGAATTTGCCATATTGACGTTACGGAACCCTGCGCCAAACCATGCACCAGGCCGCGCCTGCCCGCGAAGCCCTTTGCATTTTGCAAATACCGCCCCCCCCTGCACCGCATTTCGCTGCAAAATGCAATTGCGCCCCGCTCCGACTTGCCGAGCCACCCCCCTCGGCCCTAAACACATCTCCCGCCCCGAACGGAGAGACCGATGCGCGCCCTTGTCCTGTCCAGCCATGACACCACCCCGGAGCTTGATCAGGTTGCCCTGCCCCAGCCCGCCGCGCAGGAGGTGCGCATCCGCGTGGCCGCCTGCGGCCTGAACTTCGCCGATCTGCTGATGATCCGGGGCACCTATCAGGACACCCCTGCCCTGCCCTTTGTGCCGGGAATGGAGGTCGCCGGGGTAATCGATGCCTGCGGGCCGGATGTCACCGGCCTGGCCCCTGGCGCGCGGGTGGCCGCCTTTACCGGCGCGGGCGGATTGGCCGAATACGTAACCTGCCCCGCGGCCCATTGCCTGCCCCTGCCCGATGCCATGCCCATGGAGCAGGCCGCGGGGTTCCAGATTGCCTATGGCACCTCGCATCTGGCGCTGGATCACAAGGCCCGGCTGCAACCGGGCGAAACACTGCTGGTGCTGGGGGCTGCCGGGGGCGTGGGGCTGACGGCCGTGGAGATCGGCGCACAGATGGGCGCGCGGGTCATCGCCGTCGCCCGCGGGGCCGACCGTCTGGCCATCGCCCGCGCCGCCGGGGCCGAAATCACACTGGACAGCGACGGCCTTGATCTGCGCGCCGCCTGCCGGGAACTGGGCGGTGTCGATGTGGTCTATGACGCCATCGGCGAGCCGCTGGCCACACCGGCGCTGCGCGGGCTCAACCCCGAGGGCCGCTTCCTGACCATCGGTTTCGCCGGCGGTCAGGTGCCGCAATTTCCCGGCAACCTGCTGCTGGTCAAGAACATCTCGGTCCTGGGGCTGTATTGGGGCGGGTATCTGCGCTTTGCCCCGCAGGTGCTGACCGACAGCCTGCGCACCCTACTGGACTGGTATGCGGGGGGCCGGATCTCGCCCCATATCGGCGCGATCCTGCCGTTCGATCAGGTCGCCGAGGGGCTGGAGCTGCTGCGCAACCGCAAGGCCACAGGCAAGGTCGTCATCCGCATTGCGCCCTGATCACGCCCGCGAACGGGACATGAACCGGGCATCCGGTCAAGTTCACGGCGTTTTATGTAGCGCAGGTGCCGGATTTCCTTGAAACCTGCGGGAACACCAACAATATTACGTGCAACGGGGCGCTGACCCTGACACCGGAATTTACGGAGGATGCGAATGGCTGAATATCAAACGATGCGGACGGGTGCCGCCGGCGCACGCTCTGCCGCGATCGACGCGGGGCTGCGCGCCCACATGAACAAGGTCTACGGCACCATGTCCGTGGGCATGCTGATCACCGGCCTTGCAGCCTGGGCGATCGCCGGGCTGGCAACCACATCGGATCCGTCCATGGCGGCGGCTCAGCTTCCCAACGGAACCTACCTGAACGGACTGGGCGCGGCGATCTATGCCTCGCCGCTGCGCTGGGTGATCATGTTCGCACCGCTGGCCTTCATCCTGTTCGGCTGGGGCGCGCTGATGCGCAAGGCGTCGGCCGCCGGGGTGCAACTGGGCTTCTTCATCTTCGCCACCGCCATCGGCCTGTCGCTCAGCTCGATCTTCCTGGTGTTCACCTCCTACTCCATCGCCCAGACCTTCCTGGTGACCGCGATTGCGTTTGGCGGGCTCAGCCTCTGGGGCTACACCACGCAGCGGGACCTGTCGGGGATGGGCACCTTCCTGATCATGGGTGTCATCGGCCTGATCGTGGCGATCGTGATCAACATCTTCCTGCAGTCGCCCGCCATGATGTTCGCCATCTCGGCCATCGGCGTGCTGGTCTTTGCTGGCCTGACCGCCTTCTACACCCAGCAGATCAAGAGCGACTATGTCGCCCATGCTGCCGCGGGCGATCAGGAATGGCTGGACAAGGCCGCCATCGACGGCGCGCTCAGCCTCTACATCAGCTTCCTGAACATGTTCCAGTTCCTGCTGATGTTCCTGGGCCAGCAGGAATAACCCTGCCCCACAGCGGAATGACCACGCAGGGTCGGCGCCAGGCGCCGACCCTTTTTGTTTGTCCCGGAGGTCCGCCCCTGCGTCCGCCCGAAACGCCACCCGCGTGGAAACAGCCAGCGCTGTTGCAGATTTACCCCAGCCTTGGCCCCGGCGCCGAAGTGCCAGCTATCCAAACGTATCTCAATCGCGTAGAAATGAGGAACAAAAACGAGGCCAGAGCAGAAACGGTCGGACAAAATGAACAGATTTGCGATTACACTTCTGTGCTGCGCAGCCCTTGCGGCATGTGGCAGCAAAACCAGCGATACAGGCACCGGAGACAACGCAGCGCGGCCCATTGGCGGCGGCGGCGGCCTGAACCCGGCGCCTCCCGCGGATGACGACACCGGCGATCGGAATGGAGCAACCGCCGAGGACCTCGTCCGGGTCGGCGGCGACGTCATCTTGATGACCTATGATCCCGAAACCGATACATTGAATGTGCAGGGGGATCCCTTCGACTTCATAGGTGATTTCACCCGCGACCAGGGGTCGGACCTGCCGGGATTTGCAGCT
Source organism: Rhabdonatronobacter sediminivivens (assembly GCF_013415485.1). Lineage (GTDB taxonomy): Bacteria > Pseudomonadota > Alphaproteobacteria > Rhodobacterales > Rhodobacteraceae > Rhabdonatronobacter > Rhabdonatronobacter sediminivivens. The sequence continues at coordinate 32,123 of NZ_JACBXS010000005.1, read as the reverse complement.
TACGTCAGCCCGGACTCCAACGTGGACGTCCCCGGTGATGCCAGCGCCCGGCAGTACCTCGCCTTCGTCGGCATTGATTCCGAAAACGCTGTAAGCGCCGCAGTTGTTGCGACAGGGGTGCGGCTCGGAACCGAGTTCGGCGGCACCTATGTCGGACGCGACTCGATCCCGGACCTTCCGGTCAATACCCAGATGACCCATCGCGGCTCCTATGCCGGTCTGTTGACAAGAGGATCAAGCGTCACGCGAACACGAGGGCGAACGGAACTTTACTTGGACTTCTACGATGATCGGAACGGCGACATCGAAGGCTTCATCGACCGGGTTGATGTCGAAACCGGTGTTCGCACGGGCGAACGGATTGTCTTGGTAATCACGGACATTGACGAATTTGGCAGCTTCGAGGGCAGCGCGGTTGGTGTACTCGACGGTCTCGATGATCGTGACGGCTTGGATATTCGCGAAAGTCAAGGCACTTACACCGGTTTGATCGCAGGAGATCATGCGGCGGCGACAGGCGGAACTCTCGTGCTGGAGTTGGACGACCCATCATTGCCGCGCGTCATCGAACGCGGCGCTTTCCTCGCTCGGCGCGTGGACTGACCTGCCCTCCATGACGTGCCACCGCCTACTCCTGCCTCTGTTCCTTCTGGCCCTGGCAGTGGCGCTACCGCTGCCCGGATCACAAGCGCGGGCAGAACCACAAGAGATCACCCTGGGCCGCGACCAGTCGCTGAACTTCGGCCGCCAGCTTCTGGCCCAGGGGCGCCCGGATGTCGCAATGGCGATGGCCCGGGCGCTTGTCGCGGTTGACCCGCAGGACCCCGAAGCGCTGGTCCTGCTGGCCGCCGCGCTGCAACAGCAGGGCGATTACCCGGAATCGCGCCAGCACGCCCGCGCCGCCTATGCCACGGCCTCGAACGACATGCTGCGGTTCGAAGCCGCCATGCTTTCCGGCCGCGCCGATTTCCACCACGGCGCCCATACCCGCGCGCAATGGTGGCTGCGCCGCGCCGCCCACACCGCCCCCGATGCCGAAACGCGCGAGATCGCCGAACGCAATTTTCTGCAGGTGCGCCGTGCCAACCCGCTGGAGTTGCACTTCAACCTTGGCGTCACCGGATCTTCGAACGTCAATGACGGCAGCAGCTCCGAAACGATCGAGATTTTCGGCCTGCCCTTCCGCCTGGACGGGACCGCGCGCGCGCTCTCGGGCACCGAAATCGGGGTGGACATGGGGCTGCGCTACCGGCTCAGGGCATCGCGGCAAAGCGCCACCTTTGCCCTTGCCGCGCTGAGCACCCGCAACTATCGCCTGTCCAGCAAGGCGCGCGAGATCGCCCCCGACGCCCGCAACCGTGACTTCGCCCGCCAGACCATCGAGATCGGCCTCGCGCATCGTTTTGCCCTGTCCGAAGATGGCGCCGTCTATGAGATCACCGGGCGGCTGGGCCGGACCTGGTATGGCGGCGACCTGCTCAGCAACTCGGCCCGGCTGCAACTGTCGCGCAGCACCATGATCACCCCGCAGACCAACCTGCGCCTGACCCTCAGCACGCAGCGGCAGAACCGGCTGGACAGCGCGGCGCGGTCATCGACCAGCTACGGGCTGCAGGCCGATGTGGCCCATGCCTTCGACAGCGGCGCACGGCTCTTCGCTGCGGCCTCCTGGCGTGAGACTCAGGCCCAGGCGACCAATGTCCAGAACACCGCGCATCGCGCGCAGGTGACCTATGTCATGGCCGAACCCGTCATGGGGGTGCGCCTGTCCTCGACTCTGGATATCGAACAGCGCCGCTTTCCGGAAAACATCCTGCAACCGGACGGGCGGCGGGATCTGACCGGGCGGATCGGCCTGTCGGCCAGTCTGGAAGAGGTCGAATACATGGGGTTCTCACCCAGCTTGAACCTGCAATTCTCGCGCACACGCTCGAATGTCAGCCTGCATGAGAGCGAGTCGCTGGACATGTTCCTGGGCGTCAACTCCCGCTTCTGATCAGCGCGCCCCGCCCGCCATCCCGGCGCCACGCAGCGCCCACGAGGCACGCGGGTGGGTGGGTGGGGCGTGGCTCGTGGGCGCTCTGCCCGGCCGAACCCTGGGGTGCCACTGCCCGACGCGCAAGCGCCATAACGACAAAGGCCGCCCATGGGGCGGCCTGCGTGTCAGTCCCTCGCCGCAACTGCGGCTTACTTGATCTTGCCTTCCTTGTATTCGACATGCTTGCGCGCAACGGGGTCGAACTTGCGGATGGTCATCTTCTCGGTCATGGTGCGGGCGTTTTTCTTGGTCACATAGAAGTGGCCGGTGCCCGCCGTCGAATTCAGACGGATCTTGATCGTCGTCGGTTTTGCCATTGGTCTGCCTCCTGATACGGGCGACGGCGGGACGCCCGCGCAAATCTCGTGGCGCCTTTTACCCTGTCACACCCCGGTGTCAACCGCCCAGCCCACGGCAGCAGGGCATCACGGGCGATTTCATGCAGCCTTCGCCCGCGATGAGGCGCAATTGCATCGGCAAGCCCGGGCGCGCGGTCGAATCAGAGGCCCGGGCGACTACCCGCCCCCGGGGCGCCCGCGCCAGCGGCTGCGACCCTCGGTCAGGCGTTCCTCCAGCCGATCAGCATAGGCCGCACGCGCGGCAGGGTCCATTTCGGCCAGTTGCGCCACCAGCAGCGCCGCCCCCGCCCGCCCGGCGGCGACCGCGCGCGCCTGCGGGGCCTCCAGCGCCGCGCGCAGGGCGGTCTGGTCCAGATCATCGGCGCGCAGCAGGGCCAGCACATCGGCCACCGGCGGGGTTGCCGGGGCCTCTTGCCGCGCGGTTTGCATATCGGCCCGCCAGGACTGGCGCAATGCGCGCCGCTCTGCATCCGGCAGGGCGGCAACGGCGTGGCGCAGACTCAGCCCCTGCGGCGCAGCACCGCGCTGCAGGTCCGGCGGCGGGGCATCGGCCGCGTGGCGCAGGGCCAGACCGCCCAGAACCCCGGCGACGCCCAGGTTCAGCGCCAGCGATACCGCCAGCAGCAGCTTCATCCAGCCCGGATTACGCGGTGGCGATGGTGGCGGTGACGGCGGCGGGGTCATGGCAGATCTCCGAAATCAGGGGTCAGTTCGGCCAGCAGCAGCTCCAGTTCCGCGTCAGGCCCGGCGCTGCCCCAGAGCAACGCCTCTACCTGCCCCAGAGGCCCCGGCGCGGCAAAGCCCAGCCACAGCCCGCACAGCGCCACCCCCGCCATCCCCAGCCCCCCGGCCAGAGGGCGGCGCGGGGCCAGCGGCACAAGGGCGGCGGACAGCCGGGCCAGGACCCCGGCGCGCGGCTGACCCGCGCCAATGCGCCCCTGCTGCACGGCCGCGGCATCCGCCATGACCCGCGCCATCAATTCGTCCGAAGGCGCCGGGGCCTTGGCACGGGCGGCGGCGAAATACGGGGCCAGCGTGTCGGCGGGATCCTGTTCAGGTGTCTTCATCGTCATCATACCCCAATTCCGGGCGCTTTCCGGCCAGCCGGGCCTGCAGCGCGCGTTTGCCCCTTGCCAGCAGACTTTCGACCGCCTCGACCCCGGTGTCCATGATCTGCGCAATCTCCGGGTTGGCCAGACCCTCGATGTGACGCAGGATGACCGCCTGCCGCTGGCGTTCGGGCAGGCTGGCCAATGCGGCTTCCAATGCGGCGGCGCGGGTGGCGTCCATGATCTGCGCGGCGGCACTGGAGCCGGGGTCCGGCGGGTCGGCCGCAGCCTCCAGCGGCAAATGCCGACGCCGGGCGCGGCGGCGCAGCCGGTCGGTGCACAGATTGGCCGCCACCCGATACACCCATGTCGCAGGTTTCGCCGCGCCATCGGCCTGCCACTGCGGGGCCTGGCGCCACAGGCGCAACATGGCCTCCTGGGTAACATCCTCGGCCTCGGCGCGGTCGCCGCCCAGCATGCGCGTGGCAAAGCGCAGCACCATCGGCGCCAGGCGTTCGGCCAGCAACCGGGCGGCGGCGGCATCGCCGCGGGCGTAGCGCGCCAGCAATGCGGCATCCGGCTCGGCGCCGGTTGATGTGGTCAACGGGTCCATGCCGCCCCTGCGCTAGGTCAGGCCGCGCCGAAGCGCAAGCGCACATCCGCGCGGCCATGCCAAGGGTCAGTCTGCGGCGCCGTCGCGCCCGGCGCCACGCCGGGCCGCGCGTTCGGCCATGCGTTCCACCGCCGCGTCATATTCGGCGGGCGAGATCACCCCGTCACCATCCGAATCGATCCGGTCGAACATCCGCTCATTGGCGCGCGCAGGATCGCGCGAACCCTCGGACCGGTGCCAGCCGCGGCGCGGCATCTGCCCGGCACGCTCACCACGGGTTCCGCCTTCGGCACGGGCCGCGCGCCGGGTCTCCATCTGCGCGCGCTGATCGGCCATCCAGCTTTCCAGCCCTGCGCGCAGGGCCTCGGCATCCAGCGTGCCGTCTTCGGCCTCCTGCATCAGGTGATCAACCATGGCGTCCAGCCGCGCGTCGCGGGCGCGCTCCATCCGTGCCGCGCGGTTTTCCTGACGCTCGGCCATGCGGCTTTCGATGAACTCGCCGAATTCCGCGCGGCTGATGACACCGTCGCCTGCGGCATCGAGCTCTTCGAAGGCGGGCCAGTCGGCGCCCGATTGCCAGCCATGGCTGCGGGCCTCGGCCATGGCCGTGCCCAGCCCCAGCGCCAGAGCGCCAAGCGCCAGCATCCGAAACGCGCGGGTGTTGGAGGTGATCATCGCAGCTTCCTTTCCGTAGGGTCTGCCCGGCGCGCTTTTGCGCCGGGTTATTGGGACACACGCCCCGCCCCCCCGGTTCCGTCGCGCCCTGGCCGTTCACGAAAGCGCGCGCCTGCCACCCTGACATTTGCCACGCCGCATGCTACATCCCTGACCAAACACAGGAGCCGACATGAGCCTTGCCGAATCCCCTGCCCCGCAGCCCGAAGACGACCGCCCCGTATGGCCCGCGATCCGCCGCGGCATGGCGCTGCGTTGCCCCGCCTGTGGCGAAGGGGCGATGCTGCACCGTTACCTGAAGGTCCGGGACAATTGCCCCCATTGCCATGAGGAACTCCACCACCAGCGCGCCGATGACGGCCCCGCCTATCTGACGCTGACCGTCACCGGCAAGGTGGCGGTCTCGCTCATGGTGTGGCTGCTGTTCACCTATGATCCGAACCCGGTGCTGCTCTTTGCCTTCATCGCAACCCTGGTGGTGGCGATGTCGCTTTACCTGCTGCCGCGTTTCAAGGGGATGATGGTGGCGATCCAGTGGTCCCGCCGGATGCACGGCTTCGGAGGCAGCAACAGGTGAGCACGGCCCCCGCCATCGACAAGACCGCCATCCGCCATGCCGCCACGATCATGCTGGTGCGTGACCATGCCGATGGCCCGCAGGTGCTGATGGGCCAGCGCGGGGCCAGCGCGGCCTTCATGCCGGACAAGTTCGTCTTTCCCGGCGGCGCCGTGGACCCTGATGACGCACAGGTGCCGCTGGGCACCGACCTGTCGCCGCTCTGCACCGCGCGGCTGGAGGCCGAAGGCGGCATGCGCGCCGCCACCCTGGCCGCCGCCGCCATCCGCGAGTTGTGGGAGGAAACCGGCCTGATGCTGGGCACGCCCGGGGTCTGGCCCGGCCCCCCGCACCCGGACTGGGCACAGTTCGCCGCGCGCGGAATGCTGCCCGCCGCCGATGCGCTGACATTCGTGTTTCGCGCCATCACGCCGCCGGGCCGCCCGCGCCGTTTCGATGCGCGCTTCTTTCTGGCCGATGCCACGCGGGTGCAGGGCGATCCGACCGATTTCTCCGCCGCCTGCGAGGAGCTGAGCCATCTGCAATGGGTGCCCTTTTCCACGGCGCGGCATCTGAACCTGCCCTTCATCACCGAAGTTGTCCTGGCCGAGGCCGAGGCCTGCCTGCGCGATGGCGGCAAGCCGGACTCGGTCCCTTTCTTCGACAATGCGCAGGAGCGTTCGGAGTTCCGGCGCATTGCCTGAGACGCCGCGCCGCGCCGGGCGCTCTTGAAGCCCCCGCAGCCGCGGTCTAGCTATCGCCGCACAAAGGCGCATCGCCGCTTACGGAGCCTGACACCATGCCACAGAACAAGCGCTCGATCTTCGAGGAGGTCGCCAGCCCCACAGCCGCGAAACCGTCCCCCGCCGCCCCGGCCCGGTCGCGCGCGCGCGCCATGATCCGCGGCTGGCTGGTGGTGCTGTTTGCACTGGTGGCGGTGATGATCGTTGTGGGCGGCATGACGCGGCTGACGGACTCCGGCCTGTCGATCACCGAATGGCGCCCGGTCACCGGCGCGCTCCCGCCGCTGAACGAGGCCATGTGGCAGGAGGAATTCGAGAAATACCGCCAGATCGATCAATACGCGCTGATGAACCGCGGCATGACCATGGAGGAGTTCAAGATCATCTACTGGTGGGAATGGGGGCACCGGCAACTGGGGCGGCTGATCGGGCTGGTCTGGGGGTTGGGCTTTGCGTTCTTCTGGCTGACAAAACGCATCCCCAGCGGCTGGACCCCGCGCCTGCTGGCGCTGGGCGCGCTGGGGGGCGTTCAGGGAGCGATCGGATGGTGGATGGTGGCTTCGGGGCTGACCGAAGGCATGATCGCCGTGGCATCGTATCGGCTGGCAGTGCATCTGGGGCTGGCCTTTGTGATCCTGGGCATGATCGCCTGGTATGTGTTCGCGCTGGGCCGGTCCGAAGCTGACCTCATGCAGGCCCGCCGCGCGCGCGAGGGGCGGCTTTACTCCATGTCCACCGGGCTGATGCATTTCGCCTTTCTGCAGATCATCCTGGGCGCGCTGGTGGCAGGCATCCGCGCCGGCGCAGGCTATACCGACTGGCCGCTGATGCATGGCGTCTTCATCCCGCCCGAGCTGTTCGAGATGACCCCCCTGTGGGTCAATTTCTTCGAAAACCCGGCGACCACGCAATTCATCCACCGCAAGGCGGGGTATCTGCTGGCGCTCTTTGGCGTGATCGTCTGGCTGCGCGGGCGCCGCTCACCCCACCCGGCCACGCGGGCGGCCTTCAACACCATGTTCGCCGTTCTGGCCGCGCAGGTCGCCCTGGGCATCGCCACGGTGATGCAGGCCGCGCCCTGGCATCTGGCCATCGCCCATCAGGGCACGGCGATCATGCTGTTCGTGCTTATCATCCGCGCCCGGCATCTGGCGCAATACCCCCGCATGGCCAGCCTGCGCGGCTGAACGGGCGTCAGGGCAGCACCACCGGTTTTGACGCGGACCCGGCAACCGTGGTATCCTTCCGGCTTTCGTGAAAAACGGAGGGCTGACGATGGTGCATTCCCGACCGTTCGTTCCCGCGCAGGCAGGCCTTCAGTACCTGACCGAAGGCGGCACTGAGACCGAGATCATGTTTCGCTACGGCCACGAACTGCGTGATTTCGCCATGTTCGAACTGATGGACAACGCCGATGCGGTATCGCAGCTGCGCGGCATGTATCACAAGGTTCTGGACACGGCGGCCGCGCACGGCTTCGGCGCCATGCTGGCCGGCTTCGACTATCGCGCCAGCCCTGACTGGGGCGCCAAGCTGGGCTACAGTGCCGAAGCGCTGGCCGACATGCAGGCGCGCTGCATCGGTTTCCTGCGCGAGGTCTCGGCGCCCTATGCGGGTGAGCTGCCGCATATCGTCATCTGCGGAATCGTCGGCCCGCGCGGCGATGCCTATGCGCTGAACCAGGACATCACCGAAACCGCAGCCGAGGAGTACCACGCGATCCAGCTTGAAACCCTGCGCGCGCTTGGGGTCGATCTGGTCTGGGCCGCAACCTTCAACAACATCCCCGAGGCCGTGGGCGTCAGCCGCGCCGCCGCGCGGGCCGGATTGCCGCTGAACCTGCATTTCACCCTGACCGGCGATCACCGGCTGCGCTCGGGGCCGACGCTGCGCGAAGCGATCGAGGCCACCGATGCGCAAGCAGGCGCGGCGCGCCCGGACTCCTATGGCATCAACTGCTCCCATCCGCTGGAGTTCGAACCCGCGCTCGAACCCGGCGACTGGACACGGCGCCTGCGCGCATTTCGCCCCAATGCGGCCCGGATGGACAAGATCGCCCTGTGCAAGCTCAATCACATCGAAGAAGGCGACCCCGACGAACTGGCGGTGATGATGGGCGATCTGGCGCGCCGGTTTCCCCATGTCGATATCTGGGGCGGATGCTGCGGCACTTGGGACGGGCATCTGGCGCGGATAGCACAGGCCGTGCGGGCCGCCCGGGACGATGTCCCCCCGACGGCGCACAGCGTGTTTCCCGCCGCGCAACCGGGCTGAACCGGGGCGCTGGGCACCTTGCCGCGCGCCGCAACGCGCCCTAGGGTGCTGCCGAAAGTCTCGCTTTCTGGCAGGAAGGACCCTGGATGACCGCCTTCGAGAATCTGATGGCCCATGCGCGCGATACGGCGGCGCTGGACAATGTGATGACGCGCCTTGGCTGGGACCAGCGCACCATGATGCCCCATGGCGCCGCCCATCTGCGGTCCGAGGAACTGGCCGCGCTGGAAACCGTGCTGCACCAGCGCCGCACCGACCCGCGCATTGGTGAATGGCTGGAGGCGGCCGAGGCCCCGGACGACGCCGGCACCGCCGCCCTGCGTGAGCTGCGCCGCGCCTACGCCCGCAACACCCGCGTGCCGGACCGTCTGGCCGCCGAACTCGCCCGCGTCACCGCCATGGGCCAGGAAATCTGGGCCGAGGCGCGCCGCAACGATGACGTGGCCGCCTTCCTGCCCATCCTGCGCCAGGTCATCGCCCTGCGGCGCGAGGAAGCCGCCGCCATCGCCGATGGGGGGGATCTTTATGACGCGCTGATGCAGGATTACGAACCCGGCGCCTCGGGCGCTGAAACGGCCGCCATGTTCGACCGGATGCGCCCGCGCCTTGTGGCCCTGCGCGAAAAGATCTTGAACCGGCCCGCCCCCGAACCCCTGCGCGGCACCTTCCCCCAGGACGGCCAACTGCGTCTGGCCCGCAAACTGGCCGAGGCCTTCGGCTATGACTTCGCCCATGGCCGGCTGGACCTGACCGTGCATCCGTTCTGCGCCGGCCATGGCGAGGATGTCCGCATCACCACCCGCGTCGTTGAAACCGAACCCTTCAACTGCTTTTACTCCACCATCCATGAGGTCGGCCACGCCGCCTATGAACAGGGGGTGGACCCGGCCTATGCGCTCTCGCCGCTGGGGCGCGGGGTGTCCATGGGGGTGCATGAAAGCCAAAGCCGGATCTATGAAAACCAGCTTGGCCGCTCGCGGGCCTTCACCGGCTGGGTGTTCGATCAGATGCAGGCCGAATTCGGCCCGCTGAACCTGCAGGACGCCGAGGCCTTCCACGCCGCCGTCAACCGCGTGCACGCCGGATACATCCGCACCGAGGCTGACGAGATCCACTACAATCTGCACATCATGATGCGCTTCGACCTGGAACGCGATCTGCTGCGCGGCGAGATCGAGGCCGAAGACCTCGAAGACGCCTGGAACCTGCGGTTCGAGGCCGATTTCAGCGTGGCCGTGGACCGCCCCGCCAATGGGCTCTTGCAGGATGTCCACTGGTCGGCGGGGCTGTTCGGCTATTTCCCCACCTATACGCTGGGCAATGTCTACGCGGGCTGCCTGTTCAAGGCCCTCGCCGCCGAAATGCCGGATCTGGACGCAGGGCTGGCGCGCGGCGACCTCGGCACCCCCACCGCCTGGCTGCGCGAAAAGCTCCAGCGCCACGGCGCCCTGCGTGAGCCGCGCGCCACCATCGAAGCCGCCTGCGGCTTCACCCCGGACGAAGGCCCGCTGCTGGAGTATCTCGAGGCAAAATTCGGCGCGCTCTACGGGCTCTGAACGCCCCCCGGGCGCGCCCGGGACGCAACAGGCGCAACGCAAATCCGCGCGCAGCGCCAGAAGGCGTGCGCGCATCGCGCGCTCCACTGGATCACCGCCCGCCAGCCTTGGCGGATGTCGCCTCCTGTGCCGCAAGATCGGCCAGGATCGGGCAATCCGGGCGGTGGTCCCCGGCGCAGCTTTCGATCAGCTCGGCCAGGGTGCGCCGCATCTGGGCCAACTCCTCCAGCTTGGCATCGATCCGCGCCAGATGCTCCTGCGCCAGTGCCTTCACATCAGCACTCGCCCGGCCCTGATCCTCATAGAGCGCCAGCAGATGACGGCACTCCTCCACCGAAAATCCCAGTGCCCGCGCCCGCTTCAGGAAGGCCAGCTTGTGCAGGTCCCGCGCAGAAAAGCGGCGATACCCATTCTCCGCCCGCGCAGGCGTGATCAGCCCGATCTCCTCGTAATACCGGATCGTCTTGGCCGGCAATCCGGCACGGTCGGCCACATCGCCAATGTTCATGCCACCGCCTCCTGCGCGCGCCGCGTGCCCACCGGGTCATGCTGCGGCACGATGAACCGCAACCGCAGCGCATTCGACAGCACAAAGACACTGGACAGCGCCATGGCCCCCGCCGCCAGCGCCGGGCTCAACAGCAGCCCCGTCAGCGGATACAGGACCCCCGCCGCCACCGGGATCAGCGCGGTGTTATAGGCAAAAGCCCAGAACAGGTTCTGCCGGATGTTGCGCATGGTCAGCCTTGACACCGCCACCGCCGTCGCCACCCGCGCCGGATCGCCCGAGGCCAGCACCACATCCGCCGTCTCCACCGCCACATCGGTGCCGGTTCCAATGGCAATCCCGGCATCGGCTTCGGCCAGGGCGGGGGCGTCATTGATCCCGTCGCCGACAAAGGCCACCGGCCCATGCGTCGCCCGCAACTCGGCCAGCGCTGCAACCTTGCCCTCGGGCAGCACCTCGGCCACCACATGCGCGATGCCCAGCTCGCGCGCCACCGACCGCGCCACCGCCTCCGCATCGCCCGAGATCATGGCACATTCCAATCCCATGCCCTGCAACGCGGCCACCGCAGCGGCGGCCTCCGGCTTGACACGGTCGGCCACAGCGATGAGCGCCACAGCGCGCCCGTCCAGCGCCAGCCAGAGCGGGCTGCGCCCATCTGCGGCCAGCGCCTCGGCCCGGCGCGCCAGCGCGCCCGTCTCAACCTCCTCGCGCACCATCAGCCGAGTGGCGCCCACCAGCACCGACCGCCCGCCAACCGCGCCCCTGATCCCGAAACCGGTGATGCTCTCGAACCCCTCCACCGCAGGCAACTCCAGACCCCGTTCCTGCGCCGCCTGCACCACCGCCCGGGCGATCGGATGCTCGGAGCGCGCCTCCAGCGCCGCCGCCATGGCCAGAGCCTCCCCCTCATCCTGCCCCTCGACCACCATCAGATCGGTCAGCACCGGCCGCCCTTCGGTCAAGGTCCCGGTCTTGTCAAAGGCCACCACGCGCACCTTCTCCAACCCCTGCAGGGCGGTGCCCTTCCGGAACAGAACCCCCAGCTCGGCGGCACGGCCCGTCCCCACCATGACCGAGGTCGGCGTCGCCAGCCCCATGGCGCAGGGACAGGCGATGATCAGCACCGACACCCCCGCCACCAATGCAAAGGTCAGATCCGGACCAAAGGTCAACCAGCCCGCCACGGCGACCAGCGCCACCACCATGACTGCAGGGACAAACCACAGCGTCACCCGGTCCACCAGCGCCTGAATAGGCAGCTTGGCCCCCTGCGCTGCCTCGACCATGCGGATGATCTGCGCCAGCACTGTATCGGCACCCACATGGGTCGCGCGCATCACCACGCTGCCGGTGCCATTCACCGTGCCGCCCACCAGCGATGCGCCCGCACCCTTCTCCACGGGCACCGGCTCGCCGGTGATCATGCTTTCGTCGACAAAGCTGGACCCGTCGATGACCTCACCATCCACCGGCACCCGCTCGCCAGGCCGGATACGGATGCTGTCCCCGGGGCGCAGGGCCGACAGCGCCACCTCCTCCTCGGCCCCGTCGCGCAGAACCCGCGCCGTGCGCGGTTGCAATCCGATCAACCGCGCGATCGCCGCGCCGGTGCGCCCCTTGGCCCGCGCCTCCAGCCAGCGCCCCAACAGGATCAGCGTGACAATCACCGCAGCCGCCTCGAAATACACCGCCCGCGTGCCCTCGGGCAGCACCCCGGGCGCAAACAGCGCCACCACCGAATAGACCCAGGCCGCCGAGGTCCCCAGCGCCACCAGACTGTTCATGTCCGGCGCCCGCCGCCACAGTGCCGGAAAGCCGCGCAGATAGAACATCCGCCCCGGCCAGGCCAACACCAGAGAGGTCAGCACGAACTGGATCATCCAGCTTGCCTGCATGCCGATCGTGTGATGCACCCAATGATGAAAGGCCGGCACCATGTGCCCCCCCATCTCCAGCACGAAGACCGGCACGGTCAGGACACCCGCCACCAGGAAATCGCGCCGGATGCGTGCTGCCTCGGCGTCATGGCGGGCACTGGCCGATGCCCCGCCCCCGTCCGCCTCAACCGGATGCCCCGGATAGCCCGCAGCCGCCGTCGCCCGCGCCAGCGCCTCGGGCGCAACCGCGCCCTCGAACACGGCCACATGCGCCCGCTCACTGGCCAGGTTCACCTCGGCCCGCACCACACCCGGAACCGACAGCAACGCAGTCTCCACGCGCCCGACACAAGACGCGCAATTCATCCCCTCCAGCGCAAGCATGACATCCTGCTGCCGCGCGGGATACCCCGCTTGCGCCAGACCGGCTTCGATGGCGCCGGCCTCGGCATCCGGCGCAAGCTCCACATCTGCCGTCGCATTGGCCAGATTGACCGACGCCCCCACAACCCCCGGAACCGCCTGCAAGGCCGCCTCGGCCCGGCGCACACATCCCGCACAATTGAGGTTCTGAAGCTGCACCCGCAGCAGGCTCGTCTCGGCTTCGGCCAATGGCATGTCAATCGTCCCTGAATCGCTCATGCCCCGGACATAATCCCTCCCGCAACTGGAAGGTCAAGACCAGCATGCACCCCACCCCGGCTTCATCTTACAAAAATGCTCACGGGGATGCCCAAGGGGGACGTGCCCCCCCTTGGGGCGGGTGTGGGCAGGCCCGCCCACGCGCGCGAAGGGGGCTCGATGCCCCCGCCGCGCGCGCCCCTTCAAAGGTGCCCGCCATCGACCTGCGCCAACCGGTCCACCGCAACCAGAGGCGACACCTCCTCGCCCTCTCCCGACCGCGGGCAACGCAGCCCACCACCCCCTTGGCCACCCCCCGCGGCCCCACGGCACACCGCCACAACAGGCCGACCAGCCCCATGGTCGCGCATTTCGCGCCCGCGCGCGGCCAGACCCACAGGCGCGGGCCCCGGCGCGCAAGCCGCTTCGCCGTTCTTGCCAGCGCCCCGCCGGTCGGTCAGAGTGACGCGGGCGGTGACCGGGGCTTGTGCGGATGGTGTTCCTCGAATGGTTGGGTGACAATTCTGGTGTGCTCGGGGCGGCGGCCGCGCTGGTGACGATCTAAGGTGCTGCCTGGGCGATCCTGTCCGGGGCGGCGGCGCGGTTTGTGGCGCGCTGGCGCACGCCTGCGCCGCTTCAGGTCGAACTGACCAACCCTGACTCCCAGACCCGGCTGACCATCCCCGATTTCATCCGCATCCGGCGCGCGTTGAAGGCCGGGATTCTGGCCGAACTCGACCGCACCGATGTGGTGGAGGAACGCGCCCGGCTGCAGGCCCGCATCGACGAACTGACCCGCCAGATCAATGACCCCGAAGGCGCCTTCGAGGCCGAGCGCCAGCGCCTGGCCGATCTGGAGGAAAAGCTGATCCACGAGGGGGACGACCTGGGTGCAGAACGCCTGCAATCGGCCATCGACGCCCTGCGCCGGGGCGAGACCGATCAGGCCGAGGCGATCTTCGCCGAGATCGTGGCCCGCGAGGCGCTCGCCGTCCAGCGCGCGGCCCGCGCTGAATACGGCCTGGGCGAGATCGCCGAGGGGCGGGTGGACTGGGCCGACGCCGCGCGCCACTACGCTCGGGCGGCTGAGCTGGATCCAAGTTTCGACCACCTGCTCAAGGCCTCGGAATTCGTCTGGCGCGCGGGGGATTTTGGCGCGGCGCTGCGCTACAGCGAAGACTTGCTGGGCCTCGCCCGCAACGGCAACGACCAGCTTCAACTTGGCGCGGCGCTGAATGCACACGCGATAACCTTGCAGGCAGAGGGTCGCTTCGCCGAGGCCGAACCGCTCTACCGGCATGCCGTGGAGATTAGCCGCGAGACACTGGACCCGCGCCACCGAGATTTGGCGGTTCGGCTCAGCAACCTCGCTGGGCTGTTGGTGGCGACGGGGCGGTATGATGAGGCCGAATCACTTTCCCGCGAGGCGCTTGAGATCGACCGCGAGAGGCTCGGTTCGCGACACGTTAATGTGTGGAGAAGCCTAGCTAATCTTGCTGTGTTACTGAGGGCGACGGGGCAATTGGACGAGGCAAAACCTCTCTTACGCGAGGCGCTGGAGATTGGCCGCGAGACGCTCGGTCCAGGCCACCCGGATGTGGCGCACACCCTCAATAACCTCGCCGCTTTGCTGGAGGACATGAGTCGCATTGCCGAGGCAGAACCGCTCTACCGCGAGGCGCTGGAGATCAGGCGCGAGGCACTGGGCCCCCGCCACCCGGCTGTGGCGGCCACCCTCCACAACCTCGCCGGGCTGCTGGAGGCGACGGGGCGGGCGGGGGAGGCAACGCCGCTCTATCCGGAGGCGCTGGGGATTTTTTGCGAGACGCTGGGCGATGCCCACCCGAACACCCGCATCGCGGCCGGGAACACCCTGCGACACCTGCGTGAACATGCCCCCGATCACCCGGACCTGCCCGGTCTGGCCGAGGCCTTCCCCGACCTGTGACCGCCCTCAGGGGTGGGCGGCGTAGACCTGCGCCAGCCGGTCCACCGCGGCCTCGGGCGAGAGCTCCTCGCTCTCGCCCGTCCGGCGGCTGGTCAGTTCCACCACGCCCTTGGCCAGCCCGCGCGGCCCCACGGTGATCCGCCACGGCAGGCCGATCAGGTCCATGGTGGCGAATTTCGCGCCCGCGCGCTCCTCTCGGTCATCATAGAGCGGCTCCAGCCCTTTCGCGCGCAGCGCCGCATACAGCCCCTCACAGGCCGCATCCGCCGCCGCGTCGCCCTGTTTCAGGTTCACGATCCCGGCGTGGAAGGGTGTCACGCCCTCGGGCCAGATGATGCCCTTGTCATCGTGGCTCGCCTCGATGATCGCGCCCAGCAGGCGGCTGACGCCGATCCCGTGGCTGCCCATATGCACCGGCACGCGCTGGCCGTCAGGGTTGACCACCGTGGCGCCCATGGCGTCGGAATACTTGGTGCCGAAATAGAAGATCTGCCCCACTTCGATCCCGCGCGCACTGCGGCGGCGATCCTCGGGGACCTGGGCGTGAAACACGCCCTCATCATGGGTTTCATCGGTGCGGGCGTAGCGGCTGGTGAACTCCTCCAGCACCGCCTGACATTCGGCCACACTATCGAAATCCACCGCGCGGTCGCCGAACCGCAGATCGGTGATGGCGCTGTCATAGAAGACCTCGGACTCGCCCGTCTCGGCCAGCACCAGGAATTCATGCGTGTAATCCCCGCCGATCGGCCCGCCATCGGCGCGCATGGGGATCGCCTGCAGGCCCATCCGCTCATAGGTCCGCAGGTAGCTCACCAGATGCCGGTTATAGGCGTGCAGTGCTGCGTCCTTGTCCACGTCAAAATTATAGCCGTCCTTCATCAGGAACTCGCGCCCGCGCATGACGCCGAAACGGGGGCGGATCTCATCGCGGAACTTCCACTGGATGTGATAGAGCGTCAGCGGCAGGTCGCGGTAGCTGCCCACATGGGCGCGGAAGATATCGGTGATCAGCTCCTCATTCGTCGGCCCATAGAGGATGTCGCGCCCGTGGCGGTCCTTGATGCGCAGCATCTCCTCGCCATAATCGTCATAGCGCCCGCTTTCGCGCCACAGATCGGCCGATTGCAGGGTCGGCATCAGCATGGGGATATGGCCCGCGCGGGTCTGCTCCTGATGGACGATCTCCTCGATCCGGCGCAGCACGCGATAGCCCAGCGGCAGCCAGGAATAGATCCCCGCCGAGGCCTGCTTGATCATCCCCGCCCGCAGCATCAGCCGGTGGCTGACGATCTGCGCCTCGGCGGGCGTTTCCTTGAGCACGGGCAGGAAGTATCGGGTCAGGCGCATCTTTCACCCCATTGGTGGCACTGCGCCCGGGTTTAGGCGAGAGCGCGCCCCGGGGCAAGGCGGGTCTGCATGGACAAGCCGTTGCCCGGCGGGGGTCTTTGGGCCTAGGCTGGCGCGCAGGTATTTATTGAGGGACATATGCATGGGCGACGAGCGGATAACACTCACCCTGCCGATGACGCAGCAGGGGCTCGGCGTGCTGGCGCTGGCACTCCTCATCGCGGTGCTGACCGGCGTGATGTTCCTGATCCTCGATGGTGCGGAGCGGAAAACCGACCGCGACCCGCTGTCCCGCGCCTTGCAGGCCTTCGGCTGGGTCTATGCGCCGATCTGGCTGCTGATCCTGAGTGGCACGCTCTGGGCGCTGTGGCTGGTGTTCTCGGGGACCGAGTCGCCCATCGCGCTGGAGGGGTATAGCTCGCTCGGCCTCGGCGCGCTGATCGCGGCGCTGCTGGGTGCGCCTTTCGTGATCTGGGGGACGGTGCTGCGGCATCAGACCGTGACCTTCCAGAAGGAAGGCCACATGACCGACCGGATCACGGCGGCAGTGGAGCAGCTGGGGGCCGAGAAGGTCGTCAGGAAGATCGTGGAGGGCGAGACGCAGGAGACCTCGGAACCCAATATCGAGGTCCGCATCGGCGCGATCCTGTCGCTGGAACGCATCGCGCAGGACAGCACCCGCCATGACAACGGCCGCGACCATGTTCGGGTGATGGAAATCCTCTGCGCCTATATCCGCGAGAACTCGAATGCGCGAAAGCCGGTGGATTTCCCGCTGGCTGACTGGCAGCCACTGAAGGACGACGCGAGTGAGGAAGAACGCGCGGCGTATCTGGAACTGCGGAAGGCGCGGTTCAAGGCTGAAGGTGGCCCGCTGGCGCGGCAATGGGCGGAAAGCCTGCCCAAGCCCCGCGCCGATGTGCAATTGGCGCTGACCGTGATCGGGCGGCGCAGCGCCGACCAGCGGCGGGTCGAGGCTGCATGGCCCGACGCCCCGACATCAGCCACGGCCTGGCCCTTTGATGCGGATTTCAAGCGCCTGCCCGATGATCCCGGCGAAGACCCGCTGGGTCCGGAAACGCTGGAGGCGTTCAAGGCCGGTCTGGACGCGTGGAAATCCACGCTCCGGGCCTATCGTGGCTATCGGCTGGACCTGCGCGGCGCCAATCTGCAAGGCGCGGATATGGCCGCAAAACAGCCCGACGGGTCGGACGCGGTGTTTTCCGGTGCACGGCTTGACGGCACGCGGATGGAGGGGGCGGACCTCTCGCAGGCGCGGATGGAGGGGGCGGACCTCACGCTGGCGCGGATGGAGGGGGCGGACCTCTCGCACGCGCGGATGGAGGGGGCGGGCCTCAGGGGGGCGCGGATGGAGGGTGCGAGCCTCAGGGGGGCGCGGATGGAGGGGGCGGACCTCGAGTGGGCGCGGATGGAGGGGGCGGGCCTCGAGTGGGCGCGGATGGAGGGGGCGGTCCTTCTGTTGGCGCGGATGGAGGGAGCGCTCCTCGGGATGGCGCGGATGGAGGGGGCGGACCTCAGCGGGGCGCGGATGGAGGGGGCGGACCTCAAGCGGGCGCGGATGGAGGGGGCGGTCCTCTGGGGGGCGCGGATGGACAGTTCCACCTCTCTCAGCGCGGCTACTCTCAGAGGTGCTGCTTTGAGATGGGTGGATTATTCGTCAGTGCCCTTGTCCGAGGAACAGGTCAGATCATGCTTCGGCGATGCCAGCGTGATCCGGCCCGAGGGCATCGCCAAGCCCGACCACTGGCCCGACTGGGAATTGCCGGACTTCGAAGACCACGACTTCGACACCGAATGGCGCAACTGGCAGGACAACCCCGACAGCTACACCCCGCCCCCCAACCCCGACCCCTGAGCGCGCCTGACCTTGCCCCTGCCCCCGGATTGGTGAATATGTGAAGCGAGTCACCGATCCGACCAGAGGGGCCCTGTTGTGACCGTGCCGCGACCCTGGCCGCCTGCCGTGCCATGAGCGACTGGCTGCTCTCCATCGCCGGAACGCCCGAGGGCGCGGCGCTGGCCACGGTGCTGGCGCTGATCTCGGCCTTTGCCCATGCGGTGTTCGGGGCCATGCAGAAGGGCGCGCATGATCCTTGGCTGTCACGCGGGGCGATGGACCTGTGGTTCGCCATCTACTCGGCCCCGATCGCGCTGTTGCTGCTGCCCTGGCCCTCGGGCGAGATGTGGCTGTGGCTGCTGGGCGCGCTGGCGCTGCATTTCAGCTACAAGGTCTCCATCGCGCTGGCCTATGAGCGCGCGGCCTTTACCGTGGTCTATCCGGTGGTGCGCGGGATCGGGCCGCTGATCACCGTGCTGGCGGCCATGGTCATCTTTGCCGAACGCTACAGCGCGCTGCAATGGCTGGGGCTGGCGTGCCTTTCGGGGGGGATCCTGCTGCTGGCCCTGCGCAACCTGGCCGAGGAAAAGCTGGACCTGCGCGCGCTCAAGATCGGGCTGGCCTGGGCGGTGGCGGGGGGTGTGATGGTGGCCGCCTACACCACATTCGACGCCGCCGCGATCCGCCGCGCGCCGGACCCGCTGCATTTCCTGGTGTGGTTCTTCTTCATCACCTCGCTGGATTTTCCGATTCTGGCCTGGCTGCGCTACCGGCGCATGACGCACAAGCCCGCGCCGGGTCCGCTGATGATCCGGGGCGCGGTGGGCGCGGTGGTGGGCTATGTCAGCTTTGGCGGCATCATGCTGGCCACGCTGGTCGGCAAGGTCGGCGAGGCCGCGGCCCTGCGCGAGACCTCTACCGTGTTTGCCGCGCTCATCGGCTGGTTCATCCTGCGCGATAAGGTCGGCTCGCGCAGGCTGGTGCTGATGTCTATGATCGCCGCCGGGGCGGTGCTGATCGAACTGGGCGCGGTGCGCTGAGCCCGGCTCAGCCGCGCAGCACACCCCCCGTGGCCTTTTGCACCTTTGCCACGATCTTGTCGCTGACGGCTTCGATCTCGGCCTCGGTCAGGGTGCGTTGGCGGGGTTGCAGGCGCACGGTAATGGCCAGCGACTTGCGCCCCTCGCCCATCTGGGCGCTGGCGGCCTCGCCGGTGAACTCATCGAACACGCGCACCCCGTCGATCAGCGCCTTGTCGGCCCCGGCAGCAGCATTGACCACCGCCGCGGCTTCAACCTGCGCATCCAGCACAAAGGCGAAATCCCGCTCCACCGGTTGCAGGTCGCTGGCCTGCAGCGCCGGGCGCGCCAGGCTGCGCTTGCGCGGCTGGGGCGGGTTCTCCAGCCAGACCGAAAACGCCACCGCCGGCCCCTTCACATCCATGGCGCGCAGCACCTTGGGGTGCAATTCACCAAAGACCGCCAACCCCAGCTTTGGTCCCAGACCGATCCGCCCGGACCGGCCCGGATGGAACCAGCCCGGCACATCGCGGGTGATCTGCAGCTTTTCAGGCGCGCCGATGGCGGCCAGAACAGCCTCGGCATCGGCCTTGGCATCATAAAGATCGGCCCTGCGCAGGCTGCCATGGGGGTCGCGCCCTGCCGCCGCACCCACCAGCAGCCCGGTGGCGTGGATCGCCTGCTCGCCGGGTTCACCGCCCGAGAACGCGGGGCCGACCTCGAACAGGGCCAGATCCTTGGCGCCGCGCGCCTGGTTGCGCGCCGCCGCTTGCAACAGGCCGGGCAGCAGGTCCGGGCGCATGTGGCTCATCTCGGACGAGATCGGATTTTGCAGCATCACGCTGTCATCCCCGCCGCCAAACAGCGCGGCCGAGGCCTGGTCGATGAAGCTGTAGGTCACGCATTCATTATACCCCAGCGCCGCCAACTGCCGCCGCGCCGCGCCTTCGCGCTTTTGCAGCGGCGTCAGGATGGGGCGCGGCACGCCCGGCGCCACGCGCGGCAAGGGCGCCCCCTGCAGGCGCGAGAGCGAGGCGATGCGGGCGATTTCCTCGACCAGATCGGCGCTGCCCAGGATATCGGGGCGCCAGCTGGGCGGATGGGCCTGATCGCCCTCCAGCCGGAAGCCCAGCGCGTCCAGGGTGGCGCGCTGTTCGGCCTCGGGGATGTCCATGCCGACGATCCGCCCCACATCCGCCGGGTCAAAGCGGTAGCTGCGGGCATGATCGGGCACCGCGCCATCCATCACCACGCCCGAGGCCTCCCCCCCGCATATATCCAGCACCATGCGCGTGGCCAGCTCCAACCCCGGCAGGGTGAACTCCGGGTCCACCCCGCGTTCAAACCGATACCGCGCGTCCGAATTGATCTTCAGCGCGCGGCCCGTGGCGGCGATGGTGATCGGGTCCCAGAAGGCGGATTCCAGGAACACGTTCACCGTATCCTCGGTGCAGCCCGAATGCTCGCCGCCCATGATCCCGGCGATGCTTTCAGGGCCGGTGTCGTCGGAAATCACCATCTGCCCGGGCGCCAGCGCATAGGTCTTTTCATCCAGCGCCAGCAGCTCCTCGCCCCCTTGGGCGGGATGGATGCGCAACCCGCCCTGCACCTTGTCAGCATCGAACACATGCAGGGGGCGGTTCAGATCAAAGGTGAAGAAATTGGTGATATCCACCAGCGCCGAGATGGGCCGCAGCCCGATCGCGCGAAGCCGCTTTTGCAGCCAATCCGGCGAGGGTCCGTTCTTCACCCCCCGGATCACCCGCCCGGCAAAGAGCGGGCAGCCCTTGTCCTTCAACGCAGGGTCGATGCTCACGCCGATGGGGCTGTCGAAGCTGCCCGGCACGGGGGCGATGTCCAGCGGCTTCAGCCGCCCCAGCCCGCGCGCCGCCAGATCCCGCGCCACCCCGCGCACACCCAGCGCATCGGGGCGGTTCGGCGTGATCTTGATATAGATCATCGGGTCATTCAGGCCCGCATAGTCGATATACCGCACCCCCAGCGGCGCATCCTGCGGCAGGTCGATGATGCCCTCATGGTCGTCCGAGAGCATCAGCTCGCGCTCCGAACACAGCATCCCGTTGCTTTCCTGGCCGCGGATCACGCCGGGCTTCAGGTCCACCCCGGTGCCGGGCACATGGGTGCCCACGGGGGCAAAGACGCCCAGCATCCCGGTGCGCGCATTGGGGGCGCCGCAGACCACCTGCACCTCCTCTGGCGGCGCATCCGGCCCGTCGCGCACCTCCACCCGGCACAGGCGCAGGCGGTCGGCATCGGGGTGCGGCGCGGCCTCGATCACGCGGGCGATGCGAAAGGCGCCCAGGGTGGCGGCGGGGTCGCTGACCTCCTCGACCTCCAGCCCCAGATCGGTCAGCGCCTCCAGGATCGCCTCCAAGGAGGCCTCGGTTTCCAGATGATCCTTCAGCCAGGACAGGGTGAATTTCATGTCTCGCTTCCTTGCCTAACCCGTGCGCCCTGCGGCTCAGCGGCGGTCGTCCTCGTCCTCGTCCTCGTCGTCTTCGCCCTCGGGCAGGTTGAAGAAACTGTCGGCATCCGCGTAATCCGAGGCCGGACGCTCGCGCTCTTCCTCCTCCTCGGTAGCCTTTGTCAGGCTGAAATTCTCCAGCCCCGCGATCGAGGCCGGGATCTTCGGCTCGGCCGGCATGTCCAGCGATTGCTCGGTCGAAACCAGCTTGCGCCGCTCGTCATCGGACATGACCTCACCCTCGGCAGCCTTCTTGCGGGCGGCCTTCTGGACCTCCGCATCCAGTTCGGACTGCCGGCACAGGCCCAGCGCCACCGGATCGATGGGCTGGATATTGGCGATATTCCAGTGCGTACGCTCACGGATCGCCTGGATGGTGGTGTTGGTGGTGCCCACCAGCTTGCGGATCTGCGCATCGGCCAGTTCCGGGTGGAACTTGACCAGCCACAGGATCGAGGCCGGCCGGTCCTGACGCTTGGACAGCGGCGTGTAGCGCGGCCCGCGGCGCTTTTCCTCGCCTTGGGCGGCGGGGTTGTATTTCAGCTTCAGCTTGCGCGCCGGATCAGCCTCGGCGCGCTTGATCTCCACTTCATCCAGCTGATTGTTGGCCACAGGGTCGAACCCCTTGACGCCGGTGGCCACATCGCCATCGGCGATGCCCTGCACCTCCAGCTCATGCAGGCCGCAGAAATCGGCGATCTGGTTGAAGCTCAGCGTGGTATTGTCCACCAGCCAGACGGCGGTCGCCTTGGGCATCAGCGGTTTCGACATCGGATCACTCCTGCTCTCTCGGGGCCCGGATGGGGCGTGTGCATATCCTTCTTCCGCCGGGAAAACGGCTGCGGGGGGCCCGCGGATCCTCGCTTTCGGGGAATGGGCGGGTTATACGCGGATGATCGGCAAAGGAAAAGCGAAAATGCGTGATCTGCGGGCAGCGGCGCTGGCGGCCCTGTTGATCCTGGTGGCCCCCGGCGGCGCGCAGGGCGGCAGCTTCGACTATTACGTGCTGGCGCTCAGCTGGACCCCGTCCTGGTGCGCGCGCGAGGGCGACGCGCGGGACGCCCCCACCTGCGCCCCCGGCGCGGGCGTGGGGTGGAGCGTGCACGGGCTCTGGCCGCAGAATGACGACGGCACCTGGCCCGAATACTGCCCGACCCCGCACCGAAACCCCTCGCGCGCGCAGACCGCCGCCCAGGCCGGGCTCTTCGGCTCGGGCGGCGCGGCCTGGCATCAGTGGAACAAGCACGGGCGCTGCAGCGGGCTCAGCGCGCCCGACTATTACGCGCTGACCGCCCGCGCGCGCGACCCTGTCGCCCTGCCCCCGCTAAAGGACCTGCCGCGCATCGCCACCGAAACCCTGCGCAAGACCATCCTTGCGGCCAACGCCACCCTCGCCGAGGACAGCTTCGTGCTCACCTGCCGCCAAGGCGCGCTGGACGAGCTGCGCCTGTGCCTGACCCGCGACCTGACCCCGCGCCCCTGCGACGCGCGCCTCGCCGCCCGCGCCTGCGACCGCCACACCTTGCGCGTGCCGCCGCCCCGCTGAGCTGTCGCGTCAAGGCGCCTGATCCTGCATTTTCTTGCTGAAAATACTCCGGGGGGAGTCGCGCTTGCGCGACGGGGGGCAGCGCCCCCTGCTTCGCGCTACAGGCAGCTTTCGAACAGCGCCCGGGTGCTCTCCGCCGTCAGCGCCACCGGGTTCCCGCCACAGGAGGGATCCTCCAGCGCCATGGCGGTCAACTCATCCAGCCGTGCGGCCTCGACCCCCATCTCCCCCAGCGAGGCCGGGATGCCGAACGCTTCGCGCAGCGCCATGATCCGGTCGCGGAACCCGTCAAACCCACCGTCAATCCCCAGATAGGCCGCCGCCCGCACGATCCGCGCTTCGATGGCCGTGCGGTTGAAGTCCAGCACCATGGGCATCACCACGGCATTGGTGGTGCCATGATGCGTGTTATAGACCGCGCCCACGGGATGGCTCAGCGCATGGATGGCCCCCAGCCCCTTCTGAAACGCCACCGCCCCCATGGCCGCCGCCGACATCATCTCCGCGCGTGCCTCCAGATCCCCGGGGGTCGCATAGGCGCGCGGCAGATACTCCAGCACCAGCCGCATCCCCTCCAGCGCGATCCCCTGGCTCATGGGGTGGTAATGCGGGCTGCAATAGGCCTCCAGGCAATGGGCCAGCGCATCCATCCCCGTCCCGGCAGTGATCGCCGCAGGCATCCCCACCGTCAATTCCGGGTCGCAGATGGTCACGGCGGGCATCAGCTTGGGATGAAAGATGATCTTCTTGCGATGCGTCGCGCTGTCGGTCAGCACGCCTGCGCGCCCGACCTCGGACCCCGTCCCGGCAGTGGTGGGCACGGCGATGATCGGCGCGATGGTATCGGGCTTGGCCCGCGTCCACCAGTCGCCGATATCCTCCAGTTCCCAGACGCTGACCGGCTGATCCACCATCAGCGCAATCATCTTGCCCAGATCCAGCGCCGAGCCGCCGCCAAAGGCCACAACCCCGTCATGCCCGCCGGCGCGATAGACCTCCAGCCCGGCCTGCATGTTGGCCTCGGTCGGGTTGGGGTCCACCTGGTCGAACATGCCACGGCCCAGACCGCCCGCCTCCAGCACATCCAGCGCCTGCGCGGTGATGGGAAGCGCCGACAGCGCGCGATCCGTCACCAGCAAAGGCCGCGCCATGCCCACGGCCCGGCACTGTTCGGCCAGTTCGGAAATCCGGCCGCAGCCGAATTTGATGGCGGTCGGATAAGACCAGTTCGCACTGGGAACGCTCATGAGGTCACCTTTTTCAGATGGTAGGATTTCGGCCGCGTCACGGCGTGATAGCCCAGCACGGATAGCGCCGCACCGCGCCCGGTGTCCTTGCACCCGCTCCAGCACAGGGCCGGGTCCAGATAGTCGCAGCGGTTCATCAGCACCGTGCCGGTTTCGATCTGCGCGCCGATCTCGGCCGCCGCCTCAGGGTCCGCCGTCCAGATCGAGGCCGTCAGCCCATAGGGCGAATCGTTCATCAGGCGCAGCGCCTCGGCATCGTTCTTGACCGGCATGATCCCGGCCACGGGGCCAAAGCTTTCCTCGTGCATCACCCGCATGGAATGATCCACATTCACCAGCAATTGCGGCGCCAGATAGGCGCCCCCGTCATCGCCCGGAAACAGCGCCGGATCGATCAGCGGCACCGCGCCCGCCGCCACCGCCTCGGCCACCTGTTCGCGCACCACCCGGGCAAAGCGCACATTGGCCATGGGGCCCAGGGTTGTCTCGGGGTCAAAAGGGTTGCCCAGCTTCAGGCGACCAACCCAGGCCACCGCCTTGCGAACGAAGGCCTCATAAAGGCTCTCATGCACATAGATGCGTTCGATCCCGCAGCAGCATTGGCCGGCGTTGAACATGGCGCCATCCATCAGCCCTTCGACCGCCGCATCCAGATCGGCATCGGCGCGCACATAGCCCGGATCCTTGCCGCCAAGCTCCAGCCCCACGGCGGTGAACGTCCCCGCCGCCGCGCGTTCGATCGCCTTCCCGCCACCGACCGAGCCGGTGAAATTCACGAAGCCGAAATCGCGCCCGGCGATCAGATGCTCGGTCGTGGCGTGATCCAGCACCACATTGCGGAAGACATCCGCCGGCACCCCGCCCTTGTGCATGGCCGCTTCCAGCCGCTCGCCTACCAGCAGCGTCTGGCTGGCATGTTTGAGCACCACCGCATTCCCGGCGATCAGCGCCGGAACGATTGTGTTGATCGCCGTCAGATACGGATAGTTCCAGGGCGCGATGATGAAGACAACGCCCACCGGCTCGCGCGCCAGCACCCGGCGCACCTGGGCGCCATCTTCCACCACCTGCGGCGCCAGGGCCTCGGCGGCGATCCCCGCCATATACTCGGCCCGCTCGCGCACACCCCCGAATTCGCCGCCATAGCGCACCGGGCGGCCCATCTGCCAGGCCAGCTCGGGCACGATCACCTCGGCCTCGGCCTCCAGCGCCGCTATGCCCGCCATGACCTTTGCCACCCGCTCCTCCAGCGGCAGCGCGGCCCAGTCCTTCTGCGCTGCACGCGCGCGCGCCACCACGGCCTCGGCCGCCTCATGGCCCAGCGCCTCCCGCTCGGCATGGACGGCCCCGTCCACCGGCGAAATCAGCTTGATCGTTGTCATCCCCGCTCCTGCATTCTGCTTCATCTTGCGTCAAACACCCAAGGCCCCCGACAAGGACCAACGCCCGGCATGGGCCCGCGCTCAGGCCCGCTCCAGCCCGCGCATCCGCTCCCAGTCGGTCACCACGCGGTCATGCTCCTCCACCTCCCAGCGCGCGGCGCGGGTGTAGTGATCCACCACATCATCCCCAAGGGCCGCGCGCAACATGGCCGAGCCCTCCAGCAGATCCGCCGCCTCGCGCAGGGTCTTGGGAATTTCGCGCGCATCGGCAGCGCCATACATGTCGCCGCGCATTTCGGGCTCCAGCTCCATCCCCTGCTCGATCCCCGCCAGACCCGCCGCCAGCAACGCCGCGCAGGCCAGATAGGGGTTCAGATCCGCCCCGCCGATCCGGCACTCGACCCGCAGCGCCTTGGTCCCCTCGCCACAGACCCGGAACCCGGCGGTGCGATTGTCCAGCGACCAGACCGCTTTGGTCGGCGCGAACATGCCGACACAGAACCGCTTGTAACTGTTGACATAGGGCGCCAGGAAAGCCGTGATCTCGCGCGCATGGGCCAGTTGCCCGGCCATGAACTGGCGCATCAGGGGCGACATGCCGTATTCCGCCCCCTCCTCCAGAAACGCCGCCTTCCCGTCGGCTGTCCAGAGCGACTGGTGCACATGGCTCGATGATCCCGCGCGGGCATGGTCATATTTCGCCATGAAGGTCACGGACTTGCCCAAAGCGTGCGCAATCTCCTTGGTGGCCTGCTTGGTGATCACATGGAAATCCGCCGTCTCCAGCATGTCCGAATAGCGGATGTTGATCTCCTCCTGCCCGGCCTCAGCCTCACCCTTGGAGTTCTCCACCGGCACCCCGGCGCCATAAAGCCCGTTGCGCAAAGCCCGCATCAATGGCTCTTCCTTGGTGGTTTGGAAGATGTGGTAATCCTCGTTATACCCGGAAATCGCGCGCAGGTCATTCACGCCCCGGTCGCGCAGATCCTCATAGCTGTTGTCAAAGACAAAGAACTCCAGCTCGGTCGCCGCCATGGGCGCATAGCCCAACGCCCGCGCCCGCGCCACCTGCCGCTTCAGGATCGCGCGGGGCGAGATCGGCACATCCGCATGGGTGTGATGGTCCTGCAGATCGCACAACACCAGCGCCGTGCCCGGCAGCCATGGCACCCGCCGCAGGGTCGAAAGGTCCGGCACCATGGTGTAATCCCCATAGCCCGCCTCCCAGCTGGTGGATTTGTAGCCGGGAACCGTGATCATCTCCATGTCGGTGGCCAGCAGATAGTTGCAGCAATGCGTCTCCTTCCAGCCGCTGTCCAGGAAATGCGCCGCATGAAAGCGCTTGCCCATCAGGCGCCCCTGCATGTCTGGCGCGGCCACCAGCACCGTATCGATCTCGCCCGCCTCGAATGCAGCGCGCAGCGTTTCCAGGTTCAACAGCCCCGACATGGAAGCCTCCGCTCAATTTGGTCCGGCAGGTTCATTTTCTTGCCGGAAATACTCTCAGGGGGGTCCGGGGGGCAGAATGCCCCCCGGCCTTGCGTCAGGAATAGCGATAGGGCCGACCGGCCTTGTCCATCGCTGCATTGTAGTCGCGGAAGATCTGCACCACCTTCGCCTTGGTCTCGGACTCGTCCGCAACCTCCTGCCAGAACTCGCGCGCGGCGGCCTCCACCCTGGCCCATTCCTCATCGGGGATCGAGGTCAGCTCCAGCTTGTCGCCCTCGGTGCGCAGCCGCGCCTCACCGGCCCAGTACCAGTGCTGGCGATAGTAATGCGACTGCTCGAAACAGGTGGCCATCAGCTTCTGCAGATGCTCGGGCAGTTCGTTCCAGCGGTCCATATTGGCAAAGAAATGCCCGATCCATGCGCCCGAGATGTTGTTGGTCAGGAAATAGTCGCAGATATCGGCCCAGCCGACCTCATAGGCTTCGGTGATCCCGCACCAGGCCACGCCGTCGATCTCGCGCGTCTGCATGGCGATCTCCACATCCTCCCAGGGGACCGTCACCGGCACCACGCCGAATTGCGACAGGAAGCGCCCGGCGGTGGGGAAGGTGAAGACCCGCTTGCCCTGCAGATCATCGAGGCTGCGGATTTCCGAGGTGGTGATGAAATGGCACGGATCCCAGGCCCCGGCCGAGATATGCTTCACGCCGACGCGGGAATATTCCTCGTCCCAGATCTCGTTCAGGCCCCAGTCGTTGAAGAGCGCGGGCACATCCAGCGAATAGCGGCTGGCAAAGGGGAAGTAGCCGCCGAAGACCGTGACCTCGGTCGGAGACATCATGCTGTCATCATCCGATTGCACCGCGTCGATGGTGCCGCGCTGCATGGCCTGAAACAGCTCTTCGGTGGGCACCAGCTGGTCGGCATAGAAGAGGTCGATCTGCATTTCATCGCCGGCGATGGCGTTGAACATGTCGATCGCGGGCTTGGCCACCTGCGCACCCAGGGACGCCCCTGCATAGGTCTGCAACCGCCAGCGGATGGTCGATTGCGCGCGCGCCACATTGGGGGCCGCCAGCGCCGCCGCGCCGCCCAGGGCGCTGGTGGTCAGGAACTTGCGTCTTGTCGTCGTCATGGGTCTTACCTCCTTTGGGTTGGAAAACGGGCGCGTTGCATCGCGCCTTCTTCAGCGGTTGAAGACAAGATCGGGCAGCCACAGGGCGATCTGCGGAAAGATCATCACCAGCGCAAGCCCCAGGATCATCACCCCCACGAAGGGAATGATCGAACGGTAGATATCCATCAGCGTCACATCCTTTGGCGCCATGGCCCGCATCAGGAACAGGTTGTAACCAAAGGGAGGCGTCATATAGGCGATCTGGCAGGTGATGGTGTAGAGCACGCCATACCAGATCAGATCGAATTCGAGCATCCGCACGATGGGCACGTACAGCGGCGCCACGATCACCAGCATGGCCGTGTCATCCAGAAACGTGCCCATGATGATGAAGGAAAGCTGCATCAGGATCAGGATTTCCCACCGGCCCAGGCCCAGGTTCTCCATGAACAGGGCACGGACGAAATCCACCGCGCGCAGGCCATCGAAGACCGCGCCAAAGGCCAGAGCCGCCAGGATGATCCACAGGAACATGCAGGAAATCGCCAGCGTGCGCTTGGTGCAGACCTCCAGCACCGCCCAGGTCATCCGCCCCTTGGCAATCGACGCCGCCAGCGCCGCCAGCGCCCCGATGACCGAGCTTTCCACCAGCCGCGTGTAGCCCATGACAAAGGGCACCATCATCACCGCAAAGATCCCCAGCGGCAGCAGGCCCGCCAGCAGCAGCCGGTATTTCTCGCCCCGGCTGACCTGGGCAAGGTCATCTTCGGAAATCGCCGGGCCCAGCGCGGGGTTGAAGCGGCAGCGCAGCCAGATATAGGTCATGAACAGCGAGGCCAGCATCAGCCCCGGCAGGATCCCCGCCAGCCACAACTGCCCCACCGGCTGGCGCGCGATCATCGCATAAAGCACCATCACCACCGAGGGCGGCACCAGAATCCCCAGACTGGCCCCCGCCTGGATCACCCCCGTCACCATGCGCTTGTCATAAGCGCGCTTCAGCAACTCCGGCAGCGCGATGGTGGCGCCAATGGCCATGCCTGCCACGCTCAGCCCATTCATGGCCGAAATCAGCACCATCAGCATGATCGTGCCGATGGCCAGCCCCCCCGGCACGCGGCCGAACCAGACGTGGAACATGCGGTACAGGTCATCGGCCAGGCGGCTTTCGCTCAACACATAGCCCATGAAGATGAACATCGGCAGGGTCAGCAGCGGAAACCAGTTCATCAGCTTGATGGTCTGGGCAAAGGCCAGGTCATGCCCGCCCCGATCCCCCCACAGAAAGATCGCCGAGACCACGGCCACAAAGCCGATCACCCCGAACATGCGCTGCCCGGTCAGCATCATCATCAGCATGGAGCCGAACATCAGCGCGGCGATCATCTCATAGGGCATCAGGTGGCGCGCTCCTTGATCTCGATCCCCCGCAGCCGCGCAACATCGCGGATCAGAAACGCGGTGCATTGCAGCAGCATCAGCACGATGCCGATGCACATGATGATCTTGATCGGCGCCATATAGGGCCGCCACAGCCCGCGCCGCCGTTCGTTGTACTCCAGGGCGAACTGGGTGCTTTCGATCCCGCCCCACAGCAGCACGCCCAGATAGATCAGAAGCGTGAAGATGGTGACGGCATCCACCGCGGCGCGGGTGCGGTCCGACCAGCGCGTGTACAGAAGGTCCATGCGCACCGCCGATCCCATCTGCAGCGCATAGGCCCCGCCCAGCATGAAATAGCCCATCAGGATGAACTGGGCCATTTCATCGGTCCAGATCTGCGGGTGAAAGAAGCCGCGCGCAATGGCGCCCCACAGCAACACCCCCATGAGCGCGAACAGGGTCCACATGATGATCCGGCCAACGCGATGATTCAGCGCCTCGACCCAATGAACATAGGTGATCAGGACGCCCGGCATGCGCCCTCCGTTTCTGCACGCCGGGCCATGGCTGCAGCCAGCACCGGGGCAAGATGCGCGGCCATGTCGGCCTGCGCCTGCGGGGTGGCGATCAGATCGTTGCGCAGCTCCAGCATGGCGTTGGCCAGGCCGTAGGGCGTGGCCTGCAGGCGCAGCGTATGGGTCACATGGTCCGCGGCCGAATAGGGTTCGTTCAGGCGCGTCTCCAGCCCGCACCCCGGCGCCGCCTGAACAATGGCCTGCGCCAGGTCCGGGTCGGCATCATGGATCACGCCGAATTCGACCGCGCGCTTCTGCCCGTGCCAGATGGGGGTGAAGGAATGGATGGTCAGCATCACCGGGCGCCGCCCCATGGCCAGTTGCCGGGCAATCCGGGCATGCAGCGTGGTGTGAAAGGGCAGATAAAGCGCCTCGACCCGCTGTTGCCGGGCCGCCGCATCCAGCCCGCGGTTGCCGGGAATGGCGTGCACCTCCGATGCCTCGGGCATGGCGCCGGGGCGGTCGGGGCTGCGGTTGAGGTCATGGATCAGGCGCGACAGCGGCGCGTGCACCAGTTCGACCCCGCCGCAAGAGGGGGCAAGCGCAGCGCCCAGCGCACGTGCCAGCCCAAGCGCACCCGGATCCCAGGCCACATGCGCCTCCAGAACCGCCGGCGACACGCCCAGATCGCCCCAGGGCGCCGCCGTGGCGTTCGAGGCATGTTCGCAGACCAGAATCAGCCCGGCCGCGCCCCCGGGCGCCACCTCCTGCCCGGCACTGTTCCAGGCCTGAACCAGCCCCGGCCAACGGCCATCGGACTGGGGCGCGGTCTGCGGCGGTATCGGCTGGACGGACGTCATGCGGGAGCGAGCTTTCGCGGATTCAGATGCCGTCAGCCTGGGCCACGGAACCGGATTTTGTCAAGAATTTTTCTTTTGCTGATTTTCTGTTACAAATCGCACATTATCCGGCTCAACCCATCCGCCAGAGGGATCGCGCTTGCCCATGGATCAGACCCCCAGCCTCGACTCCCGTCTGCGCGAAGCCCTGCCCACCCTGACCCGCGCCGAACGGCAACTGGCCGCACATATCCTGGGCAATTTTCCGGTGTCGGTGCTGGGATCGGTGGCCGCGGTGGCCCGCGCCGCCGGGGTGTCGGCGCCAACCGTGGTGCGGCTGGTCCAGAAGCTGGGCTTCTCGGGCTACCCCGAGTTTCAGGCGCAACTGCATGACGAACTGGGCGAGAAGCTGGCCTCTCCCATTGCCAAGCGCGAAAAATGGGCGGGCACGGCGCCGCAGGACCATATCCTTGGCAGCTTTGCGGAACAGGTCATCAACAATCTGAATGCCACCCTCGGCCAGCTTGACCCGCAGGAGTTCGATGCGGTCACCACCCTGCTGGCAGACGGGGACCGCCACATCCACATGCTGGGCGGTCGGCTGTCCCATGCCATGGCCATGTACCTGGCCACTGCGCTGAAGGTCATGCGCGGCGATGTCACGCTGCTGTCAAGCCTGCCCAACACCTGGCCCCCGGCGCTGCTGGACATGCGCGCGGGCGATGTTCTGGTGGTGTTTGACGTGCGCCGCTATGAACCGGCCATGCAGGATGCGGCCGAACTGGCACGCGAACAGGGCGCGGTGGTGGTGCTGATCACGGATCGCTGGATGTCGCCCGCGGCGGGTGTGGCCGATCACATCATCGCCTGCCACACCGAGGCGCCCTCGGCCTGGGATTCGCTGACCCCGCTGCTGGGGGTTGTCGAGGCTTTGCTCGCCGCCATGCAGACGCGGCACTGGCAGGATACGAGCGCCCGTCTGACGCGGCTGGAAACGCTCTATGAGCGGATGCGGGTCTTCAAGCGCGGGCGCTAGTGTTCGTCACCTGACGCAAGATTCCCAACGGCTGCAGGGTGTGTCATACCTTGGGCATGAGACGCTCCGACATCTGC
>NZ_JACBXS010000059.1 GCF_013415485.1 Rhabdonatronobacter sediminivivens | reverse complement strand
GATGTCGGAGCGTCTCATGCCCAAGGTATGACACACCCTGCAGCCGTTGGGAATCTTGCGTCAGGTGACGAACACTATAGCCATGCCCTTCCCGCTATCGCCCCAGAGCATCGATGCCATCGCCGACATTATCAGCGGCGGCGGGGGCCATGACACGACGCCCCCCATCGGGATCTATCGCAGCGGGCCGAAGATCGAGAAGTTCATGCGCGCCTGCAATGTGGCCTTCACGGTGAGTGGCTCCCGCGTACCGTCGCTGGTGCAGTGCCTTATCAATCTCAACAACGGCTTTGATGCTGAGAAAGCGCTCGCAAAGATTATTGAGGCAGCCGCTGACCCACGCGATTTCATCCACGAGCCCGAGCGTCATGTCGCCGTGCTCGACCATCTCAACCGCGCGCTGCGCTTCGACAGCTTCGAGGTTCAACAGCAGGGCGGGCGGATGCGGCTTGTCGAGGCGGGCAAGAATGTCCCTGTCCTGGTGGAGCTGGCCGGGCTGTCCGAGGTGATCGACTTCGACACGGTGAGCCGCGATCTCGACCGCGCCCTCGCCAGCAGCCAGACCGACCCTGAAGATGCCGTCACCGCCGCGTGCAGCACGGTCGAGAGTGTCTGCCGGTCGATCCTCATCGAGTTGGGGCAGCCACTCCCCTCCAAGAAGGATGTGCAGGGGCTCTACAATGCCGTGAAGCAGCCGCTTGGTCTGTCCCCTGAGGGCCATCGCGCCCATGAGCGCGCAAGTAACCGCGCGCGCGGTCATGGGGGAAAGTCTGGATGTCACGAGAGATCTCCTCTGAGCCGTTGGAACACGGCAGTCACACGGGCCACATGGCCCTGGGTTTCGCGGAAAGGGGGAATGCCACCGTGGCGGGTGACCGCCTCGGGCCCGGCATTGTAGGCGGCCAACGCCAGCGCAGGATCGCCGAAGCGCTCCAGCATCATCAGAAGGTACCGGGCCGAGCCGTCGAGGTTCTGCGCAATGTCATGAGGATCGACGCCAAGATCACGCGCCGTGCCGGGCATCAACTGACCTAGTCCGATGGCCCCGACCGGGCTCAGCGCGCGCGGGTTATAGGCACTCTCGACCTCGATATTGGCGCGGTAGAACAGCGCCCAATCGGTGACTGACAAACCGGCCTGACGCAGAGCGTCATGGCTGCCGTAGCGGAGCGCCGTGGTCTCGATGGCGTGGAGGATTTCGGGGGTGGCGCGGATCGCGCGTGGTGTCGGGGCAAGTGCCGCAGTCTGCGCCAAGGGCGCTTGGGTGTCAGCGGTCTGTGGTCTTGCGAAAAGAAAGAGGCGGTCCGTCTGCGTCCCATCCGGGGCGGCGTCGGAGGTGTCGAACGCCCGCAGCGACTGCGTGCCGTTCGCGATATCGATCAGCTGCCCATCGGGGCTGACCTGGAAGATGAAACCGTCTGCTAGGGCCAAGGGTGCGGAACAAACACCTGTACCCAATGCAACGACGAGCGCGAACGCGCGGTCAGTCGTCCTTGACCAGAACCGGGCCAGTCCGCGGCTGTGCCACGCGGCCAGGGGCGGCGTGACGCTCGCGACCGCCTTCTTCAAGTGGAATGCTGGCGGTTGTGCAGCCCATCTCAGAAAGGAAGCTGACAAGACCGACGATGGTCTTGAACTCGCGCACCTTGAGGTAGCTGCGGCTGGTGACAAGCATCTTGTCGGCCCGACCGTCTTCCGCGACGGCGCGCGCAACCCATGTGCCGTACCAGCTGTTGTGCCGTTTCTCGCCAGCTTCCTTGCAGACCACCTCGAGGAGGTAGCCATCTGCAAGCAGGCTTCGCAGTCCGTCTTCTGTAACCACATTCGGGGCTTCTTCTATCATGGCCTTCCCTTGGGTCCTTTCCTGCCTGGGGTGCAGCATCGGTTCCGCGGGGTCGCAACACCGCGGTCGATACGAAACAACATGAACGATAGCAAGACAATAATAACGACTTGACGAAAATCGCCTTGCTCTGATAACGGTGCTACAGGACGAGATTGCAACATTAAAGGCGCAAAAGGAGTTTTGCCCTGCACATGTCATGTGCACGCAACGCTATTCTTGCGCTGATGATCGTGGCGACACCAGTGCAAGCCGCTATGGCTGCACCCTGTCTCGCCCCCGAACGCCCCTTCCTGCCGCAATCGCGCGAAGACATGCGCCTCTACGCCGACCTGCTCCGCGCGGACTTCGAGACCTATATCGCCGAGGTCCAGACCTATTTCCGCTGCCTTGACGAGGAACGCGCGCGCGCCTTTGTCGAGGCGCGTGAGGTGGTCGAGCAGTATGGACAGTTCCAGCACGCGCTCGAATAGCATCTGAAATCCGGTAAAGTCTGGCCTAAGCAGGGTTTTTCCAGTAACATGTCGGCAGGCTGCCTGTCTTGGGCTACCCCGAGTGCCGCAACACACTGCACTAGACGGTATTGATGCAGGCTACCCGAAATATTGTGATGGCTGGTTTCCGTACCCAGAGAAATCCTCAAGAACCAACATGCATCAGCACGTCTAGCGCGACTCGCTGGTAAGCGTCTCAAGACGGCATTGGATTCAGTCGTCAGTCGTTTGTCACGAGTGACGGCGAAGCTTTCCCGCTCGGTCATCGGACGTTTTTCCGGTACGGCGGGAAGGCTTCGTCAATTCGAACAAACAAGCAAAGGATGAAAACCATGGAAGCAAAATCCCCCGTACCGAACACCGCTGAGAGGATGAAGACCGTCAAGGCGGCTTGGGACGAGGCGCCGGCCGGACCCAAGAAGGATGCGTCACTGAAACACTATCAGGCGGCCGAGAGGGCGATGACGGACAAGCACGATCGCGATTGCAACCGCGAGCTTGACGCCGCGACCAAAGCGCTGGCTTAATCTGCTTTCGCCTTGAAACAAGGTCTCCCCGGCTTGAGTTGCGGGGGAGACGATCACCGCAGCAGTGGTCCGTCCTGATCGAGATAGGCAGTGTCGAATACGGCCAGCGCCTTGAGTCGCCCGAAATCATCAAAGACGACGCGTCCCGTTTTGAAGGTGACCAGACCCTCTTCGCGCATCTTGCGCAGTACACGGTTTACATGCACCGCACTCAGACCAAGAACATCGGCCAGATGATATTGTGTCAGGGGGCAATCATAGCCCGTGCGGTCACCCACACCGACGAGGGCAAGCCGAGCGCCGAGTTCAAGGAAAAAATGTGCCATTCGTTCTTCGGCTGAACGGCGCCCGAGATTGACAAGATGCTCCACAACCATCGCTTCATCGCGCGACGCTGCCCATAGCACTGCAGTTGCAAGACGCGGAGCCCGTGCAAATGAGTCCAGAATATCCGAAGCGATAACTTCCGAAGCTTCGATCCGCGTCACCGCTTCGACGCTATGATCGGCCGTGCGGAAAAGGATGCTGCGCAGGCCAAGGAAGTCACCCGGTATCTGGAAATCCACGATCTGCCGGTTACCGTCGGGCAAGATCTTGTAGGAACAGGCCCAGCCTTTCGACAGCACGAAAGCCGATGATCCTGTCTGCCCCTCGTGGATCATTTCATGCCCTGGCTCAAAGCTTCGGCGGCGGCGATCGAAGCGCGCCAATGTTTCCAGGTCTATCTCCGACAGGGCGACGAAGGCCGAAAGTTTGCGCGTGAGCGGGCTCAAGTTTGTCTGCATGGCTATTCCGATCAGAACGGGCAGCGGGCGCGTCGATAGCCGAGATACTCGGAAAAGAGGTCGGTCAGGCTGCTCTGTATCAGTTCACCCTAGCAGATCAGGGCTATGATCACGAGGTGTTCCGACCGAAGTTTGGCGGAGCGCTTGTCCCATGAGCGAAGGCCCTGAGAACCATGACCTTTCACAACGATATTGCCGGAACTGCCGCCCTCTCGATCTGCGAGTCGCTTCTGCTTGCGCTGAACGATCACAAGATCCTCCCCGAGGCCGAGATCGTCGGTGTTCTGAGGGATGCTGCCGCGGCACATGAGAATGCGCCGACAGGCGACAAGGATGAACTGAATGCGGCGGTTGCGGCGCTGATCAACGGTATCCTTGCGGGCGGCAACTCGGTGCGCCGACGCTGAGAGGGCCGCATTTCTGGCTGGCCGGCTGGCGAAGCTTCCGCTCGAACAAGCAAAGCTTGTGTGGAACCCTTTGGTCAGCCCTTTACAGGCGCCCCGTCAGCACCAAGGCAATCAGCACGACGAGGATCAGGCTGACAGTGCTGCTGGGGCCATAACCCCAGGACCGGCTGTGCCCCCAGATGGGAAGTACGCCAAGTAGCATCAGAGCAAGAACAGCAATCAGAATGGTGCCTAGCATGTTTCTGTTCCCGCCATCGGTATGGGTCTGGGTGGCCCCGCCGCGCGAGGGACGTCGCGACGGGGCCTTCCGGCAGGGGCATCAGACCTTTCGGGAGCCGCCCTTCGCCTTGCCGGATGCCTTGTGGAATGCCGCGTCCGTCTGGCTGGTCCTGACTTCGGCTTCGCGTGATTTGTAGGCGCTCGGCTCCTTGGCGCCTTTTGGCGCCCCGGTTCCGGGCTTCTTCTTTCTGTTCTTTTCCATTCGGTTCGATCTTTCTGCGAGGGTGAATCCAAGCCGAGCCAGCCTGCACGCAGGGCAGCAACGCCTCTTTTGCCAGCGGTCCTCAGATGGCCTTTGTTTTTCGATTGAACCGCGCTGATCAAAGAATCGCGCGATGCATGCCCTTCAGACTTGAATGACGCGCGAGCACGACTTTATCAGCGTGGAGGCCCTGTCACCCTAACCTGTATCAGCAGGATACGGGCGCGCAGCAGTCATCTGAGTTCGTATCTGACTGACTGAGGTAAGTGCGCAGTCCTTTGAACCTGTCATGATCGCCTCACCTTGGGTGTCGCCCTTCGGCGATCAGCGCAGGGCAAAAGGACAGAAAGGCGTTCTCATGACACAGACAAACATTGTGGGACTTGTCGCGTTTGCCATCGGTGCGGTGCTGCTTTTTTTCGCGTGGCGCGCCTCGCAGGCTCCCATGGACCAGATGTCCGAAGCGATGACAGGTCGCTTCACCGGCAATACGATGTGGTACCTGCTGGGCGGGATCGTCGGCGTCGTAGCCGGCGCAGCTCTGCTCTATCGCGGGTATATGCAGAGTTGACCGAAAAAAGGCTTCGGGGACCGCGCAGCGGTTCCCGACTTGTCGTCAGATAGTATCGACCACCTTCACCAATCGACTACGGACTTCGCACGCAATCGCTTGGAGCGCGGGGTTGTCGATCGCAAGCATCGAGGCGACCGGATCAACCGCGCTGACCTCCACGGCGGTATCGGTTTCGCGTAGGATCACGTTGCACGGAAGCATGACTCCGGCGCGGGGCTCGTGACCTATGGCTTGCCATGCAAGACCGGGATTACACGCCCCGAGTATCCGATAACCGGGCATGTCGATCCCAAGCTTTGCCTTCATCGTCGCCTTCACGTCGATCTCGGTCAACACACCGAAACCATGCGCCGCTAGGGCGGTGCGGGTACGCTTCTCAACGGCACTTATATCGGTGTCCTTGATCAGTCGGTTGATTGTAAAGTTCACGGGTTCACCTCTGCTGGTCTGCGGGGCCATGCCGTTCAGGTCACGGGGCTTTGCTGATGCGACAACCGCACCCATTTTCCGGCGTCGTTCAGCCAGGTCGAGGCACATAATACTTCGTGGATCGGGTTGCCGTTCTTTTGCGCCTGGACGCGATAGGCAAGGATCGCGACAGCGCCACGGCGCACGATGCTGCGGTCGGACATTTCGATCAAGCGCCAGCCGGTATCAGCCATGGGGTGGGCCCAGATCGCGTCGCCCTGAAATATCCCGGAAGGGTAGGGAAAGATAACGATCGCACCTGCGGCCGTGTTGGTGCGCGCGCCGTCTCGACCGCTGGTCCAAAATGCGCCCTCAAGTTCCCAAAGGTCCTGATCGCGCGGTCTGTCCATGAGCGATCCCCTCAACTTCCGGAGCCTCAGTTTCCGGTTCCGTCGAACCCGACAACCAGCGAATGGATCAGGTAGAGTACGACCATGAGGACGCCAAGGATGGGGCCGATGCCCAGCTTTCCACCTGGCAGTGCCGCGTCGCCCGCCATACGGGTCCGTTGTCGTGCGCCCTTTGGCAAGAGGTCGATCAAACGGCGCGAAACAGCGGCATGATTATCCTTCAATGTGGGGACATCGGTAAACCGGATCAGCAAGGTATCCAGACGGTTACGCGCTTCGTCGCGCGTCAGGTCGGCCAGATCGGACGCTGCCTCCCAGGGTTCCAGTCCGACCCTGGCCAAGGCTGACAGTACCGTGACCGAGTTGTCGTTCCGGTCCTTGCCCAGCGTGGCATAGAGAAACGTGTCGAACGGTGTTCCGCCCTGACGCATGTCATCCATTGTTGGCATGGTTAGCCCCCTTTCAGAAAGAATTGGCCAAGCACGTCGTGCCCAGCGGGCAAGGTAGCCGGGTTCACAGCGCTGCTTGCTGATCCAGATCAGTTTCGGAGCGAGGAAGTACATGTTTGCCTTGTTCGCCGCGAAGCTAACACCGATCAGTTCGCGCAAGGCCGCAGCGCTGTAGAACTGGTTCACGCCCACACCAGACTCAGGCGAAGGCCGCTGTCCGATCCCGGACGGCGGACACCAAAGGAGCGTCCAATGAACACCCCTGAATGGCTGAAACCCGGACTGATAGGAGCGGTCAGCGGGGGGTTGCTGGTCGCGCTGGCAGGTTTTGCCTGGGCGGGATGGATGACCACGACCCGTGCCGGACACATGGGTCAGGCGATGGCTGACCAACAGGTGATCGCCGCGCTTGTCCCCGTCTGCGTAGAGCGCGCGGGTCGCGACCCTGATCGCTTGGGCAAGCTTGCGACAATCCGGCAGGCCACTGGCACCGGCCAACGCGATGCCGTGGCGGCAACCGGATGGGCCACTATCCCGGGCAATGCCAATGCCAGCCGCGCCCTGGCATCGGCTTGCCTGACCGCACTCGATCTCGAGGCAGCATAGTGTGATGGTGTCGCGGGGAAACAATGAACCTCCACAACCGGCAGCGCCGCGCGCACTGCCCGAAAGAACCGATCTGGAGCGTCGCGTCCTGGCCCATGAAAGGATCCTGCAATCGCTGATCGCCTATATGTCGAGGACGGAGCCGCGTTTTCTTGATCATCTGAGCAAGACCTTCGTCGACCCGCTGGCCATGGTCCAACATGAGCAAGACTATACCGACAGTGCCGATTATGCCGGGGAGTTCATCCGCGCTGTCACAGCGCTGAACACCGCGCATGAACTACGCCGGCGCCCGATGCTCGGTCCTTTGCATCCAAGGATCAATGGCCGGAACGATGCAACGAGGGTTCCTTCCCATCTGCCGCAGAAGGACCGCGTTCAGGTCTGCGAGCGAAACGGGATCTGGGCGGTGACGGTCGATGGGGCGTTTCATGGCGACTATCACGCACGTGAACATGCCGAGGCCGCCGCCGCTGTTGCAAGGTTGGGCACCGCCTGAACGCGAAACGCGCCGCGATAACCGGTAACGCCGTTTGCCATGAGAACAGCCAACAGCCGCCGCCCCGACCAAAGGATGATCAAAACTTCAAAGACAAGGAAACGCCCCATGCAAGATGCGATGATCAAGACCACAGCCGTGTTCGGCAGGCCCTTCAACATCGCGGGCTTTGGCGAGACCCTGCCGGCAGGCGAATACGATCTGGAAACAGAGATATCGGCACCGCCCGATCATCGGGACCCGGAACGCTGGAAGGCTTCGGTTCTGGTGCGGCTGCATCCGCGCCAATCTCATCCGGGCCTCGCGCGCAGCCTGACAGTACCGCTTTCGGTTCTCGATCAAGCGCTTGCGCGCGATAAGCTCACCGGCAGCGGCATCGTGGATTTTTTCGTCGAGGAGATGCTGGCCGATCCGATGATCCAGCTGGTGATGCGAGCTGACCGTGTCTCGGAAGCCGAAATACGACAGCTGTATTCGAGGACCAGTCGCTCCGCTGACGCGCCGGACGCACCGCTTTCAGCAGGCCCGCAACTATCGGGCTCTGACCGCCAGGATGCCACGGCCCTGCAACGCGCGGAGAATGAGGGCATGCCGTCGCAGCGAAAGAGCGAATCTGGGAGTCGAAAGCTCAAGGCGGGGTACCGGTGATGGCTACAGGCGCTCTCCGGAAGCGGGCACCCGACATACCCGCGCGGCGGCGAGGCCGCCATCTTTTGCGGATCGCGCGCCACTGCCTTCTGGCCGCGTTCTTGGCCGGTATTGCCACATCAGGCCAGGCGCAGGACGGCGCGGGCCCCGCACCCGACAATGCCCAGGACCGTCGCTATGGCAGCGGCTGGGACTGCAACCCGGGCTACCGGATTGCCGAAGGGGTATGTGTCGCGCTCGAGATGCCGGCCAATTCCTACCCGACGGGAAGGTCCCACGGAATCGGCTGGGCCTGTCAGCATGGCTATCGCGAGGTGGCGGGAGGTGCCTGCACGGCTGTCGTCGTGCCCGAAAACGGGTTTCTGGATGCCTCAGGTCTGGGCTGGGACTGCGAGCGTGGCTACCGGAAACTGCGCGACGGATGCGCGTTGATCGAAGTGCCCGAGAATGCTTACCTTGCTGATCGCGGCCTTGGCGCGGGCTGGGAGTGTGACCGCGGCCATGTTCCTCAGGCCGGCGCCTGTGTTCCCATTGTCATTCCAGAGAACGCCTATCCGACAAATGCGCCCCACGGGGCAGCATGGCGCTGTGAACGAGGCTTTGTCGCAAATGGTGGCCGCTGCGACCCCGTCCCCGTCCCCTTGAACGCCTTTCTGGACGACCGTGGGTATGGACCGGGCTGGCGCTGCGACCGCGGCTTCGAGGCGCGGGCGGAGGAATGCGTCGCCCTCGACGTGCCGGAAAACGCCCATTTGGACCGTTCGGGCAATCGTTGGCAGTGCAACCGGGGTTTTCAGTTGTCGGAGGGTGCCCGATGCGTCCTGACCCGTTAAGCATCCCGGCATCGCCAGACCGGAACCGGACCAAAGGGGATGATCCCATGCTGATCCGGGTCGGATGCCGCCTGCAGTTCAGCCTGACGCAGCCGACGCCGCTGATCGCCATTCTTGGCGTCCATCACAGCCGCTACGGCGATCTCGTGAAGGCGGACGATCTTTCGACAACACCGTCGGTGCCGTTCACAGGCTACCGGGACAGGTTCGACAACTGGTGCACGCGCCTCGTGGCTCCGGCGGGGGAATTTGTTCTGTCGACGGATGGCGTCTTCCGTGACACAGGGCAACCCGACCCTGTGGCACCCGCCGCGCACCAACATGCGGTGCAGGATCTGCCGGATGAAACGCTCGTCTATCTGCTGGGCAGTCGCTATTGCGATACCGATCTTCTGTCGGACGAAGCATGGCGCCGCTTTGGCCAGACCAGGCCCGGATGGGCGCGCGTGCAGGCGGTCTGTGACTTTGTGCATGGGCATCTGGAATTCGGCTATCATCATGCAAGGCCCACCCGGACCGCGTTACAGGCCATGATCGAAGGCCATGGTGTTTGTCGCGACTTCACGCATCTGGCAATTGCCCTGTGCCGATGTCTGAATTTTCCCGCCCGCTATTGCACCGGGTATCTTGGCGAAATTGGCGAGCCCTTGCCCCACCCGCCGGGCGATTTTGCCGCCTGGATGGAGGTATATATTCAGGGCAGGTGGTGGGTGTTCGACCCGCGCAATAACAAGCCGCGCATCGGTCGGGTGTTGGTCGCCCGCGGTCGCGATGCGGCCGATGTTCCCCTGACGCAGACTTTCGGATTGCACGTCATGACGGATTTCAAGGTATGGACCGACAAGGTCGGGCCTGAGACACTGTCGCAGGAGCGGGCAAAATGATGGCGGGATATGACCCTCCGGCACTGTTTGGCCACTGGTGTGGATACGCGCGCCATGGCTGAATACCCTGTCAACCTTGATGGCGAACGGAGCCTTGAAGACCGGAATGCCGCTGAATTGCGCAGAGCTTGTCAGAAGGCATGCTATGTAGCGCCGATGCATCATCCGGCCCGGGACCTCGAGATCCGTTCGGCCTTGCAGGTAGGCCCTGCCGACAACTGGAAAGATGCCGCAAGCAAGGTGAGTTTTCTGCTCGGTCGCTTCGCCCAGACACCGCAGGGGCAGGAAGAACGGATACAGAAGCTGATCCAGCGCGCCCTGAGCGACGTCGCACGGCTGATCAAACGCGAGGAGCGCAAGAGTGAGTGATCGCGAAGCAGAACTGACTGTTCAACGTCCTGCGATTGGCGACGTACCTGCCCAGCGGCACTGCCTGCGCTGTGACGCTATCTTCTGGAGCACCGGTTTCGGCGAGCGCATCTGCAAGAAATGCAAGGCGCGGTCTGCCTGGAAGTCCGCCACCCTGTCCCCCGTCGGACGGTCCAGCCGCCGGTCGGCCAAGTAATCGAGACGCGCCGGACATGCCACTTTTGAACATCAGCCACCGGACCGAATACCGCTATGCAGCCCCCGTGGCGCTTGGCCCGCATCGCCTGATGCTGCGCCCGCGCGAGACGAACGAACTGCGCCTGCTGTCCTTTGAGCTTGAGCTTTCGCCCAAGGCGAGCGTGGCATGGGCGCACGATGTTGCCGGAAATTCCATCGCCACGGCAGGTTTTTCCGGCCTGACCGATGCGCTGGTGGTCGAAAGCAGGATGATCGTGGATCTGATTGCGCCAGCCTGGCCGGTTTTCGATATCGCGGCTGCGGCGCAGCACTACCCTTTTCGCTATTCCGACGAGGATTGGATCGATCTTGGCGCGCTGGCCCGTCCGCAATATGTCGATGTGGTCGGGCGTCTGTCAGACTGGGTCGAAGGGTTCGTCATGACGCGACCAACCGACACCCTCTCGCTGCTCAAGGATATTTCCGCTGGCGTATCGGCCCGCATCAACTACCAGAGCCGCGAGGTCGAAGGCACGCAAGGTCCGCTGGAGACCCTGGATCGCGGCTGGGGATCGTGCCGCGACATCGCGGTTCTGTTTGCCGAGGCGGTCCGCACGCTGGGCTTCGGTGCGAGGATCGTCTCGGGCTATCTTTGGATCGCGTCCACAAAACTTCTCGGATCGACGGGCGCGGGGTCTACCCATGCCTGGGTCGAGGTTTTCGTGCCTGGCGCCGGCTGGATCGCCTTCGATCCGACCAACCGGTCCATGGGCTCGGCCAATCTGGTCCCGGTCGCGGCTGCCCGCCACATCAGCCAGGTCGCACCCGTGACAGGCAGTTTCCAAGGCCAGCCCGGTGACCTGGTGGCGATGAAAGTGGAGGTTGCAGTGGGGGAAGCATGAACAGCGCCTTTGGCCACGAACGCGAAAGTCTGCAATGTGGCCGCCCTTCATGGCAAATCGCTTTCCCACCGCCCTGCAAGCACTTTCAGCGCCGAAGCCCGGGCCACTACCCCACAGACAAGGCCGGGCCAAGCGTCAGCCTCTTCAACCCTTCGCTTCGATCGGTTTGATGCCTGCGATCAAGCCGGCCAGTTCCATCGGAAACGGGAAAATTATGGTCGAGTTCTTCTCTG
Organism: Rhabdonatronobacter sediminivivens; assembly: GCF_013415485.1. Taxonomy (GTDB): domain Bacteria; phylum Pseudomonadota; class Alphaproteobacteria; order Rhodobacterales; family Rhodobacteraceae; genus Rhabdonatronobacter; species Rhabdonatronobacter sediminivivens. Next base: position 2,570 of record NZ_JACBXS010000059.1, on the reverse strand, counting down.
CTGCGATGATGTTGAGTGAGCTGAGATAGCGTAGCTGCATCGCGCCAGGGTCGCGGGACATGATTTGCGCGGCTTCCAGCAGCTTCTCGGCTGCCTGCGCCTCGCCTTGTGCGTTGATGACCTTGGCGCGGCGCTCGCGCTCGGCTTCGGCCTGCTGAGCGATTGCACGGATCATGCTTTCGTTCACATCAACATGCTTGATCTCGACATTTGAGACCTTGATGCCCCAGGTGTCGGTCTGCGCATCCAGCAGTTCTTGAATGTCACGATTGAGCGTGTCGCGTTCGGACAGCATCTCGTCCAGTTCGTGCTTGCCCAGGACAGAGCGCAGCGTCGTCTGCGCGAGTTCGCTGGTCGCCTGCATGAAGTTCTCGACCTGGATGGTGGCGCGTTCGGCGTCCATGACGCGGAAATAGATCACCGCGTTGACCCGGACCGAGACGTTGTCGCGGCTGATCACATCCTGGCTCGGTACGTCCAGCACCTTGACCCGCATGTCCACACGGACAACCTGCTGGATGCCCGGGATCACAATGATCAGACCGGGGCCCTTGACCCCGGTGAATCGGCCGAGCGTGAAGACCACTGCGCGTTCGTATTCACGCAGGATCTTTATGGCTGCGGCCAGCAGCGCCAGAAAGAAGACGACCAGAACGCCGTAGAAGCCAAGATCATACAATAATTCCATGTCATCCTCCTGCCCCTTGGGGCGGTGTTTCAGGTGGCGTGGCCCGGTGGTTCGACTTGAAGCACAAGCCCGCTTATCGCGGTGATGCAGATGGGTTCTTGCGGGGGCAGAACTTCGGGGCCGATGGCCTGCCAGCGCTCGCCCTTGGCCCATACATGGCCTTGGCCCTTTTGCCAGTCCAGGACCGTCGCAGGTGCACCGATCATTGCCTCGGCGCCGCTGACCACCCTTGCGGCGAATGACCGCGCCGCGAGGCGCGCGATGATCAGCGTCGAGATCAGCCCTGCAACGGCCACGCCGGCTATGATTGGCACCGAGACCACGAAGCCCGGTGCGTCGGTGTCGATCAGAATTACTGCCCCCAGCACAAGCGCCGCTGTGCCGCCAATACCCAGGACGCCGAAGGACGGCGCAAAGGCCTCGGCCACGATCAGGGCCAGGCCCAGTAGGATAAGCCCGATCCCAGCATAGCTGACGGGCAGCAGTGCCAGCGCATAGAGGCCCAGGATCAGGCTGATCCCGCCGACTGTGCCCGCAACCAGCACGCCGGGGTTCAGGAACTCAAGGATGATGCCATAGACTCCCACCAGCATCAGGATCAGCGCGACATTCGGGTTGGTGATCACGCTCAAGATGGCGGTGCGCCAGTCCGGGGTGATCACCTCATGCGCCAGCCCGGCCGTGGCAAGGGTCAGCGGCCCGCCTTCCATCATCACGACGCGACCATCGGCCTGGTTCAGCAGCGCCACCAGATCGGCAGCGACAAAGTCGATCACCCCCTCGGCCGCAGCGGCACCCGAGCTGAGGCTTTCGCCCCGCCGCACGGCCGCCTCGGCCCAATCGGCATTGCGCCCGCGCAGTTCCGCCAACCCGCGGATATAGGCCACGGCATCGTTGATCACCTTCGCCTCCATCGCGGTGCCGCTCGGCCGGGGCGGGGCGGCAGGAGGGTCCGCAGGCGTGGCCTGGCTGTCGTCATCCCGCGGCGGGGCCACGGGCAGGGGCGCGCGCGGCCCATCCTCGGCGCCGCCCGGCCCGGTCAGGGACACCGGCGTCGCCGCCCCCAGATTGGTGGCCGGTGCCATCGCAGCAATGTGACTGGCATAGAGGATGTATGTGCCAGCGCTGGCCGCCCGTCCGCCTTGCGGGGCCACCCAGGCGGCCACTGGTACGGGCGAGGCCAGGATCGCCTGGATGATCTCGCGCATTGATGTGTCCAGACCGCCCGGCGTGTCCAGCTTCAGAACCACCAGCGGGCTGCCCCGCGCGGCGGCGGCACCAAGATTGCGGCGGATGTAGTCCGACATGGCCGGCGACACCGGCCCTTTTGCAGTCAGCACGATCACTGGCGGCAGCGAAGGGCGATCCTGTCCGGCAAGGCTCGCGGCTGCGAACAGAAGGATCAAGGCCATGACAAGGCGTCGCATCAGACCGAACGACGGATATCGGCCTCGTTTCTTCACACGATGTTGCCTGCTGTTCCTTGTGGCGGGCGGCGGTGCTGCTTGCATTACGTCTGGTCTTTTCGTAACGGCCTTGTGCCAGTCAGGCGAGCTTCGGCTTGGTGCAGAGACATCGGCATGAGCATGAGCATGGCTAGTAGCAGTGCTTCGTCGAAGATCAGGCCGTATTCGCCGGCCACAGGCAATTCGTCGGAGTCTTGAAGCCCAGAATATTCGGGAAAAGTTACCAAGGTACGTGTCGCCCGACTTTCCATCGCAATTCTCCTTCTGACAGTTACATCCCGGCCCCCGGCGGATCGTCAAAGTGCGGAGTGAAAACAAGAATGGCGGATAGAGACAAGACGCTAGGCTCCAGACTCATTGATATTCAAAGCCAGAAGAGGACGGTTGCGGCGAGCGCGACGGCGGAGAGGAACACT
>NZ_JACBXS010000058.1 GCF_013415485.1 Rhabdonatronobacter sediminivivens | reverse complement strand
CCGCCGGTTGGGTGGGTTTCAGTTCACCCGGAGATTACGCCGCCATCGAATTTCCACCAACTCCGCGACACGACCGCCATGACCCTGTGCAGGCTATGCCTTTGCGCGGCGCGAGGAAAGCGCAACGCTGCGCGCGGACAAGGATTGCACCCCGGCCGGACTTCGCCCTAGGTGATGCGATGGAATGGCGCGATCAGGGGGTGCTGTTGTCCATGCGCAGGCATGGCGAAAGCGCCGCGATCATCGAGGTTCTGACAGAAACGCGCGGGCGCCATGCCGGGGTGGTGCGCGGCGGTGGCGGGCGGCGCATGGCCCCGGTGCTGCAACCGGGCGCGCAGTTGGATCTGGTCTGGCGTGCGCGGCTGGAGGATCACCTGGGCAGCTTTGCCGTGGAACCTCTGCGTCTGCGCGCTGCCGAGGCGATGGCGGACCGGTTGGCGCTTCTGGGGCTGGGGTCCGTCTGTGCGCTGCTGCAATTTGCCTTGCCCGAACGCGCGCCGCAACCGGTGCTGTATCCCGCCAGTTGCGCCCTTCTGGACCGGTTGGGCCAGGAGGGCTGGCTGCGCCGGTATCTGGCCTGGGAGCTTCAGTTGCTTGAGGCGACCGGCTATGGGCTGGACCTTTCGCGCTGCGCTGTCACTGGCACGGCTGAGGGGCTGGCCTATGTCTCGCCCCGTACGGGCCGGGCGGTGAGTTTGTCCGGCGCCGGGCCCTGGGCGGACCGGCTGTTGCCTCTGCCGCCGGGGCTGGACGGGCAGGGGGGCATGGACCGGGACGGTCTGCTGGCGGGGTTGCGCGTGACGGGGCATTTCCTCGCAACCTGGCTGGCGCCCGCGCTGGGCGATCGCCCCCTGCCCGAGGCCCGCGCCCGCTTTCTGCGCGCAGTTGAACGGTCGTGATCTGCCCCCGCGCTCCTTCGCCGCGGGGCCGTTCAAGGCCAGCGAAACGTGCTGTTTTTTCGGCGCCGGGGCCACAGGCGATCACGGCAATTTGCGGTCAGCAGAAAAAAAACTTGAAGCGGCGGCCAGAAAACCGAAGTTTAACCTTAGTGGTTCATGGTTGGGTCTGAGGTGGCTGCCAGCTTCCCGGGCGTCCCAACACCAAATACAGGAGCGACATCGTGCCATCGTTCTCGACAACTCTGGAACAGTCCATTCACGGCGCCCTGGCGCTGGCAAACTCGCGCCGGCACGAGTTCGCGACCTTGGAGCATCTGCTGCTCTCCTTGATCGACGAACCTGACGCGGCCCAGGTCATGCAGGCCTGCAATGTGGATCTGGACAAACTGCGCAACACCCTGCTCGAATTCATCGAGCAGGAACTCGCCTCGCTGGTAACCGATATCGACGGGTCCGAAGCGGTGCCCACCGCGGCCTTTCAGCGCGTGATCCAGCGCGCGGCGATTCATGTCCAGAGCTCGGGCCGCAATGAGGTGACCGGCGCCAATGTGCTGGTCGCCATCTTTGCCGAGCGGGAGTCGAACGCCGCCTATTTCCTGCAGGAGCAGGACATGACCCGCTATGACGCGGTGAATTTCATCGCCCATGGCGTGGCCAAGAATCCGGCCTTTTCGCAATCCCGCCCGGTCTCCGGCGCCGATCAGCCCGAGGCTGATGGCGCCGAAGCCTCGGCCAAGGAAGAGGAAAAGGACAGCGCGCTGGCGAAATACTGCGTCGATCTGAACGCCAAGTCGCGCAAGGGCGATGTGGACCCGCTGATCGGCCGCGCGGCCGAGGTCGAACGCTGCATCCAGGTGCTGTGCCGTCGGCGCAAGAACAACCCGCTGCTGGTGGGTGATCCCGGCGTTGGCAAGACCGCCATCGCCGAGGGGCTGGCCAAGAAGATCGTCGAAGGCGAAACGCCCGAGGTTCTGGCCGAATCGACCATCTATTCGCTGGACATGGGCGCGCTGCTGGCTGGCACGCGCTATCGTGGTGATTTCGAGGAGCGGCTGAAATCGGTGATGAAGGAGCTTGAGGACCACCCCGATGCGGTGCTCTTCATCGACGAGATTCACACCGTGATCGGGGCTGGGGCGACCTCGGGCGGGGCGATGGATGCGTCGAACCTGCTCAAGCCCGCGTTGCAGGGTGGCAAGCTGCGCTGCATGGGCTCGACCACCTACAAGGAATTCCGCCAGCATTTCGAAAAGGACCGTGCCCTGTCGCGCCGGTTCCAGAAGATCGATGTGGTGGAGCCTTCGGTGGAGGATTCGGTCAAGATCCTGATGGGGCTGAAACCCTATTTCGAAGGCCACCATGACATCCGCTACACCAATGACGCCATCAAGATGGCGGTGGAGCTGTCGGCGCGCTACATCAATGATCGCAAGCTGCCGGACAAGGCAATCGACGTGATCGACGAGGCTGGCGCGGCGCAGCATCTGGTGGCCGAATCGAAGCGGCGCAAGACCATCGGGCCGAAGGAGATCGAGGCTGTCGTGGCCAAGATCGCCCGCATTCCGCCCAAGAACGTCTCCAAGGATGATGCCGAGGTGCTGCGTGATCTGGAAACCTCGCTCAAGCGGGTGGTTTTCGGGCAGAATGCCGCGATCGAGGCGCTGTCGTCATCGATCAAGCTGGCCCGTGCCGGTCTGCGAGAGCCGGAAAAGCCCATCGGCAACTATCTGTTCGCCGGGCCGACCGGCGTAGGCAAAACCGAGGTGGCCAAACAGCTGGCCGGGACCCTTGGTGTCGAACTGCTGCGCTTCGACATGTCTGAATACATGGAAAAGCATGCCGTTTCGCGGCTGATCGGCGCTCCTCCGGGCTATGTGGGCTTTGACCAGGGCGGGTTGCTGACCGATGGCGTGGACCAGCATCCGCATTGCGTGCTGCTGCTCGATGAGATCGAAAAGGCGCATCCCGATGTCTACAACATCCTTCTGCAGGTCATGGATCACGGCAAACTGACCGATCACAACGGCCGTCAGGTGGATTTCCGCAACGTGATTCTGATCATGACCTCCAACGCTGGCGCCGCCGAGCAGGCGAAGGCTGCGGTTGGCTTCGGCCGCGACCGGCGCGAGGGCGAGGATACCGCAGCGATCGAACGCACCTTCTCGCCCGAGTTCCGCAACCGTCTGGATGCCGTGATCAGCTTCGGTGCCTTGCCGAAAGAGGTCATCATGCAGGTGGTGGAGAAGTTCGTCTTGCAGTTGGAAGCCCAGTTGATGGACCGCAATGTGACCATCGAACTGACCCCTGAAGCCGCCGAATGGCTGGCGGAAAAGGGCTATGATGACCGCATGGGCGCCCGCCCGCTGGGCCGGGTGATCCAGGAGAACATCAAGAAACCGCTGGCCGAAGAGCTTCTGTTCGGGCGTCTGACCAAGGGGGGCGTGGTGCGCGTGGGCATCAAGGATGGCGCCATTGATCTGCAATTGAGCGAACCGGGCGCCCCGCGACTGTCCGGCAACAAGCCGCCGCTGCTGACCGCGGACTGACCCAAACGCAGCAAGCGCATTTTCAGGCCCCCGCGATGGGGGCCTGTTTGCGTTCCGGCAGCATGAATCCGCGCCGCGCCGGCGTTTGTAAACCTTTGCTTAACCATGTTGGGGAATGCTGAAAGGGTTGAATTTGCTGTTGCAATGTTCCTGATTTGTGCCCATGTTCGAGTCAGGAACGTTAATCGAACAAACCAGCGATTGCCGCGCGCTTCGCGCTGTGAAATAAGGATCGGAACCTATGGCTGTGGCGAACCTTCTGGATATGACCGACAAGCGAGCACAAGACAGGCAGAAAGCGCTGGATTCCGCGCTGGCCCAGATCGAACGTCAGTTCGGCAAGGGGTCCATCATGAAACTGGGCGCCGACAACCCGGTGGCCGAGATCGAATCAACCTCGACCGGCTCCTTGGGGCTGGACATCGCGCTGGGGATCGGCGGCCTGCCCAAGGGCCGCGTGATCGAAATCTATGGCCCCGAATCCTCGGGCAAGACCACGCTGACCCTGCATGTGGTTGCAGAGGAGCAGAAAAAGGGCGGTGTCTGCGCCTTTGTCGATGCCGAACACGCGCTTGACCCGCAGTATGCGCGCAAACTGGGCGTGAATCTGGATGAGCTGCTGATCTCGCAGCCGGACACTGGTGAACAGGCGCTGGAAATCGTCGATACACTTGTGCGTTCGGGTGCAGTGTCGCTGGTGGTGGTCGATTCGGTCGCCGCGCTTACACCCAAATCGGAACTGGAAGGCGACATGGGCGACTCCAGCGTCGGCGTCCATGCCCGGTTGATGAGCCAGGCCATGCGCAAGCTGACCGGTTCGATCTCGCGGTCGAACTGCATGGTCATCTTCATCAACCAGATCCGCATGAAGATCGGCGTGATGTTCGGCTCGCCCGAAACCACCACCGGCGGCAATGCGCTGAAATTTTACTCCTCGGTCCGGCTGGACATCCGCCGCATCGGCTCCATCAAGGACCGCGATGAGGTTGTCGGCAACTCCACCCGCGTGAAAGTGGTCAAGAACAAGGTTGCGCCGCCGTTCAAGCAGGTGGAATTCGACATCATGTATGGCGAGGGGATTTCGAAGACCGGCGAATTGCTGGACCTCGGCGTCAAGGCAGGCGTGGTTGAGAAATCGGGTGCCTGGTATTCCTATGGTGATGAGCGCATCGGCCAGGGACGTGAAAACGCCAAGACCTTCCTGAAATCCAACCCTGCCATCGCGCAGGAGGTTGAGGACAGGATTCGCGCCGCCCATGGGTTGGATTTTCATATGGCGGCCGAGGACAATCCGCTTGTAGACGAGTGACCCCAACACCGGCACAGGCAACACGGGCGGAACTCGAGGCTGCAACAGCCGGAATTTCCGCCGCCCCCGCCGATGGGGCCGCCATTGAGATGCCTTGCCTGCGTCCGGGCTATGGTGAACGGCGTTTTGTCGACCGGATCGAGGTGACGCGGGACAGAGGCATTCCGGGCGAACGCTGGGAGGGCAGCCCTTGGCTGCGGCTTCCGGATGGCAGGCCCCACCCGGGCATCCAGATCAGCATCCTGCAGCGCAGGGTGCTGGATCTTGTCTGGCGGGATCGCCAGAATGTCGTGCATCCGGGCGATACCTTTGTCGCGGACATGGACCTCTCCGTGAGCAATCTGCCCGAGGGGCAGTTGCTGGACGCCGGAACGGCAATCCTGCGCGTGTCCGAAGTGTTCAACGATGCCTGTGTGAAATGGAAGGTGCGTTATGGCACCGCGGCCAAGGACTGGGTGAACGCGCCCGCGCATCGCGCGCTGCGTCTGCGGGGTGTCTTGTGCAGTGTGGCGCGTGACGGGGTGATCCGGCAGGGCGACCGGCTGCGCAAGCTCAACCCCTGAGGCAAGCAGCCGCGTGGGGTGTGGACAGGCCAGGGGTGCGGGGCTAAACGGGTCAGCACTGCATCGCACCGATCAAAGGCCCGACTCGCATGGCAAGTCTGAACGATATCCGCTCGACCTTTCTTGATTACTTTGCACGCAACGGCCACTCGGTGGTGGACAGTTCACCCCTGGTCCCGCGCAATGATCCGACGCTGATGTTCACCAACTCGGGCATGGTGCAGTTCAAGAATGTCTTCACCGGGCTGGAGCACCGCGATTACAACCGCGCTGCCACCAGTCAGAAATGCGTGCGTGCGGGCGGCAAGCATAATGATCTGGACAATGTCGGCTATACCGCCCGGCATCATACGTTTTTTGAAATGCTGGGGAATTTCAGCTTCGGCGACTACTTCAAGGACGAGGCCATCGCCTTTTCCTGGGAGCTTCTGACCCGTGATTTCGGCATCCCGGCAGACCGTATGCTGGTCACCGTCTATCACACCGATGATCAGGCCGCAGAGATCTGGAAAAAGGTCGCTGGCCTCTCCGATGACCGGATCATCCGCATTCCCACCGACGACAATTTCTGGCGGATGGGGCCGACTGGCCCCTGCGGTCCGTGCACGGAAATCTTCTTTGACCATGGGGACCATATCTGGGGCGGCCCGCCAGGCAGCGCTGAGGAAGACGGCGACCGTTTCATCGAGATCTGGAACCTGGTCTTCATGCAGAATGAGCAGCATGCTGACGGGCGGATGACCGAGCTGCCGAACCAGTCCATCGACACGGGCATGGGGTTGGAGCGGATCGGTGCGCTGCTGCAGGGCAAGCATGACAACTACGACACCGATCTGATGCGATCGCTGATCGAGGCCAGCGCCAACGCCACCAGCACCGACCCGGATGGCAAGGGCAAGATGCATCACCGGGTGATTGCGGATCACCTGCGCTCGACCGCGTTCCTGATCGCTGACGGGGTGATGCCCTCGAACGAAGGGCGCGGCTATGTCCTGCGCCGGATCATGCGCCGCGCCATGCGCCATGCACATATGCTGGGCGCGCAGGATCCGGTCATGTATCGGCTGGTCCCGGCGCTGGTGCGGCAAATGGGGTCGCATTACACCGAGCTGGTCCGCGCGAAGGCCCTGATCGAAGAAACCCTGAAGCTGGAGGAGTCCCGTTTCCGCCAGACCCTGGACCGCGGGTTGAAGCTCTTGGATGCCGAACTGGCCGAGTTGCCCGAGGATGCGCCTTTGCCGGGCGCGGCGGCCTTCCGACTGTATGACACCTATGGCTTCCCGCTGGACCTGACCCAGGATGCGCTGCGCGAAAAGGGCCGCGCGGTCGAGGTTGAAGGCTTCGACGCGGCCATGGCCGAGCAGAAGGCCAAGGCCCGCGCAGCATGGGCGGGCTCGGGCGAGGCGGCGGATTCGGCGATCTGGTTGCAACTGGCGGACCGTTTCGGCGCCACCGAATTCCTGGGCTTTGACACTGAAACCGCCGAAGGCGAAGTGCTGGCGCTGGTCGCTGATGGGGCGGAAACGGACAGCGCCGATGGTGCGGTGCAGATCGTGGTGAACCAGACGCCTTTCTATGCCGAATCCGGCGGTCAGGTGGGTGATACCGGCTTCATCCGCTGGGATGGGGGCGAGGCTGAGGTTCAGGACACGCAAAAGGCCGCGGGCGTATTCATCCATAGCGCCCAGGTGACCGAAGGCACCCTGCGCAAGGGAACGCCCGTCAAGCTGGAAGTGACCCACGCCCGCCGCCGCGCCATCCGGGCCAATCATTCGGCCACGCATCTGCTGCACGAGGCGCTGCGCCGCGCATTGGGGGACCATGTGGCGCAGAAGGGCTCGTTGAACGCGCCGGACCGGCTGCGGTTTGATTTCAGCCATTCGAAGGGCATGAGCGCCGAAGAGCTGGCCACGGTCGAGGCCGAGGTCAACGCCTTCATCCGCCAGAATGCCCCCGTGGAAACCCGGATCATGACCCCGGATGAGGCGCAGGGCATCGGCGCGCAGGCGCTGTTCGGCGAGAAATACGGCGAAGAGGTCCGCGTGGTGTCGATGGGTACCCTGCCCAATTCGGGCAAGGGCACGGATGGGGCCACCTATTCGCTGGAACTCTGCGGCGGGACTCATGTGGAGCGCACCGGCGATATCGGGGCCTTTGTCTGTCTGGGCGACAGCGCCTCGGCGGCGGGCGTGCGGCGGATCGAGGCGCTGACCGGGCAGGCGGCGCTGGATCATCTGCGCACCCAGTCCACCCGGCTGGACACGGCGGCGGCGCTGCTGAAGACGCCCCCCGCGAATGTGGCGGACCGGCTGCGCGCGCTGATGGAGGAGCGGCGCGCCCTGCAGAACGAGGTTGCGCAACTGCGCCGGGAACTGGCCACCGGTGGCGGGGGCGGCGGGGCCGAGACGCGCGAGGTGGCAGGCATCAAGCTGATTGCACAGGTGCTCAAGGGCGTTTCGGGCAAGGAACTTCCGCCCGTGATCGACGAGATGAAAGCGCGCCTGGGCTCCGGCGTGGTGGTGCTGATTGCTGACACAGGCGCCAAGCCGGCCGTGGCAGCGGGGGTGACGGCGGATCTGACCGAGCGGTTGTCGGCCGTGGATCTGGTGCGTGCGGCTGTTGCGGCGCTGGGGGGCAAGGGCGGCGGTGGGCGCCCGGACATGGCGCAGGGCGGCGGCGCCGACATCGCCCAGGCCGAGGCCGCGCTGAAAGCCGCCGAAGACGTGATCGGAGGAATGCAATGACCGCACTGTGGATAGCCAATGTCCATGTGACCGACCCTGACGCCTATGGTCGCTACGCCGCGCTCGCCACCGAAGCGATCTCCGCGCATGGTGGCGTGTTCCTGGCCCGCGCCGGGCGGCATGTGCAGCTTGAAGGGCGCGACCGGGCGCGCAATGTGGTTGCGCGCTTCCCATCGGTGGAGGCAGCGGTCGCCTGCTACAACTCGCCCGCCTACAGGGAGGCGCTGGAGCATGCCCGCGGCGCCTCGGAGCGTGACCTTGTGGTTGTGGAAGAGGTCGCGCCCGAGTGACCCTGCGACCAAGGCTTGAGGGACGGCCATGAACCGGATCTGCCAGATCGAGATCGACGACAGCGGTCTGCCCGCGCCCACGCCCGAGGTCGAGCAGGAGCGCAAGGTTGCGATCTTCGACCTGCTTGAGGACAACAGCTTCACCCTTCCGGCCAAGGATGGCCGCCAGGCGCCCGATGGTCCCTATCGCCTGGCACTGGCCATCCGCGAACGGCGTCTGGTGATTGATGTCGCGCAAGAATCCGGCGCCGAGGTGGTGCAGTTCCAGCTCAGCCTTGGGCCCTTCCGGCAGGTGGTCAAGGATTACTACCAGATATGCGACAGCTATTTCGATGCCGTCAAGCGCCTGCCACCCAGCCAGATCGAAGCCATCGACATGGCGCGGCGCGGCATCCACAACGAAGGTGCGCGCATCCTGCAGGAGAGGATGGATGGCAAGGCGGAGATGGATATCGACACCGCCCGGCGCCTTTTTACCCTGATCTGCGTCCTGCATTTCGGGGGTTGAATGGCCGGGCCCTTTCCTTCGTCGGTGCTGTTCTGCTGCGACCACAATTCCGTGCGCTCGCCCATCGCCGAAGGGTTGATGAAGAAATACTACGGCCAGCGCGCCTATGTGCAATCCGCCGGCGTCCGCAACGACCGCGAGATCGACGGGTTTTCCATCGCCGTCAGCGCCGAGGAGGGGGTGGAACTTGCGCGCCATCGGTCGCGTTCCTTCGAGGAAATGGCGCAATGGGGCGATGATCTGACCGGCTTTGACCTTATCATTGCCCTGTCGCCCGCAAGTCAGCGGCTGGCGCAGGAACTCACCCGCTATGCGCATATTGACGTGGAATACTGGCCGATCATGGACCCCACCGGGCTGGGTGAGGGGCGCGAGGCGAAGCTGAACGCCTATCGCCAGACCCGTGACCAGATCCGCGACCGCATGCTGGCCCGCTTTGGCCCACCAACGGAGGAAACATGAGCCGAGAGATCATCGAACGCTACTTCGCCGCCTTCAACGCCGGGGATGGCGATGGCATGCTGGCGCTGGTCAGCGATGATGTCGAACACCACGTCAACCAGGGCGATGTGCGCCATGGCCGCGCCGCCTTTGCCGAATTCTGCGCGCATATGGGGGTCAGCTATCGCGAGGAACTGCGCGACATGGTGATCTTTGTGAATGACGATGGCACCCGTGCGGCGGCGGAATTCACCGTACACGGCGAATATCTGCAGACCGACCCCGGCCTGCCCGAAGCCCGTGGCCAGCGCTATGTCCTTCCCGCCGGGTCGTTCTTTGCCCTGAAGGATGGCAAGATCACCCGCGTGACCACCTATTACAACCTGCAGGACTGGATCGCCCAGGTTTCGGCATGAGCCTGCGTTTCGCCTCCCTTGTCGGTGCCGATGCTGCGCCGGTGCTGGACGATCTGGCCGCGCTTCGGATCGCGGTGTTCCGGGACTGGCCGTATCTCTATGATGGCGATCTGGAGTATGAGCGTCGCTACCTGACCGCGTATCGCGACAACCCGAATGCCATCGTGGCGGCAGCTTTCGACGGCGACCGGTTGGCGGGGGCGGCCACGGGCACGCCGATGACCGATCACGCCGATGACTTCGCCGCCGCGTTCGACGGCACTGGCTACGACTTGTCGGAAATCTTCTATTGCGCGGAATCGGTCTTGCTGCCCGAATATCGCGGGCAGGGGGCCGGACATCGGTTTTTTGACATGCGTGAGGTCCATGCGCGCGCGCTGGGCGCCAGATATGTCGCATTTTGTGCAGTGCAGCGCCCGGCGGATCATCCCGCCCGGCCCACCGATCATCGCCCGTTGGATGATTTCTGGCAGAAGCGCGGGTATCGCCAGTTGCCCGGGGTCATAGCCGAATTCGGCTGGAAGGATATCGACGCACCCGAGGAAACCCGCAAACCCCTCCAATTCTGGATGAGAGAGCTATGAAGATCGCCGCCGCCGCCTATCCCCTGGATTTCTTTGCTGACAGTACAGCCTATGAGGCCAAGATCACTGCCTGGGTCGCGGATGCCGCGGGGCAGGGGGCTGATCTGCTGGTGTTCCCGGAGTATGGCGCCATGGAACTGGCCAGCCTTGGCGGGGCGGATGTGGCCGCGGACCTGGAGGGCAGCCTGCATGAGGTCGCGCGCCACTGGCCGATGGTGGATGCGCTGTTCGTCCGGCTGGCCGCCAGGCATGGGGTGCATATCCTGGGCCCCAGCGGGCCGTTCTTCGACGGCCCCGGCCGCCCGGTGAACCGCGCGGTGCTCTATGGTCCCGAGGGCGTGATTGGTCATCAGGACAAGCAGATCATGACCCGGTTCGAACGCGAGGACTGGGACGTTGCCGCCGGCGCCGGGCTGAAGGTCTTTGACACGCCGCTGGGCGCGATCGGCATCGTCATCTGCTATGACAGTGAATTTCCCCTGCTGGCCCGTGCTCTGGCCGAGGCGGGCGCCCAGATCCTGCTGGCCCCCAGCGCCACGGAAACCTATGCGGGGTATACGCGGGTCAAGGTGGGTTCGATGGCACGGGCGTTGGAAAATCAATGTGTTGTGGTCCATTCTCCGACCATTGCCCCGGCGCCCTGGTGCCCGGCGGTGGATATGAATGTGGGCGCCGCAGCCATCTATGGCCCCCCGGACCGGGGCTGGCCCGAAGATGGCATTCTGGCGCAGACCCGGCTGAACGTTCCCGGCTGGGCAGTGGCCGAGGTGTCTCTGGACGCTATCGCCGAGGTCCGCCGCGACGGAGGCGTCCTGAACCATGCCCATTGGCCTGAACAGGCCGAACGGCTGAATCTGGCGGTAAAACGCGGCTGAACGGCAGTTAACGCTTGAAAAACCGCACAACCGGGCGCATCTAATGCGCGTCCGCGACTCTGGCGGGCGTGGTACGGACGGAGTGAACATGGCCAAGGAAGAACTGCTCGAATTCCCCGGCGTCGTGAAGGAACTCCTGCCCAATGCGACATTTCGGGTCGAGCTGGAAAACGGCCATGAGATCATCGCACATACGGCAGGGAAGATGCGCAAGAACCGCATCCGGGTTCTGGCAGGCGACCGGGTTCAGGTTGAAATGACCCCCTATGATCTGACCAAAGGGCGGATCAACTACCGCTTCAAGTGATGCGGCTCGTCCTCGGCTCGGCCAGTCCGCGCCGCGCACAGATCCTGGCGCAGATCGGCGCCCGGGTTGATGATATTCGCCCGGCGGATATCGATGAAACGCCTGCACGGGCGGAACTGCCGCGCGCCTATTGCAACCGCATGGCCGCGCAGAAGCTTGACGCCATCACGGCCGACCCTGATGATTTGATCCTGGCCGCCGATACCACCGTGGCGCTGGGGCGGCGTATCCTGGGAAAACCGCAGGACGCGGCCGAAGCTGCGCGCTTTCTGCTGGCGCTGTCCGGGCGGCGGCATTCGGTGATCACGGCGGTCGCCTTGCGTCATGGTGCGCGCCAATGGTCCCGCAGCGTGGTCACGGCGGTCAGGATGAAGCGGCTGTCTGATGCAGAGTTGAACGAATACCTGGCCTGTGAGGAATGGCGCGGCAAGGCGGGTGGTTATGCCATCCAGGGCCGCGCCGGGGCGTTCATCCCATGGATTTCAGGGTCCTTCACCGGGGTGATGGGCCTGCCCGCTGCGGAAACCGCGCAGATCCTGCGCGCGGCGGGTCTGCAACTGGACGGGGAGGCGGCATGAAGGGGGTTGTCATCGCCTTGGGTAGCCTGAACGGGCAGGAGGTCGCTGCGCGCATGATTGACGGGCAGCTTGAGGATCTGCTGGTCGCCATGCCCGATGGCACCCTGGCCCCCGGCGCCATCTGCCGCGCGCGGGTGGGGCGCCAGATCAAGGGCATGGGGGGCGTGTTCCTGGACCTGCCCGGCGGGCAATCCGGCTTTCTGCGCCAGGCCAAGGGGTTGCGCCCGGGGCAGACATTGCTGGTTCAGGTCTCGGGCGTGCCCGAGCCGGGCAAGGCAGTGCCGGTCACGCCCCGGCTGACGATCAAGGGGCGGTATGGCATCGTCACCCCGGATGCTCCCGGGGTCAATGTTTCCCGCCAGGTGACCGAGGAGGGCGAACCCGCCCGTCTGGCCGCGCTTGGACAGGCCGCCATGGCCGGGGCGGATGCGTCCATGGGGCTGATCCTGCGGTCCGGCGCCGAGGGCGTGGCCGAGGGTGTGCTGACAGAGGACATCGCCGCCCTGCGCGACCTGGCGCAGCGTCTGCTGGCCGATACCTCGGGTCCGCCTGAATTGCTGCTGGACGCCCCCGGCCCGCATGACACCGCCTGGCGCGACTGGACCACCCCGGACCCGGATGAGGTCGCCACCGGCCCCACCGCCCTGCGCGATCATGGCGTGATCGACGCCATGGACGCCCTGATCGCGCCAGTGGTCCGTCTGCCGGGGGGCGCCAGCATGGCAGTTGAGCCCACCCGCGCCCTGGTCGCTGTGGATGTGAACACTGCCGAAGGCAGCCCTGCTGCCGGGTTGAAGGCCAGTATCGCCGCCGCGCGTGAACTGCCCCGGCAATTGCGGCTGCGCGGGCTGGGCGGGCAGGTGCTGGTGGATTTCGCCCCCTTCCCGCGCAAGGAGCGCACGACGCTGGAGCAGGTTCTGCGCGCGGCCTTCCGCCGTGATGGCCCTGCCACCACGCTTGCCGGGTGGACACCGCTGGGGAATTTCGAATTGCAGCGTCGGCGCGAGGCAATGCCACTGGCGGCTGCCTTGCGGCACAGGGGGGGCTGACATGGCATGCCCCATCTGCACCAAACCCACCGATCCACGCTACCGCCCCTTCTGTTCGCGCCGCTGCGCCGATGTCGATCTGGCGCGCTGGCTCCGGGCAGATTACGCCCTGCCCGGCACCCCCGTTGACCCGCTGGAGGGGGATGAGGACACTCCCCCGCCGCCCCGATTGCAGTAACCTGTCTGTGGGCGCAGTTTTTTCCCGGCCCCCTCTGGACAGCCTCCGCAGCCTCGCATAATACACCCTCACCCAGCGCATTCTCGCGCTCCCGTGCCCGGGTAGCTCAGGGGTAGAGCAGTGGACTGAAAATCCTCGTGTCGGTGGTTCGATTCCGCCCCCGGGCACCATTTTGGCGCGCAAACACATATTTTTAAAGCGTTTTTCGTGATAGGGTTTAGCCTAACTGACTATAGACCTGACATAACGTAAGGTTAGGCTAAGTTGCTTTGTTGCTGTAACGCGCAACGAACATGTCCCAGATCGAGGTGTGGCCGGGGATTTGTGGGAATACGTGCGTTAAGCCGGGATTTGGCGGTAATTCAACGCGTTGCGGCGTGGCTGGGGGCGGCGGTCGCGGTGCTCGCCCTCCGGAAATTGAGACATTTTGAACCATTCTAAGTGGCCTGAGCGCGGAGGCGAGGTGAGAGCGCCGTCGCGGCTTCAATCGTTCAAGGCACTGTGAATGCGTATGAAATCCCCTATTACAGGGCCTCCTTGGCGTGGCGTCGGTTTGCGCTGACATGCAAATTTTTATGCACCTTTTGCACCCTGTTGCTAGTTTTGTAATATCAATGATTTACGGGCCGCTCCGCCTTGAAGCGATGCAAATCCGTGGCGCCGCCTCAGCTATGCGTCGGACGCATAGCTGAGGCCGGTGAACGCGGGTGGCGTCGTCCGAGCGTAGGCCCGCTCACGAAAGCGCCTTGGCGATCAGCGGCAGCTTGAAGAACGTCTCATACGAAATCCGTTTGATCAGTTCGGTTGGACACGGCCGGGCCACCAGTGGAAGCCAGGTCGTGTCGCGGAGTTGGTGGAAATTCGATGGCGGCGTAATCTCCGGGTGAACTGAAACCCACCCAACCGGCGGCT
>NZ_JACBXS010000057.1 GCF_013415485.1 Rhabdonatronobacter sediminivivens | reverse complement strand
AAGATTGCTCATTGATTGGTCTCCTTGCGGAGCGTGAATCACGCCGCAAGGCTGAAATCAATAGGTCCTGAGCCTAACTTCTTTGGGCTTGATACAAATAACATCAAATCTCCATCTGGGAAGTCCGAATACCTTCAGGCTGGCTCAGCAGTAATTCAATCTGACTATGGGCAGCTAGAAAATCCGGATGCAATCATCTCAACAAGCGTTTCAGAAAAGGGAAAACTACTTAACGAATTTTGTGATTGCTATCAGGGTGCCTCAACCTTGGACATAGAGCGATTCCGTTGCGGATTCTGGGAAATCGAAGACTACGCGCACTGGAATTACCATCAAAGCACACCAAGCGCTGGCCCTCTTTATTCCGGACTGCAATTCGTGAGCGCGAATCGCAGCGAGGGCACTCCATTTACCAGAGAGGCTTCTGCTTTAAAGGAAGAAGGCCGACTTGGAGGTGCTTATTCCGGGCGACACGCCTGGGGAAAGCTTGGGGTGGTATGTTCTTGGATGAGCGACCTACCAGCAAGCCTCTACTGCGGAGCTGTCTATGATAACATGGCAGCAGTTTTTCTCCCGAGGAAAGAAGAGTGGCTACTGCCTATCTATTGCTATTTGTCATCTCCTGAGTACAAATCTGACGTGAGAAAATTAAATCAGAAAATGCAAGTTGCAAATTCAACTCTAGCAAAAGTTGTATTTGACCTGAGTAAATGGAAAAAAGTCGCGGAGGAAAATTTTCCAGATGGATTCCCCAAGCCCTATACTGATGATGCAAGTCAATGGTTGTTTCATGGACACCCAGTCGACGCGTCGACTGGAACATCTTTACATGTAGCGTTGGCGCGTCTCTGCGGATATCGCTGGCCAGCAGAGTCTGACTCCAATCTGCTTCTATCGGATTCCGCACACGAGTGGGTCACAAAGGCCGAAGAACTACCACCGGGAGACAACGACGGTCTTCTTGGCGTCTCACCTGTCGCTGGTGAAAAGTCGCTGGCTGATCGCCTCCGCGCCTATCTCGCCACTGCGTTCGGCACCGACTGGTCCGACGCATTGGAGCGCCGCCTGATCTCTGAGGCCGACGACTTCCTCGACAAGAAGGCGGCCCGTGATGGCTCGCTCGAAGCCTGGGTCCGAGATCGCGCGTTCCGCCAGCACTGTGCACTCTTCGGCCAACGTCCGTTCCTGTGGCACATCTCGGACGGGCTGAAGGACGGCTTCTCGGTCTTCGTCCACTATCACCGCTTCGACCAAGCCAATCTGCGTAAGCTCACCTACACCCTGCTCGGCGACTGGCTCGCCCGCGCCAAGGCCGAGAACAACACGCTGCGCTACGAGAAAGGTCGCGAGCTTCAGCAAAAGCTGGAGAAGATCCTGGAGGGCGAGAAGCCTTACGACATCTTCGTTCGCTGGAAGTCGCTCGCCCAGCAGCCCCTCGGCTGGGACCCCGACCTGGACGACGGCGTGCGCCAGAACATCCGCCCCTTCATCAAGGCCGGCGTCCTCACCCATGACCTATCGAAGATCCTGAAGGACAAGGACCGCGGCAAGGATGTGCAGTCCGCGCCCTGGTACGACGTGTTCAAGGGCGAGCGGCGCAACGACCATCACACCACCTTGGCCGAGAAGCGCGGCGCGCGTGAGGCCGCTGCGAAACAAGTGGAGGCGGCGAAGTGACGACGCCTCTCGATGCCCTCGTCAGCGCCCTGCACGACGCCGCGAGCTACAACGCCGCGGCCGAGGCGCCGCCGGAAGCGGTGGTGTGGTGCGACGCCAATCGGGAGTTCGAACCGCTGCTGCCGGCGCTGCGCGAACGGCTTCCGGAGCTGCTGACTTACGGCGAGTTCGATGCGGCGACACGAACCGGACCGGCGGTTTGGTTGCGCGCCGCCGTTGCCGGTGCTGTTCCCGCGGTTGTCATCCCGGAGGAGAGCACGCCCATCCTCTATCTGCCCGGCGTCGCACGCGAGACGCTGAAGGGCGCTGACGATTGCCCGGCTCTCCTACAGCCGCTGGTCTGGTTCACGGTGGCAGGTACCGTGTTCGGGCACATCAACGGCAAGGACTGGACGCTGCGCGGCTTCCTGGCCTCCGAACGCGGGCCGCTCAAGCTTAGCATCGCCGACGACAATGCGACCCGCACAGCGCTTTCCCACGCGTCGCTGCGCTTCTGCACGCGCCCCGTCGAGGAGCTGCGCGGCCAACGCTGGAACGCGGACCAGCTCAACGCGCTGCTCGCGCCCGACCTCGCCGCCGACATGCTCGACTGGATCGACGGCGCCTTCACCGAGCTGGGCGATCCCGCGCGGTTCGCGGCCTTCGCCAATATTGCGGAAAAGCAGTTGAAGTTCGATCCGCGTAAGCTGTCTCCACAGGACGCTACGCGGCGCTTGGCCAAGCGCGAAGGGCGCTGGGCTGAAGTCTGGACGCGCTTCGCCGCCTCCACCGGTTTCGAGAAGGTCGTCACCTATCTCAGCCTCGAAGAGCCGGGAACACTGTTCGAGCACCAGGATTCGTACCCCCGCTTGAATGCTCGGGGCGAAACGGATCTACGCCAGAAACTCCTCGGGCTGGCAGAGCTTTCGCCAGAGACTGCCAAGGCCAGAATTAGTGAGTTGGAAGCGAAGCACGCTTGGCGGCGAGAGACAGTCTGGGCGCGGCGCGGCGAAGCACCCCTGGCGCAGGCCCTCGCCTTCATCGCGAAAATCGCCGCCGCTGAGACTCTGCCGAGCCATGACGGCAAGGCGCTGGCCGAAGCCTATGTCGCGGCAGGCGCCGACGTGGATTGGGCTGCGATGCGGGCGCTTGCGGTCGCGCCTCGCGAGCTCGACCGAGAGGCCGTCGCAGCAGCGCTGCGTGCAGTCTATCTGCCTTGGATGGATCAGGGCGCGCTCGCACTTCAGGAGCTGATCCGGGTTGGCAAAGTAAAGCTCGCCGCTCCACCCAAGGCTGGACCCGGTGCCACCACGATCCTGTTCGTGGACGGCTTGCGCATGGACCTTGCCCGTGAGCTTGTTCGCCGCTTGGAGGATGAGGGCGTGAAGGTCTCGCTGAGCTGGATGTGGTCAGGGTTCCCCACCGTCACGGCGACGTGCAAGCCGATGGTCTCGCCGGTGGCGTCCCTGCTGAGCGGCCCGCCGACCACCTCCGACGTTCTGCCACTGTCCCCAGAAGGCAAGCCGGCGACGAAACCCGTGCTGTTCAAGCTGATGGAAGCGCAAGGCTGGGAAACGGACCGCGCCCTTCTCCCCGACGCGAAGCTCTGGGCGGAGACCGGCAGGTTCGATGAAGAAGGGCATGCGCTGGGGGCGCGGCTAGCTGAGCGGCTTTCTGCAGGTGTCCGGGATGCGGTCGACCGTATCCTTCAGTTGGTGCGCGCCGGACGGAGCCTTCACATCGTTACCGACCATGGCTGGCTGCTGATGCCGGGCGGGCTGCCCCATGCGGCGCTGGATGTCGGCCTGGTGGAGCCCAACGGCAAGCGGACGCGTTGCGCCCTCGTCAAAGCCAAGGCGCAGACGTCCTACCTCCAGGTTCCGTGGAGTTGGAGCCCCGAGGTCTCGGTGGCGACGGCGACGGGCGCGCGGTCATTTTATTCAGGCTATGAGTATGCGCACGGTGGCGTCAGCCCGCAGGAATGCATCCTGCCGGTCCTGAGGGTGGCGAGTGATGGCGCACAGCGCTCCGTCACCATTACACAAACCAGGTGGGAGGGGCTCCGCCTGCGCGTCGAAGTGACCGGCGGCGCCGACCTCCGCGTCGATCTGCGCCTCGGTTCAGAGACCAGCGGACTGAGTCTGATCAAGGGCGACAGGGTTCTCGACGAGCATGGCCGCACGTCGTTCCTGGTCAGCGACGAACATGAGCGTGAAGCGGCCTGCCTTGTCGTACTGGATGACGATGGTCGGGTATTGGCCCACCGCACGCTGATGGTCGGGGAGGATTGACGTGATTGAGCTCGACGACCTGGACCGTAAGGCTGCGGAAGCGTTTCCCGGACACATCGTGCGAAAGGACCTAGTTCGCCGATTTCGCGGGCAGTTCCCCGTACCGACCTATGTGGTCGAGTTCATGCTCGGCCGCTATTGCGCCAGCACCGTGCCCGAGGAGATCGAAGAAGGTCTCCAGATGGTGCAGTCGCAACTCTCCGATAGAACGGTGCGCGCGGGTGAAGAGGAACTATTCAAATCGAAGGCGCGCGACCGCGGCTCCGTTCGCATCATCGACATCATCACCGCCCGGCTCGACTCCAAGACTGACAGCTACTTGGCGACCCTGCCGAGTCTCCGCCTCAACGACGTGCGCATCTCGGACAAGATCGTCCTGGACCACGAACGCATGCTCACCGGCGGCTTCTATGCCGAGATCGAACTCGGCTACGACGCCAGCATCGCACAGGAGAAGGGCGGCAGGCCGTTCGAAGTCCTGAGCCTCCGCGAAATCCAGCTATCCACGCGCGACATACTGGACAAGATAGCTGCCGGTCGTGCCCAACTTACCACGCGCGAATGGAAAGACCTCCTACTGCGCAGTATCGGCCTGGAGCCCGCCTCTCTTAGCGCCCGCTCCCAGGACACGACGCTCCTGCGCATGATCCCCTTCGTGGAGCGCAACTACAATCTGATCGAACTTGGCCCGCGCGGGACGGGCAAGAGCCACCTCTTCCAACAGGTTTCCCCCTACGCCCACCTCGTATCCGGCGGCAAGGCAACCGTCGCGCGCATGTTCGTCAACATGGCGAACGGCCAGCGCGGCCTTGTCTGCCAGTACGATGTGGTCTGCTTCGATGAGGTTTCAGGCGTTTCCTTCGACCAGAAGGACGGCGTCAACATCATGAAGGGCTACATGGAGTCGGGCGAATTCTCGCGCGGCCGGGAGAGCATCCGCGCCGAAGGCAGTATCGTCATGGTCGGAAATTTCGACGTGGACGTGCAGCATCAGCAGCGGGTGGGACACCTGTTCGGGCCGATGCCGCCCGAGATGCGGAACGACACCGCCTTCATGGACCGCATCCACTGCTACCTGCCCGGATGGGATGTTCCCAAGGTCAGCAAGGAGCTCTTCACAAACCGATTCGGCCTCGTCAGCGACGTCCTCGCCGAGTGCTTCTCGCGCCTTCGCTCGCAGAGCCGCGTCAACGTCCTCCAGGGACGGGTCCATTTCGGCGGCGCTCTCTCCGGCCGCGATCAGAACGCGGTCAACAAGACCGTCTCCGGCCTGTTGAAGCTTCTCTATCCCGATCCGACCGTTGCCGTGCCGGACGACGATCTTGAATGGGCGGTGCGTCTCGCCCTCGAAGTGCGACGACGTGTGAAGGAGCAGCAGAAGCGCATCGGCTCGGCCGAGTTCCGCAACACGCAATTCAGCTACGTGATAGGCTTGGATGGCGTCGAGAAGTTCGTCTCGACCCCGGAGTTGCAGAGCGAGGACAGCATCGGCTCCGACCCCTTGCCGTCCGGCCAGGTCTGGGCAATCAGCCCTGGTGGCCAGGACGAAAGCACGGGTTTGTTCCGTATCGAGGTGACGGAAAGCCCCGGCGGCGGCGTCCGCATCCTGAACCAGTCACCTCCGGGCCCCTTCCGGGAAAGCGCGCGCATCGCGGAACAGAATCTTTACGCAAGATCGCGCGAGCTTGTCGGTGAGCGCAATCCGCGCGAGCACGAATTTGCTCTCCAGCTTCGGTCCTTCGATGCCGCAAAGAGCGGCGAACAGCTTGGCGTCGGCGTCCTCATAGGGCTTTGTTCCGCTCTCCTGGGAAGGCCGTTGAAGGGCGGCCTTGTCATCGCCGGCGGCATTACCTTGGGCGGCACCATCGAACCGATCCATAATCCGATCGATGTAGTCGAACTGGCCATGGAAAAAGGAGCGGCCGCCGTGCTTGTGCCCGTGTCCAGCCGCAGAGCCTTGATCGACCTCTCGGACGACGTTGCGACGAAGGTCCAGATTCTCTTCTATGCCGATGCGCCTGATGCGCTTCGCAAGGCGCTGCACGATTAGTGGCACTCGGTATGACGGGCTATTTGTAGGCCGGCGAAAGTTGGAGTTCTGTTCCATCTCAGCGAGCGCCACCGGGTTCGAAGTGTTCAGGGTGGCATCGGAAAAACACGTAAATTTCAGATTGTTGAAAGCTATTCACTAAATCGGCGCAGTCATCAGGTTGAGAGAATATTGGCATTGAGAGACCGCTGCCGGACCTCCTGGCGCAGAGGCCAGTGCTCAGCCCCTCCCGCATAACCCTCGAAAACAACGGAAAAATCCGGCCGCAGCCGGATCGGGAGAACATTTTCGCTGGGGCAAGTGGCGGAGAGAGCGTCCGACATACTACTCGCTCTAGTCATCCATGTAATTGAAAATTATTACTTTCTGCCTTCGGTGTATGGCGAATTGTATAGCATAATGTATAGCAAATTTTAGTGACTCCATGACCATCAGTGAACGGTGGTGAAGGCCGGACCGCTCGCGCGATCCAGCCTCATCTGCCCCGCCCCTGGGAACCGGCTGACTATTCCTACGACCCAGCCTCAGCCGCCGCCCCGTCCCGCGCCCTTCCGTCCCATGTCGAGCGCCTCGCTCAACGCCCGTATCCGCGCAGGCGTGACCCGCGGATCACTGCCACAGCTGATGATGCGGATGAACTCGACCCACGCGCGCTCGTTCGGGGTCAGCTCCTCCCACGACCCGGTCGGGGCCGTGGGAAGCGTGAAGGTGGTGTCGTCCATGTCACGCCCGGTCATGCGGACTGGCCCCGCGGTCCCGCCGGTCCCCGCACATAAGAGGTCAAGTCACAGGTCATTTCCCGAAGATCCCCGCAGCGCGGTGCGCGCACGCCCAGTCAGACGCGGGTCGCTGTTGTCGGAAGCGTCGCGGATCTCGGCCAGCCAGCCGCGCTCGTTCTGCGTGACGGGCGTGCCGAAGATCTCGGTGATCGCCTGCGCCGCCGTCGCGCCTACCGCCTGGTCGAGCGCCAGACGCATGAGCATCGCGGGGTCAACCTCCAGCGCCTTCGCCAGCGAGGGCACGCGGTCGAGCGGCACCTTGTTGCGCCCGTTCTTGAGGAAGGTCATCATGTTGGCGTTGGCAAAGCCTGCCTCGCTGGCGATCTCGGCCTGGGTCTTGCGGTGCGACAGATCGCGGACGCGGTCTGCGATCAGTTTCGCGGTGGGGGTATTCTCGTAAGGATTCATGCTGTGCTTTCTGCTGTGTGTGGTTGGTCACAGCACATACTTACCGCGTGGTGCGCGCGCAGTCGGGTGGGGAGTTCGATCTGATTGTTGGGAGTTGCAGTTGCGCGCGAAGTCCTAGAAAAAGCGCGCTCGGTGCATGGGGGTGCAGAGGGTGCGCGGCGGTCGGGGCGGCTGAACCCTCCGGGTTGGGGCGAGCGCAGGTAGCGGCCCAAAGCGGCCCCTCGACCTGCGACCTGGAATTCGCCAAAGCTGCCATTCAGGCACCGCGCGGCAAATTGCCGAAAGGAACTCAAGCCACCGCCCGTAAACGGGGTTGCGACACGTCGCGTGTGGTGAGTAACGGCGTAAGCGGCAATCCTGAAGCACACGATGCACGGGTGCGCTGTGCTGCTCAGAAGGGCAACACCAAGGGCACCAGAACCACACTCGCCGCCATGCAGATCACCGCGAAAGGCACGCCGATGCGCAGGAAATCTGCGAAGCGGTAGTTCCCCGGCCCCACCACGAGCGTGTTCACCGGCGAAGAGACAGGGGTCATGAAGGCAGCCGAGGCCGCCAGCGCGACCGTCATCGCGAAAGGATAAGGCGAGGCGTCGAGGGCGCTGGCGACGGCCAGCGCCACCGGGGCCATCAGAACAGCCGTTGCGGTGTTGGAGATGAAGAGCCCCAGCAGCCCGGTCACCGCGAAGATCGCCGCCAGCACCAGCCGGGGCGAGGCCCCGTCGAGCGCACCGAGCAGCGCCTGCGCCGCGATCTCGACTCCGCCGGTGCGTTGCAGTGCCAGCGAGAAGGGTAACATACCGACAATCAGGATCAGGCTTTGCCAGTGGATCGATCGGTAAGCGCCCGCCATGTCGATGCAGCGGAACAGACCCAGCAGCAGGCATCCGAACAACGCTGCCTGAACATTCGGGACGATCCCCCAGACCATCAGCACCACCACCAGCGCCAGCACGCCTATGGCCAGCGGCGCGCGGTGGCGGGCGGGGACGGCCTCGTCGGCCTCGGCTGGCAGGTCGAGCAGGATCAGATCGCGGCGTTCATCTGCCAGTTTGCGGATCGCGCGCCAGGGACCGACGGTCAGCAGCGTGTCGCCCGCGCGCAGCGGCTCGTCGAGCACGCTGTCGGGCACGGGTTTCGTGCCGTGCTTCATACCGATCACTGACAGATCATAGGTGCTGCGGAACCTTGCCTGCGTGACGGTCCTGCCGATCAGGCGCGAGGTCGGCGGCACGATGATCTGCGCCATGCCGATTTCCTGCGCCGTGTCGGTGAACCACTGGCCCGAAACCGGCAGCGCGATCAGGTCATGGGCCTGTGCGAACCCGTCCAGATCGAAGTCTGACGCGCCATTCGTGCGCTGGTCGATCAGCAGGATGTCACCTGGCTCCAGCACAGTTTCGGCGCGCGGATGGATCAGCTTGCGGCGAAACCGGCTGCCACGTTCGATGGCGACGATATTGAGCCCGGCACTGGCGCGCAGATCCAGCGTATCCAGCCGTTTGCCTGCAAGAATCGAGCCGGGGCGCAACCGCAACCGGTGTTCGCGCCCGGCCAGATCGTAATCTGCAACCCAGCCTGTCAGCGCAGCACGCTCGGGCAGTTCGGGCGCGGGTCCGGGGGCAAGGAAGCGGCGTGCGACCAGCATGTAGAGGATCGCCAGCACAAGGATCGGCACGCCGAAAGGGGTGAAGGCGAAGAAGCTGAACCCCTCATGCCCCTGCCGCATCAGTTCGGAATGCACCACCAGATTGGGCGCAGTGGCGACCAGCGTCATCATCCCGCTGATCAACGCGGCCATCGACAGCGGCATCATCAACCGCCCCGCCGGAATGCGCGCGTTGCGGGCGATGCGCAGCACGATGGGGATGAAGATCGCTACCACCCCGGTTGAGGACATGAACGAGCCCACCCCCGCCACGATCACCATCAGCAGGAAGATCATCTTCGCCTCGCTGGCGCCCGCCCGCGCGGTCAACCAGTCGCCCAGACGCTGCGCGACGCCCGTGCGCACCAACGCCTCGCCGATCACGAACAGCGCCGCGATCAACACGATATTGGGGTCCGACAGTCCGACCAGCGCCTCGGACATGGTGATCACGCCGGTCATCGGCAGCGCGACCATCATGATGACGGCCACCACATCCATGCGCGGCCGGTTGAGCGCGAACATGACCACGGCCGCGCCGAGCAGGGCCAGCACCAACGCAAGCGGAGAGATCACGCGCGCCCCCGCGGGTCCGGGGGCGCGCCTTGCGCTGTGATGTAGTTACGCGCTGAAAGCACTGGTCAAACCCCTGAGAGATACCGTTAACGGCTCTATCAGGAAACGGACAGGAGACTCCACCCTGTCCATCTCGGCTGTCTCAAAGGTGAAGGATGATCAAACCGGCTGCAAGATCATCACAAGTAACGTATAGACCAATGTCCCGGCAAAAAAACCGACCACAAGCCATAGGCGCAGTTTATCCATCTGCTGTGTCCTGACTGAAAACGAAATCCCTGACCTGCATGCAGGTCACGACAAATTCCTCAGCCGATCAGCGGCGGCGCCCGCGCCGCATTGCCATGGTTGATGTCAGGACAGTCTGGCCGCATGTCGCGGCCCCATGCACAGAACGGGCTGTGCGTGGCGTTTTGTGCAGAACGGGCGCTGATGGTGTTTGGGGTTTCGTCCGAACCGGGATCGGCTGCAGGCTCTGAGCGGGATGCGCTGCGCAAGACCAGTTCGGGGGCAAGTGCGTCAATGCTGCTTGCGGGCCAATCCTGCGCGGCGGAACTGCTGGCAAGGTGATGGCCTCCCTGCAGCGCAGCGCCCAACAAGAATAGCCCCAGGATCAGGACAACATGGCGCACGGATCTGGCCTCACCTATCTACTGATCGGAGATGCACATTCCGAGAGGCTTTGTAAAGCTGCGGCCCGCAAAAATAATTAGACGAGTGCCGGTCGGCCGGGGGATTATTGCGCGATCATGCCTGCGGCGGAACTGCGAGCACGTCGATCTCGACGCTGCCCATCAGCTCCTGCGCCACGCTGCCCAAGAACAGGCGCCTGATCCCCGAAAGCCCGCGTGTGCCGATTACCAGAAGGTCGGGCTTCGCTTGCTCCACCAGACCGGCGATGGCATCGGCACCGACGCCCTCGATAATGCGGGCGTTGTAATTCAGATCACCCAGATCGAGGTCTTGCACGAACCGACCAAGCTCGCGGCGCGTGGACTGGAATTCGCGCTCGGCCTCTTCATGCACCCGTTCAACCGGGATACCGGCATGGGTCATCATCTGCCGCGTGATCGGTGCAAAGCCATGAATGAAGGTGACATCGGCATTTTCCAGCAGACCAAGCGCATGCGCCTTGCGCGCCGCGTGGCCCGAGGCCTCGGACATGTCCGTTGCGATGAACACCTTGCGCCAGCGCTCGCCGGTCTTCGAATTGGCCATCAGGACCGGTCGCCCCGCCGTGCGGGTGACACGCTCAATTGTCGTGCCCACGAAGACATCGCGCAGGAACTGCCGCCGATGCGCACCCATGACGATCAGATCGGCCTCACGGGCGCGCGCTTCTTCCGCGATGACATGAAAGGCGTGGCCTGTGGTAACTGCGACATCGCAGGCTGGTGGCTTGCCGAAGCCCTCGACCTGCTTCGTCAGATAATCCTCTGCGCTCTGGATTTCATCGCGCATCCGGTCTTCGAGCAAGTCATCCTCGACCACATGCAGAACACAGAGCGCTGCGCCGGAAGCTTCCGCAAGCTGCGACGCACGCTGGAGGGCGGGCTTCGAGCGGGTTGACAGGTCAGAGGCGACGAGGATCGATTGCATCATTGGGTGTGGGCTTCTGGTCGAATATCAGGTTTCATTGCAGTATGGCATTGAAGCACCGATGAGAAAACCCGAAAGCGCCCGGACCGCATGCACGCATTGCGCCCTCTTGCCCTGGCCCTGCTCGCAACCCTGCGGGACATGGCGCCGATCCTGGCGACCATCGCGCTGTTTCAGGGGCTGGTGCTGGGCGTCTGGCCGGACGACCCGCTGGGTCTGCTGGCCGGGTTGATCGCGATCCTGATCGGTCTCACGCTACTGGTGCGCGGGCTGGAGATGAGCCTCTTTCCTATCGGCGAGGCGCTGGCCGATGCCATGGCGCGGCGCGGCCATCCGGTCTGGCTGATGGGCTTTGCTTTTGCCCTTGGCTTCGGCAGCACCGTGGCCGAGCCCGCACTGGCGGCCGTTGCCGCGCAGGCGGCGAGTGCCATGGTTGCCGATCCCGATTTCCCGGCAACCGAGACCCAGCTGGCGGCACTTACCGTGCAGTTACGCTACGGCGTGGCGTTCGGGCTGGGACTTGCGCTGATGCTGGGGGTCTGGCGCATCCTCAAGGGCTGGCCACTGATCTGGCTGGTGCTGCCGGGATACGGTGTGATCGCCCTGGTCGCAGCGCTCACCGATGCCCCCTTCGTCGCTGTGGCTCTGGACCTTGGCACCGCTGCAACCTCGGCCATCAACATCCCGCTGATGCTGGCGCTGGGGATCGGGTTGGCGTCAAGCCTGCGCAGCCGCAACGCGCTGGTCGATGGCTTCGGCATGGTGGTCATCGCCAGTCTGACACCGATGCTGCTGTTCCTCGCCGCCGCCTTCGTTCTGGTTCCGGTGGGCTGAGATGCTGGACCTGATCCTGCGCGAAGCTGCCCGAACAGCCTTCGACCTGGCCCCCATCGTGCTGATCCTCGGCCTGTTCACGGCGCGGTATCTCGCCCGCGATCGGGCGCTGATGCGCCGTGTCCTGATCGGCGGGCTGCATCTGGCGGTGGGGCTGACGCTGTTCCGGATCGGGCTTGACGCGGCGCTCCTGCCGCTGGCGGGCGATCTGGCGCGTGGCCTCGCGGCAGCGCTGGTCACCGATCCGCGCTGGCCACAGGCGCTGGCGGTCACGGGTTTTGCTGTGGCTATCGGCGCGACCGCTGCCCTGATCGAGCCGACACTGGCGGCCACGGCGGACAGGGTGCGCGACCTGACCGGCGGCACAGTCCGGCCGATGGTGCTGCGCATCGCGGTGGCCCTTGGGTTCGGGCTGGGGCTGGGGCTGGCCGGGCTTCGGCTGGTCTGGGGGCTACCCCTGGCAATGGTCCTGGTTCCCTCGGTAACCTTGCTGGCGCTGCTCGCGGCCCTCGCGCCCCGAGCCCTAGTGCCCCTGGCGCTCGACAGCGGCGCGGTCGCGACCTCGGTCGTCACGGTGCCGATCATCGCGGCCTATGGTGTGGCTGTGGCCGAGATCCTGCCCGGGCGCAGCGGGCTGGCGGACGGGTTCGGGATGATCGTGCTGGCCATGATCTGCTCGGGCATCTCGGTGCTGGCCGCTGCCATACTGACAGAAATCATCCGACGCCGGGCGAGCGTCGCCCGAGATACCGAAAGGGGGAACCCATGAAGTTCAAACTGATCCTTGCCTTCCTGCCCGACGCCCATCTTGACGAGGTGCTCAAGGCGGCGCGCGCCGCCGGGGCAACAGGTTCCACCGTCATCACTTCGGCGCGCGGTGAGGGGCTTGAGCCAGAACAAAAGTTCCTTGGGCTTGAGGTCGCATCGCACCGCAACCTGGCTTTCTGGCTGGTGGAGGAAAGTGTCGCTGCGGATGTTCTGGCGCGCATCTCCAGCGTGGGTTGCTTCGAGACGGAACGCGGCGCCGGGATCGCCTGTCAGATCGATGTCGAGGAAGCGGTCGGATTGATGCGCCAGATCAAGGCATTGCAAGGCAGGAATCACCCGCTTGAGGATTGACCCAGAGGGCGAAACAACGCATCTGAGGCTGGGTTTCCCCATCTCGTCATATGCAAGACTGCAATCGCAGTCTCTGGGTCCGTCATGGATGTCATCTCGCTCGTCAGCATTGTTGCTGCGCTGTTCATCGTCATCTCCCTGAGCGAGCCCCTGGCCGACCGCACGCGGCTGCCCTACACGGTGGTGCTGGCCATAATCGGCACGCTGATCGGCCTTGGCGCGGTGTTTCTGGCCGATCACGGTCGCGACTTCCTTGGCCTGCCATTGGCCGTCGAGATGTTCGAGCTGAACATCCGCTCAAGCGTCTTTCTGGCGGTCCTGCTGCCGACGCTGCTGTTCCAGGTCTCACTGGGGCTGAACCTGCGCCGGATGGCTGATGACTGGGTGCCGATCTTGGTCATGGCGGTGCTGGCGGTGGTGGTGGCGACTTTCGTCATTGGCTTTGCGTTGACGCCCTTCACCACGCTGCCGCTGATGGCCTGCCTGATGCTGGGCGCGATTGTGGCAACAACCGATCCCTCGGCGGTTGTCAGCATATTTCGCAACATCGCCGCCCCGCAGCGCCTGACCCGGATCGTCGAGGGCGAGAGCCTGCTGAACGACGCCGCTGCCATCGCGCTGTTCGGCTTCTTCCTGACCTTCGTGATGTTGGGCGTGCCGAACCCCACGCTGCGCGACGCGCTGGTGGGCTTTCCGACGCTGGTCTTCGGCGGGATCGGGATCGGTTGGATCTTCGCGCGGGTCTGTGTCGCGCTCTTCGCGCTGATGCGCCGCTACCCCCTGGCGCAGGTCTCGCTGAGCGTGGCGCTGCCCTATGTCACCTATCTGGTGGCCGATCAGGTGCTGGGATTTTCCGGCGTGATCGCCGTGGTGGTGGCCGGGATGACGCTGAACTATCTTGGCCCCGGCCGCCTGACGCCGGCCAGCTGGGCCTATCTGCGCGAGGTCTGGGATGTGCTGGCCCATTGGGCTGGCGCACTGATCTTTCTGCTTGCTGCCTTTCTGGTTCCGCGCCTGCTGGGGGACGTCCAGTTGCGCGACCTTGCGCTGATCGGCGTGGTGATCGTTGCGGCCACTTTCGCACGCCTGTTCATGCTCTACGGCGTTTTACCGCTGCTGACGGCCGCGCGCCTGTCGCCCCGCGTTGATCGTCCCTACCGCGTCGCCATCCTGTGGGGCGGGTTGCGCGGGGCGGTCACGCTGGCCCTGGCGCTGGCGGTGACCGAAAACCTGCGCGTGCCGGCCGATATTCAGCGCGAAGTCGGCATCCTCGCCACCGGCTTCACGCTCTTTACGCTTCTGTTTCAGGGGACCACCCTGCGCTGGATCATTTCGTTCCTGGGACTGGACAGGCTGTCGCGACTGGACCGGGCACTATCGAACCAGGTGATCGCCGTCGCACTGGAGAATGTGCGCGGGGAAGTCGCGAACACGACCAAGCGCCACGAACTGACACGCGAGATCGTCCGTTCCGAGGCCAAGCGCTTTGCGACACGGCTCGACGACGCCATGGGCAAGGCCGAGGCCGCCGACGAGATCGGCGACCGGGACCGCATCACGCTGGGCCTGGTCGCGCTGGCCGGGCGCGAGCGCGACATGATCCTGGAGGCCTTCCGCGAACAGCAGATTTCCGCGCGACTGGCTGAAGCCATGCTGTCAGACGCCGACCGGTTGATCGAACGCACGCGGGCCGGAGGGCGCGACGAATACCGCACGACGGGGCGCCTCAGCCTGGCGCGTGGTCAATGGTATCGCTTCGCGATCCTGCTGCATAACCGCCTGGGCCTGTCCGGCCTGCTCAGCCGCATGACGGCGGATCGGTTCGAGATCCTGCTGAACCAGCGCCTGATCCT
>NZ_JACBXS010000056.1 GCF_013415485.1 Rhabdonatronobacter sediminivivens | reverse complement strand
AGCATTCACCCCAGAGGAATGCGCGCGATACCTCCGCCATGCAGGCTATGCGTCAACTTGATCGGGAGTCACTCTAGTACTACAGTTGCATATGGGATCGTATTTTCCGATGGGCGATAGCGGCTGAGTTCTGGTGGTGTCGTCGCCAGAGAGACCAGGCCCAGATGAAATTCGCGGTCAGCGCCGGGCGTGGTAGCAGCGGCGCCAGGGGATATCGGATTTCTGATGTGGTAAGGGTATTTGTGTGCCTCGGGCTTAAGCCTGGATGGCAGGATTGTCCGGACTCGTTTTGTTCGGGTTGGTCAAACCTGAACGGCGCTGATCGGCGCCGAGGCTTGCGAGCAAGGCCGCGGCCGCCATGACAAGGCTGATATGGCGATGCCAGCCATGCCAGGAGCGCGCTTCGCAATGATCGAGGCCGAGATCGTCCTTGGCGCGCAGGAAGCACTCCTCGATCGTCCAGCGCAATCCAGCGGCGGCGGCCAGTTCGGCCAGTGTGCTGCCTGAGCGTGCATAGGCAAAATAACAAGCGATGGTGTCTCGGTCGCGCAGGCTGCGCCGTGCCAGAAGCCAGCGGGAAAATCCTTCCGGGGCATGATATTTGAGCTGGATCCGCGCCCAATCATACAATCTGGGTCCCTTTGCGCCCTCCCCGGCGCTCAGGGGCATCCAGGCATCCTCGCGCATTTCGGCGATCATCGTGAACGGGTCTGACTGGATCAGCGTCCAGTCCTCCATGAAGCGCAATGTCTGATTGCTGCGCACCGCCAGCACATAGGGCTGCGCGCATTCCTCCAGCATGCGGCGGAACTTTGTGTCCGCACCATAGACGGCATCGGCGAGAATGAAGGCGCAGGGAATGCCCTCATCAAGCAGCCGCGCCACCATCTCGCGCGCCATTTCAGGCTTGGTGGCGAAGGCAATCTCTTCGGGCACATGGGCCTTCGCGCGTCGCTGCGGATCATTGGCCCATGATTTCGGCAGATACAGCCGCCTGTCGATCAGCGCATGCCCCAGCGGCTGGCATAGCTTGCAAAAACACCGATCTGGCTGTTCTCGATGCGCCCCGCCGTGCCGGAATACTGTCGCGCAACCCCCACCGAATGAGCGCCCTTCTTCAGAAAACCAGTTTCATCTACAACCAAAACGCCATCAGGATCAGCGAGAGCTTCAAGCGCATAGTCGCGCACCCGTTGGCACAGCGCATCCGCAGACCAACGCGACCTGCCCAAAAGCGACTGGATCTTGTAAGGCCGCTCCAAGCCGGCTTCTTCGGCCAACATCCAGCCCGTCTTGCGTTCGGCACCCGAGAGCAAGCCATAAATGAACGCCCTAGCCGATGCCCTCTGTTCGGACCTGATAAAGACAGAGGAAATCTGCGCTTTCAGTCCTTCAAGCGCCGCACGCCAATCCGAAACAGATACAGCCCAATCCGATACCGCCATACTCGCCCCCAAGACAGTGATCGGGCAAGACTGAATCAGACATCTCAAGCAAATGCAACTGTAGTACTAGAACATAACCACTGGGTGGGTCAGTTCTCGATGACAATCAACAGTTATCTCCCTCCATTTCAATTGGCCCGCAATATTCGTGGAACGCGTCTCAGGGGGCTGTCGAAACGGCCGGGCGCATGCCGGAGCCCACAGCCGTCCGGGGCGCCCGGAGACGCGGCGGCAGGCCAGTTGCCCCCCTGTCAGCGGCGGGGCGCCAGACACCGCGCCCGTCGCATGGTTTCCGCGTCAGATGCCAAGGTGATCGCGCAGACGGTACCATGCCACGGCCCCTGGCAGGAACCACGGTCGCCCGGTATAGAGCGGGCGCGTCGGAAAGGGCAGGCTGTCGAGCGCGGTCCGCCCCTCGGGCAGCCCCAGCACCTGCTGGCCCAGACGCATGCCCAGATAGCTGGCCATTCCCACCCCCGAGCCGCAATAGCCCATTGCGTAATGCAGCCCGTCCTGCACACCGATGTGGGGCAACGCGTCGAAACTGTAGGCCACGAAGCCCATCCAGGCGTGACTCACCCGAACCTGCCCGAGGTCAGGAAACACACGCGCCATCGCTGCGTGCAGGCGGCGGGCGGCCAGGTCGAGGTCGGTCTCGCCATGGGTGACGCGGCCACCGAACACCATGCGTCGGCCATCGGGGCTGGCGCGGTAGTAATAGACCACACGCCGGGTATCGGTGACATTGCGCCGTGTCGGCAGCAGCCGGTTCATCAGCCCTTCGGGCAGTGGCTCGGTGGCGATGATGTAACTGCCGATGGGTATGACACGACGGCGCAGCCATTGCGTGGCGGGGCCGGTATAGCCGTTCGTGGCCACGACAACGGCGCGGGCGCGGACCTCGCCGCGGGGGGTGGTCAGGCGCCAGCCACCATCCGCAGGCATCAGGGCCGTGACGCCGCAGCCCCCCACCACCCGTGCCCCCGCGCCGCGCACCCGATCCAGCAGCCCGCGGTGATAGCGGGCGGGATCAAGCTGCGCGTGGCGTAGTTGCACGATGCCGCCGTGATAGGCGTCAGTGGCGATCTCGCGGTGCTGTTCGGCGCGCGGCACCACCACGGTGTCCGGCACCCCGGCGGCCTTGCGCGCAAGCGCTTCGAAGGCGCGCGGCGTGTGGGCGCCAAAGAAGCGCCCGGCGACGCTGAAGTCGCAGTCAATCCCTTCGGCGGCGATCAGGTCGCCCATATAGGCCAGCGATGCCTCCCCCTCGTCCAGGATGCTCCGGGCGCGCTTGGGGCCATGGCGGCGGGCCAGATCGGCGGCATCGGGCTTGATGCAGGTGGATATCTGCCCCCCGTTGCGGGTGGAGCAGCCCCAGCCCGGTGCCTCGGCGTCCAGCACGAGTGTCTCGCGCCCGGCGCGGGCGGTGCGCAGTGCGGCGTTCAGGCCGGTATAGCCGCCCCCGATCACCGCCACGTCGACCGCCGCCGGCAGGGGGGCATCGTCACCCGGTGCCGGCGCGCCGCCGGTGTCCCACCAATAAGGGGTCCGCTTCATCTCGGCCAGCAACGGGTCGGTGGTCATGCTCGGGTGTCCTCCAGGATCAGATCGGCGCCTCGTTCGGCCAGCATCAGCGTGGGTGCGTTGGTGTTGCCCGAGGTGACCGCGGGAAAGACCGAGGCATCCACGACCCGCAGCCCCTCCAGCCCATGCACCCGCAGGCGCGCGTCAACCACGCTGGTTGCGGGGTCAGGACCCATGCGGCAGGTGCCGCAGGGGTGAAACACGGTGGACGCCCGGGCGCGGATATCCTCGACCAGCGCCGCGTCGTCGGTGACGGTGGGGCCCGGGGACAGCTCCTGCGCGATCAGTGCCGCCAGCGCAGGCGTCGCCGCCAG
Organism: Rhabdonatronobacter sediminivivens; assembly: GCF_013415485.1. Classification (GTDB taxonomy): domain Bacteria; phylum Pseudomonadota; class Alphaproteobacteria; order Rhodobacterales; family Rhodobacteraceae; genus Rhabdonatronobacter; species Rhabdonatronobacter sediminivivens. The sequence goes on along the minus strand of NZ_JACBXS010000056.1, from coordinate 11,565 downwards.
CCGACGCAGCAGCCGCGCCCCCGCCAGAAGGGCCGCAAGGTCGGCGGGGTCGGACAGCGAGCCCGGGTGGATGTCGGGCGCGGCGGTCGGGTCGGGGCTGCGGATCTCCAGATGGCCGCGGCTGGCAGGCCGGCAGGGCTGCGCGCCCAGCAGAAAGCCGGGGAACGGATCAGGATGCATCAGCGGCCGGCGGCCTGACGGCGCCCGCGTATAGCTGAGCGGCGAGAAGTAGAGCTGCAGGTCAGGTCGCGTTGCGCCGGGATCGCTGCGCACGAACCCGCCCGCCTGGTTGAGGCTCAGCGCCAGCGGACCCGCGCGCGTCGCCAGATAGCGCAGTCCCGCCCACACCCGCCGCATCGGTGTGCCCAGCGCATCGTTCAGCGTGGGCCTGCGGGCACGATAGAGGTGATCGATGCACAGATGGTCCTGCAGGTTGCGCCCCACGGCGGGCAGGCTGTGGACCGGGGCGACACCGCATGCGGCCAGCCGCTCCCCTGCCCCCACGCCCGATAGCTGAAGAAGCTGCGCCGAGCCGATGGCCCCGGCGCACAGGATCACCCCACCATGCGCGCGCGCCGTCACCACCTGCCCACGGTGGCGCAGTTCCACCCCGGTGGCGCGCGTGCCCTCGAACGTCAGCCGCCTCGCCAGCGCGCCGGTCATTACCGTCAGGTTGGCCCGCCCCATCGCCGGACGCAACCAGGCCGTGGCCGCCGAGGCGCGCAACCCGCGCTCGGTGGTGATCTGATAGGTGGTCACGCCCTCGGGGTCAGGGCCGTTGATATCGGCGCTGCGGCCCAGCCCGGCCTGCACCCCGGCGGCCAGGAAATCGGCGCAGGTCGGGTGCAGCTGGGCACCCGGATCGGTCACCGGCAGCGGCCCGTCGCGGCCGCGCCAGCCGGGATCGCCGCCCGCGAACCGCTCCAGCCTGCGGAACACCGGGGCCACATCGGCCCAGCCCCAGCCGGGATTGCCCTGCGCCTCCCAATCGTCGAAATCTTCCGGCAGGCCGCGCACGAAGACCATGGCGTTGATGCTGCTTGACCCGCCCAGCACGCGCCCGCGCGGCCAGTATCCCCGACGCCCGTTCAGCCCGGGATCGGCGCAGGTCTGCAGCCGCCAGTTCACTCGCGGGTCGAAAAAGGTCCGCCCATAGCCCAGCGGCACCCGCATCCAGAAGCGCCGGTCACTGCCACCGGCCTCGACCAGCAGCACACGCCGCCGCCCGCAGGCACTCAGGCGGTTGGCAAGAACGCATCCGGCCGACCCTGCGCCGACGATGATGTGGTCGAAGTCCAACGAGGCTCTCCTCACGTAGGGGCAACAGGCGGCGGCGCGATCCGCCGCGGCCCTGATTATGGGGCTTGTGGTCTGCCGGGACAGGGCCAATTGATACCATTCCGGCAGACCACTCTACCCGCCCGATCCCGCGAACGCCGCCCCCACCGTGCCTGTCACTGTCGGTCGTGTCACCCCCGGGCCGCCACATCGCCCAGCGCGGCGGCCAGACCGGAGACCCCGCGCCGGATCAGCGACGGGCGCAGGCATCCGAAGCCCAGCACCAGCCCTTGCTGGTCCAGCGGCGCGATCGCATATTGCGCCAGCGGCCCGGTGTGCAGGCCCCGCGCGGCAGCAGCGGCGGCCACCGCGCCCTCGTCCAGCCCCGCTGGCAACAAGGCCACGGTGTGCAGGCCGCTGGCGCAGGGCATCAACGTCAGCCGGTCGCCCAGCGCGGCCTCCATCTCGGTGCGCAGGACCATGTGACGTTCGGCATAAAGTTTGCGCATGCGGCGGATATGGGTGGCAAAATGCCCTTCGGTGATGAAATCGGCCACCACCGCCTGCGTCACCGCCGGCACACCCGGCCCGGCCGCCGCCAGCACCGCCGAGAACGGCTCCACAAGCGCCTCGGGCAGCAGCATGAAGCCCAGCCGCAGGGCCGGAAACAGCGACTTGCTGAAGGTGCCCACATAGATCACCCGCCCACCGCGATCGATGCCCTGCAGGGTCGGCAGCGGCTGGCGGCCAAAGAAGAACTCGCCGTCATAGTCGTCCTCGACGACCCAGGCGTCGGCCGCCCGCGCCGCTGCAAGCAGCGCCAGCCGCCGTTCCAGACTGAGCACGCTGCCAAGGGGCTGCTGGTGAGACGGCGTGACGAAGGCCAGCCGGAACCCCGGTGCCTGGCGCAGGCCGGCCTCGACCACCAGCCCGTCGGCGTCCACCGGCACCGGCACCAGCCGCGCCCCCGATGCCGCCAGCGCGTTGCGCGCGCCCAGGGCGCCGGGGTTTTCGAACCAGACCGCATCGCCGGGGTTCAGGATCGTGCTGCCGATCAGGCGGAAGGCCTGCTGGGCGCCGGCAGTGACGAAGACCTGCTCGGCCCGGCAGGTGATGCCGCGGTTCAGGCGCAGGTGCCCCGCGATGGCGGCGCGCAACGCGGGATCGCCGCCGGGCGGGCCATAGCCCATCACCGCGCTGCGCTGGCTGCGCCAGTGCCGCGCCGACAGCCGCGCCCATTGCGCCATCGGAAAGGCGTCCAGTTCCGGCAGGCCGCTGACGAAGGCGCCCGGCGCACCGGGCAGCCGGTCCCGCGCCGTGGCAGCCTTGAGCGCCGCTGCTGCAGCCCGCGACAAACGCGGCGCGGGCGGCACTGCAGGGCCGGGGGTCGCAGGGCCGGGGGTCGAGGGCCGCGCGGTCGGCGGCAGATCGCCCTGAAGGACCTGCGCGACGTGGCTGCCGGCGCCGACCCGCGCCTCGATCAGACCCTCGGACACCAGCCGCTCATAGGCACCGACGACCGTGGTGCGCGACACGCCAAGGTCCTGTGCCAGCGTGCGGCTGGACGGCAGGCGGGCGCCCGGCGCCAGCCCGCCCGACAGAATCAGGTCACGCAGTGCGACATAAAGCTGCGCGCCCAGTGCCTGCCCGCCCTGCCGGTCCACCGGCAGCGCCGCCAGCAATGCCCCGCCGGCCCGTCTGACCATGCGCTCCTCCGTCCTTGGCCCGCGCGGGCGCAAATTGGTCTGTCCGATATTTCAGACTGGACCTTATAGCGAAACCACTTTCTGTCCGATGATGCCCCCTGAAGCACCCCAAAGGGAACGGCAACCCCATGCGCATCACGGCACTGGAGACATTCTCCGACCCTTTCGTCTGCTTCGTGCGCGTCACGCTGGCCTGCGGCACGCAGGGCTGGGGGCAGATCGCGCCGTATCATGCCGACATCAGCGCGCAGGTATTCCATGCCCAGGTGGCACCATGGGCCATGGGCCAGGACAGCGACGCGCTGGAGCATCTTGTCGATGTCATTCCCGAGCGCGAGCACAAATTCCCCGGCTCCTACATCGCGCGGGCCATCGGGGGGCTGGATACGGCGGTCTGGGATGCGCGCGGGCGGCTTGCCGGGCGCAGCGTGTGCGCGCTTCTGGGAGGCACCCCGGGGCGGCTGCGCGCCTACGCCTCTTCGATGCGGCGCGACATCACCCCCGCGGACGAGGCGGCGCGGCTGGCACGGCTGTGCGACACCCATGGTTTCGACGCCGTGAAGTTCCGCATCGGCGCCGAATGCGGCCGCGACAGGGACGAATGGCCCGGCCGGACCGAGGCGATCGTGCCCGCCATGCGCCGCGCGCTGGGCGATGGGGTGGCGCTGCTGGTCGATGGCAACAGCGGGTTTTCGCCAGCGCGTGCCATCGCGGTGGGGAAGATGTTGCAGGACCATGGCGTGAGCCATTTCGAGGAGCCCTGCCCCTATTGGGAGCTGGAGCAGACCCGCGAGGTCACGCAGGCGCTGGACATGGATGTCGCCGGTGGCGAGCAGGACTGCGCCCTGCCCGTCTGGCGCGAGATCGTGTCCCGCCGCGTCGTGGACATCGTGCAGCCCGATGTATGCTATCTGGGCGGCATGCTGCGGACGCTGCAAGTGGCCCGGATGGCGGCCGGGGCGGGCTTGCCGGTGACGCCGCACAGCGCCAACCTGACGATGGTGACCCTGTTCACCATGCACCTTCTGCGCGCGATCCCGAATGCCGGCAAATATCTGGAACTGTCGATCGAGGGGCCGGACTACTACCCGTGGCAACAGGGGCTGTTCGTCACCGACCCCTATACGGTGCGTGACGGCCATGTCAGCTTCGACGACACCCCCGGCTGGGGGGTCGAGGTGGCGCCCGAATGGCTGGCCCGGTCGCGCCACCGCATCACCAAAGCACCATGAGCGCCCGGCCGAAGCGCAGTGCAGGCCTGCAGCGGGGGTCGAAGCGCAGTGCAGGCCTGCAGCGGGGGTCAGACCCCCAGCCGGTCGCGCAGGCGATACCACGCCACCGTAGCGCGCACGGCCGGTTTGCGCAGGGCGTGGAACGGGATCGGCCGGGGGCGCGTGACGGGAAAGGGCAAGGCGGCAGCGGGCACGCCTGCGGCCCAGTCGGCCAGCACCTTACCCAGCGCCGTGGCCATTGCCACGCCGCGCCCGTTGAAGCCGACACCGGCCATCACCCCTGGCGCGACCTCGTCCATGTGGGGGTAATGGTCGGCCGTCATCGCCACGAACCCGCCCCAGTGATGGGCCCATTCCGCCTCGCCAAGCTGCGGATAGAGCTTGCAGGACACCCGGCGCAGAAGTTCCATCTGCCGCAGCGTGCCTGCAGTGCCATAGTCGCCCCGCCCGCCCATCACGAAACGCCCCTGCGGATCGAGCCGGAAATACAGCAGCAACCGCCGACTGTCCGAGGCCGCATGCCCCTGAGGCAGGATCCCCCGGCGCAGATTGTCCGACAGCGGTGCCGTGGCCACCTGCACCGAGCGCACGGGCACCAGCGTGCGCCGCAACGCCGGCACCAGATCGTCGGTGTAGCCGTTGGTGCACAGGATCACACGCCGCACTTTCAGCCGACCACGCGCGGTCTGCAGCACATGCCCGGCACCCTCCCGGGCCAGCGACACCACCCGGCTGTGGCCGTGCAGCACCGCGCCCGCGCGTTGCGCGGCCGTGGCCAGGCCAAGCGCATAGTTCAGCGGATGCAGGCTCCCGCCGCGCTTGTCCAGCATGGCGCCGACATAGCCCTCGGCGCCCAGCAACTCGGCGGTTGCGGGCGCGTCCAGAAGGCTCAGCGCCGCGCCGCGCCGGGTCCACTGCTCTACGCGCCTGCGCACCGCCGCAAGGCCCGCGGCGTCATGGGCAGGCTGCAGCCAGCCCGGCCGGGACGCAGCGCAATCGATGCCGTGGCGCGCGATCAGGTCGAACACCAGATCGGACGCATCGCCCGCCAGCGCCACCATCCTGCCGCCCAGGTCGGGGCCGAAGCGCGCCTCCACGCTGTCGGGGTCCTCCTTCAGGCCCGGATTGACCTGCCCGCCGTTGCGCCCCGATGCACCCCAGCCCGGTGTCTCGGCCTCCAGCAGGCGCACGGAGATACCGGCTTCGGCCAGGTGCAGCGCGGCCGACAGGCCGGCAAAGCCGCCGCCGACCACGGCCACCTCGGCCTCGGCCGCGCCCTCCAGGGGGGGACAAGGCGGCGTGGGATTGGCCGTGGCCGTCCACAGCGATTCGGCGATGACAGGATCTTCGTTGGCAATCATGGCAGTCCCCATTGCGTTATCATCCTTGCGCTCCGGTCCGCAGCGGCACCAGGCGCTTCAATACACGGCGGGACTGACGACCCAGATCACCACCGTCTCGTCCACCCCTTCGGCCCAGAACCGGATCATCCGGGTGGCATCGAAGGCAAAGCTGTCGCCCGCTTCGATCCGATGGGTCACACCATCCAGTTCCAGCCCCAGAACGCCGGACAGGACGGTGCCGCATTTCGCGCCCTCCGGATGGTTATAGGCGGTCGACCCCGAGGCACCGCCCGGCCGGATCACCAGCCGCATCATCTGAATGCCGCGGCAGTCGTCAGGTGTCATCAGTTCCTTGACCATGCCTTTGTCGCCCAGATCCAGCACCCGCCGACGATGCCGCGGCACAACGACCGGGTCCGGCTGGCCCGCATCAGGTCCGTCGAACAGCCAGCCCACCGGCATTTCCAGGGCTGCGCAGATCGCGCGCAACGAGCGCACCGAAGGCATGCTGAGCCCACGCTCGATCTGGCTGAGCAGCCCGATCGACACTTCCGCGCGCGCGGCGACCTGTTGCAGCGACATCCCCCGCACCTTGCGCCGGGCGCGCAGGCGGGGACCGATGCCGGTCTGATCATTCACCACCGTTGCGGGGACTGTGTTGCTTTGCGAAGGCACCATTCTGTTGACATCCCCATGGCAGTTTGATGATAGTGAAAGATAATAAGAAAAGTTTCAATATACTTCGAACCCAACAGGAGGACAGAAAATGAATCGCACACCCGCACTGGCCAGCACGGCCCTTGCCTTTGCCTTTGGCGCCACTGCCGCCGGGGCCGAGGGCACAATCACCTTCACCTCGTTCGGTGGCGCGTTCCAGGACGCCCAGCGCGCGGCCCTGCTGGAACCCACCGCCGAGGCGATGGGAATCACCATCCTTGAGGATACGCTGACCGGCATCGCCGAGGTGCGCGCGCAGGTGCTCGCCGGGGCGGTAACCTGGGATATCGTTGACCTGGGACTGGCCGACTGCGCCGCCGCACAGGAAGAGGGCATCCTGGAGCCGCTCGATTTCGACATCATCTCGGTCGAGGGATTCGACGAGGCGGCTTATTCGTCGCATTGGGCAGGGATCATCTATTTCTCCACCGTGCTCGCCTATGACAACGATCTGTTTGGCGACAGCCCGCCGCAAAGCTGGGCGGATTTCTGGGATGTGGAGAATTTCCCCGGCGCCCGGTCGCTGCGCAACGTGCCGGTCGGCACGCTCGAGATCGCGCTGCTGGCCGATGGCGTGGCGCCCGATGAGATCTACCCGCTCGACCTCGACCGCGCCTTTGCCAAGATGGAGGAAATCCGCGATCACATCGACGTCTGGTGGACCTCCGGCGCGCAATCGGCGCAGCTGATCGCCGATGGCGAGGTCGATATGCTGTCGATCTGGAACGGCCGGCTGGACGCGGTCGTCGATGACGGCATCAACGCGGGCTATACCTATAACGAGGGCATCGCGGCGCTGGACTGCCTGGCGATCCCGCGGGGTGCACCCAACAAGGACCTTGCGATGGAGGCGCTGGCGATGATGCTTGCGCCCGAGCAGCAGGCCAACATGCCGCAGTATATCAACTATGGCCCCACCACCTCGCTGGCCTTCGATCTGGGCATCATCACCGATGAGCAGGTCGCGATCAGCCCCTCGGCGCCCGACAACCTTGCGGTGCAGGTGATCACCGATGCCGATTGGTGGGCCGAGAACCGCCAGGCCGTGCAAAGCCGCTGGGATGAGTTCATCACGCGCTGATGCCGCCACTCGCTTGACCTGAACCGGCGGGGCGGCCACGCCCCGCCGGTGCCGCACTCACTATTCGGATGCCCCATGTCCAAACTTTCGGTCCGTTCCCAGCCCATCGCCATACGTGACGTCACCAAGACCTATGGCAGTTTCAATGCGCTTGAAAACGTCACCCTGGATATCGCAGCGGGCGAGTTCCTGACGCTTCTGGGTCCGTCAGGATCGGGCAAGACGACGCTGCTGATGGTGCTTGCGGGCTTTACCCGGGCCACCAGCGGGCATGTGCTGGTGGGCTCGCAGGACATGACCCGCGTGCCCCCGCACAAGCGCGACTTCGGCATGGTGTTCCAGAACTACGCCCTGTTTCCCCATATGAACGTTTTCGGCAATGTGGCCTATCCGCTGCGCCTGCGCCGGGTCAGCCGGTCCGAGATCGACACGCGCGTGGCACGCGCTCTGGACCTGGTGCAGCTGAGCCATCTGGCGGAACGCCCAATTGACGCGCTCTCGGGCGGGCAGCGCCAGCGCATCGCACTGGCGCGCGCGATCGTGTTCGAACCGCGCGTCCTGCTGATGGACGAACCGCTGTCGGCGCTGGACAAGAACCTGCGCGAGCAGATGCAGATCGAAATCCGCAACCTGCACGAGAACCTCGGGATCACCACCGTCTATGTTACCCATGACCAGCGCGAGGCGCTGACAATGTCGGACCAGGTGGTGGTCATCGATGCCGGCCGGATTTCGCAGAAAGGCGCCCCGCGCGAGATTTACGAGCGCCCCGCCAACGCCTTCGTCGCGGATTTCATCGGCGAATCGACCCTTCTGCCGGTGCAGGCGGGGGCGGACGGCTTTGCCTTTGGCGGGCGCGCGCTGCGCGCCACCGTGGCCCCGCCGGGGGGCCTGTTCCTGGTGGCGCGCCCCGAGAAGATGGAGCTGCACCGCACCGACATGGACCCCGCCTACAACCTGTTCGAGGGCACGCTGCACCAGCTTGTCTATCAGGGCGAGACGGTGCTTGCGCAGGTCGCCCTGCCCGAGGGACAGACGATCAGCATGCGCCTCACCTCCCGGCGCGAGGTAATGGCCGCGCTGCCCGAACCCGGCAAGCCGATCACCCTGGCGCTGCACCCCGAGGACACCGTCATCGTGCCGGAGCGCGGGCAATGACCGCGGCCTCCGACCCCGCTCTGCAAACGGGCGACAATGCCGCCGCCCTGCGCGCCGACGAACTGCGTGAGCGCGCGACGCTGCTGGGCATGTCGGTGCCGGCGCTGCTGATCGTCGGCGTGATCGTGTTCATCCCCGTGGGCTGGCTGTTCTGGCTGTCCTTCACCGATGGCGATCAGCTCAGCCTGACGCATTACCGCCGCATCGCCGATATCACCCACGCACGCATCTTCTGGCAGACCTTCGAGATCAGCGCGCTTGTCACGGTGCTGGCGCTTCTGCTGGGCTACCCGCTGGCCTATCTGATGAGCCAGCTTTCCCCCCGCTGGGCGGGCATTTGCCTGATCTTCGTGCTGGTGCCGTTCTGGACCTCGCTGCTGGTGCGGACCTATGCGTGGATGGTGCTGCTGCAGCGGCGCGGGCTGGTCAACCAGACGCTGATGGACCTCGGGATCATCGATATGCCCCTGAGGCTGGTCTACAACTATACCGGGACGGTGATCGGGATGCTGCACATCATGCTGCCATTCATGATCCTGCCGCTCTATGCCGCACTGCGCACGGTGGACATGAACTACATGCGCGCAGCGGCCAATCTGGGCGCAAGCCCGCTGCGGGCCTTCTGGACGGTGTTCTTTCCGCTGTCGATGCCCGGGGTAATCGCGGGCAGCCTGCTGGTGTTCATCCTGTCGCTGGGCTTCTACGTCACGCCGGCATTGCTGGGCGGCGGCCGTGTGATGATGGTGTCGATGAAGATCCAGCAGGACGCGGGGCTCTATTTCGACTGGGGCGCGGCCTCGGCGCTGGGGGTGGCGCTGCTGGTGATCACGCTGGGGATCTTCTGGGTGCTCAGCCGCTTCATGCGGATCGAACGCCTGTATGGAGGTCGATGAAATGCTGAACCGACCCGCCTCTGACACCCAGATCACCCATGCCCGGCGGCTGTGGCTCTATGCCGTGGCCGTGCTGGTGATGGCTTTCCTGATCCTGCCGACCTTTGTCGTGATCCCCATGTCCTTTTCCGACAGCCGGTTCCTGCGCTTCCCGCCGCAGGGCTTCTCGCTGCGCTGGTACGAAAGCTATCTGACTTCGCCCGAGTGGATGCAGGCAACCTGGGTATCGCTCAAGGTGGCGGTGCTCACGACGCTGCTGGCAACGCCGCTGGGGATTGCTGCGTCCTACGGGCTGCACGTGTCCAGGGTGCCGTTCTCGCGGGTGCTGACCATCGCGCTGATCAGCCCGCTGATCATCCCGATCATCATCCTCGGCGTGGGGATATTCTATCTCTATGTGCGGCTCGGGGTGGTGAACACGATCCCCGGCCTTGTGATGGCACACACGATCCTGGCGATCCCCTTTGTGGTGGTCACGGTCTCGTCCGGGCTGCAGCAATATGACTCCAACCAGGAACTGGCCGCGCGCAATCTCGGGGCCAGCCGCTGGACGGCTTTTCGCACCATCACCCTGCCACAGATCCGCGGCTCCATCGTGGCGGGTGGGTTGTTCGCCTTCATCACCTCCTTCGACGAGGTGGTGATCGCGCTGTTCATCTCGGGCGGGCAGAACACGACACTGACGCGGCGCATGTTCACCGGGCTCCGGGACGAGATCGACCCGACCATCGCCGCGATTTCCTCGCTGCTGATCGTTCTGTCGGTGATCATGCTGCTGATACTGGTGTTGTCCAACCGGCAGAAGTGACCGGCACCGGGCACGGCGAGGGTCCGGCCGACAGTCGCCGACTGCCGTGACGGTGCACGACGTCTTGAATGTTCTGAAGCGCATCCGCTGAGGAAGGGGATTGACGCATCGGCAAGACCATCGAAGCGACGACGGCCATGACGGACGATACCATCGCCAAGATGCCCGATCCATCAGGATTTGGCGCCGTCCCGTTCACGGCCGTCCTTCGGCAAGCGGGACGCTGAGGTCGTTCAGGGCCCATAGTTGCAAGGCATGAGGACGTCGATTTCGGCGCTTGGCCATTGGTTGGCGATGCGCTCGAGGGTTTGGGTCAGCCAGGCCGTAGGGTTGACGTTGTTCAACTTTCCGGTCTGCAGGTGGGTGGCGTTGGTGTCCGGAGGTGGCTCGGTTGATCGTCAGCCCCCCCTGTTTCGCCCGCAGGCTGCAGGCCGCGCGATTGCGCCTTCAGGCACTTGCGCAGGCATGCCCGAACCCGTGGCGCATGCCTGCGCGCATCGATCATCACGACTTTCCCGTGGATGCCCTTTCCTCCGTCTCCTGCGTTGCCACCGCAAGCCTGGCACATCGCCATGCCGTCTGGCGAGAGCGGCATCCCCCCACGCTCCAACCTGTTCGGTGATCGAATGCCGCTTCTGACCTTGACCCGGCCTGTCGGCGCGATCACGCGAATTCCTGCATTGATCCGATCAGTATCCCCGTCATGCTGACCTCGATGTCCCGGGTCAGCGCATCGACCGTGACGCCGGTGTCATATTCGACCGCCCGCCGGTCGATGCCCGACAGATCGGCCTCGGCATCGACAAAGACCCAGCGCGGGGCGTTGTCGCTCTCCAGCCCCACCGCGTCGCCCGCCGGGTCCAGCGTGGGGAAGGAATAGGCAAGCTGATAGGGCAGCGTCGCCGTTATGGTGCCGGTTGGCGTGGCACCCGGATCATCGGGATCGGGGCGGCCGTTATTGGCCGCCGCAGTGACCTGCAGGCCGAATGTCGCGGCCAGTTCACCGAACAGCCGCGCGCTGAACAGCTCGGCCTCGCCGACAAAGGGCAGGGTTGCCGACAGCGACAACGGCAGGTCGAAGGGCACGCGAAAGGGATCGTCCGCACCCCCCCAAGGCCGAAGAAATGACTGTATTCAAGGCGATCCAGATCAGAGCCGAACTGGCCCGCTGTCGTCTCGAACCTGCTGGTCGTGCTGACGGTCGAATACCCATCCCTGAATGACAACGGGTCACCTCGAAAAATTGCCCTGGCCTTGCGGCCGGGATAGAAAGCGCAGGGCATGAGGCTGCTGGGATGTGACGATGGCGCAGATGGGTTTCTTTGATCTTTCAGACCGCTATGCGAGCC
>NZ_JACBXS010000055.1 GCF_013415485.1 Rhabdonatronobacter sediminivivens | reverse complement strand
TTTTTTTGCGCGTGATCCCGTGGCGGGCGAGCAGCCGCGCAACGCTCATCGCCGAGGTCTCGACCCCCGCATCGGCCAGACGCGACACGATCTCGCGCAGGAACAGATCGGGCGTGTCCTCCAGCCAGCCGAGGATCATGGGCGCATGGGCCTCCAGCGCCTCCGAGCGCCGGTCCCCGCCCATCGGAAGTGCCTCTGCGCGCCCCTCTTGGCGCCATGTGGCGGCCCACCTGACCGCCGTCGCGCGCGAAATCCGCATCCTGCGACCCGCGGCACTGGCCGTCATACCCTCATCCAGAGCGGCCACGAACCGACCGCGCAAATCAGAAGAATACGGTTTCCCCATTCATGCCGACTCCCTTCTAGGCAGTCAGTATGAATCAGAAATCAGGCCGGATGGGAATCCCAAGGATTCAGGTTGGTCGTGACCCACTCTAGAGCGTGTCACGTGAATGCGAATGAACGCGACACGCTCTAGGCCTTCGGTCAAGCGATCCGGTGGCGCCATTGGCCAGACCCCTGACGTTCGAACAGCAGCAGCGCCATGGCCCACCAGTTGAACCAGCTTTCCGGATTTTCGCGGGCGTTCCCGCCTTCCAGCATCAGCGGGACTGAAAGGCTCGGGCCACCCTCCCCATCGACTTAGGCAAGGCTTTACAGGATGTTGCGGTGAATGTCATTGACAAGCTGCAGGGCGTTGTCAGGCGCGCCCTCCGACCGGGCAGGGAACGGCATGCACATGCAGCGCCCATCAGCATCGCAGTCGGATGACAGGTTGCTGTAGCGCGTGCCGCTGCTATCCGCGCGCAGGGCCGGGCCGTGGTGAATGGTGGTCCGGTCGGTCTGGCCATATTCGTGGCCGAATTCTTCCGGGATCACCGGATCAACATGGTCTGCGCCGCCAGGGGCAGGGCTGACACCCGGGCGCCTAATACAAGGGCAGCAGGCACGATACGCATCAGATGTGCCTTCAAAGGTGTGGCGGCGGACCGTGGCCGGCCCGCCGCCACGCATTCAGCCCCCCAGTACTTCGGCGATGGCCGCGCGTGTGGCTTCGGCGATCAGGTCGGCCTCGGCTTCGGTCAGGCACAGCGGCGGGGCAAATCCCAGGATGTCGCCCTGCGGCATGGCGCGCGCAATCACGCCCCGGCGCAGCATCGCCGCAACGACCTTGCCGCTGGTGGCGCCCAGGGCCGCGTCAAAGCCCGCGCGGGTGGCCCGGTCGGACACCAGTTCCACGGCGCAGAGCATCCCCTCGCCGCGCACCTCGCCCACATTGGGGTGATCGCCCACCGCCTCGGCCATGACCCGGTTCAGATAGGCGCCGGTGTCGCGGGCGTTGTCCACCAGCCCCAGCCTGTCGATCAGTTCCAGATTGGCGATCCCGGCGGCGGCGCCGATGGGATGGGCGGCATAGGTCCAGCCATGCCCGATCACGCCGAATTCGTCGGTGCCCTGCTCCAGCACCTTCCAGAACTCCTCGGACACGATCGACCCGGAAAGCGGCGCATAGGCCGAGGTCAACCCCTTGGCGATGGTGATCAGGTCCGGCTTCAGCCCGTAATGCGTGCTGCCGAACATGGTGCCCAGACGCCCGAAGCCGGTGACCACCTCATCGGCGATCAGCAGGATGTCATGCTTCTTCAGCACTGCCTGGATGGCCTCCCAGTATCCGGCGGGCGGCGGGACAATCCCCCCGGTGCCCAGGATCGGCTCACCGATGAAGGCGGCGATGGTGTCGGCGCCTTCGCGTGCGATCAGCGCTTCCAGATCCGCCACCAGATGCGCGGTAAAATCGGCATCCGACATGGCCGGGTCGGGGCGGCGATAGGGATAGGGGGCCTCGGCATGCAGGATGCGGTCCAGCGGCAGGTCGAATTTCTTGTGGAACAGCTCCAGCCCCGTCAAGGAGCCGGTGACCAGCCCCGAACCATGGTAGCCCCGCCAGCGGCTGATGATCTTCTTCTTTTCCGGGCGGCCCAGGATGTTGTTGTAATACCAGACCAGCTTGATGTTGGTTTCATTGGCATCGGACCCGCCCAGGCCAAAATAGACCCGGCTCATGTGATCGGGCGCGCGGTCCATGATCATCTTGGCCAGCCGGATCGAGGCTTCGGTGCCGTGCCCCGCATAGGCATGGTAATAGGAGAGCTGATGCGCCTGCGCGGCGATGGCCTCGGCGATCTCGGTCCGGCCGTAGCCGACGTTGACGCAATAGAGCCCCGCAAAACCATCCAGCAGGCGGTTGCCGTCCCGGTCCACGATATGGCAGCCCTCGCCGCCCGAGACGATCCGCTGCGGCGCCTCGCCGCGCGCGAATTGCGCCAGATGGGTGGAGGGGTGGAAGAAATGGTCACGGTCCCATTTGGCAAGCTGGTCATTGGTCAGCATCGGATGCTCCTTGTAGCCACTGGCGCCTTCGCGCCCGGTTTGGTGATGTTCAGGAAGGGCGGTTCAGCGCCAGTCCCGGCAAACGTATTTGATATCGGTGAAAGCCTCCAGCCCCCAGCGCGCGCCCTCACGCCCGATGCCGGACTGCTTGAAGCCGCCAAAGGGGATGGGCGCGCCGGTGACCTTGGTGCGGTTGACCGCCACCATGCCGAACTGCAATGCGCGGCTGACCCGGTAGATCCGGCGCGGGTCCATGGTATGCACATAGGACACCAGCCCGTATTCGGTGGCATTGGCCGCGGCCACCACCTCGTCTTCTGTGTCGAACGGGGTGACGGCGGCGACAGGGCCGAATGTTTCCTCGGTCATGATCAGCGCATCGCGCGGCACATCCACCAAGAGCGTGGGCTTGTAGAACAGGGGCCCCAGCGATGAGCGCGCGCCCCCCGCCAGACAGCGCGCTCCGCGCGCGATGGCATCGGCGACATGGCTTTCCTGCTTGGCGACCGCCGCCTCGTTCATCAGCGGCCCCAGGTCGCAATCCTCCAGGCCGGGACCCAGGGTCAGCGCCGACACCTTTGCGGCGAACCGCTCGCAAAAGGCCGCATACTGGCCGCGCTGGATGAAGAAGCGGTTGGCGCCCAGACAATCCTGCCCGGTGGTGGCGAACTTGGCCTTGACCGCTTCCTCCACCGCCTGGTCCAGATCGGCATCGTCGAACACGATGAAAGGCGCGTGGCCGCCCAGTTCCAGCACCAGCTTCTTCACCGTATCCGCGCATTGGCGATAGAGCAGCCGGCCCACCTCGGTTGAGCCGGTAAAGGACAGCACCCGCACCCGCGTGTCGGTCACCCATTCGCCCACGATTTCCGGCGCGTGGCCGGGCACGACGTTGAAGATGCCCGGCGCAAAGCCCGCCCGTTCGGCCAGCACCGCCAGCGCCAGGGCCGAGAGCGGCGTTTCCGCCGATGGATGCACCACACAGGTGCAGCCTGCGGCAAGCGCGGCGGCGGCCTTGCGCGTGATCATCGCCGAAGGGAAATTCCACGGGGTCACCAGCGCCGCCACGCCCACCGGCTCGCGCCAGACTTCTACCTCGGCATCGGGCAGGTGCGAGGTCACGCCGCGAATGTCCGGGCGCTTGGCTTCCTCGGCATAGAATTCGGCGAAGCTCGCGGCATAGTCGATCTCGCCGCGCGCTTCCGACAGGGGCTTGCCCTGTTCGGCCACCATGATCCGCGCCAGATCCTCGCGATGCGCGACCATCAGATCGAACCAGCGCCGCAGCGCCGCGCCACGCTCTTGCGGCAAGGTCATGGACCACTCGGCAAAGGCCCCCTCGGCGGCATCCACCGCTGCGCGTGCAGCAGCCGTATCCAGCTTCGCCACCCGGGCCACCACACCACCACCGGCCGGGTCGATGACATCGAATCGTTCCCCGCCGTCGCGCCACGCTCCGTTTATGAAGCCCTCAAGCCGCAGCAACCCCTTGTCGTCCAGCATCTCTGGCAGCTCCGTCGCCTGCATTCCGCTCATCGCGTTCTTGCCCATCATCCTCTCCTGGCCGCTCCGGCGTCATCTTGCCAAAAATACTCTGGGGAAGTCGGTGCCTGCACCAACGGGGGCAACGCCCCCATGACCCCGCATTCGGCCAGAGCATACGCCAGACCCGCCAGACGATCCGACCCCCTGCCAGGGCCCCAGGCCAGCAGGATCGTCTTTCAGGAGGGTGGTTTCACGATGATCCGTCCCGCAGCGCGCGCAAGGGCGGCGGGGCGGATTTCACCGGTTTGGTGACGATGTAACTGTAATACCGCTTCACCCCGGCGCGGCTTTCCAGCAACCCGTCCATCAGTGCCTGATAGGCGGCCACATCGGTGGCGATGACCTGCATCAGATAGTCATACCCGCCCCCCAGCGCCCAGCAGGCGGTGACCTGTTCGATTCGTGCCACCGCGCGTTCGAAGGTCTGCAGGCTTTCGGCCCGGTGCGTGTCCAGTTCCACCATGACGAACACCGTCACATGCGGGGCAATGCGTTCCAGCGCCACCTCGGCCCGGTAGCCGCGGATCAGGCCCGCGCGGCTCATCCGGTCCAGCCTCTGCCAGCAGGGGGTGGGCGACAGGTTCACCCGCCGCGCCAGTTCGGCCTTGGCGATCCGCCCCTCGCGCGAGAGGATCGCCAGGATCTCCAGATCACGGTCATCAAGGGCCAGCCGGTTCATGGCGCCATCTTGTCCGCGGCGCGGGCGGTGTCAATCGCCCGCGCGCGCCTGCCGACGGGCCCGCAGTTTGGCGAAATACTCAAGTCGCTTCTTCAACTCGCGCTCGAACCCGCGTTCGGGCGGGGCATAGAGCACCGGGCGCTTCACGCCATCGGGGAAATAGTTCTGGCCTGAAAACCCGTCCGCGGCGTCATGGTCATAGGCATAGCCCGCGCCATAGCCCTGCTCCTTCATCAGCTTGGTGGGCGCGTTCAGGATATGTTTGGGCGGGGGGGTGGATCCCGTCTCGCGCGCCAGCTGTTGCGCCCCTTTCCAGGCGACATAGGCGCCGTTGGATTTGGGCGCCAGGGCCAGATAGATAATGGCCTGGGCCAGGGCCAGATCGCCCTCGGGGCTGCCCAGGCGTTCATAGACCTCCCATGCGTGCAGGCAGATGCTTTGCGCCTGCGGGTCGGCCAGGCCGATATCCTCGATGGCCATGCGGGTGATCCGGCGGGCCAGATAGCGCGGGTCCTCGCCCCCTGCCAGCATCCGCGCCAGCCAGTAAAGCGCCGCATCCGGGTCCGACCCGCGCACGGATTTATGCAGGGCCGAGATCAGGTTGTAATGTTCCTCGCCGGATTTGTCGTATTTCGCCGCCCGCCGCATCAGCCGTTGGCCCAGCGCCTGCGGGTCCAGCTTGCCCGGGACCTTCCACGCCGACACCTGCTCCACCAGGTTCAGCAGCGCGCGCCCGTCGCCATCGGCCATCTCCAGCAGCGCCTCGCGCGCGGGCGCGGTCAGGGGCAGGGGGCGGCCCAGTTCGGCCTCGGCGCGCTGGGCCAGATGCTCCAGCCCCGCCAGCGTCAGCCGTTCCAGCACGATCACCTGCGCGCGGCTCAGAAGGGCGGCGTTCAGCTCGAAGCTGGGGTTTTCGGTGGTGGCGCCCACCAGCACGATGGTGCCGTCCTCCATATGCGGCAGGAACCCGTCCTGCTGGGCCTTGTTGAAGCGGTGGATCTCATCGACAAACAGCAGCGTGCCGCGCCCCTGCTGGCGGCGCAGGCGGGCCGCGTCGAAGATGCGGCGCAATTCGGGGACACCGGTGAAAATGGCGCTGATCTGGGTGAACTCCATATCGCCCTGATCGGCCAGCAGCCGCGCGATGGTGGTCTTGCCCACCCCCGGCGGCCCCCACAGCACCAGCGAGCCCAGCGTGCCCGCCGCCAGCATCGCCCCCAGCGGGCCATCCGGCCCCAGCACATGATCCTGCCCCACCACATCCGACAGTGCGCGCGGGCGCAGCCGGTCGGCCAGCGGGCGCGGCGCGGCAGAGGGGGCCTGCGCCCCGGTATCGAACAGATCCGCCATGGCGCGCAGCCTAGGCCAGGCCCGCGCCCGGCGAAAGGGCCATCACAGCCGGAAGCGCAGCGACACGCGGCGTCCGTCACGCAATGCCTCGACATGCCAGGTGCGGCCCGTGTCCTGTGCCGCGCGTTCGGCGTCCGTGCTGTCGGCAATGGGCTGGCCGTTGATCGCCAGCAGGATATCGCCGCGGCGCAACCCGGTGCGCGCGGCCATGTCGCGCAAATCGGTGACCAGCGCGCCGCGCGCATCTAAGGGCAGGTTCCATTCTGCGATCACGGCGGGGTTGATGGTCACGATGCTCAGCCCGCGCAGGGCGGTGTTGGCGCGGATGGTGCGGGGCGCGCGGGCCGGGATTTCGGGCGGCGGGATCAGGTTGACCTGTACCGCGCCTTCGCTGCCATCGGCGCGCAGGACGTCGATCCCGGCCACACCGCCGATCCCGGTGGCGGCCAGGCGGAACATCATCTCAGGGGCCGAGTTCACGGGCGCACCGTCCACCGCGCGCAGCACATCGCCTGCGCGCAGCCCCGCCGCGGCAAAGGGGCTGTCGGCATGCATGTCGGTGATGACCACGCCTTCGGGGATGGTCATGCCAAAGGCATCGGCCAGCGCCGGGTCCAGGGTCTGGGCGCTGATCCCGGCCCAGGGGCGCACGAAGCGGTCATTCCCGGCCTGTGCCTGGGCGATCACCTGCGCCACCAGATTGGAAGGCACCGCAAAGCCGATCCCCAGCGACCCGCCCGAGCGTGTCAGGATCGCCGTATTCACCCCCACCAGCTGCCCCTGCATGTCCACCAGCGCCCCGCCCGAATTGCCGGGGTTGATCGCCGCATCGGTCTGGATGAAATACCCCCGCCCCGATCCCAGCGCGATCCCGGACCGCGCCAGCCCCGAGATGATGCCGCTGCTGACCGTCTGTCCCACGCCAAAGGGGTTGCCGATGGCCAGCACCAGCTCGCCCACCTCGGCCCGGTCGGAATCCTGCAGCGTCAACGCGGGCAGGTCCGTGGCGCCGTCAAGCTGCAGCACGGCCAGGTCGCTGTCCTCATCGGCCAGGATCACCCGTGCGGCATATTCGCGCCGGTCGGTCAGCACCACGCGGATGTCGCTGGCCCCGCCCACCACATGATAGTTTGATACCACAATGCCATCGGGCGCCACGATCACGCCGGAGCCAAGCGCATTCTGCACGCGCGGTGTGGGCGGGCCAAAGCCGCCAAACAGGTCGCCGAAGAACGGATCGCCCGCAAACGGGCCGCGCCGATCCTCGACCACCCGGCGGGCGTAGATATTGACCACCGCCGGTGCTGTCTGGCGAACCACCGGGGCGAAGCTGAGCGTGATTTCGGCGCGGTCCGTGGGCACCCGGGTCTGTGGCTCTGCCTCCAGCCGTGGTGCCATGGCCATGACCAATGCCAGCGCCGCGGCCAGAACCGCCGCGGCGAACACGCCCGGTTTGGTGATTTTCGGGTTCATTCCGTCCCCCTGTAACCTGTGCAAAATCCAAGCCCGCCGAACCGATGCGGATATAGGCAGCGCGCCGCGCGCGTTCCAGAGGGGGCGCCAGGAGCCTGGCCGGGGGTGCCCAATGAAAAAGGCCCGCCGAAACCGGCAGGCCCTGAAATGCAGCATGGCGGCGGTATCAGGCCGACAGCGCCTTTACCCGTGCCGACAGGCGCGACATCTTGCGCGACGCGGTGTTCTTGTGCAGCACGCCCTTGGTCACGCCGCGCATCAATTCGGGCTGGGCGGCCAGCAGCGCGGCCTTGGCGGCATCGGCGTTGCCGGATGCAATCGCCTCTTCGACCTTGCGCAGGAAGGTACGGATCCGCGAGCGGCGCGCCTTGTTGACTTCGGTGCGGCGTTCGATCTGGCGGGCGCGCTTCTTGGATTGGGGGGTATTGGCCATGGGTCTGAGGTCTCTTTCGGGTCTGTTGCGTTACGGTTGCGCAAACGGACCCACGGCACGGCTGTGCAGCCGATTCGATCTCATGCCTTAAGCGGGCCCACGCGCATGTGCGGCGTCGCATACACCAGCCGCAGGGGAAAGAAAAGACCCCACGCGCGGCGGGGTCCCGGACGTCAGCGATCGCGGAACTGCGCCTCGCGCTTTTCCAGGAAGGCGGCCATGCCTTCCTTCTGGTCTTCGGTATTGAACAGCATGTGAAACACGCGGCGTTCGAACAGCAGCCCCTCGCGCAAGGTCGTCTCGTAGCTGCGGTTCACGGCTTCCTTGACCACCTTGACGGTCACCTGCGATTTCTCGGCGATCTTGTCGGCGGCCTCCATGGCGGTGTCCAGCAGTTTCTTGACGGGAACCACGCGGCTGACCAGGCCCGAACGCTCGGCTTCCTCGGCATCCATGAAGCGGCCCGTCAGATGCATGTCCATGGCCTTGGATTTGCCCACGAAGCGGGTCAGGCGCTGGGTGCCGCCGATCCCGGCCACCACGCCCAGGTTGATTTCCGGCTGGCCGAACTTGGCCGTGTCCGAGGCGATGATGAAATCGCAGATCATCGCCAGCTCGCACCCGCCGCCCAGCGCATAGCCCGAAACGGCAGCGATGATCGGCTTGCGCACGCGCAGCATGGCTTCGGTTTCGGGGGTGAAGAAATCGGCCTCGAACATGTCCACGAAGCCCTTGTCCGACATCTCCTTGATATCGGCGCCCGCGGCAAAGGCCTTGTCAGACCCGGTCAGGACAATGGCGCGCACCTTCTCGTTGCGGTCGGCCTCGGTCAGGGCCTTGGCCAGTTCGGCCATCATGGTGCTGTTGAGGGCGTTGAGCGCATCGGGGCGGTTGAGGCGGATCAGTGCGATATGGTCCTTGATATCGACGATCAGCGTTTCATAGGCCATGAGCGGCACCTTGGTTGTTGCGATACAAGTTTGCGTGCATATCACCTCGCATAGGTGTTTCAAGTCATCTCTGACATCGCGGGCACCAGAAGCTGGACCGGCCGGATTGCACGATCCGGCGCACGGTGCCTGCGCAGTCCGGGCTTGGGCAGGGGGCGCCCTCGCGCCCGTAAACGCGGAAAGAGTGCTGGAAATAGCCAAGTTCCCCATCCGCCTGGCGGTAATCGCGCAAGGACGATCCGCCCGCGTCGATCGCATCGCGCAGAGTCGCGCGGATGGCATCGGTCAGCCGTTCGATCCGGGGCATGGAAATGCGCCCGGCGGCGCGGCGGGGCGCAATGCCGGCGCGGTGCAGCGCCTCGCACACATAGATATTGCCCAGCCCGGCGACGATTCGCTGATCCAGCAACGCGGCCTTGACCGGCGCGCGCCGCCCGGCGAAGCGGGCGCGCAGATAGGCGGCGTTGAAGCCGTTGCCCAGCGGCTCTGGCCCCAGCGCGGCCAGCAGCGGATGCGCGGCCAGCGCATCGGTTGCCACCAGGTCGATGGCGCCAAAGCGGCGCGGATCGTTGAAGGTGATGCGCGCGCCATTGTCCATGTCCAGCACCACATGGTCATGGCGTTCGGGCGCGGGGTGGTGGTGGTGAAACCGCCCCGGCACATGGGGCGCGGCCAGCCCGGACACCACCATCCGCCCCGACATGCCCAGATGCACGATCAGCGTCTCGCCCCGGTCCAGTTCGGCCAGCAGGTATTTGGACCGCCGTCCCAGCCGCAGCACCCGCGCGCCCTGCAGCCGCGGCCCCATGTCCGGCGGGAAGGGCCAGCGCAGATCGGGGCGGCGGATCTCGGCGCGGGCGATCGCCGCGCCTTCCATCGCCGGGGCCAGGCCGCGGCGCACGGTTTCGACTTCGGGCAATTCGGGCAATCCTGCCTCCCTGCGGCAAAGGGGCCGGATTGTATCGCCCCGGCTTCCCCCTATAAGTAGGGCCATGCCCGGCTGCCAAGGGTGCCTGCACGAAAGGTCCGCCATGAGCGACGATCCAAAGACCACGCATTTCGGCTATCAGACCGTCGAGGAAGGCGCCAAGGCCGGGATGGTGCATGGCGTGTTTTCGCGCGTGGCGTCCAAATATGACGTGATGAATGACCTGATGAGCGGCGGCATCCACCGTATCTGGAAGGACGCGATGATGGACTGGCTGGCCCCGCGCCCGGGTCAGCGGTTGCTGGATGTGGCGGGGGGCACGGGTGACATCGCCTTCCGGTTTCTGGGCCGCGCCGGGGCCGGGGCGCAGGCCACGGTGCTGGACCTGACCGAATCGATGCTTATCGAAGGCCAGCAACGGGCCGAGGCTGCGAACATGGCCCATGCGCTGGACTGGATCGTGGGCGACGCCATGGCGCTGCCCTTTGCCGACAACAGCTTCGACGTCTATACAATCAGCTTCGGCATCCGCAATGTGACCCGGATCGAAGACGCTCTGGCCGAGGCGTTTCGCGTGCTGCGCCCCGGGGGGCGGCTGATGGTGCTGGAGTTTTCGCAGGTGCCGGTGCCGATGCTGCAAAAGGCCTATGACCTCTATTCCTTCAACGTGATCCCGGCCATGGGGCAGGCGGTGGCGGGGGACCGCGACAGCTATCAATATCTGGTCGAATCCATCCGCCGGTTTCCTGATCAGGAGCGTTTCGCCGCCATGATCCGCGATGCAGGCTTCGAACAGGTGAAATACCGCAACCTGTCCATGGGCATCGCCGCGCTGCACTCCGGCTGGAAGATCTGAGCCCATGCGCGGACCCCATAACCTTCTGCGGCTGATCCGAACCGGTGCCACCTTCGAACGCACCGGCGCCATGGCGCAGGTACTTGAGGCGATGAACGCGCCGCCGCGCCTGCGTGTGGCGCTGCGGGTACTGGCCTGGCCGTTCCGCTGGCTGGGACTGAAGGGCGACCCGGCGCTTCCGCCTGCCACCCGCGCCCTGACCGCGCTGGGCCCGGCCTATATCAAATTCGGCCAGACGCTCGCCACCCGCCCCGATGTGGTGGGCACCGAAATGGCCGAGCAACTGCGCTACCTGCAGGACAAGCTGCCACCCTTTTCCATGGCCGAAGCCCACGCCACTGTGGCCGAGGAACTGGGCCTGAGCGTGGAAGAGGTGTTTTCCGAGTTTTCCGAACCGGTGGCCGCGGCCTCCATCGCGCAGGTGCACAAGGCGCGGCTGGCCAGCAACGGGCAGAAGGTCGCGGTCAAGATCCTGCGCCCCGGGGTGGAGCGCGCGTTCCAGACCGATATCGATGCCTTCTACTTCGCCGCGTCGATGATCGAGGCGCTGCTGCCACAGACCCGGCGCTTGCGCCCTGCCGATGTGATCGCGCATTTCGATGCCACCGTGCAGGGGGAGCTGGACCTGCGGCTCGAATCCGCCTCGGCCGCCGAATTCGCCGACAATACCGCCAATGATGACGGTTTCGCCGTGCCGCGCCCGGTCTGGGGGCTTTCGGGGCGGCGCATGATGACCCTGGACTGGGCCGAGGGCGTCCCCATGAGCGACCGCGCGGCTGTGGACGCGCTGGGCGTGGACAAATCCGCCATCGGCACCCGCGTGCTGCAACTGTTTCTGCGCCACGCCCTGCGCGACGGGCTGTTCCACGGCGACCTGCACCAGGGCAACCTGAAGATCACGCCCGATGGCACGCTGGTGGCGCTGGATTTCGGCATCATGGGCCGGATCGACGAATATACCCGCCGCGTCTATGCCGAGATCCTGTTCGGCTTCATCCGCCGCGATTACCGCCGCGTGGCCGAGGTCCATTTCGAGGCCGGCTACGTCCCCCCTGACCGCGACATCGACGAATTCGCCCGCGCCCTGCGCTCGGTCGGCGAACCGATCTTTGGCATGGACGCCACCCAGATCTCGATGGCGCGGCTGTTGGCTTATCTGTTCGAGGTGACCGAGCGTTTCGGCATGGAAACCCGGACCGAACTGATCCTGCTGCAGCGCACCATGGTGGTGGTCGAAGGGGTCGCGCGCTCGCTGGACCCGCGCATCAACATCTGGAAGGTCGCGGGCCCGGTGGTCGAGGAATATATCAGCGAAAACATCGGCCCCCGCGCGGTGACCCGTGACCTGCTGCGCACGGCGCGGGTGCTGTCGCGCTTTGGCCCGCGCCTGCCGCAACTGGTGGAAAACGCGCTGATCGCGCAGTCGCAGCCGGATCAGGGCGCGGGGTCCGGGCGGGGCGGGGGGCCGCTGCTCTGGCTCGCGGTCGGCGGGGCGCTCTTTGCCGCCGGGGTGGTGCTGGGCACCCTCATCTGAGCCTTCACCCTGCGCCGCTTCGGTGCTACGTCATCTGCGCATTCGGCCACCAGGGGGACACCATGCCTGCGCGTTTCGACCATATCGCCATCGCCGCCGAGGATCTGGAAACCGGCGCCGCCGCGGTCGAGGCCGCGCTGGGCGTGCCCCTGCAACAGGGCGGCGAGCACGCGCTGATGGGCACGCATAACCGCCTGCTCTCGTTGGGGCCGGGCGAATACCTGGAGGTCATCACCATCAACCCCCGGGCCCCCGCCCCAGACCGTCCGCGCTGGTTCGATCTGGATCGCTTTCAGGGCCGGCCGCGCCCCAACACCTGGATCGCCGCCTGCGATGATCTGACCGGCGCATTGGCGGCCGCCCCCAGGCGCAGCGGCCAGCCCATCGATTTCGAACGCAACGGATTGCGCTGGCGCATGGCCGTGCCTGATGACGGGCAATTGCCCTTCGACAGCGCCTTTCCCGCGCTGATCGAATGGCAAGGCAGCGCCTCTGCCGCGGATCGGCTGACCGATCTGGGCTGCCGGTTGGAGCAAGTGATCCTGACCCATCCGGACCCGCAGGCGCTGCAGGCCGCGCTGGCGCCGGTGATCGACGATCCGCGCATCACCATCGAACCCGGCGCCGCAAAAGCCATCCGCGCCGTGATCCGCACCCCCCACGGGCTCAGGGAACTTGCATGATCCGCGCCGCCCGCCCTGATGACGCGGGCGCGATCATCGGTCTGTGGAACCCGGTCATCCGCGACACGGTCATCACCTTCAACCCGGTGGAAAAGACCGAAAAGGATGTCGACGCCCTGATCGCCGAGGCGACCGCCCGCGACTGGGGCTTCCTGGTGGCCGAAGAGGGCGGCCATGTGCAGGGCTTTGCGCGGTATTTCCAGTTTCGCGGCGGGCCGGGCTATGCCCGCAGCATGGAGCATACGGTCTACCTTGACCCCTTGGCCCATGGCCGTGGGCTGGGCCATGCGCTGATGGAGGCGCTGGAATCCCACGCCCGCGCGCGGGGCATGCGCATGCTGATTGGCGGCATTACCGGGTCGAACGCCGCCAGCCTGCGGTTTCATGCCGCGCGCGGCTATGCCGAGGTCGGGCGCATCCCGGATGCCGGGTTCAAATTTGGTACCTACCACCCGTTGGTGCTTGTGCAGAAGCGCCTCTGATCATCTGACGTTGCCGCCTCAGCCTGCGCTGCCCATCCGCCGGGGCGCGGCTATGGGGCGACAGGAGGGGTGCGAGTTCAGGTCAGCGCTGCGTATCGGGCCGTGCCCACGGTGCTGCGGGACCATATGAGACGTTGCCCGGATGCCGCAGGCTCAGGTCCTGCCACATCGCACAGTTCAGGGGTGCTCCACACGGCGCCCGGCCTGCGACGCGCCCGGAGGCATCCTTCGCGCAGGCGATCCAGCCCGGATGTCTTGCGGTTGCTTGCGCCCGCTGCACCGTTGTCCGTTGTCCGTTGTCCGTTGTCCGTTGTCCGTTGTCCGGGGGCCGGGGCCGGGGCCGGGGTCGGGGCGGGGGTCGGGGCGCAGGCGTCCAGGCAGCAGGTTGACCGGGCGCTGCCCATCGGCCGGGTTCAATCCAGGCCGCGGTGCCCCCCGGTCCGGACAAAGCCCATTCCGCGGCCTGACAGATCAGGCGCCAGGGCACGGCGTCCCCAACGGAGCGCAGCCCCGGCCCGGCACAGGCGCCAATCGTCTTTCAGGACAGCCCGGCGGGTGTTGTGCGGCATGCTTGCCAATAGGGTTAGCAGCCTGCTCCCTTCGACCGGGAGGCCCGGCAAGCCGAAAATTATGTGGCCCGAGGTCAATAGCCGCCACCTTCCGGCGCCCGCAGGCCCTTGACCGCGCTGCTGTCCAATGTGCTGCCGCCATCGACCTTCAGCACCACGGCGCCATCGTCGAAGCGGGCTTCCTGAATGCGGCTGTAGGTCAGGGCCGGATTGGTCGCGATCACTTCGCCCGACCGCAGGCTTTCGATGGTGAAGTCATAATGGCCCTGGGGCAGGGGGAAGCCATCGGCGCCGGTGCCGTCAAACTCCAGTGTCTCGGCCGCGGGGTCGATGTCGAAACGCGCAACTTCGGTCCCGAATGCATTGCGGACGATCAGCCGGGCGCGATCCGCCGCCGGGACATCCGGGGTCAGCAGTTCCAGCGGGGCGCCGCCGTACCAGGCGGGCTCTGCGCTCAGCGCTTCCATCCCAACCCAGCCGGCAAGCTCACTCAACCCCATGCGCGCCGACAGGGCCTCAAGCAACTGGTTGCTGCGCACCTGCTGCTCCACCCCGGAGAAGGTGGCAAGTTGCACCGCGAATTCTTGGGATTCCATGGGGTTGAGCGGGTTCTGGTTCTGCATCTGAACCGTCAGCATGCGCAGGAAGGTTTCGAAATCGGGGCTGGTTGAGATTGCCCCCCGTGGCGTCGCTGCCGCAGCGCCGCCGTTTGCCTGGCCCGCCCCGGCGGCGGTCATTGCGTTCAGCATGTCCATGTTTTCTGTCTCCTGTATCAGAGCCGCAGGTCCAGGCCGCCGCCATGGGCGGCAGGGGCCGGGCGGGCGGTTGTGGTTGGCGCAGGGGGGGCGAGGGCATCGGCCGCAGACCCTTGGAAGCGTTGCGGCCTGCCCTGCGGCGCATCGTGCTGCTGGCCGAAATCAAACCGGATGCCGCCAAAGCCCATGGCTTCCAGATCCGCGCGCAGCAGGTCGGCATGTCGGCGCAGCAGCTCTTGCGTATCCTGACGCTCGGCGGTCAGGACCACATGCAGCCCGGCTTCGGCGGGGGAAAAGGTGATCCGCACCCGGCCAAGTTCCGCCGGCGCCAGCGTCAGTTCCAGCGCGCGCGCGTTGCCTGACGCAAGCGCCTCGCGCAGTTGCTGGCTGACCTGTTCGGCGACAGGTGCCGGGGGGGCAGCCGCCAATCTGGCCGCAGTCGGCGGCGCGGGATCGAAGGCCGGTGACGCGCTGGAAACGGCAAGCCCCGGGTCCAGCCGCAGCCCGTCCGCGCCGCGTTCTGCGCGCCCGGAATCCTGCGGCTCTGACAACAAGCCGCCCGCGAACGCCACCGGGGCATTGAACGCCGCGGCGCGGGTCTGCATCGGCACAATGGCTGCGCCTTCCGTCCGCGCCAGAGTGGGCCCCACCGGGAACCCCTCGCTGCGCGCCGCACCCTTTGGTGCCCGGACGCCATCTGCCCTGTCCCGTGTGTCGGGGTCCATGTGCATGGCGCTGTCAAACGCGGCGAGCATGGGCGGCGCGCCGAGAGTGCCACCTGTGCCGGAGGGTGCGTTTACGGTCGTCTGCATGCCATCACCAGTAACGCCGTGCCCTGCAGGATAGGCCGTATTCCCCGGTGGCCGCGCAAAGGGTGGGTTTTGCGCGGCCATTTGGCGCGGGTCCGGTTGTGCGCGCCCGGTCTGTGCCAACGGTGTCGCAATCTGTGAAGGCCTCGCATCCTCCCAACGGTCTTCGGGTGGCGTGGCACCGCGGGTGTCTGTCCCGAACTGAGCGTTTCCAGTGGGGGCAAGCGGCCCGGCAGTGCCGGTCATGTTGGGGTTTTCCTGCGGCCCGGAGGGCAGTGGCAGTGCTGGCCCGGCTGGGCCATTGGGCCACCTGTTGTTTGCAGTGCCGCTGCCCTGCGCCGGATGCGCGCCCGACGGCCTGTCCTGGATCAGGGCATCCTTGGCCAGCGTGTCACTGGGCCTGGTGGTGAGGCGCGCGCCCGGCGTTGCCGATGGAGCATCAGGACGGGCATGCGCGCGGATGGGCGAATCGTCAGCCGACGCCCAGGTCACTTCCGCCCGAGGCATTTGCGCGGGAGGTTCCGCGCCGATGGCCGCACGCGGCGGCGAGGCGGGCGCTGTGGCAAGGTC
>NZ_JACBXS010000054.1 GCF_013415485.1 Rhabdonatronobacter sediminivivens | reverse complement strand
ACGCGCAGCAATGACAGCGTTCGGCTGGGTCAGATCGACCGTCATGAAACGCAGATTGTGACCCTGGATAACTGCGGTTTCATCCACGTCGGCGTCGATAGCAGGATGGAGCAGGATGCCCTCGGCGGTCATGGAAAGCGAATCGCCGGTGCGCGCCTGGCTGCGCAGGTAGCTGTAGATCTGGTAGAGGTAGGGACTTTTCAGCAGCGTCTCGCGCCAGCGCGAACGAGTGAAGATGCCCGTGAACTTGGTATCGACTATGATCCGGCGGCACTGGCCGCGATGCTCCAGCACGATATCGGTGAACATCGCTGGCAGGATTGCGGCGATGCCCGGCGTGGCGGCCTCGATCGGCCAGTTGAGGCGCCCGCCTGGGCGAACCGACCAGCCCTCGGGTCCGAGTTCCGCAGCGAGTAGGTTCCGCACGGCCTTCTCGAACAGCTCTCGGACGAGGCGTTCTTCCTTGTCGGCGGCGGAGATGCGTTGATCACCTGTGTCTTCAGTGGGCAGGACGAGATCGAAGACGAATTCCGCGAGGGTGACCATCAGCCGATCCTCGGCATCGTGCCGACCGATCGGATCCGTCGCGAGTTCCGAGCGACTGGGACGACCTCCCTGAACACCGAGACGGCCGAGGGTGGCGGCCAGGGTGCGGCACGAATGGGCACGGTCGGATGTGGAAACTCTGCTCGTAAGCGCTTCCAGCGCCGCCCGCACCAAGCGGTTGCGGGGCGTGTCGAGGGTGTGCTCATCGTATCGGCAGGCGATGCGGCCGCGGTCCAGCAGCAGATTGCGTTCAGTGCGCATCAGTTCAATACGTCCGCGCACGCGAGAGAGCACATCGCTCCGTGGTCGATATCCGCGACTGAGATTTCGGCGTAGTCGCAGTTCAACGGCATGGCAGAGAAGGCGCGCTATCAGGTCCGGCAGTTCCGGCGACTCTTCGACTTCGGCGTCAAAACGGCCGATGAACCTCGCGAGGTCGGCAGCGTAGAGGAACAGGAACCAGATGTTGCGAAGGGGTATGCGGCCGACCTGACCGGCTCCGGACATCAGTGCAGCCCCAGCGCAGCCACAGCTTCGGAGACCTTTTCTGGCGCATCGAACCAGTATTCGTCCAGCAATGGGCGTATCTCGGTTTCCACCACGTCGGCGAACCAGCTCTCTCCATCGACAATGCGCGCCCCGCGTGGTGGCGTGACATAGCTGTGCCCGATCCTGAACTGCGGGCCAAGGCTGCGGTCCTGGGCAATGCGCATGTTGAGCGCCGTCATCCGGCCGACGATCAAATCGACCACGTCCGCTGTCAAGCCTGCCTCCTCAATGCACCAGCGTCTCCATAGATCGCCAAGCTGCGGTTCCAGCGTGACAAAGGCGAACCGACGTCGCAGTGCCAGATCGACCAGTGCCAACGACCGGTCCGCAATGTTCATGGTGCCGATGACATGGAGGTTGTCCGGGATATGCACCCGCTCGCCTTCATGCGACCGATAGGCCAGTTCGACTGCCTCGTCCGGGCTGCGCTTGCTGTCTTCGAGCAGGGTCAGCAGCTCGCCGAAAATCTGCGCTGGATTGCCGCGATTGATCTCCTCGATGACAAGCACGAAGGGCGTGTCGGGGCGTGCCAAAGCCGCGTTGACCACATCCATGAAGATGCCATCACTGAGCTGAAGGCGGCCGTTTCCTGCGGGACGCCAGCCGCGCACGAAGTCCTCATAGGACAGCGAGGGGTGAAACTGGACGCTCCGCAGCAATTCGCGGTCTGGTTGGCGCAGCCCGATCAGCGCGCGGCCGAGCCGCTTGGCAAGCCAGGTCTTGCCGGTCCCGGGCGCGCCCTGCAGGATCAGGTTCTTCTTGCTCCGAAGACGGTTCAGCAGTCGATCCAGCTCAGGCTCTGGCAGGAAGCAGCCGTCAGCCATAATGTCGGCCAGCTCGTAGCCAGGAACGTCTGGAGCATCTAGCTCTAGGCTTGCCCCTTCTTCATCATCGAGTTCTTCGTCGCTATAGACCGTATCGCTAGAATACTTCTTGGCCCAATAGCTCTGCTTGAGAAAGAAGTCGTAGTCCTGTTCCTCGCCTGAGAATGCGAAACGAACGAGCCTCTTTGCGCGCAGATGTTGCAGGTTCGCCCGGGTCACTGTGCTGCGATAGGTATAGAACAGCCAGTCGCGCGGCGGGTCGAGCGGGCGCCAATCGACTTTCACCGTGCGCCCGTCTCCCATATTCTCGGTGACGGTGCCCACGGCCTTTATCCGCATCACTGAGACCGGCTTGCCGCGATTGTCAAACGGCAGATCGAACTTCTGAACGAAGCTGGCCTTGATCGCGATCCGGTCCCCGGGGCGCATCTCCAGCACAAGTTGCCGCGTCCGTTCGTCATCTTCCTTGTTTGTCTGCCAGATGCCTTCGGCCAGAAGTCGGTCGGTCTGATCGTCGGTGCCGTTCCAGATCGACCCGGCGAACCAGAACTGGCGGTCTGGATCATCGAAGAGATCATCGGTTGCGCGCGTATCCGCTGGAGCGTCGACCTTCACGGGCGGGGAGTTGAAGCCGCCTTCTTCACGCACACGGCGAAACAGTTCCAGTGCTTCTGCATGGGTCGGATGACTTGCCTCTCCATCCGGTGACAGCTTCCACCAGCCGCGCCTGCCGTCGTCCAGAAGCCCAGCCTTGACCAGATAGAAGCGCGCCCAGCCCACCTTGCCCTCGAAGCTGCGGCGGCCGCTACGCGTGACGGCATCGATCTCTTCCCCGACCCAGGGCACATTCTCGATCAGCCAGGCGCGCACATCTGCTGGTTTCGCCTCGCCGCCCAAGGCGCGCAGCGCGTCCAGGACAGGCGCGAAGTAACGCACGAAACGTGGTCCACCCTCAGGGTCCTGCTCCTCGTGTGCCGCGTCGATCCCCAGGCTGTCCGGCGCATCGGGCGCCCACGTAAAGGCGCGCTGCTGCTGCTCTGTGATGAAGTCGGCAGGGTCTTCAATCTCGTAACCCATGGAGCGCGCAGCGTTGACGAACCCGTCTTGCGCGCTGCCCTCCAGCTTGCCGGTCTCGACGGCCCCCTGGGGCATCACCAGCGCCGACAACAGCGGCCAACCCTCCTCATGACAAAGCACCATGAGTTCGCCCAGGTGCCCCGGCATCTGGCGATAGACCTTCTTCCAGACCTGCCCATTTGCCTTGGCAAGGTCGCCATAGGTGATGAAGCGCCGCTCGCGGGCGGCGGTCAGTATGGCTTGGTAGGTCGTGTCAAGGTTCAACGACACGCATCATTCCCCCAATCTAAGATGCGTTATGGGTATCAATCAACCGACGACGCATCTAGCCCTTGTGTTCGCCGCTGGACAGTTATCAACCGCTTGTCGTATCGTCTGCGCGTGAAAAAGGTTAGCTTCAAGGCCGCGAACAGGTGACGATAGGCTTCAGTTCTCAACAGGCGAAGTATTTCGCGCATTTCCTTGCTCGGGAAGGAATGCATGATGCTGACACCCTCACCCAATCTCTTTCGTCTGCTCGTGTCGACCTCAACCCCCATCAGGTCGACGCAGCAATGTTCGCATTGCGCTCACCCTTATCCAAAGGTGTCCTCTTGGCAGATGAGGTTGGCCTTGGGAAGACAATAGAAGCCGCTCTCGTTCTGAGCCAACGTTGGTGGGAGCGTCAGCGAAATCTACTCTTGGTGACGCCGGCAAGTTTGCGAAAGCAATGGGCGGCCGAACTTCACGATAAGTTTTCTTTGCCCTCGCTCATTCTGGACGCGAAGCGCTTGAAGGAGATCGACGGCTCTGGTCGCTCGAGTCCGTTCGGTCGCGGTGAAACGATCATCATTCTCTCCTATGAGTTCGCTGCCCGTCTTGCCGATACCCTGCGTTGGGTCAACTGGGATCTTGTGGTATTCGACGAGGCGCACAAGCTGCGCAATGTCTATAAGGCGTCAGAAGCCTCGCGCGCAGCCGTTCTCCGAAAGACATTCGCCGGTCGTCAGAAGCTGCTGTTGACTGCCACTCCGCTTCAGAACAACCTGATGGAGCTCTTTGGGCTCATCAGCGTCATCGACGACACCTATTTCGGCTCGGAGCAGGCGTTTCGAGCCGAGTTCGGCGGCCGGGAAGAGCGCGCCTCCCAGGCGCTTCTCGCTCGGCGCCTTCAGCCGATCTGCAAGCGCACGCTCCGCCGGCAGGTCCAGAAGGCCGGCCTCATCAACTACACCAACCGTCTGCCCAAGACATTCGACTTCACCCCGTCACGGCTAGAGGCCGATCTATACGACCACGTGTCGAGCTACCTTCAGCGCCTCGACACCATCGCCCTCGGCAAGAACGGGCGGCACCTCGTGACGCTGATGCTGCGCAAGATCCTCGGATCATCGTCCTTCGCCGTGGCGCAGACCCTGGACAAGATGGTGCGTCGCCTGGAGGCACGGCAGGTCGTTGACGACGATACCCTGGACGACATCGACGGGTTCGCCGAGGAGGCGGATGACTGGCGAGAGGCCGGCGCCAGCGAAGAGGCAGACGCGGTAGAAGACCACAGTGACGATGATGTCGAACGGGTCGACCCCGAGAAGCTCAAGGCCGAGATCGATGAACTTCGGCGCTATCGTGACCTCGCGGTGGGCATCGAGGATAATGCCAAGGGCAAGGCCCTGCTGGACTGCCTGCCCGGTGTGCTGGACGAGATCGTCAGCAAGGGTGGGCAGCGCAAGGCGGTGATCTTCACCGAGTCGGTCCGCACCCAGTCCTATTTGCGCGACCTCCTCGAAACCCACGGCTTCGCCGGCCAGACCGTCATCCTCAACGGCTCGAACGCGGACAAGGACAGCAAGGCCGTCTACAAAGACTGGGTCGACCGGCACCGCGGCACCGAGGCCGTGTCGGGCTCGAAGACCGCAGATATGAAGGCGGCGATCGTCGAAGCCTTCCGCACCGACCGCAGCATCCTCATCGCAACCGAGTCGGGGGCCGAGGGCATCAACCTTCAGTTCTGCTCGCTGCTGATCAACTATGACCTGCCCTGGAACCCGCAGCGCGTCGAACAGCGCATCGGCCGCTGCCACCGCTACGGGCAGAAGATCGACGTCACCGTCATCAACTTCCTCAACCGCCAGAACCAGGCCGAGGCGCGGATCCACCAGCTGCTGGAACAGAAGTTCAAGCTGTTCGAAGGGGTCTTCGGCTCGTCCGACGAGGTGCTGGGCGCCATCGAATCCGGCGTCGACATCGAGCGCCGGATCCTCGACATCGTGCAGTCCTGCCGCACGACCGACGAGATCAACGCTGCCTTCGACCAGCTGCAGGAGGAGTTCAGCGTCGAGATCGACCAGGCCAAGAAGGACGCGCGCAACAAGCTGCTGGCCGAGATGGATGACCGGGTCATCGAACGCCTGCTGGGGCGCAAGGAGGCGGTGATCTCGGCCGTGGGCGACTTCAAGCGCGCCCTGCTCGGCCTCGCGCGGGCCGAGCTGCCCGAGGCGCGGTTTCACCCCGATCATGTCCAGCGCTTCGACCATGACGGGCACACATGGTCCACCGAGTGGCCCGAGGCCGACGAGCGTGGCTGGCGCTTCTTTCGTGTCGCCGATGACGGGCTGGCCGACCGGCTGATCGCCCGGGCGATGGCGCGTGACCTGCCGCCGGCCACCCTGCGCTTCGACTATGACGCCTATCAGGGCAACCTGGGCGATGTGGCGGCATTGCGCGGCCAGTCGGGGTGGATGCGCGTGGCCCGGCTGCGGCTGGTGACACCCGCGCGCACCTGGGACGAGATCATCTGCGCCGCCATGACCGACGCGGGCGAAGCGGTGCATACCGAGACCGTGGCGCGCATGCTGCAGGTGCCGACGATCGAGGGCGGGCCACTGCCCGACCCAGTGCCCGAGGGCGCTCTGCAGGCGCTTGTGGAGGCGCGGCAGGCCGAGCTGGTGGGGATGGCGCAGGAGCGGCTGGGCAGCTTCCTGAACGAGGAGGAAGAGCGGCTGGATGCTTGGCGCGACGATGCCAAGGTGTCGTTCGACCAGCAGATCAAGGCGCTGAACCGCGAGGCGAACGATGCACGCAAGCAGGCCCGCGCCGCGGTCAACCTGGCCACTAAGGTCGAGCTGCAGAGACAGGCCAAGTCGCTGCTGGCGCAGGTGGACGACCTTCAGCACCAGCTATACAAACGGTTGAAAGAGATCGAGGAGGAGCGCGAGCGGATGCTGGACGCGATTGCCGACCAGCTGGCGCTGACGCCCGAGACGACCGATCTGTTCACGATCCGATGGAGCCTGCCCTGATGTCGCGAAAGCCGAAGCTTGAACTCACTTGGATCGGCAAGGACATCCGCCCCCGGCTGGAACCGCGCATCCTGATCGAGGATCCCGAGTTGTCGTATCACGCCCCGGCACGGCGCGAAGGGGATATCTTCGACAACCTGCTGATCCATGGCGACAACCTGCTGGCGTTGAAGGCACTGGAGACGGACCCGGCGGTTCGGGGGAAAGTGAAGTGCGTTTTCATCGACCCGCCCTACAATACCGGATCGGCTTTCGAGCATTATGACGATGGGCTTGAGCATTCGCTCTGGCTGGGGATGATGCGGGACAGGTTGGAGATTCTGCGGAACCTGTTGTCCGAGGACGGGTCGATCTGGATCACGATTGACGACAATGAGGCGCATTACCTGAAGGTGCTTTGTGATGAGGTTTTTGGACGCAGCAACTTTGTTCGGCACATAACATGGCAGAAGAAGTATAGCGTCAGTAACAACTATAGAGGCATAGCATCGATTATCGACCATGTGCTGGTATACAGAAAGTCTGCAGAATTCAAGAATAATCTCCTTCCGAGATCTGATGATGCGGCCTCTCGCTACTCCAACCCAGACAATGATCCTCGCGGCCCATGGAAGGCCGTCGATTACCTGAATCAAGCCTCAATCAAGCAGCGTCCTAATCTGGTTTATCCCATTGAAAACCCGTTCACTGGTGAACTAGTCAGAAACAGGGTGAAGGCATGGAAGTATGAGCGCGAAACTCATGAGAAGCATGTAGAAGAAAAAAGATTGTGGTGGGGTCTGCGAGGCGAAAACTCAGTTCCGGCACTCAAGCTTTTTCTGTCGGAGGTGCGAGATGGAATGACTCCTCATAACTGGTGGCCTCATGCAGAAGTTGGCCACACAGACGAGTCCAAGAAGGAAATGATTTCGATCTTCGGGCCAAACAATGTCTTTGATACGCCGAAGCCCGAGCGACTGATTCAGAGAATTGTGGGCCTTTCAACCAACCCCGGCGACCTCGTTCTCGACTCTTTCGCTGGCTCCGGCACCACCGGCGCCGTCGCCCACAAGATGGGCCGCCGCTGGATCATGGTGGAACTGGGCGAGCATGCGAAAACCCATATCGTGCCGCGCCTGGGCAAGGTGATCGATGGGACCGACAAGGGCGGCGTGACCGAGGCGACGGGCTGGAAGGGCGGCGGCGGCTACCGCTTCGCCCGCCTCGCCCCCTCGCTGCTGGAAAAGGACGCCTGGGGCAACTGGGTCATCCGAAAGGAATACAACCCCGCCATGCTGGCCGAGGCGATGTGCAAGCACTTCGGCTACACCTTCGCCCCCTCGACCGAGCATTTCTGGATGCATGGCGCCAGTTCCGAGACCTCGTTCATCTATGTCACCACGAACAGCCTGACCTTCGAACAACTCCGCGCCATCTCGGACGAGGTGGGCGAGGCGCGCAGCCTGCTGGTGGTCTGCGCGGCCTATGAGTCGGCCGCCGAACGCCTGCCCAACCTGACCCTGCGCAAGATCCCCAAGGAAGTCGCGGGTCGCTGCGAGTGGGGCAAGGACGACTATTCGCTGAAGATCAGCGCCCTGCCGATGATGCGCGAGGAGGACGAGGAACCCGCCCCCGCCCGCCCCGGCGCCGCCGGAGACCTGTTCGACGATGCCGAGAGGACCTGAGCCATGCACCAGACCGACCCCAAGCGCGCCGTCGCCCAGATCATCCAGCGCCTGTCGCTGCGCAAGCCGCAGGCCGAGGCACTGCGCCGGCTCGACGACATCGTCGACCTGATCGTCCCGTCCAAGTCCACCGATGTCGCCGCTGCCCGAGACGCCGTGCGCGCGGCCTATGGCGACCTGCCCGACGCCAGTTTCGAGGAGTTCGAGCGCGACTTCCCCTCGGTCTGCTTCGCGCTGGCCACCGGCGTCGGCAAGACCCGGCTGATGGGCGCCTTCATCAGCTACCTCTACATGATCGGGAAGAGCCGGAACTTCTTCGTGCTGGCCCCGAACCTGACGATCTACGAAAAGCTGTTGGCCGACTTCCAGCCCACCAGCCCCAAGTATGTGTTCCGCGGGATCGAGGCCTTCGCCCACAACGCCCCGCTGATCGTCAACGCCGAGAACTACGAGGAAGGGCGCGGCGTGCGCGGCACCGACCTGTTCGGCCGCGAGGGTGCAATCATCAACATCTTCAACATCTCGAAGATCAACTCCGAGGTCCGTGGCGGGAATGCGCCCCGGATCAAGCGGCTGCAGGAGTATATCGGCGAGAGCTACTTCGCCTATCTCTCGGGCCTCGACGACCTGGTGCTGCTGATGGACGAGGCCCACCGCTATCGCGGCTCGGCCGGGGCGCGCGCGATTGCCGAGCTGCAGCCGATCCTCGGGCTGGAGGTGACAGCGACGCCGAAGACGGTGGGAGCGAGGTCGCAGGCCTTCCGCAACGTCGTCTATCGCTACGGCCTGCCCGAGGCGATGGAGGACGGCTACGTGAAGGAGCCGGCTGTCGGCACCCGCGCGAACTTCGACGCGAAGTCGGTGGATGATGGGCTGCTTGAGCGGATCAAGCTGGAAGACGGCATCCACTACCACGAGCATGTGAAGGTCGCGCTGGAGACCTATGCGCGCCAGCACCAGGCCGGGCTGGTGCGGCCCTTCATGCTGGTGGTTACCCAGGACACCACCCACGCCCGTCAGGTGCGCGAATTCATCGAATCCGACGCCTTCTTCGAGGGTCGATACAAGGGGCGGGTGGCCGAGATCCATTCGAAGCTGACGGGCGAGGAGAGCGACGAGAACGCCCAGCGGCTGCTGAACATCGAGAAGGGCGGCGACACGGATATCGTGATCCATGTGAACAAGCTGAAGGAAGGCTGGGACGTCTCGAACCTGTTCACCATCGTGCCGCTGCGCGCGTCGGCTTCGGACATCCTGACCGAGCAGACGCTGGGGCGCGGGTTGCGCCTGCCCTATGGCAAGCGGACTGGTGTGGAGGTTGTCGACACGCTGACGGTGATCGCCCACGAGCGCTTCAACGAACTGATCGAGAAGGCGCGGGAAGACAATGGAGTCACCCGCAAGCTGAAGTCAGTGACGATCGGCGATGAAGGCGACGTGCCTGCCAGCAAGCCGTTCGTCGTTAGTGCGCCATCGGTCATCGAGCAGATGGTGCAACTGGCTGAGGGGAAGGTAAACCCTGAACCGGCCGCGCAAGGCTCCGAGGACGGCGCTTTCGCGACGCCTGCTGTCACCTCTCTTCACCCAGAAGCGACCGCACCTGCAGCTTTTTCGTTCACCAAGCGCGAGGAAGTGAACATCGCCCGAACGGTGCTGTCAGTGGTGTTGCCCCAAGTGCGCAAGCAGGTGCCATCGATCAGAGCACTGGAAGACCCTAAGGTCATAGAGGAAATCGCGCAGGCGGCGCTGGTCGTTCAGAATGAGCAGGATGGGCTGTTCCCGAGCATTACCGCGGACCAAGCGCAAGCCGTCACCGCGGAGGTCTGCAAACATTTCGTCGAACGCACCATCGCCATTCCGACACTCACCATCACGCCGAAGCAGGCAGTGTCATTCGGATTTCGTCGTTTCGAGCTTGAGTTGAAGGCCTGGAACTATCAGCCGCTCTCGCGCGAGCTCCTGATCCAGGTCTTGCGCACTGAGGCGCGAACCATGATCTCAGGCGACGCCGGGGGTGAGATCCCTGCGAGGCTCGAAGACTATCTCGTTGCTAAGCTCATCGACATGCCAGAGGTCGATTACGATGCGCATGCAGCGGTCCTTTATGACCTCGCAGGTCAGGTTGTGGAGCACTTTCGTGCGAAATATCCCGATCCAGAGCAGCTGCGATCGGTCATTCAAGGGCATGCCCGCCAAATGGCGGAAGCGGTATTTACTCAGATGAAGCAGAACATGTGGCGAGAGCAGACCACCTATCGCGTAACAGTTACTGCAGCGTTCGATCAACTTAGACCACAGACTTTTGATGGAAGCGGCGCTGGGGTGATCCGTGACCTGAGAAATCCGCCAGAACGGCTACAGGATATCAGACGCTACGTATTCAGCGGCTTCACCAAAGGGTGCTACAATCTCGCAAAGTTCGATTCCGACCCCGAGCGCCGATTGGCCCTGATTCTTGAACAGGAGTCGACGGTGCGCCTGTGGATGAAACCAGGTCCGAACCAGTTCAAGATATTCGATAACGAAGGGTCGCCCTATCAACCGGACTTCACGGTCGAGACAACCGATGAAAAACTGATCATCGAAACAAAGCGTGACGACCAGATGAACGCCGCAGACGTTCTGCGAAAGGCCGACGCAGCAAGTCTATGGTGCTACGTCGCCACTGAGGTTCACGGCAAGAAAGTCGGCGACAAGCCATGGTCTTATCTCCTCGTGCCAGCCTCCGCTGTTCAGAGTAATGCGACGCTGAAAGGGTTGGCCTCAGCGTATACCCGGCCTGTCGATGTCGACCTGCGATCTCGGTATCAGATGAGCGACAACGATACTTGAGGAGCCTGGAACGCCTGCCCGCGAACGCGTCGGCGCTGGCGGCACCGTGCAGGTTGTCGAAGGCGACATGGATGGGGCGGTCCGCTTCGATGTCGATCAGCCGCACCTTATGACCCGCCATTGCTCCTACGCGCGCACTCAGTCCAAACCAGCATCGTGGACCAGCACGCCCGACGCTTCCGATCGTTCTGCCGGGACGGCTCTTGCAAACGAAGTGCGCCAGTGCTTACTGACTGTCCGGCATCCATCGCGATTTGCTCGCGCGTAGATGCATCTACGTAGATGGATCTACGGTCATGGCGAAGCGCGACAATGCCTACTATGTTCGGCAACTTCAGCGAGATCATCCGCAGATCTGGCATGAGTTCCAGACTGGGGTCTACAAGACCATCGCGAAAGCCCGAAGGGCAGCTGGCCTTGGCGGACAGCGGACCCGCTTGCACGAGCTGAAGAATGCCTGGCGCAAGGCCACCGCCGAACAGCGCGATGAGTTCCTCGCGTTCCTCGACGCCGAGGGGGTCACGCTTCCGCTTCCGAGACCGGCGCTAGCACCCGCTCCAGCTCCGATATCGTCTTCGGTGCCAACACTTACCCCAGCGCCGACATCGACGCCGACCTTGACCGTCGGGAGCAGCACGTCCGCGCCGACAACAGGCGTCGGCTTCACCTTCGCGCGTGACGGATATCTGACGCCCGAGGCGAAGGACCGGATCAACCAGATCACCGACCAGCGCGGACTGCGTGACCGCTACGGCTCGCCGAAGACCGGGGTTATCATGCGGGAGATGAAACCGCCCTTCTCACCGAGTGATCCGTCGCTCGGATCGGCGCTGGCAAGAGGGACAAGCTTGAAGAAGGTTATGATCGAGGCGCTCGAACGCTGGGTGGAGGCGCATCCGCCTACGTAGATCGATCTACTGCCTTGTGCGCTCTGGCTGATAGCATCGACGACGCCCGGCGATCGACCCCGCTTCGCTGCCTTTTCCGACGGGCAGCGGGAGCGCCTTCACGACCACATCCCGAACACGACCGGCATGGTTTCGCGACTCAGGTCCGTAACCGGCCATCGGTCCCGGCTTGCTGCCTTTTCCAGCCCCAACCCGAGCGGGGACACATGCCCTCGTCAGAGCGCGCAGGAGCGCCACTGGCGGGCATCTCGGTCGGATGAGTCCACAAAAACTGCTGCGCGCCACAGTTACGGCTCCAGACCGGCGCCTGGCGCGGAGGTAGGGACTCTGGAAGATATCCTGGAAGAGATCGTCGGAAATATCACGGATGAACACGACGTCCCCGGCGACGCGGCGCTGGCAGCCGAGGCCGACGGCTCGGTTGTCGTTCGTGGCAACATGAGCATCCGCGAGGTGGGCCGGGCCATGGGCTGGGACTTGCCGGAGGAAGACGCGGTCACCATGGCTGGCCTCGTCATCGATTTCGCCCGTCGCATTCCTGACGTCGGGGAGTCTTTCACCGTCCACGGCTACGTGATCGGGATTCTTGAACGCGATCACACGCGGCTGACGAAACTGAGGGTGAGCAAGGCTCCGGACGAATAGATTGCATCCAGCTCACACACGGATGCATGGGCGATACCCCTCATGCGCGCCGCAGGGTTCGGCACGACGGGTTTGCGTTTCGCACGTCAAGTCGCGATAGTCGGGCTACGTATACTCTCTCATTACGGGTGATTGGATGGTTTCAGCGAAGAGCGACGCGCCGATCCGTGAAGCGGCCAGCGCGCTGGAGCTCCCGTTCTTCCGTTTCGACGCCGACGCGTTGCGCATCCGTGACGTCAACCACGCCATGTCCAGTGCCCTCGGCTACAGCACGGACGCGTTGCAGGCGATGACACTGGAAGAGCTTCTTCGGCCCGAGGAGGCAAGCGCATTCAGATCCGCAATCGACGGACTGGGCGACCGTTTCACGGATGTGGGGCTGTGGCAGTTGCGCCGACACTCTGGCGAATGGTGGCAGGTCGAGATCCGCATGCGCAGTCCGGGCGGCGAGGGCGAACCCGGGGTTGTCGCGATCGTGCAGGATGCGTCCCGTCTGCTCGCCCTGCAACGCGCGCATGACAAGCTGGCACGTCGCCTGCATGAGCGGGAGACGACGCTGCGCCTGGCCCGGCATCAGCTTGGCGTCGGCATCGGCAAGATGGAGATCGACTCCGGGCGCATGGTCTGGTCAGACAGCGCCGACGACATCCATGGCGTGACATCCGAGGATTCCGCCAACGATCTTGACGACTACCTGGGCACCATCCATCCCGATGATCGCGCGGCGATGCTGGCGGCGTGTGAGGCGTTTCACGCATCCGGCGCGCCACATCTCGAAATGTCCTACCGGATCATGCGCCCGGATGGCGACACGATCCATGTCCGGGGTGTGGCTGTTGAAGAGCAGCGTGGCGACCATGCCTGGCTTTCGGGGGTGTTTCAGGACATCACCGACGAGGTCCGTGCCCGGGAGGAGATCTCGGAAGCCTTGCAGATACGGCGCATCGCTGCGCGTCTGGCCCGCATGGGCAGCTGGCGCGTCGATCTCGATCCACTGCGCATGGTCTGGAGCCGCGAGACGACTGCCATTCATGAGCTGCCCGAAGGAAGCACCCCCTCGGTCGAAGAGGGCATCAACTACTATGCGCCCGAGTATCGCAAGAAGATCAGCAGCTTGTTCCATGCATGCGCGAAGGCGGGCATTGCCTATGACGAGGTGCTGCAGATCGTCACGGCAAAGGGCAACCGCGTCTGGGTGCGCACCATCGGCGAGGCTGTGCGCGATGAGGCAGGCGCCATCGTCGCGGTGCAGGGGGCGTTCCAGGACATCTCGGAACTCGTCGCTGCACGGACCGACGCGGAAGACCTGTCGCGGCGCCTGCACCAGACGCTGGACAGCATCAGTGACGGGTTCATCCTTCTTGACCACGACTGGCGCTTCCTGTTCGTGAACGCCCAGGCCGAACGGATCGTCGGGCGTAGCCGCGTGGAGTTGCTGGGCAGGAACAACTGGGAAGTGTTTCCCGAGGCAATCGGCACCATCGTCCAGCGCGAGTATGAGCGCGCGCTGGAAAGCGGAGAGCCCGTTCGATTTCGCGTCTTCTTCCCCCCGCTCGCAACCATGTTCGAGATCGACGCCGAGCCGACGCCCGAGGGTCTTGCGGTCTATTTCCGGGACGTGACCCAGGAACAGGCGCGCGAGGAACGGCTGCGGCTGCTGGAGGCTGCCGTCTCGCGCCAGGGCGATATCCTGCTGATCACCGAGGCCACGCCCATCGACGATCCCGACGGGCCGAAGATCGTCTATGTCAACGAGGCCTTCGTGAAGCGCACCGGCTACAGCCGCGAGGAAGCGATCGGTGCGACCCCCCGCATCCTGCAGGGGCCGAAGACCGACCGCGCCGAGCTTGACCGCATCCGGCGGGCGCTGGAGAAGTGGCGCCCGGTGCGCGCCGAACTGATCAACTACACCAGGTCGGGCGAAGAATTCTGGCTGGAACTCGACATCGTGCCTCTTGCCGATGAGACCGGCTGGTATACGCATTTTGTCTCGGTCGAGCGCGACATCACCGAACGCAAGCGTGCCGAGGAGGAGAGCCGCCTCAACCAGGAGCGGTTCCGGCTGGTGACGCAGGCCACCAACGACGTCATCTGGGACTTTGACGTGGTTGCCGACAGGCAATGGTGGAACGAGAACCTGCAAAAGCTCTTCGGCCACGACCCCGCGCAGATCGAGCCGGGGCTGGACTCGTGGAAGAACCGCCTGCACCCCGACGATCGGGATGCGGCCGTGGCAAGCGTCGATACGCTGATCGCCGGGTCGGACGACTTCTGGTCAGGCGAATACCGCTTTCGCCATGCCGAAGGACATTACCTGACGGTGTTCGACCGTTCCTTCGTCATCCGCGATGCCGAGGGCACGGCGATCCGCATGCTGGGCAGCATGATCGATGTCACGAGCCAGCGGGAGATGGAGAATCGGTTGCGCCAGTCGCAGAAGCTGGAGGCTGTGGGTCAGCTGACCGGCGGTGTGGCGCATGATTTCAACAACCTTCTGACGGTGATCCTCGGCAATGCCGAGCTTCTCGCAAGCGAACTTGGCGATCAGGCGCAACTGCGCGCCCTGGCCGAAATGACGGCGACAGCCGCCGAACGCGGAGCTGAACTCACCAATCGTCTGCTCGCCTTCTCGCGCAAGCAGGCGCTGGATCCGCGGGTGCTCGATGTGAGCGGCCAGGTCCAGAGTATGGAGGACCTGCTTCGCCGCGCGCTGCCCGAGAGCATCGACATCCGGATCGTCCGCGCCGCCGGCTTGTGGCAGGCCGAGATCGACGCGAGCCAGCTGGAGGCGGCCCTTCTGAACCTCGCGCTCAACGCCCGCGACGCGATGCCCGACGGCGGCCACCTGACCATCGAGATGGCCAATGCGGCGCTTGACGACGATTATGTCACCACCGAGCCGGGTCTGGCTCCCGGACAATACGTGAAGATCAGCGTCACCGACACGGGCGAGGGCATGGCGCCCGAGGTTCTCGACCACGTGTTCGAGCCCTTCTTCACCACCAAGGAGGTGGGCAAGGGCTCGGGGCTTGGCCTGAGCATGGTCCACGGCTTCGTCAAGCAGTCGCGCGGTCATGTCCGCGTCTATTCCGAACCGGGCGAAGGCACCTGC
This sequence comes from Rhabdonatronobacter sediminivivens, assembly GCF_013415485.1. Lineage (GTDB taxonomy): Bacteria > Pseudomonadota > Alphaproteobacteria > Rhodobacterales > Rhodobacteraceae > Rhabdonatronobacter > Rhabdonatronobacter sediminivivens. The sequence continues at coordinate 700 of NZ_JACBXS010000054.1, read as the reverse complement.
GTGAAGCTGTATTTCCCCCGTTCGGATGGAATGGATGCCCAACCAGAATCCGATAGCGCGGGTTCTCAGATCGTCGGCGGCGGCGAGTCCATTCTTGTCGTCGAAGATGATCCGATGGTGCGGGAGCACCTTGTGGCAAGCCTCATCGGGCTGGGCTACAAGGTCGAAGCGGCGGAAACCGGACCGCAGGCACTTGAACTCCTGCAGGATCTGCCCGGGCTCGACCTGCTGTTCACCGACATCGTGCTCCCCGGTGGAATGAGCGGGCGCAACCTCGCCGATGAGGCGCGCGCCTTGCGACCCACGCTGAAGGTTCTCTTCACCTCGGGCTACAGCGAAAACGCCATTGCCCATCACGGCCGCCTTGACCCGGGGGTGGAACTGCTCAGCAAACCCTACCGGCGCGAACAACTCGCCACCAAGGTGCGCAAGGTCCTGGACAACGGATAGGTTCCGGCTCGATCACGCGAAACATGCGTGCAAGTGCAGATCGTCTGCATGCCACGCCGATCGTCGCGGAGTGCTTCGTGACAAGGGCGGGCTGCATCACTGGAAGCTCGGGTTGTTCCCGGGCTGATCATCGTTGCAGCCTCCCCTTGACGTGGAATCTGAATCCTCTCGGGCTAAGAGTCCGATTCATAATGGTCTGAATGATTTCAGGTTCTTGCGATGAGGCGGGTGAGGCGACGGATGTGGGCGA
>NZ_JACBXS010000053.1 GCF_013415485.1 Rhabdonatronobacter sediminivivens | reverse complement strand
GCCGCGCAATGCATCGCACTCCACGCCAACCGCGAACGCATCAAAGCCCAATCCGGCTTCCACTGGTGGCCCGGCCGTGTCCAACCGAGCTGATCTAACGGATTTATCAGGCCTCGGCGGTCAGTTCCACCGGGGCATCTGCGCCCTGCGCGGACAGCCAGCGCTCGGCATCGAGCGCGGCCATGCAGCCCATGCCCGCACTGGTGACCGCCTGGCGATAGACATGATCAGTCACATCGCCCGCCGCAAAGACACCGGGAACCGAGGTTTCGGTGCTTCCCGGCTTCACCTTCACGTAATCGCCATGGTGCATCTCAACCTGCCCGCGCACCAGTTCGGTGGCAGGCGAATGGCCGATGGCAATGAACACCCCGTCGCAGGGGATCATCTGCTCGGCATCGCTGGTCGCATGCTGCGCGCGCACCCCGGTCACACCGGCATTGCCCTCACCACCCAGAATCTCGGCCACGGTATGATCCCACAGGACCGAGACCTTTGGATTCCTGAACAGCCGCTCCTGCATGATCTTTTCGGCGCGCAGACTGTCGCGGCGGTGGATCAGCGTCACTTTGCTGGCGAAATTGGTCAGGAACAGCGCCTCTTCGACCGCGGTGTTGCCACCGCCGACCACCACCACCTCCTTGCCGCGATAGAAGAATCCGTCGCAGGTGGCGCAGGCGGATACGCCCATCCCCTGCAGGCGCGATTCGGACTCGAGCCCCAGCCAACGCGCCTGTGCGCCGGTGGCCAGGATCACCGCATCGGCGGTATAGGTGGTGCCGCTGTCACCCCGCGCCACGAAGGGGCGTTGGGACAGGTCCAGCGCGGCAATATGGTCGGTGATGATCTCGGTCCCCATGGCGCGGGCATGGGCCTCCATGCGCACCATCAGCTCTGGGCCGGTCGTCATGGTATCGCCGGGCCAGTTTTCCACCTCGGTGGTGATGGTCAGCTGCCCGCCGGGCTGTATCCCCTGCACCAGCAGCGGTTCCAGCATCGCACGCGCGCCATAGACGGCTGCGGTATATCCGGCGGGGCCAGAGCCGATGATCAGAAGGCGGGTGTGGCGGCTGTCGCTCATTTTGGGGTCGATCCTCCGAAAGCTTTGGCGCCTTAGGTGGCGAATTGGCGCGCGAATTGCAACCCGCGCGCCCCGCAAAGGGCGGTGTCATTCCGCCGCGCGCACCTGCCCGCGCTCGGGCGCCCGATCGCTCTGACGCAAGAGCAGCGGCGCGGGCCACCCGCCCGCGGGGTGCGGCGGCACATCCCAGATGATTTCCGCCCCGCGCACCCGGCGGAGGCGCTTTTCCAGCGCCCGGTCCTGCCGTGCCGCTCCGTCGCGCGAAGACAGCAGCCACCGCAAGCCCAGCGCCCCGCGATAGGCGCCCGCTTCGATCCAGACACGCAGCGCCAGGAAAGCCGGCGTCACCAGCAGCGTCAGCAGCGTCGCCACCCCCAGGCCAAAGACAACCGCCGTGGCCAGTTGCTTCCACCAGAGCGCCACCGGACTGTCGAGGGAAAAGCCCCCGTTGACGAAATCGAGGCTGAGCCCCAGCATCATCGGTGTCAGCCCGGCCATGGTGGTGATGGTGGTCATCAGCACCGGACGCAGGCGGGCCTCGGCGGTGCGGATGATTGCCTCGATCCGCGGCATGATCTGGGAATAATACTGATAGGTGTCAATCAGCACGATGTTGTTGTTCACCACGATCCCCGCCAGCGCAACGATCCCGGTGCCGGTCATGATCACCGAGAATGTCTGGTCCATCACCAGCATTCCGATCAGCACCCCGGTCGAGGACAGGACCACCGCCAGCAGAACCAGCCCCGAATTGTAGAAGCTGTTGAACTGCGTCAGCAGGATCACGAACATCAGCCCCAGCGCGGCGGAGAACGCCACCGTCAGGAACTGGGTGCTTTCCTCCTGGTCCTGCTGTTCGCCGGTCCATTCCCAGCCGATGCCTTCGGGCAGCGGGTTTTCGGTCTCCAGCCAGTCGGTCAGCGCGGCGATGCGTTCGTTGGCATTGATCTGCACCACGCGCAGGCCTTCGGCGCGGACCTGGGCGGCGATCTCTTGCGCGCGCGCGTAATCGTCACTTCCCGGCTCCAGCCGGTCGGTTGAGGTCAGCTCACGCCGGACCAAACGGACGGTGTTGCCCTGAGCGTCCACCAGCCGCGACAGACCCGGCGCAACATCCGCCTTGACGTCATAAAACCGCTGGCGATTCACCCGGTCGATCTGGCCGCGCCGGGCCACGGGTTCACGGGTGATGAAATTGGACATGGGCACCAGCCCCGTGGCGGTCTGCACCCGCAGATCATCCAGCGTCGACAGCAGACGGTCAGCTTCAGGCAGGCGGACGCGAATCTCGATCTCATCCTCCGAGGTATCGACCCGCATGGTGTCCAGCAGGATCCCGCGGGTGACCAGCTGGATCATGCCGCCGACCGTGGCCACATCGGCGCCAAAGCGCCCGGCGCGGTCCACATCGACATTGATCTGCCAGTCCACGCCCGGCACGGGGCGGCTGTCCTCCAGGTCGATCAGCGCCGGGGTGTCGGCAAAACGGGCCAGGGCGATTTCAACCGCGTCTTCCAGCGTGTCGAAATCATCGCCGGTCAGGCGCAGATGGACGGGTTTCTGGCCCGCGGGGCCGCCGGTCTGGATCAGGAATTCGGTCTGGATACCCGGTATCTGGTCAAACTGCGCCTGCAACCGGTCCAGGATCGCCTGACCGCGCATGTCGGGGATGCCCTGGCGCCCGCTCCAATGCGTCAGCTCGAACTGGATCTGGCCGATGGTGTCGCGCGGGGGGCCTGCACCGGCGGTGTTGGTGTTCAGCCCGCCATCCCCGGCAAAGGCAAAGACGGCATCAAGGCCGGGTTCTTCAAGCGCAATCGCCTCGACCTGCCGGACCAGGGCGTCCTTTTCATCCAGTGACAGGTTGCCGCGGGCACGGACATAGACGGCGCCCTGTTCCGGTTCCGTTTCCACAAAGAATTCGACGCCCCGGCTGTTTTCGCCGTAATACTGGAACACGGCCATGACAAAGGCGCCAACGGCAATGATTGTGACCACCGGCATCACCGGGTTGCCGACCAGCAGCCGGATCAGATAGCCAAAGGGGCGGCGTTTGTGGCCCGCATGGACCTTGCGCTCACGCTGCGGCGGGACAATGGCGCTCAGCACCACCGAGGCCGCCATGGCCGACAGCCCCAGCAGCACCGCGCCGGGCAGACGCGCCAGCACGCCAGACCCTTCGGCAGGGGCGGGCGATGGCCAGGCCGGGTTCAGCAGCAGCATCACCGCGGCATAAAGTCCGCCCCAGGCCAGCAGCAGAAGCGGCAGCCGCAGCACCACGGGCAGGCGGCGCAGCGCGCGCGACACCTTGTTCAGCACCCGCGCCAACCGCCCCGTCACCCCGCCCAGCACCGGCAGGAACACCAGCGCCACCACCAGCGATGCCGTCAGCACGAAGATCAGCGTGATCGGCAACATGCCCATGAACTCGCCCGCGACACCGGGCCAGAAGAGCATCGGCAGGAAGGCGCAGAGCGTGGTCGCCGTAGACGCGGTGATCGGCCAGAACATGCGCTTGGCGGCGGCGGTATAGGCCTGCATGGGGCCGTCGCCCTCGGCCAGGCGCTTGTCGGCATATTCGGTAACCACCACGGCACCATCGACCAGAATCCCCACCGCCAGGATCAGCCCGAACATGACGATGTTCGAAATCGTCACCCCCATCACCCCCAGCAGGATGAAACACAGCATGAAGGATGTGGGAATCGCCAACCCCACCAGCATGGCCGAACGCAGGCCCAGCGCCGAAAGCACCACGATCATCACCAGCGCGATTGCCGTCATGACCGAGGTTTCCAGCTGGTTGACCATCTCTTCGACCTGGAAGGAGCGGTCCAGCGCCGGGGTGGTGCGGATGGCGTCCTGCAATTCCTCGGGCCAGGTGGCACGGGTGGCCTCGACGGTTTCGCGGACCTCGGCGGCGGAATCGATCAGGTTGAACCCCCGGCGCTTGACGACTTGCAGGGCAATATTGGTTTCGCCATTGAACCGCGCGGTGCCGGTGCGGTCCTCATAGGTCAGACGGATATCGGCCAGATCGCCCAGCCGCACCACGCTGTCGCCATTGACCTTGATCGGCAGGGCATAGACGTCTTCGGGGCCTTCGAAGGTCGATGGCACGCTGACCCCGAAAGCGCCCGAGCTGGTCTCGACATCGCCGGCGGCGACAAGCTGGTTGTTGCGGCTGATGACCTGGATCAGTTCTCCGGCGGTGACGTTATAGGCCTCCAGCCGCAGCGGGTCGATGATCACCTCGACCATCTCGTCGCGCGACCCGGCGATCTCGACCTCCAGCACCGAATCCAGATCCTCGACCGCGCGCTTGAGATCCTGCGCGGCGCGCAGCAGGGCGCGTTCGGATACATCGCCTGAAACGGCGATGATGATGATGGGGAACTCGGAAAAATTGAACTCGGATATGCTGTAGTTTTCGGCACCGGAAGGGAAATTCGCCTCGGCGCGGTTCATGGCATCGCGCACATCGGCCAGAACTGCGGTCTTGTCCCAGCCGAATTCGAATTCCAGCACCGCAGCGGCAAAGCCTTCGGCGGCAAAGGCGTTGATTTCCTTCAGATCGTCCAGGTCGGACAATTCGCTTTCCATGGGCCGCAGCAGCAGGGTTTCCCCATCCGCCGCGGAAATCCCCGGGAACGGCACGGTGATGATCACCGCCGGGACCTCGATGTCGGGCTCACCTTCCTTGGGCAGGCCGGTATAGGCCAGAATGCCCGCGCCCAGGGTCATCACCACCAGCGCAAGCACCATGCGCGCATGCGCGCCGGCCCAATCGACGATCCCCTTCATTCGCGGCCCTCCGGCGCATTGCCGCGCCAGGTGACTTCCACCTCCACCCCTTCGCGCACGAATTCCTGACCGACAACGATCGCATCGACCACATCCGGCAGCCCGCCCAGCCAGATGCCTTCGGCGGCATCGCGCAGCATGGTGGCGGGCAGGAATGTCACCCGGCCCGCATCATCCACGGCGCGGATACCCAGCACCCCGTCATCGGCCAGCGTCAGCGCCGAACCGGGCAGCAGATGCCCCACCTCGCCCTCGGACTGGATCAGCATTTCGGCGCTCTGCCCTTCACGGATGGCATTGTCTTCGTTTGCCACCGTGACCTCCACCCGGAAGGTGCGGGTTTCGGGGTCGGCCGCGCGCGAGATGAAGCTGACGTTGCCCATCACTTCACGCCCCGAGGCCAGCCGCCCCCCCGCCAGCGCGCCGATTTCCAGCCGGTCCACCTGGCGTTCGGACACAAAGCCCACCAGCCGGATCGGGTCCAGCTTGATCAATGTGGCGCAGACCGCGCCGGGCTGCAGAAGGCTGCCCATCTCGGCGGTGTCGCTTTCCAGTATCCCGTCAAAAGGGGCGTGCATGACCAGCCGGGCCAGTTCCTCGACCGCGGCATCGACGGCAGCCTGGGCGCTTTGGGTCGCGGCCCGGGCTGACAGCACCCGTGTCTGGCTGGCAAAACCTTCGTCCGAAAGTCGCTCGGCGGCATTCAGATTGACCTCGGCCTCGGCCAGGCGGGCGCGGGCTTCGGCCAGTTGCGCGCTGCGCACCCCGCCCGAAAGCTCGCACAGCGGGTCGCCGGCCGCGACCTCACTGCCGCGCGGCAGCGGTTCGGACACCACCAGCCCCGAGGTTTCCGCCCGCACCTGCACCCGGCGCGCGGCTTCGGTGCGGCCACGCAGGGTGACAGCGGATTCAACCGGTTGCGCGACGGAATGCTGCGCCACGACCCGCATGACCCGGGCGGGTTCGACGGCGCCCAGCTCCGCCTCATCCTCGGGCGTCACCGCCGCGCCTGAGGCCAGCGCCATCAGCGCCTCACGCTCCATGATGAAGGCATACATGAATGCCATGATCGCCAATGCGGTCAGAATGGAGAAGATGCGCATTGCGGGGCCTTTCGGGCAGGAAGGGGCGACTCGAAGCGCCGAGTCATGGGCCGGTATACGCTGAACCGACCGGTTCAGATTATGAATTTCTGCGCAGCAGCACAAGCACCCCCGTGTGGTGCCGCAAGCGGGTAATTATAACGTGAATCCCCGGCGCGTCACCCGGCTGCGTCCCGATGCGGGCTTTGCAATCAGCACCGCTTCGCGCTAAGAGGTTGCGCAGGCAAACGGATGGGTGTTCCTTGAGCAATACCGACAGTTTTATCGAAGAAGTCAGCGAAGAGCTGCGCCGCGACCGGATAACGCGGCTGATGAAGCGTTATGGCTGGCTGGCCGCCGTGGCGGTGGTTCTGGTTGTCGGGGGGGCGGCGTGGTTCGAATGGCAGCGCGCCGTGGAACGTGACCGGGCCGAAGCCTTTGGCGATGCGATCCTGGCGGCGCTGGACGCGCCCGGCGATGGCGAGCGCCGCGCGGCACTGCGCGCGATCGAAGGCGATGGCGCGCAACAGGGCCTTCTGAACCTGCTGATCGCCGCCGAAGCCATGGATGACGACCGCGACGCGGCCCTGGCCGCGCTTTCGGCGGCGGCCTCGGATACGGCGCTGCCGCAAAGCTATCGCCAACTTGCAGAGTTGAAGCGCGTCATTCTGGGCGGAACCGATATTGACCCTGCCGAGCGTGAGCAGGTCCTCTCGGGTCTGGCCCAGCCGGGGCAGGCGTTCCGGCCGCTGGCGCTGGAGCAATTGGCCGTGCTGCGCATGGAAGAGGGCGAATCCGATGCCGCGCTCGCGATTCTGACGGATCTGCTGCAGGAACCTGATGTAACCGAAAGCCTGCGGCGGCGGGTGCGCCAGATGATCGCCGCGCTGGGCGGAGACATTGACGCGGCCTGAGCGGGGACCGGCCACGCGCGATGCCGCAATGCCGCAGCGCGCTTGACCCTGCGGCCGGGGCAATGGCACAAGCAATCATGCCCGCTTCCAATGATGGGCAGGCGTTGGGGCAGGAAACGGGAGCGAAATCGGTGGGCCTTATCAGATACGCATCGATCATGGCGCTTGCGCTTGCGCTGTCCGGCTGTGACCGGGAATACATCCTTGAGGGGGAGCGCTTCGACATCCGCGCCCCGTTTTCGGAAACCGCGGGCCAGGAGCCCGCGAACCGCGCCGCGCCGCTGTCCCTGCCTGCCGCAGTGGCCCACAGCGAATGGACACATCGGCTGGGCACACCCAACCATCGCATCAGCCATCCTGCCCTTGGCGGCACATTGCAGCACGCCTGGTCAGCCCCCATTGGCGCGGGCGAGGATCGCCGCCACCGGATCACCGCCGAACCCGTGGCCGCGCAGGGGCGTGTCTTTACCCTGGACAGCCGCGCCACCGTCACCGCCACCGGCAGCAATGGTCAAACCGTCTGGCAGCGTGACCTGACCCCGGCAGGGCAGCGCGGGGATGGCGCCTCGGGGGGCGGGCTGGCGCTCTCGGGGGGCGTTCTTTACGTCACTTCGGCCTATGGGCGGCTGCATGCGCTGGATGCCGCAACCGGCGAAGTCCGCTGGACCCACCGCTTCGACGCCCCGGCAAAGGGGGCACCCACCGTGATTGGCGAGCGGGTCTATGTGGTGGCCGCCGACAGCTCTGCCTGGGTGCTGGACACCCGCGACGGCAAGGTGGACTGGCAGTTACCGGGAACGCCATCGGCGGCGTCCATGGTCGGGGGTGCGGCCCCGGCCACCGCGGGCGATCTGGTGCTGTTCCCGATCCCGTCCGGCGAGCTGATCGCCGCGCGCCGCGATACGGGCATGGAGGTCTGGCGCCGCGTCATCGCCGGGCAGCGCCAGGGCATGGCCTATGCCGGTGTGACCGATATCACCGGCGATCCGGTGGTGGTGGGCGATACGATCTATGTCGGCAACCAGTCCGGGCGGGTGATGGCGATGAACCAGCGCGATGGCGCCATCCGTTGGACCGCCGACGAGGCCGCCTATGGCGCCGTCTGGCCAGTGGGTGATGCATTGTTCATGCTGTCGGACCGCAACCGGATCATCCGGCTGGATGCAGACAGCGGCCAGAGAGTCTGGGCGCAGGATCTGCCGCTCTTTACACAAGCGCGCGAGCGGCGGCGCGCCGAGATTTTTGGCCATTACGGTCCGGTGCTGGCGGGGGGGCGGTTGATCGTTGCCTCGAATGACGGGATGTTGCGGTTCTTTGACCCGGTTTCGGGTGAGGCAACCGGCAACCTGGAACTGCCCAGCGGTGCCGCGGCGGCCCCGATCATCGTGGATCGCACGCTTTATGTTGTCACGGGCGACGGCCAACTTCACGCCTATCGCTAGGACCGGCGCGCGGAGCGGCTGACTGTCTGGTCCCTTGGCAAGGGGGGGCTCGATCAGGCCCCCCATCGAAGGGGGCCCGATCGACGGGTGTGGCCGCGGGCCACCCCCGGGCGCCCTGCCCCGCCGCTTGCGCCAAGGGGATGGATGGTGGACCGGGCACAGGAAAAACCCGTTTCCTCTTTGGCGCCGTTTGCACTAAGAAGCATCGCCTGACCCCAGCGCTTCGGAGCCTGACATGAGTTTCACCATGGCCATCGTGGGCCGCCCCAATGTCGGCAAATCGACCTTGTTCAACCGGCTGGTGGGCAAGCGTCTGGCGCTGGTCGATGACCAGCCCGGTGTCACCCGCGACCTGCGCGAAGGCACTGCCCGTCTGGGCGATCTGCGTTTTGCCGTGGTGGACAGCGCCGGGCTGGAGCTGGAGCAAGGCGACAGCCTCAAGGGGCGGATGCGCAAGCTGACCGAGCGCGCGGTCGAAAGCGCCGATATCTGCCTGTTCCTGGTGGATGCGCGTGCAGGGATCACCCCTGCCGATGAGATCTTTGCCGATATCCTGCGCAAGCGCGCCCGCCATGTGATCCTGGCCGCCAACAAGGCCGAAGGCACCGCCGCCGAGGCTGGCGTGATGGAGGCCTGGGCGCTGGGACTGGGCGAGCCGGTGGCGCTGTCGGCCGAGCATGGCGGCGGCATGGATGAGCTCTACCACCGCCTGCGCCCGCTGGCCGCCGAATTCACCGCCCGGGCCGAGGAAGCCGCCCCCGAGGTGGATATCGACCTGCCCGAGGATGACGCGGCCGAGGCCCCCGATTTCACCCCCAGCGCCGCGCGCCCCTTGCAGGTGGCGGTGATCGGGCGGCCCAATGCAGGCAAGTCCACCCTGGTCAACGCCATTCTGGGCGAGGATCGCATGCTGACCGGCCCCGAGGCCGGGATCACCCGCGATGCCATCTCCATCCGCACCGACTGGCGCAACACGCCCATGCGCATCTTCGACACCGCAGGCATGCGCAAGAAGGCCAAGGTTCAGGACAAGATCGAGAAACTCTCGGTCGCCGACGGGCTGCGTGCGGTGCGCTTTGCCGAAGTGGTGGTCGTCCTGCTGGATGCCGAGATACCGTTCGAGACCCAGGACCTGCGCATCGCAGATTTTGCCGAGACCGAGGGCCGCGCGGTGGTGGTGGCGGTCAACAAATGGGACCTTGAGCCAGAAAAACAGGCGCGGCTGAAGGAGCTGAAGCAGCAGTTCGAGAAACTGTTGCCGCAGTTGAAGGGGGCGCCGCTGGTCACGGTCTCGGCCGCCACTGGCAAGGGGCTGGACCGGCTGCACGGGGCGATCCTGCGCGCGCATGAGGTCTGGAACCGGCGCGTAACCACCGCGAAGCTGAACCAGTGGCTGGCCGCGATGGTCGAGGCCCACCCGCCCCCCGCCCCCGGCGGGCGCCGGATCAAGCTGCGCTACATCACCCAGGCCAAGACCCGCCCCCCCGGCTTCGTCATCATGTGCTCGAACCCCGAGGACCTGCCGAAAAGCTACACGCGCTATCTGGTAGGGGGCTTGCGCGAAAGCTTCGACATGCCGGGCACGCCGATCCGGGTGTTCCTGCGCTCGCGCGCTGAAAAGAACCCCTACAAGGACCGCAAGAAGCCCGGACAATCCCGGCTGCGCAAGCATATCGAAGGCCGCCGCCCCTGACCCCTGGCCGAACCGGGCCAATACCCCTGACCCTCCCGGTTGCAGCCGCGTTGCCCATCCTCCGGGGCCATGCTACGGGCACCGCGCGGGCGGGAGGGCAAGCACTTGGACCTGAAACAGGAAACCGAAGCCGACTGGTGGGAGGTCGAGGCGCTCTATGACCTGTGCTTCGCACCGGGGCGCGAGGCGCTGTCCTCCTACCGGCTGCGCGACGGGGTGGCGCCGGTGGCGGAACTGTGCCTTTGCCTGCGCGACGGCCCGGCGCTGGCGGCGGTGATCCGCTACTGGCCGGTGCGCGCTGGTGGCGCCCGCGCTTTGCTGTTGGGCCCCATTGCCGTGCACCCTACCCGCCAGGGCGAGGGCCTGGGCGGGTGGCTGATGCGCGACAGCCTGGAGCGCGCGCGTGCCTTTGGCTGGGACCGCGTGCTGTTGGTGGGCGACGCGCCCTATTACGCGCGCTTCGGCTTTGTCCGGCTGGCGGGCGTCACCATGCCGCCCCCCACCAACCCCGACCGCGTGCTGGGCCTGGCCCTGACCCCCGGCGCCTGGGACGGGGTGCACGGCGATGTGCGCCGCATCACCGACTGAAAGCACCTTGCGCGCGGGGGCGTTCATCGCTATATCGCATGCAACAGCGGCGTTCCGGCCTCCACCCTCGGAACCCACCGGAACCTTTGTGACGGGCCGCGGGCCCGTTTTTTCGTTTTGGAGGACTGCATGTCCGACCTGATTGCCAAGACCGGCATCGACAAGCGCCTGGCCGAGATCGCCGGCCCCGTCATCGAAGGCATGGGATTCGAACTTGTGCGTCTGCGCCTGATGAGCGGCAAGACCCGCACCCTGCAGATCATGGCCGAACGCCCCGAAGGCGGGATCGAGATCGAGGATTGCGCCCGGATCTCTACCGCCGTCTCCGCCTCGCTTGATGTCGAGGATCCGATCTCGGACGCCTATACGCTGGAAGTCTCCAGCCCCGGGATCGACCGTCCGCTGACCCGGCTGAAGGATTTCGATGTCTGGGACGGCTACGAGGCGCGGCTGGAAACCGAAGAACTGATCGACGGGCGGCGGCGCTTCAAGGGCACCCTCGCCGGAACCGAAGGCGACGAGGTGCTCATCGACATCGAGCAGGAGGGCGAGACCGTCACCATCGGGCTGAAATTCGACTGGCTGTCGGATGCCAAGCTGGTCCTGACCGACGACCTGATCGCCGAGATGCTGCGCGCCCGCAAGGCCGACGGCATCTTCAACGAAGCCGATTTTGACGAAATCGACACCGGAACCGACACCGCTTCCCAGCAGGAGTGAGAGACATGGCCATCACCAGCGCCAACCAGCTTGAATTGCTTCAGACCGCCGAGGCCGTGGCCCGCGAAAAGATGATCGACCCCGATCTGGTGGTCCAGGCCATGGAGGAAAGCCTCGCCCGGGCCGCCAAGTCCCGCTATGGCGCCGACATGGACATCCGCGTGGCCATCGACCGCAAGACCGGGCGCGCCACCTTTACCCGCGTGCGCACCGTGGTTGCCGATGAAGAGCTGGAAAACTACCACGCCGAGCTGACCGTCGATCAGGCGAAACAGTATCTGGACGACCCGCAGATCGGCGACGAGATCCGCGATGAGGTCCCGCCGGTGGAGCTGGGCCGGATCGCCGCGCAATCGGCCAAGCAGGTGATTCTGCAAAAGGTCCGCGAAGCCGAGCGCGACCGCCAGTATGAGGAATTCCGGGACCGCGCCGGGACCATCATCAACGGGCTGGTCAAGCGCGAGGAATACGGCAACATCATCGTCGATGTGGGCCGTGGCGAGGCGATCCTGCGCCGCAATGAAAAGATCGGCCGCGAAAGCTACCGCCCCAATGACCGCATCCGCTGCTACATCAAGGATGTCCGGCGCGAGGCGCGCGGCCCGCAGATCTTCCTGTCGCGCACCGCGCCCGAGTTCATGGCCGAGTTGTTCAAGATGGAAGTGCCGGAAATCTATGACGGCATCATCGAGATCAAGGCCGTCGCCCGTGACCCCGGCTCGCGCGCCAAGATCGCGGTCATCAGCTATGATTCGGGCATCGACCCGGTCGGCGCCTGTGTGGGGATGCGCGGCAGCCGTGTGCAGGCGGTGGTGAACGAATTGCAGGGCGAGAAGATCGACATCATCCCCTGGAATGAGGATCAGGCGACCTTCCTGGTCAACGCGCTGCAACCGGCCGAGGTCAGCAAGGTGGTGATCGACGAGGAAGCCGGCAAGATCGAGGTCGTGGTCCCCGATGAGCAGCTGTCGCTGGCCATCGGGCGGCGCGGCCAGAACGTGCGTCTGGCCAGCATGCTGACCGGGCTGGATATCGACATCCTGACCGAGGCCGACGAATCCGCCCGCCGCCAGGCCGAATTCGCCGAACGCAGCGCGCTGTTCATGGATGCGCTGGATATCGACGAGATGATGGCGCAGCTGCTGGTGGCCGAGGGCTTCACCACGCTGGAGGAAGTTGCCTATATCGAACAGGATGAACTTCTGGCCATCGACGGGTTTGACGAGGATACCGCCGACGAGCTTCAGGCCCGCGCCCGCGACCGGCTGGAAGCGGTCAACCAGGCCGCGCTGGAGAGCGCGCGCGCCCTGGGCGTCGAAGACAGCCTGATCGAATTCGAAGGCCTGACCCCGCAGATGATCGAAGCGCTGGCCAAGGATGACGTCAAGACGCTGGAGGATTTCGCCACCTGCGCCGACTGGGAACTGGCTGGCGGCTGGACCACGGTGGACGGCCAGCGGGTCAAGGATGATGGCGTTCTGGAGCCCTTCGATGTCAGCCTGGAGGAGGCGCAGCATCTGATCATGACCGCGCGTGTCCTGCTGGGCTGGGTCGATCCCACCGAACTGGAGGCCGAGGCAGAAGCCGAAGACGACGCCGAAGCGCCGGAACTGGAAACCGAAGAGCCTCGCGCCTGAGCCCGAAAGGAGCCCCTGACCCATGACCCGAGGCGGCCGCAAGAAGGAATTGGACACGCCCGAGCGGCGGTGCATCGCCACGGGCGATGTGCTGCCGGTGGCGCATCTGATCCGGTTCGTGGTCGCCCCGGACGGCACCATCACCCCCGATGTGGCGGGCAAGCTGCCGGGGCGGGGTATCTGGCTGCGGGCGGACCGTGCCGCACTGGACCGCGCGGTGAAGAAGAAGCTCTTTTCCCGCGCGGCGCGCCAGCAGGTCAGCGTGCCTGACGATCTGGCCGCGATGGTTCACCAATTGCTGACCCGGCGCGTCCTTGATATGCTGAGCATGGCGCGCAAGGGCGGGATCGCCGTGGCCGGGTATGAAAAGGTCCGCGATCTGGCTCTGCGCGATGATATGGCGGTTCTGATCCAGGCCGCGGATGGATCAGAACGCGGAAAGACCAAGCTGAAGCCGCCAGCGGGCGACGAAACCTTCATCGGACACCTGACCGCCCGGGAATTGGGTTTTGCATTCGGGCGGGATCGTGTGATACATGCCGCGCTTCGCGCTGGCGGTCTGACGACACGTGTAGTAGAGGAAGCCGCAAGGCTTGCGGGACTGCGCGAGCAAATCGGCGCGAAGGTCGCCGGAGAGGAAAAGACGAACGCATGAGCGATACAGACGGCAAGAAAACCCTTGGGCTTGGTGGCAACCGTCCCGGACAGGTGAAGCAAAGCTTCAGCCACGGGCGCACCAAATCCGTGGTGGTGGAGACGAAACGCAAGCGCGTGGTCGTGCCGAAGCAGGGTGCGCAGACGGCCTCCTCAGGCAAGGGCAAGCCGGCGGTCAAGGGCGATCCCTCGCGCCGCCCGGCCGGAATCACCGATGCCGAGATGGAACGCCGCCTGAAGGCATTGCAGGCCGCCAAGGCGCGCGAACAGGAAGAAACCGCCGCCCGCGAAGCCGAGGAAAAGGCCCGCGAGGAAGAGCGCCAGCGCCGCCGTGAAGAACAGGAAGCCCGCGAGCGCGAGGAACGCGAGCGCGAGGCCGCACTCAAGGCCAAGGCTGAAGAAGAAGCCCGCGCCGCCGAGGTCGAGGCCGAAAAGGCCCGCAGCGCTGCCGAGCCCGCCCCCACGCCTGCGCCGGCACAGCCCGCTTCCGCGCCGCAATCAGACCGCACGCGCCCCGCGCCCGCGCCAGCCTCGCGCAAGGTGGAGCGTGAGAAGGAGCGCGATTCGCGCGCCAAGCCCACGCGGGACGGTGGCCGCCGGTCGGGCAAGCTGACCTTGAACGAGGCGCTCTCGGGCGATGCCGGTGGCCGCCAGCGGTCCCTTGCGGCGATGAAGCGCAAGCAGGAACGCGCCCGGCAGAAAGCCATGGGCCAGAACGCCCCGCGCGAAAAGGTGATGCGCGATGTGCGCCTGCCGGAAACCATCGTGGTGCAGGAACTGGCCAACCGCATGGCCGAACGCGTGGCCGATGTGGTCAAGGCGCTGATGAAGATGGGCGTCATGGCCACCATGAACCAGACCATCGACGCCGATACCGCCGAACTGGTGATCGAGGAATTCGGCCACAAGGTGGTGCGGGTTTCGGACTCGGATGTGGAGCAGGTGATCGAGCAGGTCGAGGACAAGCCCGAAGATCTGCAGCCGCGCCCGCCGATCATCACCATCATGGGCCATGTGGACCACGGCAAGACTTCCCTGCTGGACGCGATCCGCAAGACCAGCGTCGTCTCGGGCGAGGCTGGCGGGATCACCCAGCATATCGGCGCCTATCAGGTCACGACGGAATCGGGCGCGGTGCTGTCCTTCCTGGACACGCCGGGCCACGCGGCCTTTACCAGCATGCGCGCCCGCGGCGCGAATGTGACCGATATCGTGGTGCTGGTGGTGGCTGCCGATGATTCGGTGATGCCGCAGACGATCGAGGCGATCAACCACGCCCGCGCCGCCAAGGTGCCCATGATCGTCGCCATCAACAAATGCGACAAGCCCGACGCGGACGCCAACAAGGTGCGCACCGAACTTCTGCAGCATGAGGTCGTGGTCGAAGCCATGTCCGGCGAGGTTCAGGATGTCGAGGTTTCGGCCATCACCGGCAAGGGGCTGGATGAACTGCTGGAGGCCATCGCGCTCCAGGCCGAGATCCTGGAACTGCAGGCCAACCCCGACCGGTCGGCCATGGGTGCGGTGATCGAGGCCAAGCTGGATATCGGCCGCGGCCCGGTGGCCACGGTTCTGGTGCAGCACGGCACGCTCAAGCGCGGCGATATCTTTGTCGTCGGCGAACAATGGGGCAAGGTCCGCGCCCTGATCAACGACAAGGGCGAGCGGGTCGATCAGGCTGGCCCCTCGGTCCCGGTCGAGGTTCTGGGCCTGAACGGCACGCCCGAAGCGGGCGACGTGCTCAACGTCGTCGAAACCGAGGCCCAGGCCCGCGAGATCGCCGACTACCGCCATCAGGCCGCCAAGGACAAGCGCGCGGCCGCCGGGGCTGCAACGACGCTGGAACAGCTGATGGCCAAGGCCAAGGCTGACGAAAGTGTCGCCGAACTGCCCGTGCTGGTGAAAGCCGATGTGCAGGGCTCGGCCGAGGCGATCGTCCAGGCGCTGGAGAAGGTCGGCAACGAAGAGGTCCGCGTGCGCGTTCTGCATTCCGGCGTCGGTGCCATTACCGACTCGGATGTGGGGCTGGCCGAAGCCTCGGGTGCGCCGATCATCGGCTTCAACGTCCGCGCCAATTCCAGTGCGCGCAACAGCGCAAACCAGAAGGGCGTGGAGCTTCGCTACTACTCCATCATCTATGATCTGGTGGATGACGTGAAGGCCGCCGCTTCGGGCCTCCTGTCCAACGAGATCCGCGAGAAATACATCGGCTATGCCGAAATCCGCGAGGTCTTCAAGGTCTCGGGCGTGGGCAAGGTCGCCGGCTGCCTGGTCACCGAAGGGATCGCGCGCCGCTCTGCCGGGGTGCGCCTTCTGCGCGATGATGTGGTGGTCCACGAGGGCACGCTCAAGACCCTCAAGCGCTTCAAGGACGAGGTCAAGGAAGTGCAATCGGGCCAGGAATGCGGCATGGCATTCGAGAACCACGAGGATATCCGCAAGGGCGATGTGATCGAAATCTTCGAGCGCGAGGAGGTCGAGCGCACGCTCACCTGATCGCGCCTGCCGGAGCATCGCAGGATTCACAGGAACCGGCCGCGCAAGCGGCCGGTTTCTTTTGCACCTCATGGCACCTGTGACGGTCCGTACATGACCGCGCCCATCGCTGGGGCAGAGGATGCCCTTGACGCAGACCGATCCGATCTCACAAACAAGAACGGGCGCCGGTTGTATCGGCGCCCGTTGATTTTGTTGTGTTTTGGTTTTCAGGTGCTTGCGTTTCTGCGTGCCTT
>NZ_JACBXS010000052.1 GCF_013415485.1 Rhabdonatronobacter sediminivivens | reverse complement strand
TCTCCGTTCTGTGTCGCAACTGAACAGAATCACAACCTGCTGAATTCACTCAACTCATTTCCGATTGGCCTCTCAGGGTTTACGCCGTTCAACTTGCCCGCACCGATCAGGGAGGCGATGCGCGCGATTATCTGATCGCAGATCGGCGAAGGCGTGTTCTGGCCGAACCTGACGAAACGGCGCCGCCAATGGGTCCAGAAGAAGGCCATGGCCCATGGCCTTGCGGTCTTCAGCGGATGGGCCAGAGCGGCATAGCCGGTGCAACCGGCCACCAGCAGCGTACCGCCGGCGAAGCCTTTCAGGACCTCCTGCGCCCCCGCGCATTTCGCATATTGCCATCTTGATGACCGAGGGTTGGCCCCCATAAGGGCTGGGCTGGGTCGACGTAGTGTCGCCGACCCAGGCTACTGCCCGCTTCAGGCATCGTTTTCCCGCTTGCACTTATAGTGCTGACCAAATACCACTTTGTTCCGAGCGTAGATGTTGATACCGCGCCACATTGCGACACTGAAAACATCAAGGCGCCCTTGGGCAGTCCTTGTGCGGTAGCCTACCAGAAAGCATCCCGGTCATGACCACCCAGCGCGACACGTTGCGCGAGGATGTTGGGTTTCGCATCCTGCGCCTTCTGCCCGGTGTCGCACGGGAGGCCGATCCCTATGCCGCCGCCGAAGGGTCGGATTGCCTGCTGATCCTGACCGCGTGGAACCCGTTCCAAGCGCTGGACCTGACCCGGCTTGCCGGTGTCATGGCAACGCCCGTATTGGCCAACCTTCGCAGCATCTACAGCCGCAAGGATGTGTTGGGGGCGGGGTTCGAAGCTTATGAAGGCGTCGGTCGCTCGGGAGATCACCCCCGATGATGCTTAAGGCCGGTCTGTGGGCCTTTGCAGGTAAGGGCGGCCATCAGGTCGTCAATTTTGCGCTGGTTATTATCCTTGCCCGTCTGCTGACACCTGAAGCTTTTGGCATTGTCGCCGCCGCACAGGTGGTTCTTGTTCTCAGCCAGGTGGTGGTGCAATTCGGCTTGGGTGCAGCGCTGATCCAGACCGACCGGCTGACACGCAGCATGGAGCGCACGGCGCTGACGCTGATGCTGGGCATGGCGCTGGTGATGGCTGGGGTGATCCATCTGGCCACGCCCTGGCTAGCGCGGCTGATGACGATCCCCGAACTGGTCGAGGTCATGCCGGTGATGCTGCTGACCTTCCTTCTGTCGGCAGTGACCAATCCGGGGATGAGCCTGCTGATGCGCGACATGCGCTTCAAGCTGCTGGCAGCCATCGACGTAGGAACCTTCGCGCTGCTCCATGCCGTGATTGCGGTGGGACTGGCGCTTGCGGGTTGGTCCTACTGGGCGATCATCCTAGCCACTCTTGCCAGCACGGCGGCCAAGGCTTTTATCGTGTGGTATCTCAGGCCGGTGTGGCCCATCTTACGGATGCACCGCGAGGAGGTGCGGGGGCTTCTGGGGTTCGGGAGTGGGGTGTTTCTGACGCAGATGGGTTTCGCATTAGCGCAGCGGGTGGACAATGTCGTCGTCGCCAACGCTTTCGGCGCGGCGGCGCTTGGACTCTACAGTCGAGCCTTTAACATTCTGGACCTAGCAAATTCGTTGCTGGGCAGAGCTTTTCGGGCAGTTTTATTCGCCGGCTTCTCTAGCAAGCGGCGCGTTGGAAGCAGCTCGAAAAAGGCGATGCAGCCGGTCTTTCTTCGGGCCCATGCCTTTGCCGCTTTTCTGATTCTTCCGATCTCCGCCGCCTCCATAGTTCTGGCACCCGAACTGGTCATGATCCTGCTGGGATCACAATGGACGCAAGCAGTGCCGATTCTGCAGGTTCTGGCCATCGGCATGTACTTCCGTCTCGGCTACAAGGTTTCTCAGGCTTTTAACCTGTCTGAAGGTAAGGTGTTTGCAAGTGCGTGGCGATCCCTACTTTATGCAGTCCTCGTCGGGGTGCTGGCCACCAGCGGATCGCGGTTCGGGCTCGTAGGGGTTGGGGTCGGAGTGCTCATGGCGCTGACCATCGTCTTCACGCTGCTCACGCAATTGTCGCTGAGCGTGCTCCAGATGTCCGCTATTCGCTTGTTCGCCGCGCTCTCACCTTTCGCAGCGATGGGAGGCATCAGTGGCGCGGTTGCGTGGCAGTTGGCCGAGACAATGCGAGGCGCAGAAACCAACGGAGTACTCGTTGTCGGAGTTACTGTTGTCGTGATGGCAGCACTCTACCTACTCCCCCTTTGGCTGCTGCGACGCCTGCCGATCATTCACGAACTCCTGGAAGCCGCGCGCAGCCTGCGCCGCGTGATGGGAAATCGAATTGAAGAACAATCCAACTGAGGAAAAGCTAGTCGGTTAAGTAAGCAGCACAAATGGAACAGAGCTACAAGCTCCCCTCTCACCGAAAAGGTTCAGTAGCTGCGAATTTATGGTAGAGGTTTCTTATACAGATACGAATCCGGATAGATACTCGTTCGCAGAGAAGGTAAGCATGGGATGTTTTATTCAAGAATCGCAAGGAAAATCCGTGCAGTGACTTTGGGTTCTTCAGAGGTCATGCCGGCCCTCAAGAGCTCGAGTAATATTGACGCAATCTTCGTTTGGATACCAAAGACTGCGGGATCTTCTCTGTTCAGGGCCCTAGAAGAGCAAGGGTGTGTAAAACTAAAAAAACTTGAGCACGTTAGAAAAGCGGATCCACGCAGCGGACTAGTGACATTCGGTCATATAAATGTTCAGGAGTTAGTTGAGAAACGGTACTTGGACCGCGAGTACTATTTGAAGGCGAAGAAGTTTACTTTTGTCAGAGATCCGTATGATCGAGCCTTGTCTCTATACTATTATATTCGCGAAAAACGGCCTGAAGGCAGGAGAAACCCGGAAATCCTTCAGACCTTCGAAAGTTTTCTTGACCACCTAGTCAATGGCCTTCACAGTAAGAACGGCCTCTATAATGCTCAGGATTTTTCTCAATGTCGCCCGCAGATAGATTGGACTAATGGAATCGAGTTTGACTTTGTAGGTCGATTTGAGGAGTATGAGCACGAGTTGACACGGCTTGTTCAGAAAATCGGGCTGCGCCCATTGATGGTTTATCAAGAGAACGCATCCACGCGATCTGATAGGGTTTCGGATTTATCGCTGGAGGCGAAGCAGATGATCGAAGAGATATACAGTGAAGATTTCTCGGCGTTTGGATATACCTTTAGGAAATGAGCAGGGATAGAAAGTGGGAGTTATGAAAGCCTTTTCGGACCAGTCCATCCAGGCCGACCAATACGCCTTTCCTTATCACTACATCCCAGATACGAGCAAACGCCTGCATCTGTCACGCCACTGGGGCTTTGCGCCATCCTACATGGCCGCGCTTGGGCTGGTTGCCGACCGGCTGCGCCCGGTGGCCGAGGCGGCGGGGCCTGATTGGCGGCATATCGATATCGGCTGTGGCGACGGGGCGCTGGTGCATCACCTGACCCAGGTGCACGGGCTGGCCGAGCGGCAGATCGCCGGGGTCGATATCGACGAACGCGCCATCGCCTGGGCGCGCATGTTCAACCCGCGCGCCGATCTGCACGCAGGCGATATGGCTGCGCTTGAGGGCGGTTATCATTCGGCTAGCCTGATCGAGGTGCTGGAGCATGTTCCCCCCGAAGTTCTTCCGGGTTTTGTTACGGATGCCGCAAGGCTTCTGCGGTCCGGAGGGCTGGTGGTCGTAACTGTTCCCAGCGTGGAGAAGAAGTTGGCCGACAAGCATTTTCAGCATTTCAGCTTCGAGCATATCCGTAGCGTTCTGGAGCCTCAATTCAGTGAACTTGAGGTGAGAGGCTTCGAGCGAGATGACTGGCTGACACGAGCGTTGTTCAAGCTGCGCATGAACCCGCTGGCCAGGATAGACGCGCCCATGCTAAACCGAATTGCCGTCCGACGATTGGCAAACCTGCACGGTCAGCAAGCACGCTGCGGACGGTTGCTTGTGACGGGACGACGGAAATGAGTATAGCTGAGACCCAAACCAGGCCATGATAAGGTGCTCTCAATGCAAGAATTATTCCAGCATGCCAAGCTTGAGCGAAAATACCAAACAGGAAATGGCTTTGGGTGACACAGGCGGACAAGATAAAGTCAAACGCGCCTTCATCACCGGAACGGCGGGCTTCATCGGGTTCCACCTGGCCCAGCTTCTTTTGAAGGAAGGGTGGCACGTGGCCGGCTATGACGGCATGACCGATTATTACGATGTTTCCCTGAAATACCGGCGCCTTGAGCTTCTCCGTCAGCACAGGCGCTTCACGGCGACCGAAGCCCTTCTGGAGGATGCAGGCGCGCTTTCTGCGGCGGTGGATGCGTTCAGGCCCGATGTGATCGTCCATCTCGCCGCGCAGGCTGGCGTGCGGTACTCCATCGAAAACCCTCGGGCCTATGTGGACGCCAATCTGCTCGGCACGTTCAATCTGATGGAGGCCGCGTTGGCCGCGCGACCGGCGCATCTTCTGATGGCTTCGACAAGCTCGGTCTATGGCGCGAACACGGACATGCCCTATGCCGAGACGCACAAAGCCGATACGCAGATGTCCTTTTACGCCGCCACAAAGAAGGCGAATGAGGCGATGGCTCATGCCTGGGCGCATATCCACGGCTTGCCGACAACGATGTTTCGTTTCTTCACCGTCTATGGGCCATGGGGCAGGCCCGATATGGCGCTGTTCAAGTTCACCCGCGCGATCCTCGCGGGAGAGGCGATCGACATCTATAATCACGGCCAGATGTGGCGGGATTTCACCTATGTCGATGACCTGGTACGCGGGATCCGGCTGTTGATCGATGCCGTGCCGGGGCAGGAGGCGCCGGCCGCACTTGACAGCCTGTCCAAGGTCGCGCCATGGCGGGTGGTCAATATTGGCAACTCCACCAAGGTCAGGCTGGAGGACTTCATCGACGCCATCGAAGCCGCAACGGCCCGCAAGGCCATCCGCAACTACATGGACATGCAGCCAGGTGACGTGCCCGCAACCTGGGCGGATGCATCCCTTCTTGGCCAACTCACGGGGTACGCGCCGAAGACGCCGCTTTCCGTTGGGGTCCGGCGGTTTGTCGACTGGTATATACAGTCTTATCCGGTCCCCGGTGCCGATTGATGCAAGGGAAACCGGCGCCGCAACCGATCAGAGCATCCGGCCGCCTGCTGGCGCACGCACCTGACGGCACAGGGATGATCGGGCCGGGAAACAGAGATTAATGAAGATCAAGCGCCTGATATACCTGACGAAGTTCACCTTCCCCTCAACGCAGGCAAATTCCGTCCATATCCTGAAGATGTGCAGCGCCTTCGCATCTGCCGGGCTGCAGGTTGAGTTGATTGGATATCGTGGCGGCCCGGGTGACGTGGACGATGCCCAGTTGCGGCAGACTTACGGAACCAGCGCTGAATTCACGATGCATCGCTACCGTCGCGACAGGCTGCGGTTCATGCATCTGAGATACATGGCACGCATGCTCGCGTTGGGGTGGTTCGCCAAGGATACCCTGTTTTACACGCGCAATGCGCATCTTGCCAGCATGGCCGCCGCACTGAAAAAGCCCTGCGTGCTTGAGCTGCACCACCCGCCTGGCCCGCGTCAGCTTGCGAAGGTCAAGCGTCATTTGGCTGCGCGAAGCAATTGCGGCATCGTTGTGATTACCGAGGCACTGAAGCAATGGGTCATCGATGAATGGCAGGTCGCGGATGACAAGGTGATCGTGGCCCATGACGCGGCCGATCCCTTCCCGGCTGACGTTGAACCGGCCCTGCCGCCCTCGGACAAGTTTCGGATCGGCTATCTGGGCCATCTCTACCCTGGAAAGGGTATGGAGGTCGTGAGCGAACTCGCCGCGATCATGCCGGAGATGGATTTCGTGGTTGTGGGCGGCAACCAGGGTGATCGCGAAGACTGGCAGACACGGACGGGACAGCTGACGAATATCCGCTATGTCGGCCAAGTCCCGCATGCCGCGACGCATGCCTGGCTTCGGTCATTCGACATTGCGCTCCTGCCCAATCAGCGCTCGATTATGGCGGCGAACAGCAGCATCGATATCGGGCCGTGGACATCGCCGCTGAAGGCGTTCGAATACATGTCCGCGGGCCTGCCGATCATCGCGTCTGATCTGCCCAATCTGCGCGAGGTTTTCGAACAGGGGCGCACAGCACTTTTGTGCGATCCCGAGAATATCGAGGACTGGAAGGGCGCGGTTCAGGCACTGGCCGCCGACACGGCCGGGCGGTCCCGGCTTGCGGCGGCAGCGAAGAGCGAATTTCTGGAGCACTACACCTGGGCCGGACGCGCGGAGAAGGTTCTTCGGGCCGTCAGAAGAATCAGTCAAAAGGCCGTTTCATGATCTTTTGCATCAATGAGTTTTCACCTCAGAAAATCAAGAGCGGGATGGCACAACCAGAACCTTGCACAGCCAGTGAGAGCAAATCGTGAATAGAAATGACGCCGAGAAACTGATGCTGCTGCCCGTAGTTGGTAAATTGTTTTTTGAGCCCGCATATTTTGTTTACAAATACTTCGTTGAATATCGGCCATGGCTCAGTGACAGGCGTGCCGTTGAGCGTTTGTTCGAGCGGGAAATGGGATATCGCCCGGATCTGGATGATCCAAAGACGTTCAATGAAAAAATCCAGTGGATAAAGCTTCATGACCGCTGCCCACAGAAAGTTATTTGCGCTGATAAATTCCGATCACGTGAGTTTGTTGCGGAGCGCGCGGGCAAGGAATATACGATCCCCTGTCTGATGGTCACAGAGGATCCGGAGGATATAACGGTCGATAAACTGCCCGATCAGCCATGCGTCATCAAGACCAATCATGATCAGGGCACGGTTTTCATCGTCAAAGACAAGGCGAAGGCCGATCTGGGAGAGGTGCGCGGAAGATTGCGGATCGCGCTAAGGCGGAATCTCTACCATGCAAAGCGTGAATGGCATTATGGCGAAGTACCGCGAAGGATTGTTGTCGAGCCGTTGCTGGTATCCGATGATGGAAACGATTTGAGAGACTACCGGGCATACTGCTTCAATGGGTGGCCCGAAATAATTCAAGTCGAATCAGATCGATTTTCTGGCCACAAGCGAAATATTTACAAACCAGACTGGAGGCGCATCGAAGTCGAATATGGCTATCCGGTGGGCGAGTGGGAACCAGCTCCCGCCTGTCTTGATGAACTGCTTGATATATCTCGAAAGCTTGCGGCACCTTTCCTGTTCGTTCGCGTCGATTTCTACATCGTGAACGGTCGCCCGAAGGTGGGGGAGCTCACTTTTCTTCCCGCAAGCGGTTTGAAGCCCTTTTCGCCCTCGGAGTTCGACCGAGAGCTTGGCGATATGCTTGACCTGCCCGAGGCGACATGATGGCGGAGCGCGTCCTGATCTACAGCAAATCCTTTCGCTTCGGGGTTGGAAAGGCGCTATTACAATACAGCAACGTGCTTGCGGAGGGCGGGTTCAAGGTCACCATCCTTGCAAGCCGGACCGAGCCACACTTCGAGAGTGCTTTGCACCCCTCGATCAATCTCAATCTTCTGAACATCGACCGCTCGATTTCCGCGATCCCCGGGTTGACGGCGGCTGTCCGTCAAATCCGACCTGATCTGGTTCTTGCTCTGGGCGTGGGGAGCATGCTTCCCCTCACGCTTGCAATGAAATTCGCGCGCCATCAGTGCCCCATGATCCTGCGCGAGGCGAATTCACCGGCCGGGCTGCTTGGCTCCTATGGGGCACTCGTGAAGACCGCAAAGACCTATGCCATGCGCGATGCCTATCGGCGCGCGGACCGGATCATCTGCCTGACCGAGGCCATGCGCAAGGAACTGATTGCGGACTGGAACACGCCGGCGGAAAAGTTGACCCATATCCCCAACGGCGTCCCTCTGCCCGCGGATGCGCAGGCCGCTCGCCCGCCCTCCGATACGCCGGTGATCCTTTGTGTGGCGCGGCTGAAACCGCAAAAGGACATTCCGACCCTCCTGCGCGCCTTCGCGCTGTTGCGCGTACGGCGCAACTGTGTGCTGCAGCTTGCGGGGGATGGCACGGATCGGCCGGCGCTGGAGGCCTTGGCGGCAAAGTTGGGTATCGCGCAGGACGTGACCTTCCTCGGTCATGTCAGCGATCCCGCCCCGCTGTATCGCGCGGCGCACGTCACGGTGCTGTCTTCGGTTTTCGAAGGGTTCCCCAACACGCTGATCGAAGCCCTCGCGCAAGGCTGCCCCGTGGTGGCCACGGATTGCCCGACCGGCCCGGCCGAAGTGATCGATAGTGACGCGGTGGGCTATCTGGCAAAAATGCGCGACCCCGTGGACCTGGCCGCCCGGCTGGAGCAGGCGCTTGATCGTGACTTCGACCCGACGGCGCTGCGCGCGCGGGCGGAGTTTTCCTCCGATGAGCGCCTGAAGAAGCGCATCACGGCGTTTTTCAGGTCGCTCCCAACGGCGCAGGACGGAACGCGACCCTGATGACCGAACTCTCCGGAAAGCCGATTCTGATCTATCTGAAGTCGCTGAGCGGCGGGGCCGGGAAATCCGCCGCGCAATATGCGTCAACGTTGGTCTCACTCGGCCACCGGGTCACTTTGGCCGCGGGGCAGGTCGACGCAGGCCTTGCCGCGGGTTTGCCGCCTCAGGTGGCGCTGACCACCTTGGGGATGCGCGCGCAGATCCCGCCCCTTGGCGGACTCGTCGGGATCATTCGCAAGCTCCGTCCCGGTATCGTGCTGGTCGTGGGCATGACGAACGGGGCGACCCTGGCCTTGGCCCTGGCCCTTGCACGGGCCCGCCCGCTTGTCATACATCGCGAGGCGAATGCGCCGCGCGCCCTGTTGGCGTCCATGTCGCCGCTGCGGCGTCTTTTGGGGCGCATGAGCGCGAGGATCGCTTATGCGCGCGCTGATATCATCATCTGCCTGACGCAGGGCATGAAGCAGGAGATCGAAGCAGATTGGCGCGTCGCCCCCGATCAGCTCAGACTGATCCCGAATGGGGTGGCGCTTCCCCGGATGGCACCGGATCCGCGACCGCTGTCCAACCCCCCGGTCATTCTGACAGTGGCTCGGCTGAGTGTGCAGAAGGACATTCCAACGCTGCTGCGCGCCTTCGCGCTGCTGCGCGCCCGGCGCGAGGTGCAGTTGCAGATCGCGGGCGATGGCCCGGAACGCACCGCGCTGGAGGCGCTGGTGGCCGAACTCGGAATCGCGCAGGACGTGACCTTCCTCGGTCATGTCAGCGATCCCGCCCCGCTGTATCACGCGGCGCACGTCACGGTGCTGTCTTCGGTTTTCGAAGGGTTCCCCAACACGCTGATCGAAGCCCTCGCGCAAGGCTGCCCCGTGGTGGCCACCGATTGCCCCACCGGCCCGGCCGAGGTGATCGACAGTGACGCGGTGGGCTATCTGGCAAGGATGCGCGATCCGGAGGACCTGGCCGCCAAGCTGGAGCAGGCGCTTGATCGCAACTTCGACCCAGCCGCGTTGCGCGCGCGCGCAGAGCATTTCTCGGAGAACCGATTGCGCGAGCGCATAAAGAGACTGTTCGAGACTCTGGACGGGCAAGGTGCCAGCGCATACCGTTGCCAAATGCCTCAGCATTCCCGATCAGTGCCATGAGAACTCATCGCGCGATGACGTCTTCCATGCCGCAACTTGCGACACCGAGGAAGACCGTGATCAGCAGGCGCAAGACGATAAGCATTGTAGCGGCCATGGCTTGTGCGTTGCTCTACGCGTCTTTCCCCATCGATATTTTTGCAGACAGGCAAAACTACCTCGGCTATGCCTCTTTCAGGTCCGAGCCTTTGCTGGAGCGATTCTGGTCGCAGGGATGGATACCGTTTCTCTTCAATGAGCCCCTGTGGTTGTATCTGAACATATTTCTGGCAAACTTCTTCGAGCCCGAGACCATAGTAAGGCTGATCATATTCTTCCCCGCCTTTGTTGTATACTATTTCGGCATTTCCAGAACGGGCGCATGGTTCCTGGTTTTCATTCTGTTGACCATCCATCCGATTTTTTCAAGCAACCACCTGATGCACCTGAGATTTGCCTTGGGGCTTGCGGTTTTCTGCCTTGGTTTCTTTGCGGCAGGGCCCAGATCCAGATGGTTCTTCATTCTGCTCTCGCCGCTGTTGCATTCGGCTTTCTTTGTCTTTGTCCTGATGTATGCTCTGGTTGAAGTTTCAAAAAAGATCAAGCAGTTTCGTTTCAGTATCGTCTTTCTTTTCGTGGGCTTCGCACTGATATTTTCGATGTCTTTCGAGCTTTTGGTTGGAACGGCGCGGCAGGCAGAGCGCTACGCGGATCTCGAAGTTGAGGTGGGTGGCGGCCTGTTCATAACCTTGATGCCTCTCATGCTGATCTTTCTGTATCAGGGAAGAGAGTTTTTCCAGCAACATGCGTTTGCTATCTTCACGCTAGGGTTTTACCTCGGGAGTTACTGGATTTTTCCTTACCCAAGACGATTTCTTGATGCGGGCATTCTTTTCATACTCATCGCGGGGCTGAATCTTCCGCTCAGATTCCGCTATGCCTTTGTCGCGATCATGGGCTTTCTGCTTCTGTTTTTCCTGAGGGACAGATGGTACTTGCCTTATTTCGGCATGGCGCGACACCTCGGATCGTAGCCCTGATCATGCCGGGTGTATTGAGGCTCGTTCAGTAAATGGAAAAACATGTCCTCTTCATCGCGGGAAATGCCCGCTCTCTGGTCGCAAACAGGGGCGACTTGATAGCCGAGATGCAGCTTGCAGGCCACAAGGTCAGTGCCGTTGTCCCGATCGAGGACATGCTCGACAGCGTCCATGATCTCGGAATCGAGGTTCATCCGCTCCGCCTTGCCCGAACCGGGCGCAATCCGATCCAGGACCTGGGCACCGTCTTGCGGCTTTACAAGCTGATCAAAGCTATCGTGCCCGATGTGACATTTGCCTACAACATCAAACCCGTGGTCTGGGGCACGCTGGCGGCGCGTCTTGGCGGGGTTCCGGAACGGTATTCCATGATCACCGGGCTGGGCACCAATTTTGTCGAGGCAGATGGCATCAAGGCAAGATTGATGCGGGCCTTTCTGGCGCGGCTTTACCGTATTGGTGTGAATGGCTCGCGGACAGTGTTCTTTCAGAACCCGGATGATCTTCGGGATTTCATTGACCTGGGGGTGATGAAGGACGCGCGCAAAGCCATCCTGACGATGGGCTCGGGTGTGAACCTGGACCAGTTTCCGCGCACGCCTCTGCCCGCTGGCCCTATGACCTTTGTTCTGATCGCACGGTTGCTCCACAACAAGGGCGTGCGGGAATTCTGCACCGCTGCGCGGGCGGTCCGGGCCGAGTGGCCCGAAGCGCGCTTTGTGGTCGTCGGCCCGCATGATCCTTCGCTGCCGCATGCTGTCGCGGCCTCGGAACTGGCGTCATGGCAGGCGGAGGGCATCGTCGAGTTCACCGGCGGCGTGCGGGATGTGCGCCCGCATCTGGCGCGCGCGACGGTGTTTGTCCTGCCGTCGTATTACCGCGAGGGCCAACCGCGCTCGGCACTGGAAGCGATGGCGATGGGCCGTGCGCTGATCATGAGCGACTCGCCCGGTTGCCGCGAGACGGTACGCGATGGGGAGAACGGCCTGCTGGTTCCGCCGCGTGATGCCAGTGCGCTCGCCGACGCCATGGTGCAACTGCTGACCAGGCCCGAGTTGGTCCGCCGCATGGCAGATGCGTCATATGCGCGTGCCGTCAACGAGTATGATGCGCGCAAGGTTAATCGAGGTATACTGAAAACGATGGGGCTATGATGAAAGACAGCGCCAAACGTGCCTTCGACATTGCTGGCAGCGGGCTCGTGCTGGTCGTGCTTGCGCCACTATTGGCAGCTCTGGCACTCTGGATCAAACTAGACAGCCCCGGCCGAGTGCTTTTCCGGCAACGGCGGGTCGGACGCGGCCAGCAAGAATTCCGTATTCTCAAGTTTCGATCGATGGTCGAGCGAGACCCTGACAGAATCGATCAGCATTCGGAACAGGCCATCATCGAAGGCAATGATCCCCGAATTACACGCTCGGGGCGGGTCCTGCGGAAAACATCGCTCGATGAGCTGCCGCAATTGTGGAATATCCTTGTGGGTGACATGAGCGTGGTCGGTCCCCGCCCGGTCCTCCCCGAACAGGTCGAGGTGGTGCCGCCGGACTGCATGGCGCGCTTCGATGTGCGCCCCGGCTTGACTGGCCTTGCGCAGGTGCGAGGACGGCGCAGCCTGAGTTGGTTGCAACAGGTTCAGGCCGATGCGGAATACGCCCGCAATCATGGGTTTTTCTATGACCTGTGGCTCATCCTGCGCACGTTTCATGTGGTCGCCACCGGCCATGGGATTTATGGCGGCGAAGGGCAGAACTGGCGGGCCTACC
Source organism: Rhabdonatronobacter sediminivivens (assembly GCF_013415485.1). GTDB lineage: Bacteria > Pseudomonadota > Alphaproteobacteria > Rhodobacterales > Rhodobacteraceae > Rhabdonatronobacter > Rhabdonatronobacter sediminivivens. The sequence goes on along the minus strand of NZ_JACBXS010000052.1, from coordinate 4,410 downwards.
GAGATGACATGCGCGAAAGGAACGGTGGGCAGAAGTGAAAACCCTCTTCATTACCGCTATTCCAGAGATTGCGCTCCACGCCGAGGGCGCGGGCGTCGATGTGATCTTCATCGATATGGAAACACGTGGAAAGGCCGCACGGCAGGGCCATCTGGACACGCACAAGGCAGCGCATTCGCTGGCAGATGTGGCCGCGCTTGCGCCGCGCCTGTCGCGGGCCGAGTTGATGGTTCGGGTCAACCCGCCTTGGGCAGGGAGCGCGCAGGAAGCCCGCAACGCCATCGCCGCCGGGGCCACACGGCTAATGCTGCCCATGTTCAACCACGCCGCCGAGGTCACAGCGTTCAAACAGACCGCCGGGTCGACGCCGGTGACGTTGCTCGTCGAAACCGCCGCCGCGCTGGCCAGGTTGCCGGTGATCCTGCCGCTCCTCGGGCCGCAGGACCGGGTACATTTTGGCCTGAACGACCTGTCGCTGGACATGCGGCTGGACTTCCTGTTCGAGGTGCTGGGCGGGCGGTTGCTCGATGGTCCGTCGGCGCAGTGCCGAGAGGCGGGTATTGCCTTCGGCATCGGCGGGGTGGGGCGCGTCGGGCAGGGGGACCTGCCCGCTGACTGGATCCTGGGCGAACATGCGCGGCTGGGATCAGATTGGGTGATCCTGTCACGCGCCTTTCACGGGCGCGCGGCTAGCCTCGCCGAATTGCAGGCACAGATCGACCTGAGCGCGGAACTCTGCGCGATCCGCCAAGTGGCCGACGAATGGCTCATCGCGCCACACGATGCGCTGTACGAGAACCATGCGAGGTTGGCGCGAAGGGCTGCACAGATCGCGCGGCAAAGTGAAAACCCTGAACTCTCCCAGCCCGAGCATTAACCAACATTGGGCGATTATATACTTGACAAACCCATTGCCGAATCGCGCCTGATGCCCTAGCCTGCTGGCAGTTGGATGTCAGGAGCATCGGCATGGTAGAGATTGGCGCGAACCCAGTCTGCGGTTATTGTGGTGGTGAACTCTCGTTCGCCGACAAGACAGACAGACCAACCGACGACACTCAGATCGTCTGCGACGATTGCGGGAAGGGCGGCGGGACTTGGGGCGATCTGCAAAAGCGGTTCTTGGCCGAGGCCAGCAGGGCGGGGCATGACCACGCTGCCAAGCGTGTCGCCGAAATGATCCAGAAGACGTTCAAGTAAGACGTGAATAGACTTGATGCGCATGTCCGCTCCTTTGAGGTATGATATTACCACAAAAAAGGACGGTATTCAAATACCACAAATCGGATCAGTCGTCGGATGACTTCTTGTCGTCAGGCTTCTGCTTCACCATCTTCCGCAGCTTCGCGTTGAACGCGGCCTCGTCGTCGTCCGCGCCTAACTCGCGCGCGGCTTCTTTGAAGCGTTCGGCTTGACTCTTATCCTGTCCGTTGTTCATCTTCTCTCCTATGTCATCTGAGTTCATTGCATTTATTGACGAGGCCGGTTGCTCTGGCGACAAGTTCGGCAGGGGATCCTCCCAGTTTCTCGTTATGGGCGCTGTGATCGTCAGGCGAAGCAACCTTTCCAGCGTCCTGAACGCGTTCGATGAAGCCAGAAAGGAGCGCGGAAAAGGCGCTGATATCAGTTTCCGTAAGTTTGCCAAGGCGAGCGAAAAAGACAACTTCGTTTTGACCAGGCTGCTGGGGAGGAAGCCCATCAAGACAGCCTTTATCGGCTTCCACAAACCGTCTCTGGCCGGAACGCACATTCGCGCCAATCACGGGAGCGAATACAATTATCTCACAAAGTTCATGTTGGAGCGGGTCTCTTGGGCTGTCAGGGATGCCCCGAAACCGTGCGGCGACCACACCGCCGAAGTTGTATTCTCGCATCAAGACATGTATCCGCTTCATGATCTTCAGGATTACATTGAGCGTCTTAAACGCGGCTCGGGTCGTTACAACACGCGCGCAAACTGGGAGCACTTGTCAGCCTTTACCGGCGAAGCGCACTCCGATGAAGGCAGGATGCACTTGGCAGACTTGGCGGCGTCTTCGTTTCATATGGCTATTGAACCCAAAATGCACAACATGACTGATGAACGCCACTTTGGGAACCTACTTCCGCGCCTTTACCGGGGCGCACAAAACAAACCGTTTGGGTTGAAAATGTGGCCCGAGGCTGCAGTTGCCGATGCTCAGAAGGCGGGCCGAATGTTGTTTCTAAACGGCCTCTAAAACAGAAATCTTCCCTCGGCTTCACGCGAAAACTGGTCAGCGTCATTGGGAAGATTCCGCCCGGTTGCCTAGTCTAGAACGTAGCTTTCGGACGCTTCAAGGGTATGCTTCTTGGCACTCAAAGTCAAGCCTCAGACCGCCTGTGCTTCGTTAGGTATCCGGTAAGTGAGGCGCTTCCCGTGGGCGCTTTTCACCGCGATTTCAGATCGTTGCGCATCATCCACACCGTTGCCAACGCGATGGTTGTAACGGAAGTCGAACTCCGCCGCATAGCGATGCAGATGCTTCTTGGCACAGTGCTGATACACGCCCTTCATGCCGCGCTTGAAGATGCTGTAGAAGCCCTCGACGGTGTTGGTATGCACTTCGGGGAAGCCGGGGCGCACATACTCGTCGCGGCTGTGGTTGACCCAATCGTGACCGCAAAAGTCAGGGCTGGTGGCAAGGCCCTGATACTGGCGGGCCTCATCGGTCAGGATCAGGGCTTCGCGGCCAATGTTTTCGCGCAGGATCGGCAGGATGGTTGCCTTAGTCAGATCGTCGATAACGACGGAGCGGGCGCGCTTGGTGTCGCGATCCACCAGAGTCAGAACTTTCATCTTGTGCGAGCCGCCGCGCGCGCCTTTCGCTTTCTTGACGCCCGGCTCCTTGCCGATGAACGTTTCGTCAACTTCCACTGCGCCGCCATTGCCGCCGAATGGCGCAAGTTCGCCATCGCGCATGCACTCGCGGATGCGATGCGACAAAAACCATGCCGACTTGTAGGTGATGCCGAGAACGCGGTGAAGCTGGTGGCTGCTGATGCCCTTCTTGCTGGACACCATCAGGTGAACGGCTTGCAGCCACAGGTGCAGTTCGATGTGGCTTTCCTCAAAGATCGTGCCCTTGCGCACGGTGAACTGACCACGGCAATCGCGGCACTTCCAGAGGCCGTGGCGCTCTTTGCCCTCGGGGTTCTTCTTGCTTGCCTTGCTGCGCACGCCTTCAAGCTTGTAAGCGCGGTCAATGACGCCGCAATGCGGGCAGACCGGACCTTCCGGCCACAGCATCGCCTCAACGTGCGCAAAAGCTGCGGCTTCGTCGTGCATGTAGGGGGCTGAAAGAACAGACATGGAGGATTCCTCTAACTTCTTGAGTTAAAGGTAGTCTGTCACCGTGGGTTTGTCAAGTATATAATCGCCCAACATTGGATCAAGGTAAAGCGCATGCAGTTTGTAAAGCGGATGGTCAGACAGGCCAAGGTCATCAGTCCAAGCGTGAACGAATTCAAGTTTGCGTTGCAATTCGCCGTGCGGCGGCTTCTCAGGATTCCGCATGAATAGATCTGGTACGTGCTTCGAGAGATCAAGACAGGCAAACCGACAAACGATTTTCTCTTTCTGGATATCGGAGCCAACAGGGGGCAGACCATTTCGTCGATCAGGTTGTTTCAGAACAGTCGTATCGTTTCCATCGAGCCGCTTCCCTGGTTGCACAAATCGCTTGTCGAGCGTTTCAAGGATGACAAGAATCTGAAGATAAAGAACTTTTTCGTATCTGAAAATACCCACGACGTAACCATCCATGTGCCGTCGTATAACGGGGTTCTCTTCGATGGCCTCGCTTCGGGCAGTCCGCAGGAAGCATCCGGTTTCTTCGAGCCGAACAAGTTTCTGTTTTTCGACAGGCGCAAGCTCGAGTTGAAGAAATTTGAGGTGCCGTCCAAGCCCCTTGATGAGTTTGACCTGGCTCCGGATTTCATGAAGGTTGATGTCCAGGGGTTTGAGTTGTCAGTCTTGCGAGGAGCCCGAAAGACCATCGAGAAATATCAGCCGATAATCGTGCTTGAGCGCCCGAAGAAAGATGAAGAGGTGGCCTTCCTGGAGGAGTATGGATATCGCCCGTGGAAGTACAAGAAGGGTGCCTTCACGCCGGGGCTGGGCGCCAACAATATCTTTTTCCTTTGCGACCACCACCACAGCATGTTTTCCAGCAGGTTTGAGTCTTAGCAGGCTGCTGACAGAGAAGATTGGGCAGCACCGGTCGGGAAAACTGTTCCTGTTCTTACATCGAACCCCGGAGCGAAGGGATGCGCCTGACCCTGGGTGGGCGCTTTGGGACCTTGGGGTTAATGTGTCCACTTAACCTTCTTTCCATGCTATTCTTGGGCAGGAGGACCACCCTATGGGACAGTCATCGACAGCGAAGAAGC
>NZ_JACBXS010000051.1 GCF_013415485.1 Rhabdonatronobacter sediminivivens | reverse complement strand
GACCGCAGAGGCCGCCTAACCATGATCCCGGCAGCGCTGCCCCGACCCGATTTCAACATTCATCGGGACATCCCCGCGGCGATCCCCGCCCAGGCCAGGGCACGTCCCAACCGCGAAAAACGCTGCGGCGCATGCCCCGCCGGTCCGGCAGCGATGTTGCGATCCATGAAAGCGCCTTTCTTCCAAGCCTGTGCCTGAGGCGCCCGTTCAACGCGTTGCAGGACAGGTTCCCACCGTATGTAACGACGGCGAAAACGAAGCGGTTCCGCGACAAGGCGCGGAACCCATGCCGTGGATGCGGGTTCTTCAGACAACACCTGCACGGCGCCACCCCGGCACCGCGGCAGGCGCAACAAGAGTTCGGTGAGGGTCGATGAACCTGAAGAAAGCGAATGGCAGGTGGCGGCAGGTGCTTGGCAGCGTCAAGGAGCGCTGGGGCGCCCTGAACGACAACGAATTCACCCGGATCGACGGCAGACGCGAGCGTATGGTCGGCAAGCTGCAAGAAGCTTACGGGATCGCCCGCGAAGACGCCGAGCGGCACGTAAACGACTGGAGCGCGCGCGTCTGAGGCCGTGCGACTTTTCCAAACCACTCACAGAAAAACGGATCAAGGAGAAACATCATGGCTCAGCAAACCGCATCTGACATCAAGGACAAGGCCGCCGACGTCAAGGACAAGGCCGCGGAACACGCGCGCTCGGCCGCCGAGGATCTGTCCGAGGACCTGGCAATGTTGAAAATGCAGATCGAAGAGCTGACCACCAATATGGCCGGGCTTGCGAGCAAGAAGGTGGAGGCCGGGGCGCACCACATCGGCGCGACCGCCCGCGACGGCTATGACAAGGCCGCGGATACCGCCGAAACCGCCTATGCCGAGGTGGAGCGCTACACCTCGGAGCGCCCGGTCGAAGCACTTGGCATCGCGGCGGGGATCGGCCTTCTTGCCGGGCTTTTCCTGGCGCGGCGCTGACAGGGCGCCGCACAGGCTGACCATTGCAGCCACGCCCGATTTCGGGTGCGGCGTCATGCGGTGGTGTCGAAAACCACGTTCAAGGTCACAGATGGCGTTGGCACCCACCCGGCGGCCCTTGAGGCACTGCCGGGTGGGCGCTTTGACGCATGGCGGCATGTCTCGGCACCGCAGTGCTGCCGCCAGACCCTGCTGAAATCGTGTTTCGTGCCGGTTGGGTCAGATCACAGATACACCGAAGGCCTGCCACGCTCGGGATGGCTGACCTCAGGCCGCTACATGATGGTCGCGGCCTTTGCCCGGATCGGCAAGGAAAAGATCGACCCCATTCTCGGCACAACCACGAAAACCGCTTGGTCATGACCTCAGGCCATGCGGCAAAGTGCACCAGCGTGACGGACGTGACCGGTTGCCGTGCCGCCAGGGTAATGCAAGAAGCCGACCGGGCCAGGTGCCAGGCAGCGGGCACAGGATCGCGCCGGTCGTCATCGGCGCCCGGACGACCACGCACCCTCCACGGAGCGACCCACATGCACCTTTACGCCTGTCCCGTCTGCAACAGCCGTCTGTTCTTTGAAAACGATCACTGCATGGCCTGCGGCGCCGAAACCGTCTTTGACCTGGCGCGCAACCGCATGCTTCCACGCCGCGCGCCCCCGCCGAGCGGCGGGCCATCGGACAGGAGTTGCGCCAACCGTGAGGGCGCCGGGTGTAATTGGAGCGCCACGCCGGGGCAGCGCTATTGCCCGTCCTGCGCCACCACCCGCACCATCCCCGACCTGACGCTGGCCCAAAACCGCTCCTACTGGCGCGCCGCCGAGGCGGCAAAGCGCTGGGTGCTGTGGGGGCTGATGCGGCTGGGGTGGTTCGGACCCGGGGACGCGGGCCCGCTTCCGGTCTTTGACATGGTTGCCGAGGAGACCTCGGGCGGGCCGGTGTCGGTGGTCATGGGCCATGCCTCCGGGGTGATCACCCTGAACGTCTCCGAGGCCGACCCGGCGCGGCTGGCCCTGCGCCGCACCGAACTGGGCGAGCCATATCGCACCGTCATGGGCCATGTGCGCCACGAACTGGCGCATTACCTGCACTGGCGTCTGGTCGAGGAAGACGCGCGCTTTGCCCAGGCGTTCCGCGCCCTGTTCGGCGATGAGCGGGCGGATTACGCCGAAGCCCTGCGCCGCCACTACACCGCCCCCGGCGCGGCCGGGGATGCGCATATCTCCAGCTACGCCACCGCGCACCCGCACGAAGACTGGGCCGAGACCACCGCCCATGTCCTGCATCTTCTGGACATTGCCGACAGTTTCGGCGCCACCGGGTTCCGGACCGAAGTGCAGGACCGCTGGTCCGGCGATGCCTATCGCAGCGCCGCCCCCGAGGCGGTGATCGACCGGGCCGCGGAAATCGGACTCGGCATGAACCACGTCAACCGCGCCATGGGGCTGTCGGACCTGTATCCGTTCGTGATTGCAGGCGGGGTGCGCAGCAAGCTGGAGTTTGCGCTGCACGCGCTGCGTCGGTGACAGGCCGATTCCGGATGCGCGCGTCCCGACCGCGCGGCCAGCGTCCGGTCAACCGAAAGCCTCGGCGATCCGGCGCAATTCCTGTCGCTCGCTGTCCAGCACCAGCGCATCTTCGGCGCGGGCCAGCGCCTCTTTCGCGTGCCGCCGCGCGGGGGCGGCGAAGACGTCGGGGCGCGCGCGCGCCAGATCGCGCAAGAGGCTCAGGATAACGTGATGCACCTCGACCATCTGGGCGCCGTCACGGGCAATGGGACGGATCAGATCGGTCAGGAACGCTTCGGGGCACAGCCCGGGCATCCAGATGCGGTGATGGATGATCTCGGGTTCCGCGGGGGTGTCCCAGTCCTGAAGGATGGCGATGGCGCGGCGCAGCACGTCGATGGCGGTGCCCGGGTCATTGACCGCCGGAGACAGGGCGCGCGAGGCGGTTTCGGCAAAGACGATCATGCCGAATTGCGGATCCTGCGCGAAGCTTCGGACCGGACCGACGGTGAAACATTTCGCCAGCGCCCGGATCAGGGCCGCATCGGGCAGACCGCCCGGCGTGCTGACAAAGGCCAGCGGACGCACCACGCTGGTAAACCGGCCCGGCGGACGGTCGATCCAGATGCGCAGATCATGCTCCTCTGCCAGGCGCTGCAGGCTGATCAGATCGATATGCCGGACAAATCCGCTGCACGGCGGGGTCAGGGCCCGCATTCCGTCGGTGGCCGGCATGTTGTGCAGCGGGTTGCAGGACAGATAGGGGTCACGGAGGCGGCATTTCAGGGAGTGGTCCACCGCGGTTTCAATGCGCGAAAGCGTATCGGGGATCCGCCCGAAGGAACGCAACGCATTGATCCAGCGGATGAAGGCGACAAAGATCAGCAAGATCACCACCAGCGTCATGCCGAACAGGATCAACCGGCCTCCTTCTTCGTAGAACCCCATGGTCAGTCCGATGATTCCGACCAGCGAGAACGCGAACGCACCCAGAAAGGTCGCCAGCGCGTTTTGCGATACCCGGTCCTCCAGAAGCAGTTCGGTGGCACGCGGGGTTGCGCCATCGGCGGCACCGGCAATGGCGCTGGCCATGATGCCCATGGAAAACGTGGCCACCGTCAACATCGACGTCGCCACCACCTCGAGGATGGTTTCGGCAGACTCCGCACCGATCTGCAGGGCAAGGTCCGAGGGGATGAACGGACGCAGCCACATCGCCAGCAGCGCCGTCAGGACGGAAAGCAGCGTGTAAGCTGTCACCTTCGTCCATATCTGCGACACCAGGTTCTTGAGCCGGAACGACAGGGACGACAGTGACAGTTGCATTGCGTATTCCTCTTCCTGCGGCCATGTCGAAATGACATCTGCGGCCCCGCCGTGACGATATACGCAGCGCTGCACCCTTGAGCCGCGAAAAAAAGGGGGCCCGCGAGCGGACCCCCTTTGCCATCATCGGGCGATATCAGCCCTCGTGTTCAGGCATGTCTTCCAGCGCGTCGCCGGTCATGGGAACCTGCACGCGCACGTCGCCATCTTCGTCGCTCCAGCCGATCTGCGCTTCGTCGATGGACAGCATCACGGTGTGGGCGCCCATGCCCAGAAAGCCGCCGACGTCCACCAGGATCCCCTGGATGGCGTTGTCGTCACCGATGACCAGATCATCGACGTTGCCGATGTTTTCGCCTTCGGCGTCATAGACATCGGCGCCGATCAGGCGGTCAGCGGTGCGTTCGTCACCTTCGAGCATCTGGTAATTGTCGGTGAACACTTCGCGCTGACCATGCTCCATCTGGTCACCTTCGGACATCTGGTCACCTTCGGCCATCTGATGGTCTTCGCCCATGCCGGCCGCGCTGGCTTCCTCGGCATGTGCATCCTGCATCTGATGGTCGCCCTGACGATAGGCGCGGACATCGAACCCGGCCTGCAACTGGTCTTCGTCCCACTCGGGCAGGTTTTCAAGCTCGTCCTCGGTCATGGCGATGACGACATCGAAGTCGTCGATGTCTTCGGCAACGTCCGTATCCGTGACGAAGTAAAGCTCGTCGATGTCCACCTTCACCGTGCGCGCCCCGAAGCCGAGGAAGCCACCAACGTCCAGCAGAACGCCGCGGATCTCACCATCCTGGGTCAGCACGATATCGTCGATCGACCCCACGTTCTCCCAGTCGTCGCGTCCGGCAACGAAGGTCTCGGAACTGGTGTAGCGCAGGCGGTCACGCTCTGCGGGGGTCATCTCGGCAGCGCCTTCTCCGATCTCGCGGGCGTCATCGCTCGTCAAGGTGTAAAGCGTCTTGCCGGTGAAGTCGCTGGCCAGGAAGGCAGGCACGGTCTCGGCGGCGCCACTGTGATCTGCGGCGCCGGTGTCGGCGGTCTGCGCTGCGGCGCCAAAGGCGACACTGGTGCTCAACGCGGTCGTCAGCATCAGGCGTTTCATGGATATCCTCCGTCGATTTGGTCAGAATTTGGTTTCGGTCACGCCCGTCCTTGGGCGCTCGGAATACAAACGCGAACCCTCCGCACCCGTTCCCTCCCGGAGCAGGAAAATCGTAAAAAAAAATTCCACTATGTATATGACAAACAACAAAAAAACCACCGGCGCACGTGGCCGGTGGCAGTTGCGAGGGATGGAACTTTGGGCAGATCAGCAAGCGAATGTCCGTCGCCTGCAGGGAAGTAACGCGGGTCCGTGCGATCCGTTCCCCGAAATTCCGGCGCTCCGGAAAAAACTGCGCCCGGCGGGCGGCGCTCCGGCGCGGCATGGGCCGCACGGAGCGCCGCGATGCGCTAGATTTGCGGGCGCATCCAGCTTCCCGCACGGTCGATCAGCCTTTGGCGCAGTGGCCGCGCCTCCCATGCCTGCAAGGTGACAGCCCGGGCGCAGGACAGATCACGCTCGAACACGTCGATCATTTCCCGCGCGAAACCGGCGTCAAAGACGTTCAGGTTGGCTTCGTCATTCAGGCGAAAGGACCGTTCGTCGAAGTTCGTCGACCCGACCGAGGCAAAGACCGTGTCCACAACCATCAGCTTGGCATGCATGAACGTGGGTTGATACTCGTGGATGCGCACCCCCGCCTCCAGCAACGTCCGCCAGAAATGGCGCGAGGCCCGCCGCACCAGTTCGGAGTCGGTATGCTCTCCGGGGACAAGGATGTCGATTTCGACCCCGCGCGCCGCCGCATCCCGCAACTGTCCCAGCGCCACATCATCGGGAACGAAATAGGGTGTGGCAATGCGGATATGGCGCTCGGCGGCCGCAATCGCCGTCATCAACATCATATGCAGGTAGTTTCGGCTGCCCGTGGTGCTGGCGACGATCTGGGCGACGGTCGCACCGCTTGGCTTCAGGTCGGGGAAATGGCACGCGCCGGTGAGCAACTCGCCGGTATCTTCGACCCAGTTCGCGGCAAACGCTCCCTGCAGCATGGCCACCATCGGCCCCGTGATCCGGAAATGCGTATCACGCCACTCGCCCGGGTTGCGGGCATCGCCCAGCCATTCGTCACCGATCCCTACGCCGCCCGTGAAGCCCACGTGCCCATCGACGATCAACAGCTTGCGATGGGTGCGGTTGTTGATCCGGTCCAGCGTGTACCAGTGCGGCGGACGGAATCGCACGACCTGAACCCCTGCGGCGCGCATCTCGGTCAACAGTTCCTGATCCATGCGCCTGGACCCGGCCCAGTCCAGAAGTACGCGTACGGCAACTCCGGCCCGGGCGCGTTCGACCAGCGCATCGGCAAAGCAGCGCGCAATATCGCCGGACCAGTAGATGAAGGTTTCGAAATTGATCGTTGTCTGCGCCGACCGGATCGCCGCAAGCATGGCCGGAAAAATGGTGTCACCATTCACGAGCGTGTCGATCCTGTTTCCGGCGATCAGGTTCGAGCCATATAGCCCCGCCATGCTGCGCACGAATTCGGGGTCCGAGGCGGCAAGGCGTGACGCCACCGGCGCACGCAACTCTCGCCTGTCCGGAACGATACTGAGCACGGCATCCCCCACATTTTTCCGCGCGCAACCCGCAAGGGCCGCGCGCGGAGTTCAGGGTTCTTCTGGAAATCGAATGTCCGGGGGCGTCAGTTGTTGCTCGCCCACTCGTCGACCTGCTTTTCGGCCTCATCCTTGGCGATGCCGTATTTCTCCTGGATCTTGCCAACCAGCTTGTCGCGCTCGCCTTCAACCTGCTGCAGTTCGTCGTCGGTCAGCTCGCCCCATTTCGCCTTGGCGCTGCCCTGCATCTGCTTCCACTTGCCTTTCACGGTGTCCCAATTCATCTGTATTCTCCGGTGTTAATGTTACAAAGACATCCCTCAACGCGGGTCACACCGCTTGGTTCCCTTCCCCGCGCCGGGCAACCGTGATAGCCTTCGCTTGCCGCTCCCAGGGCTGGCGCGCCGCTTCAACAATTGACAATGCGCCGTGACGTCCGCAGCCTCAGGTCGGGATTTCACGGCAGGGTACGAACATGAAAAAGACCGCCTGCGCCGCATGCCCCTTGCGCAAGTTCGAAATCTTCTCTGCATTCACGGAGGAAGAGGTCGAGTTCACCCAATCCTTCAAATCCGGCGAATTGCAGGTCGATCCGGGTACGACGCTTATGCTGGAAGGAATGCCCAGCCCGCAGATCTACACCGTGCTTGACGGGCAAGGGGTGCGCTACAAGACGATGGAGGACGGCAGCCGACAGGTCATCAACTTTGCGCTGCCGGGGGATCTGATCGGGCTGCACGCCGCCGTCATGGGCGAGATGTCGCATTCGGTGGAATCCACCTCGGCCATGCGGCTGTGCGTCTTCAACCGCTGCGATCTGTGGCGGCTGTTCGAGCGCTGGCCGGCGCGGGCCTATGACCTGACCTGGCTTTCGGCGGTGGAAGAGCATTTCCTGGGCGAGACGGTCGCGGTCATCGGCCGCCGCTCGGCCCGTGAGCGGGTCGCCTGGGGGCTGTTGCGCGTTTATTCAAGGTTGAAGGCAGTGGGACAGGAAAAGGACAACACCGTGCCCATGCCATGGCGCCAGCAAGACCTGGCCGATGCGTTGGGGCTGTCGCTGGTGCATACGAACAAGACCCTGCAACGCCTGCGTGGCGAGGGACTGGCCGACTGGACCGAAGGACGGCTTACAATCAGGGACCCGGCGGCGCTGGCGGGTGTTGGTCACTTCGAGATCGACGCACCGGTCCGCCGACCGCTGATCTGACCCGCCGATCTGGCCCGCCGATCTGACCCCATGAGCACGCCCTGGTCCGCGATGGCGGACGGGCCGACTGTCACATTGCCGCGCCGGGAATACAGGTTGCCCAGACCGTGGCCACGACTGGCATTCAATCGCGACGCGCCTGCGCGCGAAGCTGGTCCACCAGCGTTTTCAGCTTGTCGGGAAGCGCGTCTTCCAGATGCTTTCGATACATCAGCTTCAGATTTTCATCGATCTGCCGCACCACGGCGGGGTTCAACCCGTCGACGGTTCCATCCTTTCGATCTGATGGCATCATGGCGTCCAGAAGTCATGTGTATCGCTCCAGAATGCTTCATGCGGTATCGCATTTCAACACCGAAGCGCCAGGGCGGCGCTGGACGCGATGCAGAACAATATGAACCCCGGTCGCCGTACCGACGCAGATGTGGAAAGCGACCTCACCCCTTTGGAGCAAACGGCCATGGGCAAGACCACCGCGCGCGTGGTCATCGCGGCCACGGCGTGCAATCATGATCATCCCCCGGCAGATCCAGCACCAGCGTCTGGCCGGACCTGAAACAGACCCCATGGACGCCGGTCTTGAACGGGCGACGACCGAGAGCAAGTTGCAGCCAGCCAGTCACCGGAAACGGGTCCATCACGCGTTCCGGCGCAAGGCGCCGCGCAAGGCGCTTGCGGCAAGGCGGGTCTTCCAGCCCGCAGGCCCGGAAAGGTCCATGCGTGCCATCGCCTCGGCCTCCTGCGGGGCAGGGGGGCCGCGCAGGCCGTCGATGGCCAGCGACATCAGCGCGGGCAGGCGGTTGCTGGCGGTGCGCAGATCGGCAAGCGCGGGCAGCAGGACTTGCTCGATCCCGGAGAAATCGGTGCCGAAGGGGAAGCGGGGGAGCGCGTCGCCTTCATGCGGGGCAAGCCAGGCGCGCAGGGTCTCGGGCGTGTTGTTGCGCGCGGCTTTCGGCAGGCGCCAGGATTCCGGCAGTTTGCCGGCGGATTTTGCCGTCTCGGCGAGTTCCTCCTGAAAGCGACTGTCGGCAATCCGGATCAGCGCGGCGATGGTGTCGGCGTCGCTTTTGCCTCGCAGATCGGCGATGCCGTATTCGGTCACCACGATGTCGCGCAGGTGCCGGGGGATCGTGATATGCCCGTAATTCCAGCGGATGTTTGAGCTCAGCCCGCCCTTGCCCTGCCGTGTGGCGGGCAGCGTCAGCACCGCGCGCGCGCCTTGCAGCGCAAAGGCCTGATCGACGAAGTTGAATTGCCCACCGACACCGCTGACCACTTGCCCGTCCTCGGTGCCGTCGGATACGGCGGCGCCCAGCAGCGTGACCATCATCGCCGCATTGACGAAACGCGCGTCAACGCGGGCGGTGCGCTTGGCGTCCTCATCGCCGTAAAGCGCGTTGGTGAAGGAAACGGGCATCATGGCGATGCGGGCGCGGCGCTCCTCGGGAAGCGCCCTGAGGCGTTCGTAGAAGTCGCGGCTGTCGAGGAAGAACCCCGCATGGATCGCCGCGCCATCGACCTCGCGCCGGATCACCCCCTCCTCGAACAGCGCCAGCATCCCGTCCACCAGCATCTCGGTCACACCGTAAAGGCCTGTCTCGAAGGGTCCGGTTTCGGTGAAGCTCTCGCCCTGCGGAAAGGGGCAGTCCTCCCAGATCGGCGTGACCTGCCTGCGCTGGCGCAGGATCAGGGCATGGGCCACCGCGTCCCCCACCTCGCCAATGCCGATCTGCAGCGTCCCGCCATCCGGGATCAGGCGCGAGGCATGCAGCCCGATGGCATGGTCCCGCAGCCCGACCGGGCGCTTGACGAGGGAAAACAGGTCATGCGGCTTTTCCTTGGTCCGGACCAGCGCCGCGCATTCCGTGGCGTCCATCTCGGCCGGGCCGGGCATGAAGGGCAGGTCGGGATGGACCTGGCCGACAAAGGCGAAATCGGCATCGCCCTTGCGGCGCAGGGCCAGAAGGTCGCCGGTGATGTCGGTGTTGCAGGACAGGCTCAGCCGGTCACCTTCGCCCGCCAGAAGTTGCAGCACGAGGTTCGGGCGCTGGCTCAGCAGCACGTCGAGCGCGTGGGTATAGTTGGCCGAGACGTAATTCTGCTGCATCGGCGCGACCTTCAGCCAGTTCGCGGCCTGCAGGAAGAATTCGGTAACCTGTATGTTGTCGGGCAGCTTTCCCTCTCGCAGCAGTCGGGCGTATTCGACCTGCGGATAGGCGCCGAACAGCCGGTCGAGCGCGGGCTCCAGGAAGCGGCGCTCCATGTCCGAGGACGGGCTGGGGCGTTCCAGCGTCAGCGCGGTGAAGATGTCCAGCCTGATCGAGTGGTCGTCACAGGCCCGGCGCACCAGCTCGTTGATCAGCGTCACGGGCTTCCCCAGCCCCAGCGGCAGCGCCACGCGCAAATCGCGCCCGACATTGGCGAGGATCCAGTCGATGGCCGCCGCGTCCTGATCGAAGCGTTCAGTCATTTTCCCTTCGCGTCGCGCCAGAAGGCATCGGGCTTGAAGCGCGCGCCATGGGTCTTGGCCAGTTCTTCCAGCCGCGCATGGATTGCGTCATGGCCGCGCGCCCTGGCGTAATTCATCGGACCGCCGCGGAAGGGGGCGAAACCGGTGGCGAAGATCATCGCCGCATCGGCCTCGTCCGCGCTGCCCACGGTGCCCTCTCGCAGGCAGGTGGCGCAGGCGTTCAGCAGCGGCAGGATCAGCCGGTCGGTCAGGTCGTCGCCGATCTTTGCCGAGGGCTCCGGCCTGGGGGTGCCATCCGACCAGTCATAGAAGCCGCGCCCGGACTTGCGGCCCATATGCCCGGCCTCGACCTTCTCGCGCAACAGCGCCGGGATCTCGGCAATCGGCGTGTCCAGCGATTTGGTCAGGCTCTCGGCCACGTCGAGGCAGATATCGAGGCCCACCTGATCGGCCAGCGTCACCGGCCCCATCGGCATGCCGAATTTCAGCGCCGCCGTGTCGATGCGCTCTTTGGGCACGCCCTCATCGATCAGCAGCAGCGCCTCCAGCAGATAGGGCATCAGCGCGCGGTTGACGAGGAAGCCGGGACGATCGGCGACGGCCACGGGCAGGCGGTCGATGGCGGTGCAGAAACTGACCAGGCGGTTACGGGTCTCGGCGCTGGTCTTGTCATGGGTGACCACCTCGACCAGCGGCACCTTGGAGACGGGGTTGAAAAAGTGCAGCCCCGCGAAGCGCGTCTTGGCGGGCGCGTGATCCACGAAATCCGACAGAAGCAGGCTGGACGTGTTGGTCGCCAGAATCGCGCCCGGCTTCATCCGCTTGGCGAGGTCGGCAAAGATTTCAGCCTTCAACTCCGGCTTTTCCGGCCCCGCCTCGATCACCAGATCGGCACTCGCAACGCCATAGCCCGCCGGGTCGGGCATCAGCCGATCAAGCGCATCGCGGGTTTCCAGCGCGTCCTTATGCGCGTCCTTGCAGATGTCACCGGCGCGCCGGATCATCGCGCCGAGGGCGTCCTCATCGAGGTCCGACACCGTGACGCGCTTGCCCTGCAGGGCGATCCAGGCGGCAATTTCGGCGCCCATGATCCCGGCACCGACAACATGCACGCGTGCGATATCATCGCTGTCCCTCGCGGCGTTCTTCAACGTGCGGCGCAAGAAGAAGGCGCGGATCAGGTTGCGGCTGGTGTCAGATTGCAGAAGCCTGGCGAAGGACGCGATCTCGGCCTTCTGCATCGCTTGCCCGTCGTTGCCGTGTTTCTCCCAGATATCGATCAGCGCATAGGGCGCGGGGTAATGGACCTTGGGCGCGGCCTTTTCGGCCTCGCGCCGCATCCGCGTGGCGGCAAGCGACCGGGCAGAGGCCAGCGCGAAGGCGCGCGCCATAAGGCCCCGGCTGCGCTTCTCGACCTCGCCCTTGCGGATGGCTCCGAGCGCGGCGCGGAGATGGCGTTCCTTGACCACCAGATCGGCGATGCCCAGATCGTGCGCCTTTTTCGTGTGCGCGCTGCTGCCGGTGAGCATCATCTGCATCGCGGCGGTGGGCTCGATCAGCTGCGGCAGGCGCACAGTGCCGCCCAGCCCCGGATGCAGTCCCAGCCGCACCTCGGGCAGGCCGAAGGAGGCTGCGTCGATGGCGATGCGGTAGTCGCAGGCCAGCGCCAGTTCGAACCCCGCCCCGAGCGCCGGGCCATGCACGACGGCGATGGTCGGGCAGGACAGCCCCTCCAGCCGGTCGAGCACGCCATGCGCCTCGGTCAGCAGGGATTCCGCCGCCTCTGCGTCCATACCCGCCAGCGCGTCGATATCGGCGCCCATGGCGAAGCCGCCCGGCTTGGCCGAACGGATCACCAGGGCCTCGGGCAGCTCCGCCCCGATGCGCTCCAGATGCGCGTCAAGTTCGCGCAGCACGGCGTCCGAGATGGTGTTGGCGCTGGCGTCGGTCCGGTCAAGGACCAGCCAGCCGATGCCATCCTCATCCACCCCGTAGCGCCAGTGCCCGTCGCCGGGCGCGTCCCGCGCGGCGCCAAGTTCAAGCGCCGAGCCGCTCAGATACTCTGCCAGTGCTCCGTCCATCACACCCCCTCCAGCAGCATCGCGCCGCCCTGGCCGCCACCGATGCATTCGGTGGCGATGCCGCGTTTCGCCTGCGCCTTGCGCAGCGCATTCGCCAGATGCAGCACGATCCGGTTGCCGCTGGTGCCGACCGGATGGCCCAGCGAGATCGCGCCGCCATGCACATTCAGCCGCTCGCGCGGGATCGCGCCGACCGCACCGTCAAGGCCCAGCACGTTGCGGCAGAAACCTTCGTCCTGCCACGCGGCCAGACAGGCCAGAACCTGCGCCGCGAAGGCCTCGTTGATTTCCCACAGGTCGACATCCTCCGCGCCCAGCTTGTGGCGCTGCATCAGCGGCGTGGCCGACACAACCGGCCCCAGCCCCATCACCGCCGGGTCGAGCGCGGACCAGTCGCTGTCGACGATCCGCGCCAGCGGGCGCAGCTTGTGTTTCTCCACCGCCTCGGCCGAGGCGAGGACGCACCAGGACGCGCCATCGGTCACCTGCGAGGCATTGCCGGCGGTCACCTGGCCATAGGGTTTCTCGAAAACCGGTTTCAGCCCGCCCAGTTTTTCGACGGAACTGTCAGCCCGCACCCCGTCATCGTGGCGATAGACCTTGCCCGCGCGGTCGAAGGCGGGCAGCACTTCGTCCGACAGCGTGCCATCCTCCTGCGCGGCGGCCAGACGTTTGTGGCTTTCAACCGCATAGGTATCGGCCATCTGGCGCGTGATGCCGAAGTGATGCGCCAGAACCTCGGCGGTCTGGCCCATGCTCAGATCGGTGATCGGATCGGTCAGGCCGCGCTCCAGCCCGATCACCGGGCGCAGGTCGCCGGGGCGGATCTGAACCGCGTTCTTTGCCGTCGCCAGCGGGCCAGACGCGCCCTGCATCCCGGCCAGCCAGTCCACCGCTTCGTCGCGCAGGATCATCGGCGCGTGGCTCAGCGCCTCAGCCCCGCCCGCAAGGATCAGATCGCCTTGCCCTTCGCGGATGTATCGAAACGCGGTGTCGAGCGACTGCATCCCTGACCCGCAATTGATCTGCACGGTGAACGCCACCATCGCATCGCCCATCCCCAGGCGAAGGGCAGCGACGCGGGCGGGGTTCATCTCGTCTGCGATGACATTGACGCAGCCGAGGATGACCATGTCATAGGCCACCGGCGCGATGGGTTGGCGCGCCAGCAGCGGGCGGCCGCATTGCACGGCCAGATCGACCGGTGTGAAGGGGCCGCGCTTGCCGCGCACCTTCAGAAACGGCGTGCGTGCGCCATCGACCAGAAAAACCTCGCGCCCGCTCATGCTGCTTCGCCTTTCGTCGTCGTGTTCCTGCGCTGGCCAGAGCGCGCGCCGGGAAACATGGTGCTGATTTCGTCAGCGTTGAAATCGTCCACCGCAACCACCCGGTCCACGGCTGTCGCCTGATCGTCGAGTTGCGCTTTTTCGTCGGAGGTGATCAGTCCCGCCGCCAGCGCCGCCTCGGGCGTCATCTCAAGCTCTCGCAGGCGGTGACGCAGCGGCTCGGCGGCGATGACCTTGTCAAAGGCGTCATTCAGCGCCGCGATGCCCGGATGCTGCCCCGGCGTGGTCAGATCGGCGCCCAGCCGGTCACGCACCGGCCCCGGCTGGCTGATCAGCGCTGCGCATTTCGCGGTCAGCGCGTCAGACGGGCCACGCCCGGCGCGGCGCGGCGCAGTCAGCATCCGCAGCAACAGTGCCGCCGGGCGCGAGGGGAAATTCGCCAGCACCGCGTCCAGATGCTGCCCGATCCGCGCGAAGGAGCGCTGCGCGATATATTCGACCAGCGCGAACTCCTCCTTCGGCTTGCCCTGATCCTGCCAGCGCTTGAGCACGGCGGAAGTGATGTAAAGCTCGCTGAGAATATCCGCCATCCGGCCCGAGAGCATTTCCATCCGCTTCAACCCGCCGCCGATGCTCAGAAAGGCAATGTCGGCGGTCAGGGCATAGGCCGCCGACCAGCGGGCAAGCTGGCGATAGATCGGCCCCGCCCGCCCGACGCGCGGCGGCTCCGGACCGATCCGGCCACCGCTCAGCGAACGGGCGAAGCTGCGCCCGGCTGTGCGCAATGAGTGGCCGACATGGCGCCAGAAGTGTTTGTCAAACGCCGTGATCGCGTCCTCTTCCTGTGCTTCCTCCAGCGCGAGGATTTCGTCCAGAAGATGCGGATGCGCCCGGATCGCGCCCTGGCCAAAGACCATCAGCGAACGGGTGACGATATTCGCACCCTCGACCGTGATGCCGATGGGCACGGCGCGGTAGAGCGGCGAGAGGTAATTCATCGGCCCGTCGATCACGGCCTTGCCGGCATGGATATCCATCGCATCGGTGATCGATGCGCGCATGGTATCGGTGGCCGAGTATTTCATCAGCGCCGAGATCACAGCCAGCGCGCGCCCCTCGTCCAGCCCGGCGCAGGTCAGGTGGCGCGCGGCTTCGACTGCATAGGCATTGGCGGCAAGGCGGGCGAGAGGCTCCTGAATGCCTTCGAATTTCGCGATCGGCAGGTTGAACTGTTCGCGCACGCGGGCATAGGCGCCGCTGGAATGCGCTGCCAGCGTCGTCGCGGCGCAGGCGAGCGAGGGCAGCGAGACGCCCCGCCCGGCGGCCAGCGCGCTCATCAGCATCATCCAGCCGCGCCCGGCATACTCCGGCCCGCCGATGATGTTCTCGACTGGTATGAACACATCGGTGCCGGTGGTCGGCCCGTTTTCGAACATGGTGCCAGCGGGAATGTGGCGGCGCCCGGTCTCTACGCCTTCCAGGTCGGTCGGCACCAATGCGCAGGTGATGCCGGGTTCGGGGTCATCACCCAGAAGCCCGTCAGGGTCCTCCAGCTTGAAGGCAAGGCCAAGGATCGTGGCAACGGGGGCAAGCGTGATGTAGCGCTTGGACCAGTTCAGGCGGATGCCCAGCACCTCCTTGCCCTGCCATTCGCCCTTGCAGACCACGCCGCGGTCCACCATCGAGGCCGCGTCCGACCCGGCCTCGTTACTGCTCAGCCCGAAAGCGGGAAGTTCGCGCCCGTCGGCAAGGCGGGGCAGCCAGTAATCCTTTTGCGCGTCGGTGCCGAACAGGTGCAGCAACTCGCCCGGCCCCAATGAATTGGGCACCATCACCGTGACGGCAGCAGGCAGCGAAACCATGGACAGCCGCCGCACCACCTCGGAATGCGCGAAGGCGGAAAAGCCCAGGCCCCCATGAGCCTTGGAGATGATCATGCCGAAGAAGCGCTTCTCGCGCAGGAAATCCCAGACCGCGGGCGGCAGATCGCCGTCCTTCTGGTTGATCGCCCAGTCGTCAAGCATTTCGCAAAGCGCGCGGCAGGGGCCGTCAAGGAACGCTTGTTCCTCTTCGGTCAGGTCCGGCGCGCGCACGGCCAGCAGCTTGCGGTAATCTGGATTGCCCGAGAATAACTCGGCCTCCCACCAGACCTCGCCCGCGTTCAGCGCCTCGCGCTCGGTTGCGGACAGGCCGGGCATCGCCTTGCGTGCCCAGTGAAAGATCGGCTTGCTGATCCGGTTTCTGCGAAATGACATACTGACACCCTCCGTTCCGACCAACGCCCAAGGCCGCAGTCCGTTCCATCATGGATCTTGGCGCGCAGAACCGCGCCGCACCGGAGCTGGGGATGATGCCTGACCAGATGCCCGGCGTCTTCGGCTGGCGCAGTAGCCATGCGCAAGCAGGCATGATTGTCTGGGGCGGGGGGCATTCGGCTTCAAGGCAAGCGCTTGCCGTTGGCTGCAGGGTCTGCCCGCGCAGGAATGGGCAGCGATCATGCGATCTTCGGAAAACCGTGGTGCCCAGAGCCCGCCCGGAAACATGCCCTTCCCAAACCGCCCGCTGCGAAAAGGCCCTCAGGCGGCTGATGGAAACGCCGCGTTCCGGAACGCTCGGCGCGGTCGGTATCCTGGCGGCTGTCGGCTGACCCCTTCGCTACGCGCCCCCTGATCGCGCGTGGATGGGTGGGTGTTCACCCGGCGATCACGCCGCGCCCCTGATCTCGGCCAGATCTGCGAAACGCGCCGGGGCGTTCACAATCGCACCCGGGGCGGAAGGGGAACCGGAAGCGTCCGAGACCGTTGGTGTGCCAAGCGCCATCGCGTGCGCAAAAACCGTGAACTGGCGATTTCGCCGGTCGGTCTGTCAATCCAGGAGTTCCGCACATGCACAGCATCATCTATCTCGTCGGCCTTGTCGTGGTCGTGATGTTCATCCTGTCCTTCGTCGGCCTTGCATGACCGGCGCAGCGCAATCACAACCACGGAGATCACCATGAACACTCCCGTTCCACCGGCGGCGCCCGCCCGCGCGCCGCTTTCCGATCGCTCATACTGCGACTGGCCCGCCATCATTGCGGGCGCGGTCATCGCCGCCGCCGTGTCGCTGGTGCTTTACGCCTTCGGGGTGGGGCTTGGACTGTCCATCGTCTCGGCCGAGCCGGGCGAAGGCGTGTCGGCGCGGTGGTGGACCATCGCGGCCGGTATCTGGTTCATCTGGGTTACGGTCACCAGTTTCGGCATCGGTGGCTATCTGGCCGGGCGGTTGCGCCGACCGGTTCCGGATGCGACTGCCGACGAGATCGAATCCCGCGACGGTGCGCATGGACTGACCGTGTGGGCTGCCGGAACCGTGATCGGCGCAGTGCTCGCCATGGGCGGGCTGGGCGGCGTGATGGGGGGTGTGACCTCGGCAACCGGCACGGCGGCCGATTCGGTGTCCGAGGCGATGGACGAGCAGGGAGACTACTTCGCGTCGCTTGTCCTGCGCGGCGACACGGGCGAGGCCATTTCCAGCGATGCCATCGCAGAGACGCGCATCATCCTGATGCGCAGTGCGGCACAGGGTGAAGTCAGCGCGGCGGACCGCGAACGCCTGGTCCAGGTTGCAGCCGCCGAAACCGGCCAGACACCGAACGAGGTGGAAGAGGGCGTCGATCAGGCCCTGACAGCCTTCGACGACGCCCGTCAGCAGGCGGTGGAAGCAGCCGAGCAGGTGCGGATTGCCGGGGTCATTGCAGGGTTCGTCATCGCGGCAACGCTGCTGATCAGCGCGGTCGCCGCCTATCTCGCAGCCCAGACCGGCGGCAGCCACCGCGACCGCCAGATCCCCCTGAGCGGGCGTCCTGCGACTGCCTCGGCAGGGCGGGCGCCATCCGGGCCGACGGTTGGAGCCTGAGAGGCCAATTGGAAATGAGTTGAGTGAATTCAGCAGGTTGTGATTCTGTTCAGTTGCGACACAGAACGGAGATCATGATGGCCTGGA
>NZ_JACBXS010000050.1 GCF_013415485.1 Rhabdonatronobacter sediminivivens | reverse complement strand
CAAAACCGCACGACCATCCGCAACAGGCGCACCATACGCCCGCAACAATCCCTTCGCCTGATACTCGTGTATGTTCACGGGCCCTGTCCCCTCATGGTTTCCGCTATGCCGTTCCTTGAACGAAATCCGCCGCAAAACAAGTGGTTTCAAGGGCAGGGAAACTGGCGGAGGCAGAAAAGCGCCGAATGTGATCACGCGCCGAAAATCCGTGATCACAATTAACCGAAATTTCGGCAAGTGCGACAGAATCGCACAGCCCTGCCCTATCCGGCAGTCCGAAATGCAAACGGCCCCGGAAACCGGGGCCGCGCGCGTCATGCATCGGGCAGGCTCAGGCCAGGCTGGTGTCAATGCCCTTGCAGGCCTCAACCAGGCCACGCACGGCCTCGACCGAATGGTCGAACATGGCCTGTTCATCCTTGCCCAGCTTGATGTCGATGATCTTTTCGATCCCGCCAGCCCCGATGATGGTGGGCACGCCCACATACATGCCTTTCAGTCCGAACTGCCCATCGCAATACGCGGCACAGGGCAGCAGACGCTTCTGATCCTTCAGATAGGCCTCGGCCATCTCGATCGCGCTGGTGGCGGGTGCGTAAAATGCCGAACCGGTTTTCAGCAGCCCCACGATCTCGGCGCCGCCATCGCGGGTGCGCTGGATGATCTGCTCCAGCCGGTCCTTGGTGGTCCAGCCCATCTCTACCAGATCGGGCAGCGGGATGCCTGCGACGGTCGAATAGCGCGCCAGCGGCACCATGGTGTCACCATGCCCGCCCAGCACGAAGGCGGTGACGTCGCGCATGGAGACATTGAATTCCAGGCTGAGGAAATGCCGGAAACGCGCTGAATCCAGCACGCCGGCCATGCCCACGACCTTGGCGTGCGGCAGGCCCGAGAACTCGCGCAGCGCCCAGACCATCGCATCAAGCGGGTTGGTGATGCAGATGACGAAGGCGTCGGGGGCGTGATCGCGGATGCCTTCGCCCACGGCCTTCATGACCTTGAGGTTGATGCCCAGCAGGTCATCGCGGCTCATGCCCGGCTTGCGCGGCACACCGGCGGTAACGATGCAGACATCCGCCCCGGCAATATCGGCGTAGTCATTGGTGCCCTTGAGGCTGGCGTCGAACCCTTCGGAGGGGCCGGATTCGGCAATATCGAGCGCCTTGCCCTGGGGCGTGCCTTCGGCGATGTCGAACAGGACGACGTCACCCAGTTCCTTGATCGCGGCGAGATGGGCGAGCGTGCCGCCGATCTGTCCCGCACCGATGAGGGCGATCTTGGGTCTGGCCATGGAAATGTCTCCGGTCGGTTGATTGACGCGCCCTGACTAGTCGTTCAGGGGGCGCCGCGCAAGCCTGCTGCAGCGCAGCACGACCGTCCGGAGCGATGATAGCGCCCACATGGCAGCAGGGGCGGGTCAGACCGGGGCGCCGCGTGCGGCCAGCATGTCATCGGTGGCCGTGAAACCTTGCCCGTTGGCCAGCAGGCAGGTCATTCCATTGGGCAAGGTCACGGTCAGGGTCCAGTCCCCCGAATCGGTGCCGACAAACAGTTCCATCACCGTCTGACCGGCGAGGCCGCGGGCGCGCACGGTCTGGTCCAGCCGGTCCTGCAGGACATCCAGCACACGCTCACGCGCGGCGCATTGCATCTGGCGTGCATCGGCGGGCTGGGGGGCAAGGATGAGGGCGGACAGGGCAAGGGGCAGAAGGGTCCGGAACAGGGGGCGCATGGCGGATGCTCCTTTGTGGCTTGGCTGCGGGACCATCACAGGATCACCCCCAGGGCCAAAGATAGGGTTAACCACCCGGGCGCCGCCTCCGGACGACGCTGCGGCGCGGCAATTCCGCCCTTGCCATTTGTGACCAGCCATGATGGAACAGCGCAACTTTGTTACCTTGCGCCGGAGGCCACCATGGACACCCGCCCCTTTCGTTCGGTCCTGTATATTCCGGGCTCCAAGACCCGTGCGCTGGAAAAAGCCGCCGGGCTGGCTGCGGATGCGATCATCTTTGACCTGGAGGATGCGGTTGCAGTGGAGGAAAAGGCCAATGCGCGGGCCCTTCTGGCGCAAGTGCTGGCCGAAACGGATTACGGCCCGCGTGCGAAGCTGCTGCGGATCAATGCGCTGGACAGCGACTGGGGCCGGGCCGATCTGGAGGCTCTGGCAGCGGTGCGCCCCGAGGCGATTCTGCTGCCCAAGGTGAATTCCGCCGCCGATGTCGCCGCGCTGGCCGATCTGCTGGAGAAGCGCCCCGAAACGGCCGAGACCCGCATCTGGGCCATGATGGAAACCCCGCTGGGCGCCCTGAACGCGCTGGAGATTGCCCGGGCGCCACGGATGGCGGGTTTTGTGCTGGGCACGAATGACCTGGCCAAGGACATGGGCTGCCGGTTCCGCGCCGACCGGATGCCGCTGATGACCGCCCTGCAGATGTGCCTGATGGCCGCGCGGGTGGCGGGGATCGTGGCGGTGGACGGGGTGTATAATGCCTTCAAGGATGACGAAGGGCTGCGGGCCGAGTGCGAACAGGGCCGCGACATGGGGTTTGACGGCAAATCGCTGATCCACCCCGCGCAGCTGGACATTGCCAACGCGGTCTTTGCCCCGACCGAAGCCGAAATCGACCTCTCCCGCCGCCAGATCGCCGCCTTCGAGGCCGCGCAGGCCCGCGGCGAAGGGGTTGCGGTTGTGGATGGCCGGATCGTCGAAAACCTGCATATAGTCACCGCACGGCAGGTCCTGGACCGGGCCGCTGCGATCACGGCGATGCAAGGAGAGGTATGATGGGCAATCTGATACTTGTTCTGGGGGTGGCGCTGTGGTCGGTGCCGCATCTGTTCAAACGCCTGATCCCCGAGCGCCGCGCCGCCATGGGCGAGGCCGGCAAGGGCATTGTGGCAATCAGCGTGCTGGCGGGGATCGTGCTGATGGTGATCGGCTATCGCTTGGCCGAGCCGATCTGGCTGTGGGTCGCGCCGCCGGTCCTGACCCATATCAACAACCTGCTGGTGCTGATCGGGTTCTACCTGTTCGCGGTGTCGGGACTGCAGACCAATCTGGCGCGGCGCATCCGGCATCCGCAGCTTTCGGGATTCAAGGCCTGGGCTGTGGCGCATCTGCTGGTGGTGGGCACGCTGCAGGGGGTGATCCTGTTCGGTGGGCTGCTGGCCTGGGCGGTGGTCTCGGTGATCCTGATCAACCGCGCGAACCGCGCCTGGACGCCCCCACCGCCCGCGCCCGTGTGGAAAGAGGGCGCCGCCGTGGTGGTGGCGCTGGTGCTGACGGCGGTGGTGGGCTGGATCCACGGCTGGATTGGTCCCTGGCCCTTTGGGTGAGTGCGATGCAGGCATACCGATTGCTGACGGGCGAGGATGACGCAGCCTTCTGCCACAAGGTCACGGCGGCGCTGAACGCAGGCTGGGCGTTGCACGGATCGCCCGCGTATGCGTTCGACGCGGGCACCGGGCGGATGCGATGCGCGCAGGCTGTGGTCAAGGATGTGCCGGGCGCGGACTACGACCCGGGGATGAAGCTGGGGGCCTTGTAGGGGGCTGCCGCCCCCGGTCGGCCTGCGGCCGCCCTCCCCCGCGAGTATTTTGGGCAAGAAAATGGACACGGTCATGAGCAAGACGGCGGCGGGGCGGTTCTTCGAGGAGTATCGGCTGGGCGAGGTGATCGACCATGCGGTGCCGCGCACGCTCTCGGGCGGGGAGCGGGCACTGTATCATGCGCTCTATCCGGCGCGGGGGGCGCTCTATTCCTCGGATCAGTTTGCCCGCGCCTGTGGACTGCGCGCCAGCCCGGTGGATGATCTGATCGGCTTTCACACGGTGTTCGGCAAGACGGTGCCGGATATCAGCCTCAACGCGGTGGCCAATCTGGGCTATGCCGAGGGGCGGTTTCTGGCGCCGGTCTGGCTGGGGGATACGCTTCGCGCGCAGTCCGAAGTGATCGGATTGAAACAGAATTCGAACGGCCGGAGCGGCGTGGTCTGGGTGCGCACAAGCGGGATCAACCAGAACGGCACGGTGGTGCTGGAATATGTGCGCTGGGTGATGGTGCGCAAGCGCGATGCCGACGCTCCGGCGCCCGAAACGGTGCTGCCCGAACTGGCCGGGACGGTCCGGCCCGACGACCTGGTGGTGCCCGCGGGGCTGGATTTCAGCGCCTATGATTTCACGCAGGCCGGGGAGCCGCATCGCTGGGGCGATTACGCGGTGGGCGAGCGGATCGACCATGTGGATGGCGTGACCGTGGAAGAGGCCGAGCATATGCTGGCCACGCGGCTGTGGCAGAACACCGCCAAGGTGCATTTTGATGCCAGCCAGCGCGCCGATGGCAAGCGGCTGATCTATGGCGGCCATGTCATCAGTCTGGCGCGCGCGCTCTCGTTCAACGGATTGGCCAATGCGCAGATGATTGCCGCGATCAACGCGGGCACCCATGCCAACCCCTGTTTTGCCGGTGACACGGTGCGGGCGTGGTCCGAGGTTCTGGACCGTGCCGAAACCGGCGCCCCGGGCGTGGGCGCGTTGCGCCTGCGGCTGGTGGCGACAAAGGGGCACCCCTTTGCGCTGCGCGGCGAAGACGGCAAGTACTTGCCCGAGGTCTTGCTGGATCTGGATTACTGGGCGCTGGTGCCGTGCTGAGTCGGCGGACATGACAGCACGTGATCACAGCCTGAAAATTTGTGATCACGAAAGCGGCCGACACCGCAGGAAGAACGGGATTCTGCGGCAATTGCAGGATTTCACGCCCCTGCGCGCGTGACAGGCGCGAAAAATGCGTTATGCAGTGCAGCAAGCCAGACGGCCTGCGCAGCGATCGCAGGCTGACCAGTCGAAGGAGAGGATCCGATCATGGCCGATGTGAACAGGGGCAACCGACCGCTTTCGCCGCATCTGCAGGTGTATCGCCTGCCATTGGGGGCCATCACATCGATCATGAACCGCATCACCGGGGTCGGCATGACCCTGGCGGCGGTGCTGATCGTATGGTGGTTTGCGGCAGGGGCGTTCTCGCAGCCGTATTTCGAATTCGTGGACGGCTTGTTGACCTCGTGGTTCGGCAATCTGGTCCTGTTCGGATCGCTCTGGGCACTATGGTATCACATGCTCAATTCCATCCGGCACCTGATCTGGGACACCGGCCGGATGATGGATGTCGAGACGGTTGAGAAAACCTCGTATCTGGTGATCGGCGGATCGGTGGTGATGACCATCCTGACCGTCATCATCATCGTCATCTGAGGGAGGCGAGCATGGGTTACAAGACAGATTATGCCCGCGTTCACGGCCACGGCGCAGCGGGCGAGGGCGTGGGCCACTGGTGGAGCCAGCGGCTGACCTCGATCGCGCTGGTGCCGCTGACGCTGCTGTTCATCTTTCCCTTCGGGCGCGCCCTGGGCAACGGGTATGACGCATTTGTCGCCACCTATTCGAACCTGTGGCATGCGCTGGTGGCGGTACTGTTCATCATCGCCGCCTTTGCGCATCTTATGCAGGGTTTGCAGGTGGTCATCGAAGACTATGTGACGAACAAGAATGCGCGCACCGCGCTCCTGATTGCGAACACACTGGCCTGCTGGGCGCTTGGCGTCGCCGGCGTCCTGTCGGTTGCCACCGTCCTGTTCAGCGCCTGAGGAACCGAACGAATGTCTGCATACGAAATCGAAGAACATGTTTATGACGTGGTGGTGGTCGGCGCCGGGGGTGCAGGCCTGCGCGCGACCCTGGGCATGGCCGAACAGGGCCTGCGCACGGCCTGCGTGACCAAGGTCTTTCCGACCCGGTCGCACACTGTTGCGGCGCAGGGCGGGATTGCCGCATCGCTGTCGAACATGGGGCCGGACAGCTGGCAGTGGCACATGTATGACACGGTCAAGGGCAGCGACTGGCTGGGCGATTCCGACGCCATGGAGTATCTGGCCCGCGAGGCCCCCAAGGCGGTCTATGAGCTGGAGCATTACGGCGTGCCGTTTTCGCGCACCGAGGATGGCAAGATTTACCAGCGCCCCTTTGGCGGCCATACCACCGAATACGGCGAAGGCCCCCCGGTGCAGCGCACCTGCGCCGCCGCCGACCGGACCGGGCACGCCATGCTGCACACGCTCTATGGCCAGTCCCTGAAGCAAAAGGCCGAATTCTATATCGAATACTTCGCCATTGACCTGATCATGTCCGAGGACGGCGTGTGCCAGGGCGTGCTGGCCTGGAAACTGGATGACGGCACGCTGCATGCGTTCAACGCCAAGATGGTGGTGCTGGCCACCGGGGGCTATGGCCGCGCCTACTTCAGCGCCACCAGCGCACATACCTGCACGGGCGATGGCAACGGGATGATCGCCCGGGCCGGGCTGCCGCTGCAGGACATGGAATTCGTGCAGTTCCATCCCACCGGCATCTATGGCGCGGGCTGCCTGATCACCGAAGGCGCGCGCGGCGAGGGCGGATACCTCACCAACTCCGAAGGCGAGCGGTTCATGGAGCGCTATGCGCCCACTTACCGCGATCTGGCCTCGCGCGATGTGGTCAGCCGCTGCATGACCATGGAAATCCGCGAAGGCCGCGGCGTGGGGCCGAACAAGGACCATATCCACCTGCACCTCAACCACCTGCCGCCTGAGACGCTGAAACTGCGCCTGCCGGGGATTTCGGAAAGCGCGCGCGTCTTTGCGGGGGTTGACCTCAACAAGGAGCCTATCCCGGTTCTGCCCACCGTGCATTACAACATGGGCGGCATTCCCACGAATTACTGGGGCGAGGTTCTCAACGCCGATGCCCAGAACCCGGACCGGGTGGCCCCGGGCCTGATGGCCGTGGGCGAGGCCGCCTGCGCCTCGGTGCATGGGGCAAACCGGCTGGGATCGAATTCGCTGATCGACCTGGTGGTGTTTGGCCGGGCCGCGGCCATCCGTGCGGGCCAAGTCGTGGATGCCGCCGCCGCCAACCCGACCCTGAACCGCGCCAGCATCGACAAGGCGCTGGAGCGCTTTGACACGCTGCGCAACGCAAATGGTGCGGTCCCCACGGCAGAACTGCGGCTGGACATGCAGAAAACCATGCAGGCCGATGCCGCAGTCTTCCGCACCGACAAGACGCTGGCTGAGGGCGTGGAGAAAATGACCGCGGTGGCGGGCAGGATGGGTGATCTGAACGTCACCGACCGTTCGCTGATCTGGAACAGCGACCTGATGGAAACGCTGGAGCTGGACAACCTGATGCCCAACGCCCTGACAACCATCGTCAGTGCCGAGGCGCGCAAGGAAAGCCGCGGCGCCCACGCGCAGGAGGATTACCCCGACCGCGATGATGCCAACTGGCGCAAGCACACGCTGGCCTGGGTAGACGGCACCAAGGTGACGCTAGATTACCGCCCGGTTCATACCGACCCCCTGACCCCGCTGGATCAGGGCGGCATAGACCCCAAGAAGATCGCGCCGAAAGCGCGGGTCTACTGAGGAGGCAAGACAATGGTTCAACTCACCCTGCCCAAGAACAGCCAGATGCGCACCGGCAAGACCTGGCCCAAGCCCGAGGGCGCCAAGAACCTGCGCACCTTTCGCATCTATCGCTGGAACCCCGATGACGGTGAAAACCCCCGGGTGGACACCTATTTCGTGGATCTGGATGATTGCGGGCCGATGGTGCTGGACGCGCTGATCTGGATCAAGTCCAAGGTGGACCCCACGCTGACCTTTCGCCGGTCCTGCCGCGAAGGGATCTGCGGCTCCTGCGCCATGAATATCGATGGCGGCAACCAGCTGGCCTGTATCTTCGGCATGGACGAGGTGAAGGGCGACGTGAAGGTTTACCCCCTGCCCCACATGCCGGTGATCAAGGACCTGATCCCGGACCTCACGCATTTCTACGCGCAACACGCCAGTATCCAACCCTGGCTGGAAACCAAATCCAACACCCCCGCCAAGGAATGGCGCCAGTCCATCGAGGACCGGGAGAAGCTGGACGGGCTCTATGAATGCGTGATGTGCGCCTGCTGCTCAACCTCCTGCCCCAGCTACTGGTGGAACGGGGACCGCTACCTTGGCCCGGCATCGCTTCTGCACGCCTATCGGTGGATCATCGATTCGCGCGATGAAGCCACGGGCGAGCGGCTGGACGATCTGCATGACCCGTTCAAGCTGTATCGCTGCCACACGATCATGAACTGCGCCAAGACCTGCCCCAAGGGGCTGAACCCGGCCAAGGCGATCGCCGAGATCAAGAAGATGATGGTCGAACGCGTGGCTTGATGCCTGGCCCTTACACAAGACGCTGACGCCGCCCCACAGGGCGGCGTTTTTCATTGATGTGGGAGGACGGCAAAAAAGCGCCCCCTCAGCGCCCGCCCACCCTCCCGTTGCGCCTCGGGGGCGCTGCCCGGCGCGCACGCGCACCGGGCGAGGGAACTGACGACAGATCCATTCGACAAAAAAGCCCCCGGCGCTTATGGGCGCCGGGGGCTGTTCGGTTCTGCACGGTCTGAGCCGTCAGCCGCGCTCTTCGATGATCTCGACCAGATGCGGGATCTTGGCGACCATGCCGCGGATGGCGGGCGTGTCCTCAAGCTCGCGCGTGCGGTGCATCTTGTTCAGGCCCAGGCCGATCAGGGTCTGGCGCTGAATTTCCGGGCGGCGGATGGGCGAACCCACCTGTTTCACAACAATCGTTTTTGCCATGTTGCTTCCCCTCAGGCCTCAGCGGTTTCAGCTGCGGTTTCGGTTTCCGGCTTGCGCAGGATGTCGGCGACCTTCTTGCCGCGACGCTGCGCCACCTGCCGGGGGCTGCTGGAGCGCCTCAGACCGTCAAAAGCGGCCCGAACCATGTTATACGGGTTCTGGCTGCCCTGGCTTTTCGCCACGACGTCCTGCAGGCCCAGCATCTCGAACACGGCGCGCATGGGGCCACCGGCGATGATCCCGGTCCCGGGAACGGCCGTGCGCATGATCACCTTGCCCGCGCCGTGGCGGCCTTCGATGTCATGATGCAGGGTGCGGCCCTCGCGCAGGGGCACGCGGATCATCTGGCGCTTGGCCTGTTCCGTGGCCTTGCGGATGGCCTCGGGGACCTCCTTGGCCTTGCCCTTGCCGAAGCCCACGCGGCCCCGCTGATCGCCGACAACCACCAGAGCGGCAAAGCCAAAGCGCTTGCCCCCCTTGACGGTCTTCGACACACGGTTGATCGCAACCAGACGATCGGCGAATTCCGGGGTTTCGTCGCGGTCGCGGCGGTCCCGGCGGTTGTCTTCTCTTGCCATTATCGTCTCCTCAGAACTTCAGGCCGCCTTCACGGGCGGCGTCGGCAAGCGCCTTGACCTTCCCGTGAAACAGGAACCCGCCGCGGTCGAAATAGCACTCCTCGATCCCGGCGGCCTTGGCACGCTCGGCGATCGCGGCGCCGACCTTGGCGGCTGCGTCCTTGTTGTTGGTGCCGACGAGGCCCAGATCCTTTTCCACGGTCGAGGCCGCGGCAAGGGTCACACCCTTCACATCGTCGATCAGCTGAACGCTGATATTCTTGTTCGAGCGGTGAACCGACAGGCGCGGACGCCCGTTGGCCATTTTCCGCAATTTGTTCCGCACGCGCAGGCGGCGCTTCTGGAACAGCTTCTGCTTTGTGTTCGCCATCTGTCGCGCCCTTACTTCTTCTTGCCTTCCTTGCGGAAGATATACTCATCCTTGTAGCGGATCCCCTTGCCCTTGTAGGGCTCGGGAGAACGCCACTTGCGAATGTTCGCGGCAACTTCACCAACCTGCTGCTGGTCCATGCCCTCGATCACCACCTCGGTCTGCTTCGGGGTCGAAATCGAAACACCGGCCGGGGTGGCAAAGACCACGTCATGGCTGTAGCCCAGCGACAGTTTCAGGTCATTGCCCTGCATCTGCGCACGGTACCCAACGCCGACCAGCTCCAGCTCTTTCTTGAAGCCGGTGGTCACGCCCTGGGCCAGGTTGGCCAGCATCGAACGGGTCATGCCCCATTGCTGGCGCGCACGCTTGGAATTGCCGCGCGGCTTGACGGTAACGATATTGCCATCGAGCAGGATATCGACCTCGTCGGTGGCGGTGAAGCTGCGGGTGCCTTTCGGCCCCTTCACCTCGATGGTCTGGCCCGAGACCGAGGCGCTTACGCCCGACGGCAGCTCGACCGGTTTCTTTCCAATCCGGGACATCGCAGCCTCCTCAGAATACGCGGCAGAGCACTTCGCCACCA
Source organism: Rhabdonatronobacter sediminivivens (assembly GCF_013415485.1). Taxonomy (GTDB): domain Bacteria; phylum Pseudomonadota; class Alphaproteobacteria; order Rhodobacterales; family Rhodobacteraceae; genus Rhabdonatronobacter; species Rhabdonatronobacter sediminivivens. The sequence continues at coordinate 7,598 of NZ_JACBXS010000050.1, read as the reverse complement.
ACATTGGCGGCGCGCGCTGCTGCGTCAGACATCACGCCCTTGGGCGTCGATACGATGGACACGCCCAGGCCATTGCGGACGGCGGGGATTTCCCGCACACCGGAATAGACCCGACGGCCCGGCTTGGACACCCGCGCCAGTTCGCGGATTACCGGCTGACCATCTGCATATTTCAGCGAGATCACCAGTTCCGGGTGACCCTGGTCATCGGTCGCCTGTTCATAGCCGCGGATATAGCCCTCGCTCTTGAGCACATCGAGCACCCAAGCCCGCAGCTTGGAAGCGGGGGACCGCACGGTGGACTTGCCGCGCATCTGCGCGTTGCGGATGCGGGTCAGCATATCGCCGAGAGGATCGTTCATCATAATGCGATCTCCTTACCAGCTCGACTTGACCATGCCGGGGATCTGCCCTTTCGAGGCAAGGTCCCGCAGCGCGATCCGCGACAGTTTCAGTTTGCGGTAATAGGCTTTGGGACGCCCGGACAGCTGGCAGCGGTTGTGCAACCGCGTGGCCGAGCTGTTGCGCGGCAGTTCCGCAAGCTTCAGGTTCGCCTTGAACCGCTCTTCCATGGGGCGCGAGGCATCGGCGGCGATCGCCTTCAGTTCAGCGCGCTTGGCAGCATATTTCGCGACCATCCGCTGACGCTTCTTCTCGCGTTCGACCATTGCTTTCTTGGCCATGTTCTCTCTCCTTCCGCGTCAGCTTGAAAAGGGCATGTTGAAGGCTTTCAACAGCGCCTTGGCTTCCGCGTCGGTTTGCGCGGTGGTGCAGATGATCACATCCATGCCCCAGACTTCGTCAATCTGGTCATAGACAATCTCGGGGAACACGATGTGCTCCTTGATGCCCATGGCGTAGTTGCCACGGCCATCGAAGGACGTGCCCTTGACCCCGCGGAAGTCGCGCACGCGCGGCAGGGCGATGGTGATCAGGCGGTCAAGGAATTCATACATGCGCTCTCCGCGCAGCGTGACCTTGACGCCCAGCGGCATCTCCTCGCGCACGCGGAACCCGGCGATGGAGTTCTTGGCCTTGGTGATGACCGCCTTCTGGCCGGCAATCGCGGTCAGGTCAGCCTGGGCCGACTTGATCTTCTTGCTGTCCTTGACGGCTTCACCGATCCCCATGTTCAGCACGATCTTGTCGAGCTTGGGGATCATCATGTCATTCTTGTAGCCGAACTCTTCCTTCAGCGTCGCGCGGACCTGGTCCTTGTAGAGCGCCTTCAGGCGCGGGGTATAGGTTGCAGCGTCAAGCATCAGATCGCCTCCCCGGTGGTCTTGGCGTAGCGCACCTTGGTGCCGTCTTCGACGCGGAAGCCTACGCGGGTTGCCTTACCGTTGCCGTCAACCAGCGCCAGGTTCGACAGGTCGATAGGCATGGCCTGCGGGATGCGGCCGCCCTGGCTGGTCTGGCTTTGCTTGGTGTGGCGCACAGATATGTTGATACCGTCCACGACCGCCTTGTTGTCCTTGGGCATGACGCGGCTGATCTCGCCGGTCTTGCCCTTGTCCTTGCCGGTCAGGACGACAACCTTGTCGCCTTTTTTCAGTTTCGCAGCCATCAGAGCACCTCCGGAGCCAGCGAGATGATCTTCATGAAGTTCTTCGCGCGCAACTCACGCACCACCGGCCCGAAGATACGGGTGCCGACAGGTTCGTTGTTGTTGTTGAGGATGACGGCGGCGTTGCGATCAAAGCGGATGGCGGTGCCATCCTCGCGGCGCACTTCCTTGGCGGTGCGCACGACGACGGCCTTGCGCACGTCGCCCTTCTTCACGCGGCCGCGCGGGATGGCTTCCTTGACCGACACCACGATGATGTCGCCCACCGACGCGTAGCGTCGCTTGGACCCACCCAGGACCTTGATGCACTGCACCCGGCGTGCGCCGGAGTTGTCAGCGACATCCAGATTGGTCTGCATCTGGATCATTGGTTTCTCCCGACCTTTGGGAACCGCGGCTTTCTCCGGGTCCCAGGGTTTCGCTCAAACCGGAAGGAGGCGATCAAGCCGAAGCTTCGGTCACCACCTCCCAGCGCTTGGATTTCGAGACCGGCGCGCATTCGCGGATGCGAACCACATCACCGATCTTAAACTGGTTCTCCGGGTCATGTGCCCGGTATTTCTTCGTGCTGCGCACGGTCTTCTTCATCACCGGATGCGTAAAGCGGCGCTCGACCAGGACAGTCACGGTCTGCTCGTTCTTGTCGCTGGTCACGGTGCCTTGCAGGATGCGTTTGGGCATGGGAAGGCTCCTCAGTTCGCTGCCGCAGCGCGGGCTTTTTCGGTCAGCACGGTGCTCACCCGTGCCACATCACGGCGCACGGCACGCATGCGCGCGGTGTTTTCCAGTTGGTTGGTCGCCTTCTGGAAACGCAGGTTGAACGCCTCTTTCTTCAGCGCCACAAGCTGATCGCGCAGCTCGTCCGGCGTCTTGTCGCGCAGATCTTCTGCTTTCATGGTCTTTCCTTCAGTCAACAATCACCGGAGAGCCCCTTGCACAGGGTCACCCTGATTCCCGGCGGAGGTGGATGAGCGGGTCGTATAGGCCCAAACACCCAAAGGTGCAAGGCCCCCAGAAACGTAACGGGCGGGCTTTGCGCCCGCCCGTTGCGAAATGTTACCAGTCCTCGCGGACCACCACGCGGGTCTTGATCGGAAGCTTCATGGCCGCCAGGCGCAGGGCTTCGCGGGCGACAGCATCGTTGACACCGTCGATCTCGAACATCACGCGGCCGGGCTTGACCTTGGCCGCCCAGAAATCGACGGAGCCCTTGCCCTTACCCATCCGGACTTCGGTCGGCTTCGAGGTGACCGGAGTGTCGGGGAAGATACGGATCCATACCCGGCCCTGACGCTTCATGTGACGCGTCATGGCCCGGCGGGCGGCTTCGATCTGGCGCGCAGTGATACGCTCAGGCTCGGTCGCCTTCAGGCCGTAGCTGCCAAAGTTCAGGTCAAACCCGCCCTTGGCCTCGCCCTTGATCCGGCCCTTGTGCATTTTACGGAACTTGGTCCGTTTCGGTTGCAGCATTGTCCTACTCCTTCACGCGGATCAGCGACGCGGGCGCGAGGCGCCGCCGCTGTCCTGAAGTTCCTGATGCCGACGGTCGCGGGCCTGCGGATCATGTTCCATGATCTCACCCTTGAAGATCCAGACCTTGATGCCGATGATCCCGTATGCCGTCTTGGCCTCGGCATGGGCGTAATCGATATCCGCGCGCAGGGTGTGCAGCGGCACCCGGCCCTCGCGGTACCATTCGGTCCGCGCGATCTCGGCCCCGCCCAGACGCCCGGCAACATTGACCCGGATACCCAGGGCGCCCATGCGCATGGCGTTCTGCACCGACCGCTTCATGGCGCGGCGGAAGCTCACCCGGCGCTCCAGCTGCTGAGCGATGGATTCCGCCACCAGCTGTGCATCCAGTTCCGGCTTGCGCACTTCCACGATGTTCAGGTGCAGATCGCTGTCGGTGAAATTCGCCAGCTTCTTGCGCAGACCTTCGATATCCGCGCCTTTCTTGCCGATGATCACGCCGGGACGTGCCGTGTGAATGGTCACGCGGCATTTCTTGTGCGGGCGTTCGATGATGACACGGCTGACGCCGGCCTGCTTGCACTCTTCGTGGATGAACTCGCGGATCTTCAGATCCTCAAGCAGCAGGTTGCCATAATCCTTGTCATCGGCGAACCAGCGGCTGTCCCAGGTGCGGTTCACCTGCAGGCGCATGCCGATCGGATTGACCTTGTGACCCATTATGCTTGCTCCTCGACCTGGCGAACCTTGATGGTCAGTTCCGAAAACGGCTTCATGATCTTGCCGAAACGACCCCGCGCCCGAGGACGCCCGCGCTTCATCACGATGTTCTTGCCGACCCAGGCTTCGACGACGACCAGTTCGTCAACGTCCAGCCCATGGTTGTTTTCGGCATTGGCGATCGCCGATTGCAGGCACTTGCGCACATCCCCCGCGATCCGCTTCTTCGAGAAGGTCAGATCGGTCAGCGCCTTGCTGACGGGCTTTCCGCGGATCATCGCAGCGACGAGGTTGAGCTTTTGCGGCGAAGTGCGCAGCATGCGCGACTTGGCCATCGCCTCATTCTCGGCCACGCGGCGCGGATTGTTGTCCTTACCCATGACGCTTATTTCCTCTTCGCTTTCTTGTCGGCGGCGTGGCCGTAATAGGTCCGCGTCGGCGAATACTCACCGAACTTCTGGCCGATCATGTCTTCGCTGACATTCACCGGGATGTGCTTCTTGCCGTTGTAGACCCCGAATGTCAGGCCCACGAATTGCGGCAGGATGGTCGACCGGCGGGACCAGATCTTGATGACTTCATTGCGCCCGGAGTCGCGTGCTTTCTCGGCCTTCTTCAGGACGTAAGCATCGACGAAAGGGCCCTTCCAAACTGAACGTGACATGGATTAGCGACCCTTCTTCTTCGCGTGGCGCGAACGGATGATGAACTTGTCGGTGGACTTGTTCGACCGCGTGCGGCGGCCCTTGGTGTCCTTGCCCCAGGGCGTCACCGGCGTCCGGCCGCCCGAGGTCCGCCCCTCACCACCGCCATGGGGGTGATCGATCGGGTTCATGGCGACGCCACGCACCGACGGGCGCTTGCCCATGTGGCGCTTGCGCCCGGCCTTGCCCAGGTTCTGGTTGCTGTTGTCAGGGTTCGACACCGCGCCAACCGTGGCCATGCAGTCCTGGCGCACCATCCGCAGCTCGCCCGAGGACAGGCGGATCTGCGCATAGCCCCCGTCGCGGCCCACGAACTGTGCGTAGGTCCCGGCCGAGCGTGCGATCTGACCGCCCTTGCCAGGCTTCAGTTCCACATTGTGCACGATGGTGCCGATGGGCATGCCCGAAAACGGCATTGCGTTGCCCGGCTTCACATCGACCTTGGCGCCGGCCACAACCTTGTCGCCCACAGCCAGACGCTGGGGGGCCAGAATATAGGCCTGCTCACCATCGCCGTAGCGGATCAGCGCGATGAATGCCGTGCGGTTCGGGTCATATTCGATCCGTTCCACGGTGGCGGGGACGTCAAGCTTGTTGCGCTTGAAATCCACGATACGATAAAGACGCTTCGCCCCACCGCCAATGCGGCGCGCGGTGATCCGTCCGGTGTTGTTCCGACCGCCCGATTTGGTCAGACCCTCGGTGAGGGCTTTGACCGGGCGACCTTTCCAAAGCTCCGAACGGTCGATCAGAACCAGCCCACGCTGGCCCGGCGTCGTTGGTTTGTACGACTTGAGTGCCATGCTTTCTGTCTTCCGTCAGCTTCGAACCTGTAAAGGCTCCGTTTCGTCCATTGGCAGAGCAATCCACCAAATAACCAGCGGCCCCGTTACCGGGGCCGCTGAGTCGCGTTTCCTTATCAAAGCCCGGTGGTCACGTCGATAGCGTTTCCATCCTCAAGCGTGACATAGGCTTTCTTGACGTCCTTGCGGCGCCCGGCGATGCCGCGGAACCGCTTGGTCTTGCCCTTGGTCACCAGCGTGTTCACCGCCTTGACCTTGACCCCGAAGAGCGACTCAATCGCCTCCTTGATCTTCGGCTTGGTGGCGTCCATCGACACTTCGAAGACCACGGCATTGGCCTCCGAGGCCATGGTGGCCTTTTCAGTGATGACCGGCTTGCGGATCACATCGTAATGTTCTGCCTTGGTGCTCATGCCAGCCGCGCCTCCAGCGCTTCCAGACCGGCGCGCGTGATCACAAGCGTGTCACGGCGCAGGATGTCATACACATTCGCACCGATCGAGGGCAGCACATCGATCCCGTCGATGTTGCGCGCCGCCAGGGCGAAATTCTCGTTCACCTCGGCACCGTCGATGATCAGAACCTTGCGCCAGCCCAGCGATTTCACCGCCTTGGCCAGTTGCGCGGTCTTTGGCTCCGACATCTCGGCGCTGTCCAGAACCACCAGCTTACCGCTGCCGGCCTTGGCCGAAAGCGCATGCTTCAGACCCAGCGCCCGCACCTTTTTCGGCAGGTCGAACGCGTGGCTGCGCGGGGTCGGGCCCTTGTAGACACCGCCCTTGCGGAAGATCGGCGCGTTACGGTCGCCGTGGCGTGCGCCGCCGGTGCCCTTCTGGCGGTAGATCTTCTTGGTGGAATAGCTGGTTTCCGAGCGGGTCTTGACCTTGTGGGTGCCAGCCTGGGCTTTCGCCCGCTGCCAGCGCACCACGCGGTGCAGGATATCGGCGCGCGGCTCAAGGCCAAAGATGGCCTCGTTGAGCTCAACCTCGCCCGCGGGCGCCGCATCCAGGTTGATGACGTCGAGTTTCATGTCACTCGCCTTCCTTCTTATCGCCCTCGATATCGGCCTCGGCCTCCTTCAGGGCAGCTTCCTGCTCTGCGGCTTCGGCTTCAAGCGCGGCCTGACGTGCAGCCTCTTCCTCGGCGGCGGCCGCGGCGGCAGCTTCTTCAGCAGCCTTGCGGGCGGCCTCGGCAGCCGATTTCAGCGCGGCGGGCAGGATCACATTGTCCGGAACGGGCTTCTTGACCGCGTCCTTGATGGTGACCCAACCGCCCCTGGAGCCCGGCACGGCGCCCTTGACCATGATCAGGCCACGGTCGCTGTCGGTGCGGACGACCTGCAGGTTCTGCGTGGTGACACGGGCGGCGCCCATGTGACCGGCCATCTTCTTGCCCTTGAACACCTTGCCCGGGTCCTGGCACTGGCCGGTGGATCCGTGCGAGCGGTGGCTGATCGACACACCATGGCTGGCCCGCAGACCGCCGAAGTTGTGCCGCTTCATCGCACCGGCAAAGCCCTTGCCGATCGAGGTTCCGGCGACATCCACGAACTGACCTTCGAAGTAATGGTCAGCGGTGATTTCCTCGCCCACATCGATCATGTTGTCGGGGCTGACGCGGAATTCGGCCAGTTTGCGCTTCGGCGCCACACTTGCCTTTGCGAAATGCCCCCGCTGCGCGGCGGTGGTGCGCTTGGCCTTCGCCGTGCCGGCGCCCAGCTGGACAGCGGTATAGCCATCCTTGTCAGCGGTGCGGCAGGCAACGACCTGCAACCCGTCAAGCTGAAGGACAGTGACCGGAACCTGCCGGCCATCCTCCATGAACAGCCGGGTCATGCCCAGCTTTTTTGCGATAACTCCAGAGCGCATCTGTTCGGCTCCTCAAACCTTGATCTCGACATCCACCCCGGCGGCGAGGTCGAGTTTCATCAGCGCATCCACCGTCTGCGGCGTCGGATCGACAATGTCGAGCAGGCGCTTGTGCGTCCGGATTTCCCACTGGTCGCGCGACTTCTTGTCGATATGCGGCCCGCGCAGGACGGTGAACTTTTCGATCTTGTTCGGCAGCGGGATGGGCCCGCGCACCTGTGCACCGGTCCGCTTGGCCGTGTTGACGATCTCCTGCGTGCTGGCATCCAGAACGCGGTAATCGAAGGCCTTGAGCCGAATGCGGATATTCTGACCTTGCATCATTCTCTTCCTTGTCTGGCGCAGGGTGGGCAGATCACCCACCCTGGCAGGACTATCGGCGTTTCGATCACTCGATGATTTTCGACACGACGCCAGCGCCGACGGTGCGGCCGCCTTCACGGATGGCGAAGCGGAGCTTTTC